>NZ_JACIUZ010000001.1 GCF_014145505.1 Limosilactobacillus fastidiosus
AAGTCGTAACAAGGTAGCCGTAGGAGAACCTGCGGCTGGATCACCTCCTTTCTAAGGAATAAAACGGAAACCTACACATTGTTGAAACTTTGTTTAGTTTTGAGAGGTTTACTCTCAAAACAAGATTATGACGCTTATTTGGGCCTATAGCTCAGCTGGTTTAGAGCGCACGCCTGATAAGCGTGAGGTCGATGGTTCAAGTCCATTTAGGCCCATATATGGGGAATTAGCTCAGCTGGGAGAGCACCTGCTTTGCAAGCAGGAGGTCATCGGTTCGATTCCGTTATTCTCCATTGTTAACCGTGAGGTTAACGAGCTTGCACTTTGAAAACTAAATAATATCAATTTTCTTTATTAATTAACAAAACAAACCGAGAACACCGCGTTATTTTGAGTTTTAAGAAATAATCGCTAACTCAATTAATCCGATAA
>NZ_JACIUZ010000010.1 GCF_014145505.1 Limosilactobacillus fastidiosus
ACCTTCTTTACATGATTTTTGTGGTGAATTGATTGTACAATACGAGGGCAACAGTTGTCCTTTTTTGTGTACAAAAAACTGGTATTGATTTTTCATCAATACCAGATAGTGTATACCCAATTAAGAAAGCCACTCACGAAATTAATCGTGAGTGGCTTTTATTGTTCACTAAAGGTCCCATAAGGTTCATTGGTTATCCCATTTTGACATGGAATATAACCATATTGACCATCCGCCCATGGTTGACGTAACCACACTTCCCCATTATGGCGAGACCAGGCATCATAATCAATTACTGAACCCGCAGGTAATTCAGAAGCAACGTTCTCTAGGAATGGATATAACACAAAGTAATAGTAGTAAGGATACTAATGTTAGCTATGTTGAACCTACTTTAGGCGAAGATAATTATCCTATCTTTTCCATCAACCTTGCCAATGCCTCTTCCCACGTTGGGACCGCAAAGCCCGTTTCCTTTACCTTTGCCAAACTCATAATTGAATGACGTGGACGGTAGGCTTTTTGGGGGTATTCGGCTGAAGTTACCGGGCTAACTT
>NZ_JACIUZ010000011.1 GCF_014145505.1 Limosilactobacillus fastidiosus
GGTCTTCAATTCCGAGGAGATTTAGGATAGAATTATTTAGGGACATCTGTATAACCTTCTTTACATGATTTTTGTGGTGAATTGATTGTACAACACGAGGGCAACAGTTGTCCTTTTTGTGTACAAAAAACTGGTATTGATTTTTCATCAATACCAGATAGTGTATACCCAAAAAGAAAAAGATGTGATGAAAGTTCATCACATCTTTTTTATTACTACTTGATTAAATAGTTAACTAAACCAACTTTAGTCATACCATCAGTAGCAACTTTCTTTAGAGCTTCAGATGACTTAGCCATCGCTTCACTCTCCCGTTCATTCAACGGAACTTCGATCACCTTTGAAACACCAGATGCATTAATTACAGCCGGAGTTCCTAGGTAATTATCCTTAATACCATACTCACCATCGACATAAGCCCCAACAGGTAATACAGCATTTTCATCCCGAAGAATTGCCCGTGTAATTCTCATTATGCAAGTTGCAACTCCATACGCGGTAAAGCCTTTACGATTGATGATTTCGTATGCCTTATGACGTACATCATCTTCAATCTTTAGCAATTCATCATTACTAATACCCCTTTCTTCACAAATTTGAAGAAGAGGCTTGCCACCAACAGTTGCACTGGAATACGCAGCGAATTCTGAATCACCGTGTTCTGCCATAATATTAGCACTAATATCTAATGGACTAACTTCAAGCTTCTTAGCTAAGGCAATCCGAAGACGTGCTGAATCAAGTGAAGTACCAGATGAAATAACACGATTAGTAGGTAATCCAGAAATCTTTTGAACCGCATAGGTCAAAATATCAACCGGATTAGTAGCTAACAAGAGAATTCCATCAAAACCGGTAGCCATAATACTCTTAGTAATTTGCTCCATAATTTTGAGGTTCTTCTCAACTAAGTCAAGACGAGTTTCGCCTGGCTTTTGAGCAGCACCAGCACAGATTACAACTAGGTCAGCATCCGCGCAGGCATTATAATCAGCCTGGTAAACTTGTTTAGGAGCAGTAAAAACAGTTGCGTCTTCTAAATCGAGGGCGTCACCTTCTGCGTGTTCCTTTGACAGGTTAACGATTGCCAATTCTTCAGCCAAGCCCTGTTGAACTAGTGCATAGGCGTAAGCCGAACCAACTTGTCCGTCACCAACAAGAACAACTTTTTGATGATTTTTTGACATAATTCAGTTTCTCCTTAACGATAAATTAAATTACATGAATAGGTGAGCGTAAATTGGTACCAAAATATCCATAGCCAGTGAAATAATCAAAACGGAAACACCGGCCATAGCACCTTGAACTTCACCAAGAGAAAGAGCCTTAACAGAACCAACAGTGTGCCCGGCAGAACCTAAACCTAAACCAGTAGCAACCGCAGAAATCTTCTTCAAGCCAAGAACCTTGATGAGGAATTCAGCCAATGCGTAGATAACAACGGCGTTAAGGATACATGCCATCGCAGTAACAGCTGGAACACCATGTACACCAGCAGCAATTGGCATGGCAACAGCAGTAGTTGCAGCTTGTGGCAACATTGATGCTGTTGAAGCAGCAGAAAGGCCGAACAACTTACATACAAGGTTGATAAGGAACAATGAAATAAATCCACCAACGAAGCAGATTACGATAATATCAAACCAGTACTTCTTGAAGATGTTGTTAACACGGTAAACTGGAATAGCGAAGGCCATAGTAGCTGGGTTCAAGAACCAGAAAATCATGTTACCACCAGGAAGGTAGAACTTCTTGTAAACAGCAGCGGTAGTAGAACCAGTACCCTTAGCCCAAATTGCTAAGACAACGATACCAAGTACCATACCAACAAGTAATGGGTTAAAAAGGAAGAATCCATTACTAATCTTTGTTAACCACATACCAATTAGGTAAACAATCAATGAAATGAAGATACCAGTAAATGGTAATGCTAGATTTGTAACAATCGTATTAGCCATAATTATTGTGCCTCCCTAGTCTTCTTTAGTACCAGTAATCTTGTGGTGAATGCTCATAACAAGGGCACCAACGTAGGCAATAACAACAAGAATGATAATCGTAGAAATAATGATTACGATAACATCTTGAAGTCCTTCCTTTTTCATGATGTCAAGGTGAGCGGCTAATTGGATACCTGATGGAACGAACAGGAATGCAATTAGTCCGATCATAAAGTCACCAAACTTAGCAACTTGGTGAAGCTTAACAATGTGACATGCCAACAGAATGTAAAGCAATACCATACCAATTAAAGGAGTTGGTACAACAAAGCTCTTTGGAAAAAGATCAGAGATCAATTGAGAAACAAATAAAATAGCAGCAAAGATTCCCATTTGAACATAAATGTTGGAATCCTTAGGTTGTTTGTCCTTTTCCATAACTTATTCCCTCCCACAGAAATAAAAAATTAATTTTGTTCAGCGTTATTCTAAAACGCCTCTTCGATTATTAATTTACACTTTTTTAACGATTTGTGTTCGCTTTCACACTTAAATAGCCATATTTTAAGATGAAATGCCCTAAACGAGGTGTGAAATGCCACTAGACTTTGTTACCATATTTACAATTTCGAAAATTAAGCAGCTATTTATATTAGAATTCTCTAACCAAACGTTGGTATATCAATATAATCATTGTCTATTCTTCTTCAATATATTTGTACACTATTGATCGAATATTAGTTTTTTGATTTCTCTTAATAATAGAAAAAGGAAGAAGTTCATGTAATCATTATCACGATCTTCTTCCTTTTTATTAGTTTAACTTCACTTTACTCCTAAAGCTTGCTTCGTTGCGGAAACAAATGACCGACTTACAGGAATTTTACTTCCATCATCAAGAGTTAACTCATAAGTATGGTTAAAACTTGGCTGCAATTCATGTACCTTATTAAGGTTAACAACAAAGCTACGATGAACCCGGATAAACCTGTTTGGATCTAATAAACTAATCATGCTATTTAACGTTTGTTTACTAATTATTTCCTGATCCTCAGTATGGACAACCGCTTTTCCATTTTGTGCCTGAACATAAAGAATATTTCGCTTCTGAATTACAATTGTTCGTTCATCATTGGTTAGTGAGATTCGAGGATTCTTCTGTTGAGGGGTAACTTCATTATTGTGCTGATTATTCTTCAACAACTTAGCAACCCGATTTACCGCATCGTTAATTCGCTCTTGTTCAAATGGTTTTAAAACATAATCAATCGCATCAGCCTCAAAAGCATCCAAAGCATATTGATCATAAGCCGTGGCGAAGACAATGTAGGGACCATTATTGATCTTCTTTAGCCGTTTAGCAAAAGCCATCCCACTACCATCACCTAATTGGATATCCAGAAAAATTAGATCAGGCTGGTTCTTTTCAACCTCCTCCCGAGCTGAATTAATTCCATCAGCCTCATTAATTTCATTAATGAGATCATTTTGTTCCAGTAAATAATGAAGCTCATCCCGCGCTAATGGTTCATCATCCACAATTAAGACTTTCATTCACTTGACCTCCTTTTTTAGTAAATGGAATGGAGATCATAACAGTTGTTCCTTGCTCACTACTCTTAAAATGAAGGCAACTATCTTCTCCATACAATCCAATTAATCGTTGATTTAAGTTATGTAATGCAGTTCCTGAACCGTGCTCAGACGGTACGGCTCGGTGTCCAAGATGGTTTATTAGGTCATGGGAAATTCCTTGACCATTATCTTTAACTTTAATAATCAATCGATCATTTTGTTTATTAATGTTTATAGTTACATAATTTTCGGTTTTTCGCTTTCCAAAAGCATGTTTTAACGCATTCTCAACTAGGACTTGGATTGTAAATGGTGGTAATAAAACATCGTCACTAACGGTACTATTTAGTTGAACATCATATTTATTTGGAAAACGGGTCATCTCTAAACTGAGGTAGGCATTAAGATGTTGACGCTCCTGAGTTAATGTTATCTGTGTTTCACGTGCACCAACAAGGTTTGAACGGAAATACGTACTCAACTGAAGAAGAAGTTGTCGAGCCTTTTCACTATCTCGCCGCATCAACGCACTAATTGTATTAATGGCGTTAAAGAAAAAATGCGGATTTACTTGTGCCTGAAGTGATTTAATCTCAGCGTCGCGAACTAATTTCGCCTGCATTTCCGCATTCCCTAAAGCAATTTGGTTAGCAAAAATTTCCCCTAGGCCAGTTGCTAATTGAATCTCAACCGGTGTTAATTTCCAACTATCCGTATAATACATCTTTAATGTCCCAACAACGCTATCCGCACCTCGAAGTGGGACAACAATTGCCGCCTGTAAAGGACAATTAATATGGGAACATCCAATTTCTTCCGCATTTCTTGCAACCTTTACCTGGCCACTTTGAATGACAGATTCGGACAAGGTCGTTACCATTGTCTTTCCTGAAATATGGTGATCGCTTCCTGCACCAATATGAGCGAGAATGGTATTGCGATCGGTAATACTAATTGCATCAAAGTTTGTATATTTTTTAATAATTCGGACAACTTGCTGGGCAGATTTGAAATTAAGCCCATTTCTGAAATATGGCAATGTTTGATTAGTTAATTTTAAAACCGAGTGAGTTTGGGTTGCCCGGGTTTCCTCTTCTTGACGAAGATACATTGTAATAATTGAAATAAAAATTGACGTTCCTAAAGAACTAATTAAAATCATGGGAATTGCAATATAGCGAACCAGGAGCCAACCAGTTGGGCTAAACAGGAATACAAAAATCATCTGGATTGATTCCATTGATAAACCAACGACAAAACTCTGCCACGGTGTCATAACAGTAAAGGAACTATTCTTATCCTTGTACAGATAACCAGAAAGGAGCCCAATTAACGTAGAACTTGGAATATAGAACCAGGCTTCACTGGCAAAACCAGCTTGAAAAGCCCGGTGGATCCCAGCAATTAAGCCAACTGATCCCCCTACCCATGGACCACCAATAATTCCCGCTGTTGTAACAGCAAGAATTCGCGCATTCACAACTGAATAATCATGTGATACAGCAGTTAGAAGAACCTTATTATGTAATTCATTGGTGGGGTCAATTTCAATCCCGGTAATATTCGCCATAATCGCAAAGAAGGAAAAGATTACTACTAATTGTAATTTTGCAGTAATCGTTTGGGCAAATAAACATCGCCGAAAGACGGGAATATTAACAAGAAGGAAGGCACAGATAATAACAAAACCGACCCTCTCGGCCATTAAAATTGTTAAATATAACATGTGTTTTTTCGCTCCAGTTACTGCTGAGTTCCGGTATTAATTACCGGTTGGGTTCCCCGTTCACTAATGATTGCCACCATAATATTATTGATAATTTGAAGACGCTGTTCATCAGTTAGCTCTAAATTTGCTTCCTTTGCTAAGCGATCGATTGCATCTTCAGTAATTGATACAGCACCCTCAACAATAATTTTTCTTGCTGAAAGGATGGCCGATGACTGCTGTTTTTGTAGCATCGCACTAGCAATTTCAGTTGCATAAGCCAAATGAGTCAATCGGGTTTCAATAATCTTAACCCCAGCAACGTTTAATCGTTCTTGCAACTCATTTGCTAACCGATCTGAAACTTCGGTTGGATTGCTCCGCAGGGTTAACGCATTTTCATTTTCAAACGTGTCATACGGGTACTCACTGGCAACATGACGAATTGCCGATTCACTCTGAATTTGTACAAATTGCTCGTAATCATCAACCGAAAATAGTGCCTTAGCAGTATCAACTACTTTAAAGACTATTACCGCTGCAATCTCAACCGGGTTCCCTTTAGAATCATTTACCTTAAGGATTTGACTATTAAAGTTCCGTACCCGAAGAGAAATAGATTCTTTATCAGTGAACGGTACGGTCATAAACAAACCGGCATCACGAATACTCCCAATATAGTTTCCAAAAAACGTTAATACCTTGGCCTCGTTTGGCTGAACAATAGTTAAGCTACTTGTCAAAATTAAGATAAGAATAACTAAGATGATTCCAACAATCATTGTTAATAGATGTCCTAATCGAAATCCACTATATACCAGCCAAAGACCAACTAAACCACCGATGATTGCCCCCAGTAAGCCAAGGTACCCATTAACATGAAATGCCCGTTTTTCCTTCATTTTATTTCCCCCTAAAACCGTAATCCTTTTGGATAGAAGTTTTTGACTGTCCCTTGAACTAACTTACCAAAACCACAGGGATGGTTATCACAAATTAATAGGTACCAGCCGTTAGGTAACTGGTCCTTAATTGTAAAGGTATCACCATGAACATATTGACGCCACTGCTCTTTATTTACTTCTAGAGACTTTTGGGTATCTTCTGGTTTTAATGCAAGTGCTAAAGCCAACGATGGTTCAAACCGCCGTTTTTTAAATGTTCCGAGATGTAAACCCGGGCGAAGAATATTTAGGTTATCAATTTCACTAATCCCTGCTGGCAAGTCATAAAGTTGATCTCCAAATAGGAGCAGTTTATTTGGCTGGTAGTTGGGAATTACCTTTTGCCGAAAATCATTAAATAACAATTGTTGTTCCCTGCTTAGGCCATACTTATTTTGCTGCTTCTTCTTTTTCCGTTCCTTTCGCTTTGAACCATCCACTGCTAGTGCGCTACCATAACGGAACTTCGAAATAAAGTGACCTTCTCCTTTAAGATGATGCGGAAATAAGCGAATTGCCTTTGTTAATTCAGGATTACCATCCGCCCATTCAGGACGTCCTCGATCCATTCCCGGATATGCTTTAATTTCTTCCATTCGCATCTCGAGGTAATTTTTAAGAATCCAACTCGCATTCTGTTCATCTTCTTCAGGAGCAAACGTGCAAGTCGAGTAAACCAGTATCCCACCTGGTTTCAACATCTTTATTGCCGAAGCGATAATTTTTCGTTGACGATTAGCACATTCAGCCGGATAGTCAGGATTCCAGTATTCAATTCCTGCTGGTTCTTTCCGAAACATTCCTTCTCCAGAACATGGTGCATCAATTAAGATTCGGTCAAAAAAGTGGGGGAATTGTTTTTCTAATTCTTCCGGACTCTCATTGGTAACTACTGTATGCCGAGTCCCCCACCGTTCTAAATTTTCGGCTAAAACTTGTGCCCGTTTTCGAAAGATTTCATTGGCAACTAACAGTCCTTGGTCCTTCATCAATGAAATTAAATGGGTCGATTTTCCTCCAGGTGCTGCGCAAAGATCAAGTACCTTTTCACCGGGCTGTGGATCAACTACCTCGCCTACATACATTGCTGATGGTTCCTGACTATATATCCACCCTGTAACATGATCAAGTGATTTTCCATTAACCTGTCCATAATACCCAGTCGGAACATAAGGGACTTTCCCTTCAGCTTTACTAATCGTTTCTTGCGGGAGACCATTCTTAAGAGGGTTAACTCGAAAGCCACTTACACTTTCCTCATTACTTAATGCTGTCAAAAATGCCGGCGCTTCTTCTCCTAACAATTGCTGATATTTAGCTTTAAATGCACTCGGTAGTTGCATTTCTTTCATCACTCCATCAATTTAATCTTAATCAAATTATAACTTATTTTAGCTGGTTCCTAAACATTTCCTCAGCGCATTCTTGCATTTCATTTAACTTTTTCTTAATTCCAGGTATAATATTTAATTATTCGCAATAATAAATCAAAGGAAGTGACAACTTCAATGGATCAACACCTAATTGCCATCGACCTTGATGGAACAACATTAAATAATCAATCAAAATTAACTGCTGAAACAATTAACACTTTACGTATTGCGGCCAAGAAAGGTCACATCGTCAGCATTATTACTGGTCGCCCTTATCGAATCGCTCAACATATTTATGACCAGATTGGAATTAAAACTCCAATGGTTAATTTTAATGGGGCTCTCACCCACATTCCTCATGAAAATTGGGATAAGGAATACGAAATTGAATTAACAAAAGAGCTTGCCCTTGATCTCTTAGTCCATAAAGCGGAACTAGGAATTGAAACAATCACCGTTGAAAGTAAGGAACGGTTCTGGGCAAACCAAGCAACCGAAGATGTTCCTGAATTTCTCCCAAACAAACTTAGACCAGAGCAATCTCTTAGTAAAAAAAACCTTAGCGACGACCCAATTGCAATGACGATCGAATACACGCCCGGTAGCAAAGATCGGATCATCAAAGCCGTTAACGAAAAATACGGGGAGTTTGTCGAACCACGGGTTTGGGGCGGCCCATATCATATTCTTGAGTTAATTCACCGCGGAACTCATAAGGAATCTGGCATGTTTTACATCGCTAAACAGTATGGAATTGACCGGACCCATATTATTGCTTTCGGTGATGAAAAGAACGATCTGGAAATGATTGATGCTGCTGGTCGTGGCGTTGCAATGAATAACGCCATTCCAGAAATTAAGTCAATTGCAGACGATGTAACCCCACTTGATAACGAACATAATGGTTTAGCTAGGTACCTCCAAGATTATTTAGAATTAATCTAATTTTCTTTTGTTAGGTCATCTCGATTAAAAAAGAGGGGCGGCGAAAAGTGATCTTTCGTCGCCCCTTATATATCTATTTCTTAAACTTCAGGATCGCCAGTAAACTTACCAACTACTGGTAAACTTTCAAGAACCCGCTTCATATGAAGTGAACGTTTAATTGCGGCGCTCACATCATGACCAGCCAAATTACCGTGATGTTTCCCGTTACGCCAAGCGGGAATATTACTAACATCATAAACCGTTCCTTCCACTGCGACATAGGCTGGATTACCATCTTGACCATTATACTTTGCAAGTTCTTCAGCGGAAAATGTCCTTGTAGTCATACTAAAATAGCTCCCTTCGATACCCATTGTTAGATTTATTATAGCACTTTTATAATTAACACTGGCCATTAGTGTTAATTAACAATACAATAATAATCTTAAAATTAAATTCACTTAAAGAACGTTCAATTATACAACAAGTATCAAAAATTTTGTTATAATGAAAACGAAAGTGATTCTGCAATTACTTTCGCTAAATACTTCTACTTAAGGATCGCGATATGTCATGTTATCGTGATCCTTATTTTCTATCTAATTAAACCGTCTAAAAAAGTGACAATATAATACAATAAAATTGCGGCAATAATGAGGGAAAGAACATCCCAGAGTTGACGCCAAATATTTTTCTTCATTTCCTTACCTTCCTCAAATCAATATTTCATATTATACACCAGATAACTTTTCCCCATACTATATTTCTATCCGAAAATCAAAAAAACGACATTCCAAAATAGGAACGTCGTTTTTTTACTTCTCATCTACTTCTTCATCGGTCTTAAGGACAGCCATAAAGGCTTCTTGCGGAATATCAACTTTTCCCACAGCCTTCATCCGTTTCTTACCACGCTTCTGCTTTTCCAAAAGCTTGGCCCGCCGATCGGGGTCACCAGTATGGATCCGTGCGGTAACATCCTTCCGGTAAGCCTTAATATTTGTTCTGGCAATGATCTTTGAACCAATTGCTGCTTGAATTGGAATTTCAAAGTTTTGTCGGGGAATAATCTTCTTTAACTTAGAAGTAATATCCCGTCCTCGCTCCGCTGCAAAGTCCTTATGCGCAATAAAGCTCAATGCATCAACCTTATCCCCATTTAGGAGGATATCAATCTTCACTAACTTACTTGGCTTGTAATCGTCAATCTCGTAATCAAGTGAAGCATAGCCACGAGTCGAACTCTTTAACTTATCGAAAAAATCAAAAATGATTTCGGATAACGGAATATGGTAGATCACGTTTACCCGAGTATCACTTAAATATTCCATTGTTTCAAAAATCCCACGTTTACGTTGGCAAAGCTCCATTACCGGCCCAACATAATCGTTTGGAACCATAATAGAAGCTTTTACGTAGGGTTCTTTAATATCCTTAATTGAGGAAGCATCAGGCATTTCTGCTGGGTTTTCAACTTCTTTTGTCGTGCCATCAGCAAGATCGACATGATAAGTAACCGAAGGCGCAGTGGTGATCAAATCAAGGTTAAATTCTCGTTCAAGCCGTTCCTGAATAACGTCCATATGTAATAATCCAAGGAACCCACACCGAAATCCAAAGCCAAGTGCTTGTGAAGATTCAGGTTCAAATGTTAAAGCTGCATCATTTAACTGTAACTTTTCTAACGCATCTCGTAAATCGTTAAACTTTGCGTTATCGGTTGGATAAAGTCCAGCATAAACCATTGGAGTCATTTGCCGATAACCTTCCAGTGGCTTATCAGTTGGAGTATCCGCATTTGTAACGGTATCACCAACTCGGGTATCCTTAATATCCTTGATCGCAGCAGTGATGTAGCCAACATCCCCCGCCATCAAGACATCCCGGGCAAGTGGCTTTGGTGAATTAATTCCAACTTCAGCGACTTCATATTCAGTTCCACTATTCATTAGACGAATTTTATCGCCCTTTTTAACGGTTCCTTCAAATACGCGAACACTAAGAACAACCCCACGATAATCATCATATTTTGAATCAAATATTAAGGCCTTCAAAGGTGCTTTTAAATTACCAGTTGGCGCTGGTACTTTCTGGACAATTTCTTCTAGTACCTTCTCAACACCTAAACCAGTTTTAGCACTAATATCTAAGGCATCATCGGTATCCAAACCGATTTCATCTTCAATTTGCTTCTTTGTTCCTTCAGGATCAGCCGATGGTAAGTCGATCTTATTGATTACTGGTAAAATTTCCAAATCATTATCCAAAGCTAGGTAAACATTTGCCAAGGTCTGCGCTTCGACCCCTTGCGTAGCATCGACTACAAGGATTGCACCCTCACAAGCTGCCAAAGAACGGGAAACCTCATAGGAAAAGTCGACGTGCCCTGGCGTATCAATCAAGTGAAAAATATAATCCTGACCATCCTTAGCATGATAGGTTAAAGCAACCGCATTTAGCTTAATGGTAATTCCCCGTTCACGTTCAAGGGGCATATCATCAAGAATTTGATCCTTCATCTCTCGCTTACTAATTGAGTCTGTCATTTCCAAGATTCGGTCAGCAAGCGTTGATTTCCCGTGATCAATGTGAGCAACAATTGAAAAGTTACGAATGTGCTTTTGCCGTTCTTTCATTTCATCAAAATCCATTGTCATGAATTAGTTCACTACTTTCTAAACTTGTAAAATAACTAGTACTAGTATACCAAAGACCGTCCTGCCTTGAAAAGTTAATCAATCAGGACATTAAAATACAATAAGCCAGTAATTTCAGTTAGCCACCGAAAATTACTAGCTTATTCTTTGTTTATTTATCTTCAAACGCATCTCGGAGCTTGTCTAAGACAGTCTTCTTAACTCCCTTAACCTCTTCACCACTCGCAGCAGCAAATGCCATCATAGCTTCCTTTTGACGCTTGTTAAGACTCTTCGGCGTATGAACGTGGACAGTTACATGTTCATCACCGTTACCATTACCGTTTAAATGCGGAACACCCTTCCCCCGAAGACGGAAGTTTGTCTCTGATTGGGTACCAGCAGGAATCTTCAAGTTAACGTCACCATGAACGGTCTTTACTTTAACCTCATCACCAAGTGCGGCTTGAGCAAATGAAATATCTTGATCAACATAAATTGTCGAACCATCTCGACGGAATTCACGACTTGGGGTTACTCGGAACACAATGTAAAGGTCACCATAAGGACCACCATTTTCGCCAGCATCTCCCTGGTGTTCCAAGCGCATTTGCTGACCGTCATCAACCCCAGCAGGAACCTTAACTTCCAATTCGTGTCGTTCATGAACATGACCTGTACCGTGACACTTAGTACATTGATCTTCTGGCTTAATAATCTTCCCAGTTCCGTGACAGTCAGGACAAGTTGTTTGCGTCTGGATATTGCCAAGTGGCGTCCGTCGTACGGTAAATATTACCCCACTACCATGACAACGTGAGCACGTTTCAGGAGACTTACCAGGTTTAGCACCAGTCCCATGACAAACATTACATTGGGCATCCCGTTCATACTTGATCGTGGTCGTCTTTCCGAACACAGCATCCATAAAGTCTAGGGTCATTGAATATTGTAAGTCACGACCCTGACGAGGTGCCGTTGGATCAGCCTGACGACGACCACCACCACCAAAGAATTGGCTAAAAATATCGCCAAAGTCACCACCAGCAAAATTGCCGTAACCTTGTTGACCACCAAAGCCACCGAAACCACCATCAGCATTAGGGCCCGCAGAACCAAATTGGTCATATTGAGAACGCTTCTGCGGATCACTCAAAATTTCATGTGCTTTATTAATTTTCTTAAACTTTTCTTCAGCACCAGGTTCATGGTTAATATCTGGGTGGTATTTTGCGGCTAATTTCCGGTAAGCACGGTTAATTTCTTTTTCCGACGCATCCTTTTTTACACCAAGGATGTCGTAATAACTTTCTTCTGCCATACGGAGATCCTCCATTTTTATTGCTTGTTTAGTTATACCACAGGTAACAAATGAAAGTAAAAGCCAAAGTCCTCATCCCGGCCTTTGGCTTTTAACAATTGTTTACTAACGTATCCTAACGTTATTTCTTGTCATCTGGAGTAACATCCTTGAAGTCACCATCAACGGTCTTACCATCATCGGAACCAGAATTATTGTTATTTCCAGTTGCACCATTGTTACCGGCAGCGCCAGCTTGACCGCCTTGAGCACCTTGAGCTTGTTGATAAAGCTTTACACTAAGGTCTTGGATAACCTTATTTAAGGCGTCCTTCTTAGCCTTCATGTCATCTAAGTTGCCGCTTTCTTTAGCCTTCTTCAAGTCGTCACGAGCACTTTCAGCCTTCTTAATATCTTCTTCAGGAACCTTACCCTTAACTTCCTTTAGAGTCTTATCAACTTGGAAGAGTTCTTGGTCAACCTCGTTCTTTAAGTCAACTTCTTCCTTCTTCTTCTTATCGGCTGCGGCGTGTTCTTCAGCATCCTTCTTCATCCGTTCAATTTCTTCATCACTCAAGCCAGAATTAGACTTAATAGTGATATTTTGCTTCTTGTGGGTTCCTTGATCTTCAGCTGAAACATTAACAATCCCGTTCTTATCGATATCAAAGGTAACCTTGATTTGAGGCACACCACGAGGAGCAGCCGGAATGTCTGTTAGTTGGAAGTTCCCTAAGGTCTTGTTATCAGCTGCCATTGGACGTTCACCTTGAAGAACGTGAATATCAACGGCTGATTGGTTATCAGCAGCAGTTGAGAAGATTTGACTCTTTGATGTTGGAATCGTAGTATTCCGATCAATCAACTTGGTGAAGACACCACCCATGGTTTCAATCCCAAGTGAAAGTGGAGTAACATCAAGCAAAACAACATCCTTAACATCACCAGTTAGCACACCACCTTGGATAGCAGCTCCAAGAGCAACGGCTTCGTCTGGGTTGATAGAGTGGTTAGGTTCTTTACCAGTTAATTCCTTAACCATTTCTTGAACAGCTGGAATACGAGTAGAACCACCATTAAGGATAACTTCATCGATATCATCAAAAGTCAAGTCAGCGTCTTTTAAAGCGTTGATAACTGGTTGCTTAGTCCGTTCAACCAAGTCATTAGTTAATTGATTAAATTGGGCACGACTCAAGGTCTTTTCAAGGTGGAGGGGACCATTTTCACCAGCAGAAATGAATGGCAAGCTGATTTGGGCTTCTTGAACACCAGATAAGTCTTTCTTTGCCTTTTCCGCAGCATCCTTTAACCGTTGAAGAGCCATCTTGTCCTTAGATAAGTCAACACCATTTTCTTCCTTAAAGCCTTCGATTAACCAATCCATAATCTTCTTATCGAAGTCATCCCCACCAAGGTGAGTATCACCATTAGTTGAAAGTACTTGGAAAACACCATCCCCTAATTCAAGGATAGAAACATCAAAAGTACCACCACCAAGGTCGTAAACCAGAATCTTTTCATCCTTGTCCTTCTTGTCAAGACCATAAGCTAATGATGAAGCAGTTGGTTCATTAATAATCCGCTTAACATCTAAGCCGGCAATCTTACCAGCATCCTTAGTTGCTTGACGTTGAGCATCATTGAAGTATGCGGGAACAGTAATAACTGCCTTATCAACAGTATCTCCAATGTAATCTTCAGCGTACTTCTTCAAGTACTGAAGAATCATTGCAGAAATTTCTTGTGGAGTATACTTCTTACCATCAACTTCAACTGTGTATCCTGCTTCACCCATGTGACTCTTGATTGATGAAATGGTGTTAGGGTTAGTAATCGCTTGACGCTTTGCAACTTCACCAACTTGAGTTTCACCATTCTTAAATGAGACAACTGATGGAGTTGTCCGACTACCTTCCGGATTTGTAATAATCTTTGGCTCGTTACCTTCCATAACGGCAACGGCGGAGTTAGTAGTACCTAAATCAATACCAATAATCTTGTTACTTGCCATTGTTTATTCCCTCTCTTATTTTTATTGTGCAACTACAACCATTGCGGGACGAAGAACCCGGTCCTTTAATTGATAACCGGCCTGCAACACTTTAACTACTGTTTCAGCCTTCTGATCACCTTCAACCGGAACAGTTTGCACTGCCTGGTGGAGGGTCGGATCAAACGGCTTACCGTCGGCCTCAATTTCCGTAATTCCATGATCCTTTAACGCGCTAATTAAGTGATCATGAACCATTTGGATCCCCTTCTTTAGTTGTTGACCATTTTCATCATGAACTTCAATTGTCAACGCCCGCTTAAGGTTATCTAAAACTGGTAAAATAGATTTTGCCAAATCTTGACCATCGTACTTTAATAACTGAGCACGTTCCTTTTTAAAGTGAGCATTCATATTTTGAATCTCTGCTTCAGCGCGTAAGTACTGGTCATCCTTATCACTTAATTGCTGTTGTAGATCTTTAACTTGATCTTTTAACTTGGTTACTTGACTTTGTAACTCTTTAGCATCAAGTTTACCATTCTTTTCAGGAGCAGCACTCTTAGATGCTTGCTTTTCATTCTTACTTTGTTTTGCAGCTTTGTCTTCTGCCAATCGACTCGCCTCCTATGAATCGTAATAGTGACGGTAAAAGTCCAAAAGTCGCTTTGCAAGTTCCTGACGGAATGCGTTCACTAACCCAATTGTCCGTGAATAAGGCATCCGTGTAGGACCTAGCACCGCAATAATTCCCTTACCATATTGGTCAACATCATAGGTTGCCGTGATCAAACTATAGTTATCCAAGGCCTTCTCCTTAGAAATTTCAGAACCAATCTTAACATTTACCTTATCATCAGAAACGTTTGAATCTAGTAAGTGCGATAATTGATCGTTGTGATCAAGTAGACTATACAATGTTTGCAAGTCTACAGCATCATGTTTTTCTGAGAAATCTAATAGGTTTAACCGGCCGCCAACAAAGAATTGTTCACGTGCTGCCCTTGATACGACACTATCAAAAAGATCCAAGAAGCCATCCGCACTTTGCATGTAGTTCATTACCCGAAGTGGAATATCATCATTCAACCGTTTCATTACATCAGCTAATGGCTGTCCAACTAACTGATCATTAATCATGCGGATAACTGCTTGAAATGCATCAGTATCATAATTTCGTGGTAACGTAAATGCTTGACTTTCAACATCCCCACTATCGGTAACCAGAATAGCAATAACTTTCCGATTACCTAACGTGACAACACGAAACCCACTTAAACGGACATCTGCCTGTTCAGGTTTTAAAGTAAAAGCAGTGTAGGAAGTAAGATCGGATAAAATATCAGCCGAGTGCGAAATGATTTCATCGATCTTTTGAAAACTGGTTCCTAACGAATTTTGAATTACCACTAAATCATTGTTAGTAATTGCTTCCGAATCGAGCAAGTGATCAACATAATAACGGTAACCCTTTTTTGACGGCACCCGTCCAGAAGATGAATGCTCCTTAGCAACAAAGCCACTATCTTCAAGAACACTCATCTCGTTACGAACTGTAGCTGGACTAACCTTAAATGGCAATTTCTCAGCTAAGTGTTTCGAACCAACGGGTTGACCGGTTGAGGTATATTGACGTACAATCGCTTGCAGGATCTTGTTTTGACGCTGTGTTAGCATTTTTATCACTTCCCCTTTTAGCACTCTATAGGGTTAAGTGCTAAACACATGTATAATATACCAATCTGGTAAGTAAAAGTCAAGAAACGTCAAATGAAAATTTAGGAGTTTTTGAATGAAGCATAAAAAGCAACGATATATTCAACCAAGTGGTCCTGAAGACGCCATGCGGATTATTCAGAAGCTCTTTAACAGTTACCGGAATGCTCCGTTAACTAAAGAGCTCTTAGATTATCATAATAATCTAATTAGTCGCCTTCAATCAGACATTCGCGAAGCAGCAGTTAAAAGCAATAACAAACATCTGCTCAAGCAGCTTGATGAGATGACCGATATCCTACGACGGTGGGTTTCAATTCGACTATCGAACCGACCATTTAACGCAAAAATGCGTCACTTTAAGTTAGTTTCAGATGGTCGGATAAAGTTTAAGCGACATGTTCATAAAATTAATCAAACTGGTGATCACCGTTCAAGTCACCATTAATAAAATAGGGTTCCAAAGCTCGGAAAAATCCGAATTGGGGAATCCTATTTTTTATATTAAAGAAAAGTTTTTAGTTGCTGTCTTCTTAAGGTACTTGCGTGATACTTGTTCATCATGGTTCATCTGAGCAACCAAGTCATCAGCACTATTAAACTTTACCTCACCACGTTGATAGTAAAGCCAACGTACTAGTACTTCTTCGCCATAGACCAATTGGTTAAAATCAAAGAGAAAAATTTCAACTGTAAGTTTATTTTGATCGCCAAAAGTAATATTATGGCCAACACTTGCCATTCCACCATACCACTTTGAACCGATTTTTACCTGTACCGTATATACACCAATTCCTGGAAGACGCTCAGTCTCTGGCGTTTCAACATTAATCGTTGGGAAGCCTAAAGTTCTTCCTCGAGCTAAGCCATGTACAACAATTCCTGTTGTCATATAACGATATCCGAGCATCCGGTTAGCTTCTTCGACATCGCCGTCGTCAATTACCTTGCGAATGCTTCTTGAACCAATCTTTCGTTTATCTTTACCGGTAAATTTAGGAACAGTTACCACATTAAAACGCCCCTTTGCATATTCAGGTAATTTTCCCATAGTGGCAACCGTTGCTTTACCATAAGTATGATCAAACCCTGCTACAACTGTACTAGCATGAAAGCCGATCAAATATTGGTCAACAAATTCCTGAGGTGAAAGACTAGCAAAAGCAGAAGTAAAGCTAACAAGATATACTAAGTCAACACCAAGCTGTCTAAATAAAGATAATTTTCGGGTGGTTGTTGACAAGTATTTGAAACCACCGGAATACTGTCGATAAACAATTCCAGGAGCGTGGTCATAAGTTAAAACCGCTAAAGGAAGGCCTTCTTTATTAGCAATTCTTTGGGCAGTTTTAATTACTTGCTGGTGACCACGGTGAACGCCATCAAAAAATCCCATTGCCAAAACTACTTGTCCTGTAGGAACTAACTCTTTTTGCAATGGGTGGTGGATTTTTACAACTTCCACTAGTCCTTCCTCCTTTATTTTACTGAGAACATTTTGGTTGGTTTATACCCTTGAGAAGTTAAATGATACAACGCCTTAGTTGAACCATTATATTTCAAAGCAACTTCATTAGCAGTCGTTGACAATTCATTCTTTTTCAACCACCCACCATGTTGAACAACCTGCCATTGATTTTCGGTTAATTCCACTGATGGATACTCTTTCAAGGCATAGTCGAGTGGATAAAGGTGCCGATCAATCGTCTGGTGAGCAACTGCGTCTTGGACATCACTTAAACTCATAGTTTGATCAAGCGTAAAGCCACCACTTTCTAATCGAGTTAACCATTTCATTGTACCGGGATAGCCAAGTCCACGGGCCAAATCAGCAACCAACGTCCTGATGTAAGTTCCCTTACTACATTTCACCTTAAAGTAAACATGTTGCTCTTGAGCCTTATCATCATACTCATTCCGACACATTACAAATTTACTAATCACAGCTTTTCTGTGAGGACGCTCAACCGTTTCGCCCGCACGAGCATATTCATAAAGACGTTTCCCATTAACCTTTACAGCTGAATACATGGGAGGAATTTGGATAATCTCTCCCGTCATTTTCTCCATGGCTGCCGTAACTTTTTCATCACTAATCGATGTCGTGACTGGTTTAGTTTCTACCACTTCACCATCAAAATCTTCAGTTGTCGTTGCTTTACCAATTACCAATTCACCCTGGTATTCTTTTCCAGACTGCATCAGGTATTCTACTACTTTAGTCGCATTTCCCACACAGATCGGCAAAACACCATCAACTGAGGGATCCAATGTTCCAGAATGACCAATTTTTTTAGTTTTTAAAATCCGTCTTAATCGACTTACGCAATCAAAACTTGTCATTCCTCGTTCTTTGTATAAAGGAATAATTCCGTCCATCTACTCTCACTCCATAAAAAACGGGCCAAGAGTGGTTCCTCCCAGCCCGTTCATTTAATTACTTATCTTGTTCTTGCTGGTGAAGCTTGTTGATCAATTGATCAATTCGACTTCCATAAGCAATTGACTTGTCTCGTTCAAATTTAATTTCGGGTGTCTTAAAGATGTTTAACCGTGCACCTAATTCACTCCGAATCAAGCCCGTTGCCTTGTCTAACCCGGCTTGAACCTTTTCCATATCAGAAGCCTTATCAGACAAGATGCTGTAGTAAATAGTTGCCTGTTGAAGATCACCGGTAACATCTACCCCAGTAATGGTTACCCCTTGTACACGAGGATCACGAACCCGTTTCAAAAGAATTTCGTCAACGTCTCGTTGAATTTCTTGAGATAACCGATCAACACGATATTGTTTATTAGGCATTTTATTCACCTCGGTTTTATTTAACTGGTACTTCCTTCATTTGGTAAGCTTCAATAACATCGTTTTCCTTGATGTCATTATAATTTTGAATTGTCAAACCACATTCAAAACCAGACTTAACTTCCTTGACGTCATCCTTAAACCGCTTCAAACTACCAAGTTCACCACTGTAAACAACGATTCCATCACGAACTAACCGCACTTTTGCATCACGGGTAATCTTACCGGATGTGACCATTCCACCAGCAATTGTTCCAACCTTAGATGCCTTGTAGATTTGCCGTACTTCAACCTGACCAATTGTTTCTTCTTTATAAACAGGTTCAAGCATTCCCTTCATAGCATCTTCAACTTCTTCAATTGCATTGTAGATAACTTGATGAAGACGGATATCAATCTTATTAGAATCTGCTAACGACTTAGCAAGAGACGTTGGACGAACATTGAAACCAATAATAACCGCATTGGAAGCTTCAGCCAATGTAACATCGGATTCATTAATTGCACCAACAGCTTGGTGAATAATATCAACCCGAACACCATCGACCTTAATCTTTTGGAGACTTTGACTCAATGCTTCTACTGATCCTTGAACATCAGCCTTAATGATCAATGGAAGAGTCTTCATTTGTCCCTTCTTCATCGTATCAAATAAGTTGTCCAAAGTAACGTGAGAAGTCCGTTTCCGTTCTTCTTCTTGTGCTTGTTCGGCACGTTTTTCACCAGCAGCCCGGGCCGTCTTTTCATCATCAAAGACTACAAAGCGGTCCCCTGCTTCTGGAACAGAATTTAGACCAGTAATTTCAACTGGTGTTGATGGGGTGACTTCTTTGATCCGCCGACCATTTTCATTTATCATGGTCCGAACCCGTCCATAGGTGTTCCCAACAACAATTGGATCACCGACATGTAAGGTCCCTTGTTGAACAAGAACAGTAGCAACTGAACCTTTACCTTGGTCAAGACGAGCTTCAACTACAGAACCTGCAGCATTTTGTTCCGGATTAGCCTTTAATTCCATCATTTCAGCTTGAAGTTGAATCATATCTAGTAATTCATCAATATTCTTACCAAACTTAGCTGAAATGTTAACAAAGATGGTGTCACCACCCCAGTCCTCGGGAATTAAGTTATACTTAGCTAATTCTTCAATTACTCGTTCTGGATTAGCACCTGGCTTATCAATCTTGTTAACAGCGACAATAATTGGGGTCTCAGCAGCTTGAGCGTGGTGAATTGCTTCAACAGTTTGTGGCATAACCCCATCATCAGCGGCAACAACCAGTACAGTAATATCAGTAATGTTAGCACCACGCGCACGCATTTCGGTGAAGGCCGCGTGCCCTGGAGTATCCAAGAATGTGATCAAGTCATCCTTGTAGTGAACTTGGTATGCACCAATTTCCTGAGTAATCCCACCGGCTTCATGTTCAGTAACATGGGAATGACGAAGTTTATCTAGTAACGTGGTCTTACCATGGTCAACGTGTCCCATAACTGTAACAACTGGTGGCCGATTAACTAGGTGAGCCGTGTTGTTTTGTTCTTCTTCGAACATCTTATCGATATCAGAAATATCTTCTTCAACCTTTTCCTTAGCTTCAATTCCATAATCTGTTGCTAATAGTTCGATTGTATCCTTATCTAAGGATTGGTTTTGGTTAATCATTACACCAAGCATAAACAGTTTCTTAATAATTTCCGCTGGTGAACGGTGAAGAAGCTTACCAAGATCTTGGGCATTCATCCCTTCAGTGTACTCAAGAACATCTGGTAACGGCTTATCCTTTCGTTGAGTTGGTTGTTGGTGTTTAACCTCACGAAGACGACCATTATTATTGTGCTTCTTATTCCGCTTCTTGTTCTTCTTATTAAAACGTTTACCCTTACGACCAGATTCATTTAAGCTACCGCCAAAGCGACCGTTATTATCATTTTGGTGCCGGTTATTGTTTTGGTTATTTTGCTTTGAAGAATGGTTATTATTTTCATGATGTTTCTTATTATGATCAGAGTGCTCATTCTTCTTATTGTTATGGTTATTAGACTTGTTTGTTGGACGTTGGTTATCTTTATGACTAGCCTTAGCTTGAGAATTCTTCTCGTGCTTTTGAGACTGGTACTTAGGTTGCTTAGGTTGACCATTGCTGCTATTGTTTCCCTTAACAATTTGACGCAGCTTTTGAGCTTGATCTGGGGTTACGGATGACATATGACTCTTAATATCCATTCCTTGATCCTTAGCTACCTTTACTAAGTTCTTGCTTGGCATCTTGAGTTCTTTGGCTAATTCATAAATTCGTTCTTTGGCCATGTACTCACGCTCCTTAATTCATTGTTAGTAATTCCTCAAACTTTCTTGCAAATCCAGATTGCGTAACACAAATAACAGTTCTTGACTGTCCGATTGCTTGACTTAGCTGTTGCTTTGTAAATAATTCACACAACGGAACCTGATAAAAGGTACACTTATCAGTAAACTTTTTTATCGTTGCTGAACCAGCATCTTTTGCTAAGAAAACAAACTGGGCTTTTCCTGTTTGAATTGATTTTAATACACTACCTTCGCCACTTTGGATTTGTTTAGCGCGGCGTGCTAACCCGAGTAAATTTAAAATAAATTGTTGGTTATTTTTCATTATTACCAAATAATGCTTGTCGTGCTTGTAAATGATCTGTATATTTGATCAATTCATCATAGAATGAATCATCCATTTTAACATGGAAAGCTTTTTCAAAGGTTTTTTCATCCTTTGCACGCTTTGCGATCTCAACATCAACCGCAATGTATGCACCTCGACCGGCCTTCTTACCGGTAGGATCGATCGAAACCTCACCTTCCTTGTTTTTTACTACCCGGATCAATTGTCGCTTAGGCATCATTTCACCAGTAACAATATCTTTTCGCATCGGTACTTTTCTCTTTTTCATTTATTTCACCCCGCTGCTTTATTCTTCTGAAGCGTTAGTTTCATCTACATCAGTGCTATCTTCCATTTCAGAAGCTGGCTTAATGTCAATCTTGTACTTTGTCAAACGTGCAGCTAAGCGGGCATTTTGACCCCGCTTACCAATTGCAAGAGAAAGTTGACTATCAGGAACAACAACGGTACAAGAGCGTTCTACAGAAGTAGTCATTGCTGGTCCTTCTGCATTCTCTTCACTGTTTTCAGTTGCTACTGAATTATCACTTGTTTCTTCTACAATTTGTTCCGCACTTGTTGGTGTTTCTGGTTCATTAAAGATCACATCAAGAACTTCTGCCGGATTAAGGGCATTAGCAATAAACTGTGCTGGATCCTTCACGTATTCAACAATGTCCATGTTTTCACCATCAAGTTCATTAACAATTGCTTGAACTCGTGAACCTCGCGGACCTACACAAGTCCCAACAGGATCGACGTTTGGATCATTAGAGTACACCGCTACCTTAGCCCGGTCACCAGCTTCCCGCGCGATATTTTCAATTAAAACAGTGCCATCCTTGATTTCAGGAACTTCACGTTCAAATAACCGCTTTAATAATTCTGGTGCTGTCCGACTAACGAAGATTTGTGGGCCACGACGATCGTCATTTACTTTTGAAACATAAACCTGGATCCGGTCATGGATGTGGTAGTGTTCGTTTGGCATCTTATCACGATAACCCATTGCACCCTCAACACCATCACCAAGATCGACCCATGTAAAACGCTTATCCTCACGTGAAACTTCACCAGTGATGATTTCGTTTTCGTAAGTCTTGTACTTGTTATAAATGATCTTACGTTCTTCTTCACGTAATCGTTGCATAACTACTTGTTTGGCAGTTTGTGCGGCAATTCGCCCAAAATCTCGTGGGGTAACTTCTTCACGGATTTCATCACCAACATCGTATCCTTGACCGTGAGGTAACTTCCGTGCATCAGCGAGACTCATGTATTCGTTGTCGTCTTCTTCAACTAAATCTTCATTATCAGTAATAGTCTTAACTGCATAAACTTTAATGTTACCAGTAACTCTGTCGAAGTCTACTTCAACGTTTTTTTCACCGTAGTTTTGCTTATAAGCTAATTCGAGAGCTTGTTCCAAAGCCTCAACCACAACATCTTTCTTGATCCCTTTTTCCTTTTCAAGGTAATCAAGAGCAGCGATCATTTCAGTGTTTACTTTTGTTTTGCTCACCTTTTAACACTCCCTTTAAATCTTACTAAAGTCGATTGCTAACCGTGCTTGTGCAATCACTTTACGGTCAATCTTTACTTGACGCTGACGGGTCTTATCCATGTATTCCAGCGTTAATTCATCCGGCTTAAGGTCAACCAATGTCCCTTCATATACTTTCTTCCCTTCAACTTGTCGATAAAGGGAAACGTGAATATAATCGTTCACTGCACGTTCATAGTCGGCTTCCTTCTTTAATGGCCGTTCGGCACCTGGTGAAGAAACCTCAAGGAAATATGCCTGAGGGATCGGATCCGGTTCAGTATTGTCGAGTGCTTCACTCAATTCATCACTAATATCTGCACAGTCTTCTAAAGTTACTCCCCCATCCTTATCAACATAAACACGTAGGTACCAGTTTTTACCTTCCTTAACGAATTCAAGATCATAAAGATAGCAACTATGGTTTGCTAAGATTGGTTCTGCTAATTCAGTTACTGTTTCAACGACACTGCTCAACTGCGTCACCTCCATTGTTTGCAATAAAAAGAGCGAGCATTTCTGCTCACTCCAACGAGTTATTTACCATGTATATTGTAGCATGAACAATTACAACTAGCAAGCCGTGATGATTAGAAGAGGCTTAGTTGGTTTTCATCAGGCAAACCATCCAGAACATGATTCTCCGTTAAGAAATCAATAATTGTTTGTGAAACCTTTCCGCGTTCAGCAAGGTCCTGCTTAGACAAGAATTTCTTTTCTTCCCGTGCAGCAACAATTTGCTTAGCAACGTTTAACCCTAAACCAGGTATTGCCCGGAATGGTGCAATTAATGAATCACCATCAATTAGCCAGTTACTTGCATCTGACCGTTCGAGATCCACCATCTTAAATTTAAAGCCCCGCTCTAACATCTCATTCGCCAATTCAAGAATGGTCAATAAACTCTTATCCTTTGCACTAGCATCATTTCCTTGGTCATTGATTTCCTTCATCCGTGTTTTAACCGCATCCTTACCATGAGACATAGCAACGACATCGAAGTCATCAGCCCGAACAGAGAAAAATGCACAGTAATAAACGAGCGGGAAGTAGACCTTAAAGTAGGCAATTCGTAACGCCATTAAGACATATGCTGCCGCGTGGGCCCGCGGGAACATGTACTTAATCTTCAGACAAGAATCCATATACCATTGTGGAACATTTACATCTCGCATCTTCTTTTGCCACTCATCTGGAATACCACGTCCATGTCGCACTGATTCCATTACCTGGAAGGATGTTTCAGAATCAAGGCCATAGTGAATTAGGTCGGTCATAATGTTATCACGACATCCGATCACATTGGCAATTGTTGCAACTCCCTGCTTGATCAATTCTTGTGCGTTATCCAACCACACCCCTGTTCCGTGGGAAAGTCCAGAAATCTGTAATAACTGAGAATAGTTTTTCGGATGAGTGTCTTCAAGCATTCCCCGCACAAAACGGGTCCCGAACTCTGGCAATCCAAGTGTCCCTGTCTTACTTTGAATTTGTTCTTCCGTTACTCCTAATGCTTTGGGACTAGAGAAAAGACTCATCACCCCAGGATCGTTCATTGGAATGGTCTGCGGATCAACCCCAGATAAATCTTGTAGCGCACGAATCATCGTTGGGTCATCATGTCCCAGAATATCCATCTTCAAAATATTATCGTGAATTGAGTGGAAATCAAAGTGGGTTGTTTCCCAGGCAGCATTTTGATCATCTGCCGGATATTGAACCGGTGTAAAGTCATAAATCTCCATATCATCGGGAACAATAATAATTCCCGCTGGGTGCTGACCGGTTGTTCGTTTTACCCCAGTAGCACCGTGGGAAAGACGGTCTTCTTCTGCCCCGCGGAATTGCTTATCGGTGTCTCGTTCATAAGCTTTAACGTATCCGTAGGCAGTCTTATCAGCAACCGTACCAATCGTTCCCGCACGAAATACGTTCTTTTCCCCAAACAAAACTTTCATATAGTTGTGGGCAATCGGTTGGTAATCTCCAGAGAAGTTCAAATCAATATCCGGAACCTTATTTCCCTTAAACCCTAAGAAAGTTTGGAACGGAATATCATGACCATCTTTAACCAGTAATGTCCCACAACGCGGGCAATTCTTTTCAGGAAGATCAAAGCCAGAACTATATTCTCCCTTAGTGTAGAAGTGGGAATAGTGACACTCGGGACACCGATAATGTGGTGGCAATGGGTTAACTTCCGTAATTCCGGAAAGAGTCGCAACCACACTTGAACCAACAGAACCACGAGAACCTACCAAATACCCATCTTTATTCGACTTTGCTACCAACCGCTGGGCAATTAAGTAGATAACTGAGAACCCGTTTTTAACAATACTATTTAGTTCAAGTTCAACCCGGTCCTTAACAATTCTTGGTAATGGATCACCGTACCATCTTTTAGCTGTATCCCAAGTCCGGTCCTGGATTTCTTGTTCTGCCCCCTTCATGTGTGGGGTATAAAGTTTATCCTTAACTGGACTGATATTACCATCAATCATATCTGCAACTTTATGGGTATTCGTAACAACAATTTGGTGAGCTAGATCATCACCAAGGAAGCTAAATTCATTTAGCATCTCGTCAGTTGTCCTGAAATGAACATCTGGTCGGCTCGTTCTATTTAATGGGTTTGCACCACCCTGGGAATTGATTAAAATCTTCCGGTAAATTGCATCATGGGAATCCAAATAATGGACATCCCCGGTTGCAACTACTGGTTTGTCTAGATTATCACCAAGTTTAACCATGTTCTTCAAAATATCTTCTAGGTGGGCATCATCCGCAATTACCTTTTGCTCCATCAATGGAAGGTAATTGGGCTTCGGTTGAACTTCAATAAAGTCATAGTATTTTGCCTTTTGTTCGGCCTCAGCAAAACCCTTCTCCATCATTGCAGTAAATACTTCACCAGATGAGCATGCAGTACCCAAAAGCAATCCTTCCCGATACTTAGTTAGAACACTCCGGGGAATCCGTGGTACCCGGGCAAAGTATTTAACATTCGACATTGAAACTAATTTATAGAGGTTCTTCAATCCGGCTTGATTCTGGGCCAAGATAGTAACATGGAATGGTCGAGCATGACGATAAGCATCATTATCTGCCATATGCTTATTCAGATCACTAACTTTTTTGATCCCATAACGCTTTTCTGCATCCTTCAAGAAAATATGAAGTAATTTCCCCGTTGCTTCAGCATCGTAATTTGCTCGGTGGTGATGTTCAAGCGCAACTTTAAATTTTTTACTCAGAGTATTTAACCGATAACCCCGCATGTGTGGATAAAGGAAGCGAGCAAGAGGAAGAGTATCAATAACTGGCGCTGTAATTTCTTCCATATTGTGCCGTCGATATCCGGTATTCATGAACCCCATATCAAAGGAAACGTTATGTCCAGCAATGAGACAACCTTCACAGAAGTCCTTAAAAAGCTTAAAGACCTCTTCCTCACTTTTTGATCCCCTCACCATCTCGTCAGTAATAGATGTTAAATTGGTGGTTTCTTCAGAAAGTGGGAACCCAGGATCGATAAATTCATCGAATCGCTCTAAGACTTCCCCATCTTTCATCTTCGAAGCAGAAAGTTCAATCACTTTATCATAGATTGCGGAAAGACCTGTTGTTTCTACATCAAAAATAACGTATGTTTGACCGTCAAGGGGAGTGTCATTTTCGTTGTAAACTAACGGAATTCCATCATCAACAACGTTGGCTTCGACACCATAAAGCATCTTAATTCCGGATTTCTTGGCAGCCTTAAATGCTTCCGGAAAGGCCTGGACATCAGCGTGGTCCGTAATCGCAATTGCCGGATGTCCCCATGAATGAGCACGCCCAGCCAGTTCGGTAATTGAATTAGTGGCATCCATCTGACTCATTTCAGAGTGAGTATGAAGTTCGATCCGCTTATCGTCAGCTGGAGCCTTATCTTGGCGTTCTTCATGTTTAACTTCGTTCACGTCAAATGCATTAATAACTAAATCATGCATCCAGGTATCTTCCTGAACGGGCCCCCGAACCTTAAGCCACATACCAGCTTTAATATTGGCAAATTGAGCCTCATCCGCCTCATTCCGAGAAAACTTCTTTACGGCAAACGATGAAGTGTAATCGGTAATTTCAAACGTAAGCAGTTGTCTTCCAGAACGTAATTCACGAACCTCGGTATTAAAGACATATCCTTCAACAACGACCGAGCGTTCTTCTTCAACGATGTCCTTCATCTGTTTAATTTCTTGAGAATCATTTATAACTCGCCCTAGTTGGACTGGTCCGTCAGCAGGAGCAACCGCCTTTTGCTGCTTTTTCTTTTTGGCAACGTTATTCTTTTTAATTTGCTCCATGGCCTTAGCTGCAAGTTTGGCATCCGCAGCTTCATGCTTAGCCTTTAGTTCCTTGATTCGTGCTTCAGAAGCTGACTCATCAACAAACGGATGAATCCGAAACTTAGGGAAACCAAGTTCAACATAGTATTCTTCGATCTTTCCCAGAACGTTCTTGGTAAGAAATTCCTTCATCATTTCATTTTCAATGACAAGGGTAACCCGTCCATCTTTTACTTCCGGAGCAGTTTGGGTACAAACTTGCTGAGTCATTGGTGAATCAGGGGCAGTATGACGAACTACATATTCCCAGTAGTCGCTAATTAACTTAGGATCAAGGTCAGTCATTGGGCTACTGATTTTTACCTGGGTATTGGCAATGTCCCGAAAACCAATTTGTAAGGCATTTTTAAAATCATTAAAGAGGTTAAACGATAATGGTTGACGGAGCATTAAATGAAATTCCCATAGGCGGGAATCCTTATGCACAACAACCGATTGAATCTTTGCATCACGAAAGGCTGGATTATCTTTTTCTGGAAAATGAATTTGTTCAAGTAACTTTTGAAATAATTCTTGTCGCGATAAGTTCACTTGTATCCTCCTACAATAAAAAAGTGGTGCGTTGATAAGTTAAACTTTACCACCGCTACCACAAATTAATGATTAGACTAATTATTTAGCTTCATTAGCATCTTGTCCACTAAGTTGCTTAAGCAAAATACCAACAGTATTAGCAACTTCTTCGGTCTTAACTTCGACTGTTTCGCCCGTCTTCCGAATCTTAATCTCAACGATCCCGTCAGCAGCCTTTTTACCAACAGTAACCCGAATTGGTAACCCAATCAAGTCAGAATCAGCAAACTTAACACCGGCACGTTCTTTACGATCATCTAACAAAACCTCGTAACCAGCTTTCTCAAGGTTAGTAGTAATTTCATTAGCCATTTCCATTTGATCGGCCTTCTTGGCATTTACAGGAATAACGTGAACATCAAATGGCGCAATGCTATCAGGCCAAACCAAACCACTTTCGTCGGCAGTTTGTTCCGCAACAGCAGAGAGTAACCGACTAACACCAATTCCGTAACTCCCCATGATAACGTCAACTAAACGACCATTGTTATCAAGAACTTGAGCGCCCAGCTTATTGGAGTAATGAGTCCCTAATTTAAAGATGTGACCAATCTCAATTCCGGGGGTGAACTTAATTGGGTGACCATCCGGGGCAATTTCGCCTTCCTTAACGTTACGGAAATCACCAAATTTATCAACGCGGAAGTCTCGGTCAATATTAGCATTGATATAGTGATAGCCATCTTCATTTGCACCGCAAGCCATGTTAACCATAACCTTAACGTAATTATCGGCATAAATCTTAATGTTTTCATCAACATTAACTGGTCCAAGTGAACCTGGGTGGGCACCAAGATACTTCACAGTATCTTCTTCACTAGCCAGAGTTAATTCTTCACACCCCAATTCATCCTTCAACTTTGCTTCGTTAACTTCATCATTACCACGCATTAAAACAAGAACTGGTTCTGCTTCTTCCTCACTCATCTTAGCAATGTAGAACATTGTCTTAATGATTTGGTCTGGCTCAATTCCAAGGCTTTCTGCCGCCTCGTCTACGCTGTGAGCACCAGGAGTCGGCTTTTTTTCAAGTTCCTTTGGTTCCGCAGTTTGTTGAACGCCAGTGAACTTGCTAGTAGCCTTTTCCAAGTTAGCAGCGTAGTCACCATCAGTATAAGCAATAATATCTTCCCCTACTTCGGCTGGAGCAGAGAATTCTTGAGAGTTCTTGCCACCCATTGTACCTGAATCAGCCAAGATCACCTTATAGTCCAAACCAATCCGGTCAAAGATATTCCGGTATGCTTTTGCTTGAAGTTCATACGCTTGATCTAATCCCGCTTGATCAGCAGAGAATGAATAACCATCAAGCATTTCAAATTCTTTACCCCGAAGGATTCCGTAACGCGGACGATCCTCATCACGGAACTTGTCTTGCAATTGGTAAACAACAAGAGGCAGCTTCTTGTAAGACTTAATACTATCCCGGATAACTTCAGTAAAAGTTTCTTCATGGGTTGGCCCCATAATGAAGTCTCGATCACGACGATCCTTTAGTTTAAAGAGGTTATCACCATAGCTTTCGTACCGGCCGGATTCCTTCCATAAATCAGCGGGAAGCAATGCTGGCATCATCATTTCAACGGCACCTGCTTTGTCCATTTCTTGGCGAATAATATTTTCCACTTTCCGAATAACCCGGTAAGCCATTGGTAAGTACGCCCAGACTCCAGCAGATACTTGATAGATATATCCAGCCCGAACCATCATCTTGTGGCTAAGTGCTTCTGCATCACTTGGTGCTTCCTTTTTCGTTGGAATTAAAATCTTTGATTGTAGCATACAAATACTCCTTTTCCCTTATCGAATGAAATAACGTTGAATGTCATTCCACGTAACCAAAATCATTAATACTAGTAGCAAGAAAAAGCCGATCATCGTTACAATTCCCTCAGCTTTTTCTGGAATAGGACGACGAATAATTGCTTCGATGATGTTTAGTAATAATTTTCCACCATCAAGGGCTGGAATTGGCAATAAATTAACGATCCCCAGGTTAATCGAAAGTAATGCTAAAAAGTTCAATACTCCCGTAAAGCCAAGCGAGGTTGCCTGCGATGTTCCAGCATAAATAGCAACGGGGCCTCCAAGATCATTTAATGAAAAGCCATGGGTAAACATGTGCCCAAGAACACTAAAAATTAATGTTCCAGCTTCAACAAACCGCTGCCAGCCGAAATTAATTCGCGCTGAAAAACTCTTATCCGTTTTTTCAAGAATCCCAATTTGACCAATTTTCTGATTTGACTGTTTAACAGTTTTAGGAACCATTGAAGTAGTGTACCGTTTACCATTGTGCTCATAGTTTACCGTAATCTTTTTTCCAGGATGACTTGAGATTGCGTTCGAAAGATCTGTCCAGTTCTCAATTTTAGTGTGGTTAACACGGGTAATTCGGTCACCACTTACAATTCCAGCACGAGCAGCAACTGAGTTTGAATTAACGTGACCGATCTTATTGCTATTTACCGGAACACCACCACTAAGAAGAAAACCAAGAATAATGAAAACAACAAGAGATAAGATAAAGTTATTCATTGGTCCCGCGAAGTTAGTCATCATCCGAGCAGGCAAACTAGCAGAATTGAATTGAACATCCTTGGGCGCAATTTGGACAACTGTCCCATTATGCTCCGTAATTAACGCATCATGAGCAACGTTATACGTCTTAAGATCGTTCTCATCACCGTTAACATACCCCTTAATCCATAAGCCATTGACTAAATCAGAATCAACAACTTGTAATGGAATACCTTGAAAAAGAGTATTTTTTTGACTTGCGTTAATGTTAGTAACAAGATCTTGATCATTTAATTGAATTGTTACCGGTGTTCCAGGACGTAATTCATCTTCGTCCTCGTCATCTGCACCGGCCAGACGGACGTAACCACCTAATGGTAAAATCCGGATCGTATAAGTTGTTCCCCCTGATTGTTTCCACCAGATCTTGGGCCCCATCCCAATTGAAAATTCACGAACGAGGATTCCCGCACGTTTTGCAAAATAATAGTGTCCAAATTCATGAACTAAAACTAATATCCCGAAAACGATTATAAAGGTGATGATTGTTATTATCACAAAATCCCTTCTTCTTTCAGAATTAAATAATGCCTAAGAGATGCATCATTGGCATAACAATTAGCATGCTATCAAACCGGTCAAGAATACCACCATGTCCTGGTAAAATCTTTCCAGAATCCTTCACACCATAAAAACGCTTGAGTGATGATTCAATCAAATCACCAAATTGTCCCATAATTGATAAGACTATTGTCAAACAAACCATCGGGATGAATGAACCGCCAACTGGAATAAAGTAGAGGTAAATAGCAAGAATGATTGTTGCCGCAACTGTTCCACCAATTGAACCTTCCCAAGTCTTATTAGGACTAATTTTTGGTGCCAATTTATTTTTTCCGATCTTTCGCCCAATAAGGTAAGCACCACTATCGGTAATCCAGACGATTAACATCCCATACAATAATGTTTGAAAATTTACAGCTCGTGCTTCCACAAAATAACGGAAACCAAGGCCAATATAAAGCATCGCTAACGTTAATACCCCGGCATCATCAAAAGTAAAACGCTGTTTACGAATTACGGTATGTAATAGCAACAAGATTACTAAAAAGTAAAATGTAAGCCATCGGGTAGCGACACTCGGCAAGAAATCTAACCAACCATCAGGAAGGACTAAAAGGGCCACTCCTAAGTAAGAGACAATCGCCTCAAATGAAATTAGAAACATTTTCTTCATTGCCAGGATTTCACTCATCGCAACAATCCCGAGTACAATTGCGGCAATTGTTAATGGCCAATAACCATATACAATTAGCGGAATAAAGATGGCTAAACCAACAACAGCAGTAATTATCCGTGTTTTCAATATTTTTCTCCCCAAACTTAATTATTTTTTAAGCCGCCATAACGACGATGACGCCCTTGAAATTCAATAATGGCATCTTCCAAGGAAGTGCGATCAAAGTCGGGCCAATAAACATCAGTAAATTCCAATTCACTGTAAGCAATTTGCCAAAGCATAAAATTACTAATTCGTTCTTCACCACTAGTCCGGATAAGGAGATCAGGATTAGCTAAATCGCCCAGTTTTGCTGACATCATATTCTGAGAAAGTAGTTGTTCGTCAATCTGCTTACTACTAATCTCACCAGCAGCTACCCTTTCGGCAATGTGCTTAGTGGCTCGAATAATTTCATCACGACTACCATAATTCAAAGCAAAATTCAAAATCATCCCGTCACAATCGGCGGTATCTTTAATCGCATCGTTAACCGCCTTTTGGGTTCCAGCAGGTAACTTGGTAATATCCCCCATTACCATTACCCGGACGTTATGTTTAACCAGGTCCGGAACAAAGGTTGAAAAGAACTTGATTGGTAATTGCATTAAATAATTAACTTCACTCGATGGTCGTTTCCAATTCTCAGTTGAAAAAGCATAGAGTGACAGAACTTTTACCCCTAATTCACTAGCAGCAATCGTTACAGTCTTAACAGTTTGCATTCCCTGCTTGTGACCAGCGATCCGTGGCAAGTGACGCTTTTGCGCCCACCGACCGTTTCCATCCATAATAATTGCAATATGGTTCGGAATTCGCGTTGGATCTAAATTTGCATTACTAGTTGAGGATACTTCTTTTTTGCCAAACAAAATAGTTCCTCCAGACAAATTTTGGATTTAAAGTAAAACTACTTGTCAATTATAAATGTATTAAGACGAAAAGCCAACCCTAACTAAAAAAAGAGCAAGAACGAACTATTATCTAATTCGTTTCTCGCTCTCTTAAAGTGAAGATTAATTTAACCCATTAATTCCTTTTCCTTATCAGCAGCAATGCCTTCAAGATTCTTAATTCCATTATCGGTTTCTGTTTGAACCTTCTTTTCAAGATCATGGAATTCATCATCATTGAAGTCACCATCTTTGTTTCCCTTCTTCAAATCATCCATTGCCTCACGACGGACGTTTCGAACGGCAACCTTAGCCTTTTCGAGTTCAGCCTTAACGTCCTTAACGAGTTCTTTTCGCCGTTCTTCAGTAAGTTGTGGAACCAAAATTCGGATAGCTGAACCATCATTTTGTGGTGTCAAGCCAAGATTAGCAGCATAAATTGCCTTTTCAATATTATCTAATGAACTTTCATCATATGGGGTAACAAGTAATTGTCGTGCTTCAGGGATAGTAATTGACGCCACTTGATTCAATGGAGTCGGTGCACCATAGTAGTCGACCTTAACACCATTAAGTAAGCTTGCGTTTGCTCGCCCTGCACGAATATCAGCTAACGTCCGACGTAAAGCATCGCCTGACTTGGCCATTTTATCCTTTGCTTCGTTTAATATTTGTTTTCCTGTAGCCATAAGTTAATCCCTCTCAATCGTGGTTCCAACTTCTTGTCCCTTAACAACCTTCATAATATTGCCGGGAGTATTCAGGTTAAATACAACTAATGGAATATGGTTATCCATTGAAAGAGAACTTGCAGTGGTATCCATAACGTGTAAGTTCTTTTCGATTAATTGCATGTGGGTTAAGTGATCAAACTTAACTGCGCTCGAATCCTTATTTGGATCTGCACTATAAACACCATCAACACCATTCTTACCCATAAGAATAGCATCAGCATTAATTTCGGCAGCCCGCAATGCAGCAGTAGTATCAGTTGAGAAGTAAGGACTTCCAGTCCCACCAGCAAAGATTACGATCCGATCCTTTTCAAGATGACGAATAGCCTTCCGTCGAATGTAAGGTTCAGCGATTTGGCGCATTTCAATAGAAGTTTGAACCCGTGTTGGAACATCAAGTGATTCCAATGCGTCTTGAAGTGATAATGCGTTCATAATTGTGGCTAACATTCCAATGTAATCAGCCTGCGCCCTTTCCATTCCAAGTTCCGCACCGGTAACACCACGCCACATGTTTCCACCACCAACAACAATGGCAATTTGAACACCTAAATCATGGACTTCCTTTAATTCCTTAGCGACATCTTTAAGCACTGGGGGGTTAATCCCAAAGCCCTTTTCACCTGCAAGAGCTTCACCACTAAGCTTTAAAATGACACGATTGTATTTAATATCTGACATAAACCAGCCTCCTAATGGTATTGTTTTCAAAAAAAGACGCACTTCAAAGAGTACGCCCTTTCTAGCCGAACGTTGTTTAGTTCATTTGGTCCTTAACTTCTTGAGCAAAGTCATCTTGCTTCTTTTCGATTCCTTCACCAACTTCGTAACGAACAAATGACTTCAACTTACCATCGTTAGCAGATACGAATTCAGCAACGGTTTGGTCTGGGTTCTTAACAAAATCTTGGTCAGCCAAGCAAATTTGTGAAAGGAACTTGTTTAAACGACCTTCAACGATCTTATCAACAATCTTAGCTGGCTTGCCTTCATTCAAGGTTTCTTCCTTGAAGACTTCACGTTCATGATCAAGACGATCTTGAGATACATCTTCACGAGTCATGAATTCAGGGTTGATAGCAGCAACGTGCATAGCAACATCCTTGGCTGTATCTTCATCTCCACCTTCAAGAACAACAAGGGCAGCAATTTGACCACCTTGGTGAAGGTAGGCACCGAAACTATCGCCGTCTTCCTTTTCAACAACTTCAAAACGACGAAGACTAATCTTTTCACCGGTCTTTTGAGTAGTGCTGATCAAGTCATCATTTAAAGTACCGTTTTCAGTCTTCATAGCAAGAGCCTCTTCAACGTTAGCTGGCTTGTTTTCACTGATTAACTTAGTAACCTTCTTCAATAAATCCTTGAATGGGTCACTTGCAGCAACAAAGTCGGTTTCTGAATTTAGTTCAACGATAGCAGCTGTGTTCCCACTAACAGCAATTTCAGCTAAACCTTCAGCAGCAACGCGGTCACTCTTCTTAGCAGCCTTTGCAATACCCTTTTCACGTAAGTAGTCCATTGCCTTATCCATGTCACCATCACTAGCAACTAATGCCTTCTTGGCATCCATGATACCAGCACCTGATTTCTTACGTAATTCCATAACTTGAGCAGCTTTAATTTCAGCCATGATTAGATCTCTCCTTCGTTAACTTTTTAATTAAAAAGGCCATTTGGTACTCAGGCCACAATGGTCCGTACGCAAACAGCCCAAGTATTTAATACTTAATTATCGTTTAAATTACTTACCTTCAACACTGTCCTTAAGGTTCTTTAATGAATCTTCAGAAACTTCTTCATGTTCTTCAGCAGCGTTGTTAGCATCGTCTTGCTTGTTGTCATCTTGACCTTGCTTACCTTCGATAACAGCATCAGCCATCTTTGAAGTGATAAGACGAACGGCACGAATAGCATCATCATTTGATGGAATTACGTAGTCGATGTCGTCTGGGTCAGTGTTAGTATCAACCATGGCAACAATTGGAATGTGAAGCTTTTGGGCTTCCTTAACAGCAATTTGTTCCTTGTGTGGATCCACGATGAACATTACATCAGGAATCTTTGGCATATCTTCAATACCACCTAAGAAACGTTCAAGCTTTTCACGTTGCTTAGTCAAAACAGCAACTTCCTTCTTTGGGAGGACATCAAAAGTGCCATCTTCAGACATCTTCTTTAATTCCTTCAAACGAGCAATCCGTGATTGGATGGTCTTCCAGTTGGTTAAAGTACCACCTAACCAACGGTGGTTAACGTAGTATTGACCTGCACGGGTTGCTTCTTCTTCGATTGAGTCTTGAGCTTGCTTCTTAGTACCAACAAAAAGAACAACACCGCCATTAGCAGCAACGTCCTTCATGTAGTTGTATGCAGTATCAATCAACTTAACAGTCTTTTGTAAGTCGATAATGTAGATACCATTACGTTCAGTGAAGATGTATTCTTCCATCTTTGGGTTCCAACGGCGAGTTTGGTGACCGAAGTGAACACCGGCTTCAAGCAATTGTTTCATAGTAACAACAGACATAAAATATGTACCTCCAAAATGTTTTTTCCTCCCCAATAATCATCTGGCAGTCAAACTGAATCAGCACATTGCCACCATCCTATTGGGTGTGAAATTGGCGTTTAGCACCGAAATATAGTATACAAAAAAGCTTCGCCTCTGACAAGCTTTTATCCTCAACTTCATAGAATTAATTTAAATGCTAATCCCTCTCAAGTGTAAGTAGTGTTCTTTCTGCTGCCTACTTTGATGTTTGAAATAATATTCAGCGCTTAATGCATCATGTTTAGTTGGGTATTCGCACCAATAAATTAGTTTGAGTGGATGGCGTGACTTTACCCGCGTATATTTTGCTCCTTGATATGCTTGATGAGTGTGAAACCGTCGTAGCACATTGGTAGTAAAACCACAATAAAGACTTTTATCGGCACAATGCAAAACATACATGTAATAATGTTTACTTTTTATCGCCATAGAGTAACCGCTGCACCTCAGTTCCGTATTCGCCGTTAGCTTGATTAACTACTAGTGGTGGAACAACGCGTACGCCACCATCTCCCCCATCTTTAATTGCCTCAATCAACACGATATTTGCTTCTCGATCCGGTTTTGGGTGGATAAAGCGAATCCGTTTAGGGGCAAGACGATGACTAGTTAATGTTGTTAAAATTTCAGCCAAACGATCTGGACGGTGAACTAAGTATCCCCGACCATTCATCTTTAAGAGGCCACTCATTTTTTCGACAACCATCATTAAATTAGTTTTAATTTCATGACGAGCAATCGCTAGGGCTTGATTAGGGTTCTTTTGACTATGTTCATTAGTGGGAAAGTACGGTGGATTACACAAAACGATATCTGCCGAATCCTTTGGTATCTTCTCATAAACATCCTTAATATCCATATTCAAAACATCATAGCGTTCTTCTAAATGGTTCAACTTGACTGTTCGTTCTGCCATGTCTGCAATTGCCTGTTGAAGTTCGACCTCGGTAAAGTGACCACCAAGTTTCTGATGGAGAAAAAGGCCAATTGCTCCGTTGCCAGCGCAAAGATCAACAATTTTGGTTTGACGTTTCTTATTTGGTCGAACAAAATCAGCTAGAAGGACTGCATCTAGCGAAAATGCAAAGCAGTTTGGATTTTGAATAATTTGCACATCCTGACTGTATAGTTGATCAATTCGTTCATTTGCTTTTAGTAATTTATCATTGTCCATTTACCATTCACCTCTTTTAAAACTTGCAAGAAGTTGATTTTTTCGTCATAATAATGCCAGTTATTATTCAGAATGAGATTGGATGATTTTATGTTATATTCATTTCTTGTTGCCATTGTTCAACCATTTTTAAACTTAATTAATGGCAAAGCCAAAATTTATAATAAAGAAAATATACCCGACGGCAATTATATCATTATTGCCCCCCATCGGACATGGATGGATCCGGTCCTAATCGCTCTAGCAATCTACCCAAAGAAGTTTAGCTTTATGGCAAAAAAGGAAATATTTGAGAATCCCTTAGCCGCCTTCTTCTTAAAAAGACTCCACGCTTTTCCGGTTGACCGTAAAAATCCCGGACCGTCTGTTATTAAGAAGCCGGTTCAGATCCTGCGGAAAACTGATTTATCAACAATTATTTTTCCCTCAGGTTCTCGTTATTCAAGCAAGTTAAAGGGGGGCGCTACTCTGATTGCTAAGTTAGCAAATGTCCCCCTTGTCCCGGTTGTTTATCAGGGACCACTTAAGTTTGGTGAAATGTTTAAACGACAACCTCGTCACATTGCTTTTGGTAAACCGATTTATGTTGACCGAAAAAACAAATTAGATGAGGCAAGTCAGGCAAAGCTAGAAGATGAAATGCAAAAGTCCTTTGACGAATTAGACCACCAAATTAACCCGAACTACAAATATATTGTTCCCCCAAAGCCAAAGGATGACGACTTCTAATTATAATTACAGGAACTGTGGCATCGTTAAAGAGCGATCGCCAGTGTAGGACACACAAAAGGCTCTAGTATTCGGTAAATCCGAACGCTAGAGCCCTCTTTGTGTTTGGGGAGTTTCCCATAGAACTAGCTTCGCATTGAAAACGAATAAGCAAGCTAGTTCTAACTCACGCTCCCTTTAAATTACTTGTTTGCTTTTTTGGCTTGTGCCTTCATGGTTTGCATCATTTGATGTAACTTTCGGCTAGATGGCTTCTGGCCCATTTGTAACATCATTGTCCGCAACATTTCTTCACTAATAGGTGGATTATTGCGAAGATAATTTTCCATGTAACGACGAGCACCAAAGAAACCGCCAACTAAACCGATTAGTAAGGCGAGGATTACCAATGAAATTGTTAATGCCACAACTACTTTCCTCCTTTTTTAGTTACTGTTCAATAGTACACGAAAGTAGTCGACTTGAAAAGGGCTAAACAATTTTAGTCATCCCGTAATCCTTTTTTTCGTTGGATTTCACGAACCTTTTCCGGAGTAACTTCTTTACCATTATCATCAAAGATCCGCATCATTTCAATGTTACTCCGCATAGCTTCCCGGAAATTCTTAAGATATTCTTTTCTTAATTTTGCCCGTTCCTCGGTTTCGGCTTCCGTTAAACCTTCTTCCTTATTTTTGTGGGCAAGTTCATTAATTCGTTTTAATAACTTTTCTTGGTCTGTAGATTCAGCCATAATTATCTCCTCACATTCCATATATTCTCACATCACTACCTTGATCTTAACCAAATTGATGGCTATTTTCAAGATATCTACTAACTTAGCTATTATCGCGAACGTACGTTTGAAAATCGTCACTCACTATGATATTCTAAGAATAATATTAATAGCCAAATGAGGTGTCAAAATGGCAAAAGCTGCAAGTCAAAAACAAATTGCCGTATTAAATTGTATTTATAAGCACGTTAAAGATCATGGTTATCCACCAACAGTCCGCGAAATTTGTGGAACCGTTGGCCTTTCTTCCACCTCAACCGTCCATTCTCACTTAACTAACTTAATTAAGGAAGGATACCTCCAAAAAGATCCTTCTAAGCCACGAGCATTAGAAATCACTAAACGGGGCCTTGATCTTCTCGGAATCGAACCAGAACAAAAGGAGATCCCAATGCTCGGTGTAGTCACAGCTGGTCAACCAATTTTAGCTGTTCAAGATACTACTGACTACTTCCCGCTTCCTCCTTCGATTAAAGATGCGTCTGGATTATTTATGTTAAAGATCCACGGAACGAGTATGATCAAGGCGGGAATCCTTGACGGGGATGACGTCATCGTCCGTAAACAGTCAACCGCAAAAGACGGTGAAATTGTGATTGCCATGACGAGTGATAATGAGGCTACTTGCAAGCGTTTCTATCGTGAACCAGAAAATAAACGTTACCGTCTTCAACCCGAAAACGATACAATGGCACCGATTTACTTAGATAACGTTACAATTCTTGGAAAAGTGATTGGTTTATACCGCGATCATATATTTTAATCTAGATAAAACATAATTAAAGCATAGCAGAAACTCTTTAAAAGAGTTCTGCTATGCTTTTTCATTTTCAACTAACCGGAGATTAAAGTTCCACTAATTAATAAGTTGCGATTATCAAAATGGAAACTAATGCTCGCAAAGTCGAAGATTAATTTTCCCCTTTACCGTAAAACCGCTTGTAATTTTTTTGTCCCTTAAGCACAAACGGTGCTGGATCCTTTTCCCAGTCAAGCTTAATATCATCGGAGTTCATTCCCAATTGAGAATTAAATTGCCGTTCGTACTCTTCAATTGATACCTGATGACGATCTGCCAATTCCGCCTTAACGTTACTGAGGTACTTTTCAAAACCTGCTTGTAAAATTCCACTGTAGAATTCACCTTCAGCTCCTGAGCCATAGCTAAAGAGTCCAATTCGGTCACCAGCTTTAACTTGACCATTTTGTAGTAAGGACATCAAGCCAAGGTAAAGTGAACCGGTATATAGGTTTCCCACTTCACGACAGTATTTTTGACTTGCAGTTAATTGTTCTCGCATCTTCTCCGCAATTAGGGAATGATCATCTTGAAGTAATCCTTCGAGCGCCTTCTTCCCCATCTTAGTAAACGGAAGGTGAAACGCAAGTGCAGCAAAATCAGCGAGTTGGCGCCCTGTTAATTGACGGTAGCGTTGCCAGCATTGGAGGAAGAATTCAATGTAAACGTTAGTCGAGTACTTTCCATCGACATGCGCTTCAGTGGCATATAGTGGCCGCCAGAAGTCCATTAGATCCTTGGTATATGAAACTGTAGTATCTTCAAGAGCTAAAACATGTGGGTTAGCCGTAATTAACATTGCGACTGCTCCAGCACCCTGAGTTACTTCTCCCGATGTCTCTAACCCATACCGGGCAATATCACTGGCAATTACTAAGACAGCTGACTGGGGATCCATTGTTACCAATCCCTTAGCAAATTGGATCCCGGCCGTTGCGGAGTAACAGGCTTCCTTTAATTCTACAGTCCGCACAAAATCGTCCAAACCTAAAAGATGCTTCACGTAAATTGCACTAGCCTTAGAATTATCGATTCCTGATTCCGTAGCTACAATGATAGTTGACAGGTGCTTCTTGTCATCATCCGTTAGCAATTTTTCTGCCGCTGACGCTCCTAACGTTACGATATCCTGACTTGCGGGCACAACAGCTTGACGATCCTGGCCAATCCCAATCGTGTATTTATCAGGCTCATCTCCCCGCTTCCGGGCCAATTCCCGCAAATCAATGTACTCATCAGTTGTAGCAAACGCCATTTTATCAATTCCAATTTTCATTTCTCTTCCCCCATCTTATCCATCGTTTCATTTAAGAGATGGTCAACAATGATATTCCCATCGTTATCAGCATGACCCTTTGTCCACTGAAATTCGAGCTGGGTAAATTGTGGCAGCAATTTAACAACTTCCTGCCATAACTCCTTATTAGCGACCGCTGACCCGCTACTCGTTTTCCAGCCCCGTTTTTGCCAACCATTTAACCAGTGCTTCATAATTGGATCCAAAACGTAGTGGGAATCAAGGATCGCAATAATTGAACTATCCTGCTTTTTATTTTTCAACAGAATTTGGAGGGCATTCCGCAATGCCATTAGCTCCATCCGATTATTCGTTGCCCCAAATTCCCCACCAGTTTTAGTAAAAGACTTGTCACCTTTCCTAATTAATAATGCCCAGGCAGCTTTATCCGTCTTTTTAACGTGTTGGCCTAACTTATTTCCGTGATTTCGCGATCCACCATCCGTAAAAAGGTAAATCGCATCGGGATTATTTTTATCTATTTTTCCTTGATCGATATCTCGGCTGCCAAGCCAAGCGTTTGCGGTATGCCTATCCAAAAAACTTTTATACACCGCACCATGATAACCGCTAATCTCACGCTGACACTCGGCCCAGGTTTGGTAGATTCCAGGATGCCGCCCCTTCTTTACTGCATAGTATTTACTCATAATTAACCTCTTCTGAAACTAATACTACAATTATAGCGGAAAAACTGCGTAATTTTAACTGGATTATATCGACTAAAGCATTATTTTCTCCTGGTTTATATTTAAAAGGGACGTTAACTAGATGATAAATTATAATCATCACCAACAGTAGATCCACGGCGCAATAATCAGTTAACTAAGCCATTAATACCAAAATAAACTGCCGCTCGAGTGTAATTCGAACGGCAGTTTATTCATGTTCATATCTAAGAAATTACTTTCCGTGAACCTTTGCAAAAATGCAAACCGGTAAAGCAATTGCACCAGTAATTAAACTAATTGCAGCAACTTTTTGCTTTTTTGAAAGTGGTTTATTAAACATTTTCATTTGAAACAACTCCTTTGCGTGAACAACCATCTAATCCTTTCCACACTTTTATTTTAATGGAGATTGACAATAATATAAAATGATATGCATTCTAAGTATGGTATAGTAGAAAATGACAAAGTTGGAGGAGGAAAACTATGTTTAAAGCTTATAAATATTATTGGGAAAACTCATTTAAATATCAGGCTACATCTACACGAGCTGATTATTGGTGGCCCGTATTAGTCAACTTAATCATTTATGCGATCCTATGGCTATTACTCGTTGCCTGCGGTGTTTCATCGTTCAGCTCACTAGTTAACGGTAGTACCCAGGGATTAGGAGCAATCCTAATTATCACGGTCTTAATGGTAGTCTTTGGGATCGCCAACATCTTCCCCGAAATCGCAATTGCTGTTCGCCGGCTTCGGGATGTTGGCATCTCTGGCTGGTTCCTGTTTGCTGCTTGGTTACTGTCAATCATCTTGGGTAATGTTGATAACGAATTCTGCAACGGTCTAATGGCCATCTTAGAAATTGTTATCTTGGTTTTCATGTGCCTACCAACCAACTACATCAGCAAGCAAGGCTGGTGGAGTCCAAACAAGAGTGAAGATAAGGAAATTCCTAGTTTGCGGAATGAAAATGAATTTGAAATTTAAACCCAAGTGTCGATAAACATGACGCTCGGGTTTTGTTTTAAAGTTGTTTTATATAGAAATAGTTTAAATGACGGACTCTTTCTTTTAGATTTGTACGATAGAAATTTTATCTAGTTCTGGATGAGCTTTCAAATAATCAGTTAGCCTCTGTGAAATCGCACTAATCAAAACAAATACATAATTTTCAGTAAACATGTAGAATCGGGCCCAATTGACTACACTGTTGAATTATCCACTCATTTAGATGACCAAAGGTTACATAGAAAGACATCATCTAATTGTCATTAGTAAAGAAGTCATCCAACTCATACGTAACCACTGGTTTTACATACAACTGATATTTAGCTACTAAATCAATTAACTTTGAACCGTCAATGAGTGTAATAATTCTTGTCCCAGTTCTTGAAGCTTTAATTGCATCTCTAGTAAATGATGAAGTTGTAATAAAAATACCATATTCTGAACGGTATTTATCCATTGCCCCACGAAACTTATCTATTTCTGGTGATGAAACAAAATGATTAGGGTTCCACTTTTTTGCCTGGATTGCTACCCGAGTTGTTCTAAAATCATTAGTAGTCATATAACCATAGCCATCGATTCCTCCATCGCCACTTAGCTTTACCCCAATATTCTCATCAATATCAACACTCATTTTCCGAACTAAAGCACGACAAAATAATTCAAATTTTGCTGGCGAAAGATTACTCAGAGCTTTCAGAAGTTTGGTTCGCCAAGGCTCATCAGCTAATTCAATATCATCACTTTCTACTTTATCATTCTCATGAATATTTTTAACTTTAGATTTTGTTTTCCACATTGGTAACGTAATATTATAAACCATTTCATTTAATTCTTGCTGGGTGCCATCAAAGGTTCTACCCTTTTCTGTTAGTAAAACTTCTCCAGAATGTGGTCGATCCAAAAGTTTAGCCATAACTAAGTTTGCTACTGCAAAATTAAACGGAAAGTTAAAGGGCAAATATTCATTTCCTTTACGTGATTTTCTTATAGTAACCAATACATTTTCTGGAATATAACTATCATTAGCTACTACAATATTTTTCAATTCCTTTGTACTAGCCTGGCCTCCTAATTTCTTCAGTCCCTTAATAATTGGTAGCATTAAGTACGCTTCCTGCTCTCGCCGATTCAGTTTATTAAATGTTTTCATTAACCTATAGCCTACACTTTCGCTTCAATAATTAAACTATTAAAATTAATATAATTTCTGATTTCAATTATACAATTAAGTAATCTACTTTGGTATTAGAACTGGCTTATGGGAAGCATACTGAATAATTTGGAAATTAAACCTTTCGTTTATTGTAAGGAATAATATTTCACAGAACTAACTAATTATTTTTTCTTATTGATAATAATAATTGTATGGGAGCAGCGTAAGTTGGGGGAATTTGGTTCAGTAGCCATGAACAAGAGAATTTTTAAGAAACAAACTACTAAGTTAGGTGATGTCCCATTCTATAAAATAGGAACTTTTGGTAAAAAACCTGATGCTTATATCTCTAATGAGCTCTTTGAAGAATATAAATCTAAGTATCCATATCCTGAAACGGGAGACCTACTAATATCAGCCTCGGGAAGTATCGGACGAATAGTTGAATATAAAGGACAAAAAGCTTATTTTCAAGATTCAAACATTGTTTGGCTAAAGCATAATGATCAGCTTAATAATCTGTTTTTAAAAGCTTTTTATCATATAGTTAAGTGGGATGGTACAGAAGGTAGCACCATAAAAAGACTTTATAATAAAAACATTCTTAGAACAAAAATCTCTTTACCTACTGTTCTAGAACAGGAAAAGATAGGTGAGATTATTGAACACATTGAACAGCTTACCGCTCTCCAGCAACGAAAAATTGATTTATTAATACAAATATCTAAGGTATTATCGAAAATTACTCAACCAAAATTAACAACGATAAATGGTATCATGTTGAAGGAATTTGTTAATGTAAAAATAAAAACAATTAATACTAGTAAACTTAAGAAAAATAAATACTTAGAATACAGTATGCCCGCCTTTGATAATAACGAAGTGCCACAAATTATATCATCGAAGAACATAAGAAGCTCTAAAATCCTAATTGAAAAACCAGTTATACTTTTTAATAAATTAAATGTACGAAAGAGGAGAGTATGGAATCTAAAAAAGATACAAACCAATGCTATTGCTTCTACCGAGTTTATCCCTCTTGAGCTAAAGCCGAGCATAGATCAAAATTATTTATATTTTTTGCTAAAGTCAGATTATGTAACTGCGCAAATGATTGCACGTTCTACTGGTTCATCTAATAGCCAAAAAAGAATTAGAAAAGAAGATTTGTTAAGTATTAGGATTAGAAATCTCCCTTCCATTGAAAAACAAAGAAAAATTGCAAATATCTTATTGAACTATGAAAAGCTTATTCATCAGAATAAAGAAATTAAAAAAATCTTGCTTAGCCTGAAAAAATCACTACTTCAACAAATGTTCATTTAATAAATAATTGGCGACACCAATATCGATTAGTGCCGCCATTTTTTATAACTGTGAAAGATGATGAAGGATCTTATCATTATCTTTATTTTGCAGTTCTTCGATAATGTGTAGGCATGTTTCCTGCGTTGTGATTTTATTAGCATGGCCTAACCGACGAACAACGCTGGCGATTGAAACACCTTCATATAGTAATAACGACGTGTGTGTATGTCGTAATCCATGGATCGAAATAACATGAATACCTAAATAAATACAATATTTTTTTAGTAATTGATTAATTGTGGAATTAAAAACTCTTTTAGTTGGTGATACGAAGATTGTCTGATTTTCTTCAATTCCGCTTGGCAGTGTTCTAAACTGACCCATTAATTGCCGGTCCACAGCTACGTAACGATTGGAAGCTTCATTTTTTGTCGGCTGGAAGCTTCCAATTTTTTCTTTATAATTCCAAGATTTATTAATCTCTAATTGATTGTTTTTCATAATTGAAATCACAAGGGGTTAACGCTAGTGCCTCTGCAAAACGTAATCCAGTTTTAGTAATGAGGAGAATAAACCAATCCCAATTAATATCTGTTCCTAGATTTAAATGACTTAACAATTGTCTTAGTTCATATAAATTCAAAAACTTTGCTTTTTTAATTTAGGATTACGCCCTTTAATAATTGCTCTACGTGTTGGGTCATGTTTAAGATCGCCCATATCCAAAGCATCCACTAATGCTGCTTTTAAATGATGATGAAAATCAAGAGTTGTTTGCCGTTCATGGGTAATGGCATAATCATTTAATAATTTCTGATACCTTTGTCGATCTAATTCATTCATATGTAAATTCGGCGCTAATTCTCTCAACTTACGATAGGTAAGATAATATTTATCCAAAGTGACCTTTCTAACCGCATCATCTTTATAAAGATGAATCCAGTTCAAATAGTACTTATAGAATAGTTTGGTACTATAGTAATTTTGTGACATAAAATAACCTCCAATAGATAATACTTTGTGTTAAAACACGTAGTTATTATTTATTGGAGGTTATTTACTCACAATATTTTAGATGAACATTTGCTGAAGAAGAAACTTTTTAAGCTTTGTAAAATATTGAAGTTTTGATTTATGATAAGCCACTAAACTTTCTAAAAGATTAAATATTAAAGATATATCATTTTCTTCTTTTATGTCAAATGGCTTGTATATTTTTATTTCCAAAAAGCTCTTCAAATCTAAATTTCTTCGAACTACGCTAGCGCCCTGGGTAGAAGCGTTCTCATAATTAAAGAGCATTCTTTTTGTTCGAAGCTGTGGCTTAATAAAATCTGGATTAATACCATTTTTAAATTTAAATGTTTTATAGCTAGGGCTAACAATCCCTACGCCAATCTTATTTATATTTATATTTCCTAGCCATAGATTTTGTGGTGAAAGGACAAGGTCTCCATTTTCTATTATTTTATATCCAATATTAGATTTGCCATCTACTCGACCATTTCTGTTTTCCATGCCCTTATTAGTACTAGACAACGTTGGATATTCATCCTCAATTTGTGATTTTTGTGAAAACTCTTTAATAAAATCCCCCATTTTATTTTGACACCAATTTCCAGAAAATGGTTTAAATCGCAAAGAAGGTTGAACCTGTGCTTTATCAGCAAACATCTTTTGCAATAATCCCTTTTTAAGTTGCTTTAGCAGGTCTAATTTTCGTTGCTGGAGAGAAATATCTTTATCTATTATGTTAAATAATTTACCAATTTTAGTTTGCTCATTTTGTATAGGTAACATAATGGGCATTCTTTGAAAAATGGAATCCTTAATTGCGAATCTGTCAGATCTTGCGCCTGTATTACCATTCTCAATCATAAATTTATACCATGTACTAGAAATAAAATAGTAAGATAAGTAATCTTTATTTGTATTACTTTTTAACGAAAAAACATAGTATAAAGGTGACATTACGCCTGTTATTTCTAATTTATTACGGCGTATTGGGCCATATGGAGCTAACTTTGATATTCGTGGATTATAGACAAAATCATCTGGCTTTACAATGTAATAATCATTAGTATTATTAGCTATTTTTCTGTCAAAGAAAGTTTCCTGATTTACAATGCCGTCTTGGGCAGAATTAGTTAGAACAGGAAAATCTTGATGTTCTTTGTTTTTCAAAGTCACTTTGTTAGATATTGATTTTAACTTACGCTGCTCCCATACTTTTAAAATTATCAATTAAGAAAATTATATTTAATAACTTTATTTAAATTATTTTTTCAGATTATCAAAAAGTATTAAGAAACTAAAAAAGACACCTCATTTTGAAGTGCCTTTTTTAGCTAATAGCTATTGGTTTTATTTGATTAAATTCATTACTACTTTTTTCCTCAGCATTACGAATATCAATATCATTTTGCAAGTTTAGGAAGTATCGGTCAGAAACATCAAATAATCTTCCTAAGCGAATTGAAGTATCAACTGTGATTTGCCTTCTACCATGAAGAATATCTTGAATTCTTGAAGTAGGAACATCAATCTCTTTTGCAATACGATATGCTGAAAGTCCAAATGGTTCCATAAACTCCTCTTTTAGGATTTCACCAATTGTTGGTGTTGGAATCTCTTTCATAACAAAACTCCTTTCTAATGATAATCAACTATCTCAACATCTTTAATATTATTTTGGCCTTGAACAGTAAAACAAATTCTAAACTGACCATTAATTCTAATGCTGTATTGTCCAGCACGATCACCAGATAGTTTCTCCAAATGATTGGCAGGTGGCACTCTTAAATCATTGACATTTTCCGCATTGTCAATCATAAGCAGTTTTCTCAATGCAATGTGCTGAATTGATTGAGGTAATTTTTTTGAAAACTTTTGGTTATAGACTCTTTCTGTTTCCTTATCAGCAAAGCTTAGTATCATAATTATTCTCTAACTTATTTTTAAATCAATTATATCTTTATTACGTGTATATGTAAAGAAGATAATGATAGCATATTAAATTCATGTAAATCAGAGTTTATTAAATACTTCATCCTTTATTTATGTTGAACTAGAAAGATAATATTAAATAAATCGGAAAAGATTATTCTTTTAATTCATAATTTAAAAAGTATGGGAGCAGCGTAAGTTAGGTGAGGTAGCAGAAATAATTCGTGGCGCATCTCCTAGACCAATAAAAGACAAAAAATGGTTTGATTCTAATTCAACAATTGGTTGGATCAGGATCTCTGATGTTACTGCCCAAAATGGTAGAATTCATCACCTTAGTCAACATATTTCAAAATTAGGTCAACAAAAGACTAGAGTGGTAATACAACCTCATTTATTACTTAGTATTGCTGCTTCAGTTGGTTATCCTGTAATTAATTATATTCCTACAGGCGTACATGATGGATTTTTGATTTTTAACAATCCAAACTTCATGATAGATTATGGGTTCTACTGGTTAGAAAAATATCAAACCAGTTGGAAAAAATATGGGCAGCCAGGAAGTCAAGTTAATTTAAATAGTAATATCGTTTCTAATACTAAGATAAACTTGCCATCCTTAAATGAACAGAGTGACATTATTGCCATTTTTAAACAAGTATCCAAAATTATTTCTCTCCAGCAACGAAAATTGGACCTGCTAAAGCAACTTAAAAAGGGATTGTTGCAAAAATTGTTCGCTGACAAGGATGCTAAACAACCAGTATTACGGTTCGATGGTTTTAGTGGCGATTGGGAGCAGCGTAAGTTAGGAGAAATATCTACTAGTTTTTCAGGTGGAACTCCTTCTGTGAAAAATAAAAGTTACTACGGAGGAAAAATACCATTTATTAGGTCAGCTGAAATTCATAAAAATAAAACTGAATTATTCATTACTGAGAGTGGATTAAAAAATTCATCAGCAAAACTTATTAGAAAAGGTACTTTATTATATGCACTATATGGTGCGACAAGTGGAGAAGTAGACGTTTCTAATATTGATGGTGCTATTAATCAAGCAATTATGGCTATCTTTTTACAAAAAGACAATGTAAGCTTTATAAAATATTATTTAGAGAAAAATAAAGATAAAATTATTGCAAAATATTTACAAGGAGGGCAAGGTAATCTTTCTGCAAGTATTATAAAATCAGTTTATATTAATCTTCCATTTACTGAAGAACAATTAAAAATAAGCAATTTAATTAAAAAAGTTGAATCTCTTATTTCTCTCCAGCAGAGTAAACTAGATAAATTAACCTTCCTAAAAAACTTTCTCCTCCAACAAATGTTCATCTAATCTCTTGAAAGTAAATATCCTCCAACAAATAATACACTTGTGTTCCTAACACAAATTATTTATTGGAGGTTTTAATATGTCTCGGAAACACTACAGTACAAAATTATTCTATAAGTATTATATTGGTTGGATTCGGTTATATAAAGAGAAAGCAGTTAGAAAAGTTACACTTGATAAATACTACTTAACTTACCGAAAGATTAAGCAGTTAGCTCCAGAATTACACATGAATGATTTAACTCGGCAATCATATCAAAAATTGTTAAATGATTATGCAACTACTCATGAGAAACAAACTACTTTAGACTTCCATCACCATTTAAAAGCTGCTCTAGTTGATGCGCTTGATGAAGGACTCCTAGAGCACGATCCAACAAGACGAGCAATCATTAAGGGGTGTGTCCCTAGTCAAAAGAAAAATAAGTTCCTTAGTCTATACGAACTACAAAAACTTTTGCGTCATCTTGATTTAGGTAATGAATTAAATTGGGATTGGTTTATCCTGTTAGTTGCTAAAACTGGTTTACGTTTTGCTGAAGCATTAGCTTTAACGCCAGAAGATTTTGATTTTGAAAAGCAACAAATCATTGTTAATAAGTCTTGGAATTATAAGCTTCCACAGGGACAATTTCAAAAGACAAAGAATGAATCTTCTAATCGAACCGTAATGGTTGATTGGCACCTAATGAATCAATTTAGATCGCTAATTCAAGATAAAGAGCGTAATTGGCCGGTATTTGTTCCACATCATAAACGAGTCTTTAATTCAACCGTTAATGGACTACTAGAGAAGTACTGTTATAAGTTAGATATTCCAACAATTTCAATCCATGGACTTCGTCATACTCATGCTTCATTACTACTATATGAAGGCGTTTCGGTAGCAAGTGTTGCTAAACGTCTTGGGCACGCTAATACAACTACTACTCAGGAAACTTACTTGCATATTATCGAAGAACTGGAAAATAAAGATAATGATAAAGTATTACATCATTTGTCACAATTAAGCTAAAGAAATAGTGGCATCAGCATAATTTACTGATGCCACTATTTTTAGATGAATAGTTTTTGGAGAAAAAACTTTTTGAGATAAGTAAGTTTACCTAATCTTCTCTGCTGGAGAGAAAGAAGATGCGAGATTACGTCCATTAACTTAGAAATACTATTTCTTTCATTATCTTTGGGTAGAGTAACTTTTAATTTCTTTATGTCATTTGAACTTATCGATTCAAACGTAGAGCCAGAGCTAATTCTTTTCCACGTATTGTTCATTAACTTTGTTTGTAGCAAATAAAATAAATACTTGTCACCTTCAATTGCTGCTACTCCACGACCTATAACAGCATTCATGGATGCAATCGCTAAATAACCCACAGGGGCACGTACAGTCATTATTATTTCACCATTATGAACAGATTTTGTTATTTCTTTTGTCCAAACTCTTGGAACTACTTTACCTGATTTTAGATCAGCGTTTCCCTGTATGAGGATGTGATCATTTGGATTTGTAGTATAATACTTGCTACTTGGAGACTGTCCCATTGTTACTTTAGCTACCTCACCCAACTTACGCTGCTCCCAATCGCCACTAAAACCATCGAACCGTAATACTGGTTGTTTATTATTCTTGTCAGCGAACATCTTTTGCAACAATCCCTTTTTAAGTTGCTTTAGCAGGTCCAATTTTCGTTGCTGGAGAGAAAGAAGTTTATTAATTATATTTAGTAAATTTGCAATCTTATTTTGCTCTTTAACTTTAACGGGTATTATTAAAGTTGTGTTAAAAAAATCTTCTGCACTGATATTTAGAAGGCCATGGTTTCTGGCACCTTCAGCGGCATTACGATAAATTTCTGAATACCACTTACTAGTATCATAGTAATGTTCTAAGAAGTCAGAATTGACACTATCAAGAGGTTTAAATACTAAATATAATGTGGAAAGGACACCGTTCTTATATCTATTTAATCGTTTTATAGCGCCATAAGGAAAATCCACAGAATAGCTTTTATTATAAGCAAAATCCCCTCTTGTTAGCAGAAAATATTTTGTTAACTGTTTACTAGCTATTTGTTTGTTAAAATAATCTGTCTGATCAACGAGCCCGTCTTGAGCAGAAATAGTTAATGGACGATCGCTTTGTAAATCTTTATTTTTTCTCAGTATACGAGTAGAGATACTTTTTAACTTACGCTGCTCCCAATCATCAGTGAAACCTTTAAAACGAACCTTAGGCACCATTCCTTTAGGCTTTTTATCCATTACGCTTTACCTCGTTTTCTAGCATTTTGATAAAATCATTTAAGTCGTTTTGTGTCTTCTCGTCTTTTGAAGTTAGCTCTTTCATCATCCCCAAAAGTTCACTTTGGGTCTTTTCAATCTCTTGTTGTGTTTCTTCCATTTTTTTAGTTAACTTACCAAGGTCAACAGGTGGTTCCGGTTCAAAAGTATCAACATATCGTGGAATATTAAGATTATAATCATTCTCTTTAACCTCATCGATAGTAGCTACATGCGCATACTTATCGACATTTTTTCGTTCCTTATAGGTATTGATAATCTTATCAATATCTTCGGTCCGTAAAACATTCTGATTTTTGCCCTTTTCAAAGTCCTTGCTTGCATCAATGAATAACAAATCTTTATTTTGCTTATTTTTCTTTAAGACAAGGACGACAGTCGGAATACCGGTTGAATAAAATAAGTTAGCTGGTAATCCAATAATCGCATCAATTTGATTTTTCTCTAATAACGCTTGACGAATCTTACCCTCCTTTGCACCACGGAATAATACTCCATGAGGTAAAACAATTGCCATTGTCCCGTCTTGCTTCAAGTGATATAAACCGTGAAGCAAGAAAGCATAATCAGCTTTAGTCTTAGGCGCTAGCGCCCCATACTCCTTGAAACGTGGATCCTTTAATTTATTATCATTATTATCCCAGCGAGCTGAATATGGTGGATTAGCTACCACCATATCAAAGCTATGTGGATGATCAACACCATGTTCATCAACACCATCAGGCCAATCCATCTCTAATGTATCTGCATTCTTTAAGGTCATATTTTGATAACGAACATCGTGCATCATTAAGTTCATCCGTGCCAAGTTGTAGGTCGTTGTATTTAATTCTTGCCCAGCATATTTTAACTTTTTTTGTGCTTCTTTATCTTGAATTTGATCTTTTACTGTCAATAGTAATGAACCACTACCACACGCGAAATCATAAACCTCTGGATTTTCTGACTTCAAATTCTGTGTAACTAGTTTAGCTAAAACTTCTGAGACTTCGTGTGGTGTGTAAAACTCTCCAGCTTTTTTTCCTGAATTTGAAGCAAATTCTTTAATTAAATAAGTATAGATATCGCCTAGAATATCGTGCCCATTCTCATCCTTGTATTCAATTTGATCAACTAAGTTAACAATATCTGTCAATGCCTTAGCTCGCGCCGCTGTTGAATTACCCAACCGTGAGTTACTAAGATTCATATCATCAAAAATACCATGAAAATCTACCCTCGAATTTCGATTAAGGTTTAAATTACGATTAAAACTATCAAGCATATCCTGATAATCAGATGGAGCAATTGTATTATTATTTACTTTATCAACGATTGTCGCCCATGTATATTGCGGTGCAATTGCATAACCAAGTGAAAAGGCAATTTCCTCTAAGTAATCATTCAAATCATCGCCACTTGCCTGTTCTTTATATGCTTCATTAACACTTTGTCCTTCATTAACATCAATTACTTTCTTTTCTACGATGTTTTTCTCCTGATGCTCAGATAAATACCGGTAAAACATAAATCCTAAAATGTAATTACGGTATTCGCTAGCATCCATATTACTCCGCAAACGGTTAGCCATTTCCCATAATTTACTTGTTACTTCTTTTGCTTTATTCATTTCTAAAACTCCTAATATTCTTTCTTTAATTTATCCGCAAATTCATTAATATTGCGTCTTAAGTGCGTCCGATATTTAATTTTACTTAATTCCTTTACATTAGCAGACTCCGCATCAGTTTTATAAACAGCTTGTCCTTCCATTACGATGTTATCAAGTTCACCATTTCCGTTTAAATCATCAGCACCGATAACATGCCGCTCTAGAATTTCATTGACCAAGTGAGAATCTTTAATATCGGCTAATCCCCACTGCTTTTTATAGTCAAAGATCGCCGTCCTTTGCTGATCATTATTATTTCGATCAATTAACTTCTTAATATGCCGCTGCTGAACCGGATATTCTTTAGGTTTTACTTTTCCCCTAAAGATATCATCAATAAAACGAAGAATCTTAGCGGCATATCTGCGATCTTCTAACTTATCCGAAATATTCTTAACTTCTTCAGCTGACTTTTTAGCAGCCTCAATATTGTTGTTATGATATTGATTCATCACTTCAGCAATCAGACCTTCAAGATAATCCCAATTAACTTTCACTTCTTTTACGTGCTCCATTTGCAAGTCAACTTGTGAAAAGTCGATATGGTGTTTCTTAGCGATTTTAGCTTTTAATCGGTTAGCTAAAGTAGTTGTTAAAATTTCTTCATCATCCTCTGACATCCCCAACGTCATTAATAATTTCTCTGGGTGCCTATCGTCATAACGATCATCTTGTTTAGCAATCGCCATTAAATGATTGTATTGGCGCAAGTCCTTATACATCTGCTCTTGTGCTGCTTCACTTGCTGGAATATCAGTAAAGTCTTCAGAAAAACTAGCTAAACTATTAACTACTTTATGAAGTTTATTCTTTATTTGATCATAACTAGGTGCAATAACCCCCTTACTCTCGCCATCATCACCAAATAAAGTCGTTTGGATACTAGCTGAATTACGATTAGCATATTTGGCCAGTGCTCTCTTCATTAGCATTTCTGTATGATTAGGCCAACGGTAATTAATGATCCGACCAAACGGTTTCGTCTGCATGTCATAAACTCTGTTCGTTCTGCTATACGCCTGAACAAGAGCAGCTCCTTTCAATGTTCGATCAACATATAAAGTATTCAATTGTGGAGCATTAAAGCCTGTTAATAACTGATCAACAACAATCACGATATCAAAATATTTTCCATCATTAATCGTCCGATTTAGTCGTGAAACAACCTGTTCTGTATATTCTTTAACCTGCTTGTCATCAAAACTAGTGCCAAACATCTTATTATAGTCCTTCATCGCTTCTTGCAACGACTTGTTGGTTTCAAGCTGACTATCACTATTCGAAGTATCTTGACTAAAAGTAATACCTATTCGTAATGGATGTTGACGCTCTGCATTTTGCTTCTTAAATTCACGGTAATACTCCATTGCCATAGGTGTGGATGCCTTCCCACCACCAACATGAGTAGTTAAAATTGCATTATATTTTCCGTTTACCGATCGTTTATTCCAATTTTTTAATATATCTTTAACAACCAGTTGGATATGCTTAGGATTTTCATCATAAACACTTGGTTCAACTTTATCGTCCATATCATCATCGTTCATATTAGCTATTCGTTCTTGAACTTCTTCATCCGTCATTTTTGGATAACGGGCTTTGAAATACTCTGGTAAATATTGTTCGCGTAGAACTTTTTCTGTTAAGGTTGTTTCAAAATCAACCTTAAACCCAAGAACATTTCCATCTTTAATCGCATCTTGAATAGTATATGTATGAATAACATCCCCAAAAATATCACGAGTAGTCAAGATTTTTGATTTTCCATTTTCCGGTAGAAAGACTGGTGTCCCAGTATAGCCAACCCACGCTGATTTTGGAAAAGCTTGGCGAATTCGTTGTAGCATTTCTCCCGAGGTTGAGCGGTGAGCTTCATCCACAATAAAGACAATATTCTTATCAACTGCCTTAAAATCTTTACTACGAACCACCGCATCCATCTTTTGTGTGGATGTAACAATAATTCCATTGCCCTTACGTCTTAACCTATTAACCAAATCCCACCGATTAGCTGTATCGGTCACTACTCCACCCTTACTATCATCAGTATTTTCAGGATCATAAGCTTTATATTCATCAACTGTCTGGTTTGTTAACGCAATCCGATCAACCATAAAAACAACCTTATCAACATTGGGTAACTTTGAGGCTAACCAAGCAGCCTTAAATGAACTAATGGTCTTCCCAGAACCAGTTGTATGCCAGACATAGCCAATCCGTTGATCATCAATTCCAAAAGTATGTTCACGAATCTTATTAATAACTTTTTTGGTAGAATAAACTTGGTATGGACGCATAATTTTAATCATCTTATGTTTAGGAGTTCCATCCAAAATCATATAATTAGTCGCCATCTGATGAGCCATTGGAATAGACAACACTAAATCAGCAAACTGCATTGCATCTAATACTGGTTTATTATCCTCAGCTCTTTGCCACTGAAAAGCAAAATCAGTATTAAAACTTTCAGCAGTCGTATTAGCCATATATCGGGCATCATGTGGCGTTAACGCTACTAAAACTTGAACTGTTCCAAAAATATCAGTATATTGCTCTTCTTCAATATACTGACGCATTTGGTTCAAGGCCTCTTTAGCATCCCGACCATCAGCTTTTTCTTCAATTTGAATAATTGGCAAGCCATTAATTAGCATCGTTACGTCAAAACGACGATCTTTTCGTCCAGGTATAACTGCTGGGCGATCAATTTGATTCACGATCTGGTAAACTGTATTCCCTGCACCAATTTGTTGTTGATCAAAAATTTGCAAGTAAATATGCTTACCATCATCACGTTCAATCTCTACTTGTGATATTCCATTAATTCCGTAAAGAAACTGGCCGGCTTCATATGGCGTCTTCGTTTGCTTTTGAATTTCGGCTTTCACTTGATTGAACTCGGTACTAGATAAAGGCTGCTCTAAACGATCTTGGTTATGTTGTTCAAGAATATGTTTGAAGTTCGCCCATAACTGATCAGTCGTTTTTATTTGTGGTAAATACTCCCACTGCTTACTTCCACCTAAATTAACTAAATGATTGATTAGGTCATTTTCGAATTTTAATTCATTATGTTCTACTGTCATTAATAATTTTATCTCCTCACCATTTTTAGCAACGATTAACAAAAACAATAAAATAAAGTATTTATTGTTTATCCTTTATTTTTCTTAAAAATGCCTTACTTCTCACTAATTCCATATCTGACAATTTCTTTTTTAAATAATTATTGTAAATAGATTTTACATAAATTTTTCCCATTAAACGCTGTTCTTTCAAACTCGGCAACTGAATTTCTAAATTAGAAAGAATAGAAGGTTGAAGTCGTTCAATAAATGACCCTTGTAAAAACGAATTTTTCTGTTTCTTTACAGACTCATCTTCATTTAACAGATAACAAATGTAATAAGCTGATGCTATAGTACCATCAACAATGATTTTACACATTTTTTGATTCAGAATAATCTTTGAAGAATTCTCTTCTGAAATAACTCTAGCACTAGAATTACCAATTTTAGGGTATAAATCAAATGCTATTATGTTAGAGCATTGTTCTGTTTCTTTTCCCATTAAATAAAAATCATTTTCGGCATCTAATGATGTATATTGATTTGCTAGTTTATTTTTATTTAATCTGTTAACGTTTTTTCCAGATTCAATTCTAGATACTTCTTTTAGTTTCATTTTGCTCTCCTTTTATGTAAGAAATAATATTACACTCATCGCAAATTGTCAATAGTAAAATATCATTTCTTACATAAGTGATGTTGATTAATGATATAGTATCACTATACATAAATAATTTATGATACTGTAATTACACTTTAAAAATAAAAAGAGAACCCTTATATCTTAAGGATTCTCTTTAGTTAAATAAGGAGAGTACAGGATTTGAACCTGCGCGCCCGCTCAACACGGGTTCGCCGGATTTCGAGTCCGGTGCATTACCACTCTGCCAACTCTCCATAATAGGTTGTTCAGAATAACCCCGAATAACCAAATTGTATCAGAATAATGTCCTGCAGTAAAGATAATTATTGATTTGCAATATCATAAGTTGTCTTACCATTTTTTGCTGTATACATGGCTTGGCTATCATCGCCTGGATTCATGATACTGATTGAGTAATCAGTTCCCATCGCCTTGTCGATGTCTTTTGAGTTCTTCTTGAAAGAATCGGTCAACTTACTCCAACCCATTTGCTCCGCCTGGCTTGGATCCTGGGCCAGCTGCTTTAGTGCATTGACAGTATCATCATCAGTCGGTGTTACCTTATAGGTCTTGGTCTTACTATCAAAAGAAACATCCCCAAACTTAGCATATCCCTTTTGCAATTGCCGTAAGATTGCCATTTCCTTATTTTCTTGAGAAGCTGAACCATTTCCAGAGCCGATATTTGCTTTATTAGAAAAAGCTGCGCGCCCGCTAGTAGTCGTTACTTGAGAAGAGCTTGCTGCAGATGAGTCCTGCTTATTATGGTTGAAAGCTGGCAGGTTAATTACCCCATAGATAACCGCAGCTAAACTAAGGACAACGATGATCGTCCCACCTTTCCATTCACGGTATTGTTGCCATGAATTAGCAAGGTAAAAACCACCCAAGATTAACATTAAGCCACCAAAAACAATCAAGAAAATCATTAATAATTACCCCTATTTTTGACACTAGAATTCCATTAAGGCCTTCATATCATAGTCCTTGATCTTCTCTCGACCATGAAGATCCTTTAATTCAATTAAGAAGGCACATCCAACAACGATTCCGCCCATTTCTTCTACCATCTTAATGGTTGCGGAAATAGTCCCACCAGTAGCCAAAAGGTCATCGACGACCAAAACACGTTGGCCTGGTTTAATTGAATCAGCTTCCATTTGAAGAGTTGCTTCACCGTATTCCAGGTCATAATTTGCGCTAACGGCCTTTCGTGGCAGTTTACCCTTCTTCCGGGCGGGCGCAAACCCAACCTGCAACTCACGGGCAATTGGGCATCCAACAATAAAGCCCCGTGCCTCAGGACCAACAACCATATCAACTTGCTTATCCTTTGCATAGTCACAAAGTTCATCAGTTGCCTGCTTAAAAGCTGCTCCATTAGCCATTAATGGTAAAATATCCCGAAAAGTTACTCCCTTTTCCGGAAAATCTGGAACACTCGCAACGTATTTGTAAAGGTCTAAAGTCATAAGAAAAAATTGTCTCCTTTAATGTATGTTTAGACAGTTCAATACCCATTTTGCCAGAGACTTACTATCGCTAAATAATAATACTTGTTCAGCTTTATACTGGGCGATGCGCCGCTGATATGGGCTTGTTTTTTTAATGTCAGTTTTATCCACGTCACTGACTGGGGTTAAAATACCATCTTTTATTGTAACAAATCCAGCCGCAGAAAACACTCTTAACATAAAAATTAGTCGCTCTGCATTAATCCTTAACCGCGTACTTAATTGATTCAACTGGCGGTTTAAATCAATCTGCGGTACCTGAACTATGAATCGATATAAGCGGGCAAATTCGTCCCGAACTGGCATCCCGTTTAGGTAAACACTGTGCGGTTGGAACAGAAATAAGCGGATTAATGCTGGGGCATCCTGGTCATTACTAAATAATTTTTCAAATTCTTCCAGACTGGGCGGACAGTCCACTAATGTTACTTGTTGCCCAGAAAAATCAGTCTCGAATGCTTCTTCTGGTGATAACGCCTGTCCGTTAGGAAGATGGGGTTGGATATTATCCCGCAACTTGTTATCAAAAGCAATGTAATAGCCTTGTTCATTAAAAAGTCGAGGGTTGAGTTTATTGGTTCGTTGATCGAGGATTACCGGACCATCAACACAAATATCCGCTAGCATTAACTGGACAGTCCGCTTCCCCCGCCACTCATTAATTGAAAGCTTAACTGCCAGATTAACTTGACTTGCAACTGTGGATTTTAGGATTGGAGCTAATTTCCCCTTTCCAAAAGCAATCACCGTAACTTTCGTCTGGCTATCACTTACCGTAAACTTTAGGTGTGAATTATCCTTTCCCATCGTTACAATATCATCAATCTGATCAGGTGCTAACTCAAAGATTGGTTGCTCGTTCCCCGGTCCAAATGGCGAAAGAGCCACCAATTGTTCATACAACTGCATATTGATCTCTACTGGACTAAGCTGACTAGCAATCTCTAATGGCTGTTTTTCCTGACCATCAAATTCCTGCTTCTGTGCTTCTTCAACTAGTACATTCTGCAGGGCTTCTAGATTACTAATATCAAAACTTAAACCACACGCAGCCGGGTGACCTCCAAACGATGTCATCAACTCCCGGTGACCATCCAATGCCGCATAAAGGTTAAAGCCATCAACACTCCGCCCCGAACCCTTGACAATTGAATGATCATCATTCGAACTAGCAACGATTACCGGCTTCCCAGTTTGTTCCATCAAGCGACTAGCAACAATCCCTAGCACTCCTTGATGCCATTCGTGACCAACTATTAAGAAGGCTGGTTGATCTGGGTCAAGTTGACTTAGTTGTTGTTGAGCCTCAACCATAATTTCATTTACTAATTCCTGGCGCTGATTGTTTGCCTGATCAACCATTTTGGCTAATTCTCCTGCCTGGGCTTCATCGAGGGTGGTTAAGAGCTTAACACCATCATTGGCATCCGCAATCCGACCCAGTGCATTTAGCCGAGGAGCAATCACAAAACCAATATCCTGATCAGTCAAATATTGCTCACTGACCCCAGCTTCCTTGATTAGAGCATGCAGTCCTGGTCGCATTCCCTGACGAAGCTCCTGAATCCCAGCCATAATCAACGGTCGATTTTCATCAGTCACCCTAACCACGTCAGCGATTTCACCAATAGCAACCAGATCAAGAAATTCTTCCGGAAATTCATCCATCAAGGCCCAAGCAACCTTAAATGCTACCCCTACTCCAGATAGATCAGCAAATGGGTAATCACTCCCTGGGTAACGAGGATGCACAATTGCATAAGCATCGGGTAGTTCTTCTGGCATTTCATGGTGATCCGTTACAATCACATCAATTCCCTGCTTCATCACTGGGTCAATCACCGCTTTACCACTGACCCCATTGTCAACGGTGATAATTAGCTTGGTCCCCTGCTCAATGATTCGCTGGTATGCGTCTGCATTGGGCCCATAGCCATCACGAAAGCGGTTAGGAACATAGTAATTAACATTTGCTCCGGCATCCCGAAGGACTTCATACATTAAAGCGGTACTGGTGATGCCATCCGCATCATAGTCACCATAAACAGTGATTTGTTCTTCATTTTCCACTGCTTGCAAGATTCGTTTAACTGCCCTATCCATATCATGAAGTTGATGTGGATCATGGATCATATCCATTGACGGCTGCAGATAGCTATGTGCCGCTTCTAAACTAGTAATCCCTCGCGCAACTAATAACCGCGCAATCACCGGGCTCACCGAGAGTCCTTGACTCAGCTGGCTAACTAGCTGCTTATCTGGTGCGGTTGCCTGTTGCCAATCATACTGTGCTTTTACCATTCAAACCACCATTCATTTTTAAAATCAAGAAAGAAGCTGGGAAAAACAAGCCATTTTTTCCTAGCCTCCCATTACCACGAGAGTCAATTACAGTTCTCGCTTATTTTGTTGAAAATCAAAGAACTTTTTAATCGCCCAGTCACCAATTCCCGGAATAATGCTATAGATCCAACTAAGACAACCCATGTAACCAGGAAGATTAATTTCGCGCGTTTTATAACCAACGTTATTCCAAATCTGTTTGGCAAGTTCATTAGGTGAAACAAACATCCACCTTGGCAGATGGGCCCGGTATTTTCCTTGTACATCAGCCTTCTCGAAAAATGGCGTATCAATTGGACCTGGATTAACCGTCAAGACCTGAACTCCATAATCAGCAACTTCCATCCGTAAAACATTATCAAATTGGTTTACGCCTGCTTTAGTTGCCGAATATGCAGCACTATTAGGGGTTGGAATCTTCCCGGCAATTGAACCAAGGTTAATAATTGCTCCATAGCCTTGATCCATCATTTGTCGGGCGACACAACGACTAATGTACATAAGGGCAAGGAGATTAACATCAGTCATTCTTTTAAAGGTGGTAAATGATTCACCGGTTGCTGGTGCAAAATCACCTAATCCCGCGGAATTAACAAGGACGTCAATTCCACCAATTTCATGTTGGATCCGGGATAATACAGTATCAATTTGATCAGGATCAGTAACGTCTAATTCATAAGAAAATGATGGACGACCAGACAAAATCAAGCATTGGTTAGCAACCTTTTCTAGACGCTTCTTGTTACGTGCGACCACAATAACAATCGCACCCCGACGAGCAGCTTCAAGGGCTAATGCTTTACCAATCCCACTGTCGCCACCAGTAATCAATACCACCTTATTTTTTAAGAATCGCAGTTGTTTGAACCTCTTTTTCATCTTAAAGGCCTCCTTGCCAATTATCTACTTTTTAAATGGTATATCAATAACATCAAAGTCGTTTACTACCCTAGTATCTCGCACAACGTCACGGACCTGGTATGCCAACTGGTAAGCAGCCTTCCCGGTATAACGCGCTGAAATATGCGTTAGTAATAATTTCTTTGCTCCCGCTTGCTTAGCAACTTCTGCCGCTTGAAGACTTGTTGAGTGGTAGTAATTATGAGCCATCTTCGCCTCGTTCTTGGCAAAAGTTGCTTCATGAACAAGGACATCTGCCTGATGAGCCAGCACGACTGCATTCGGTGTCTGGCGAGTATCACCAAGAATGGTAACGATGCGTCCTGGTTGCGGCTTACCAATGTAGTCTTTCCCGTCAACTACTCTACCATCATCAAGTTTTACCGTTTTACCCGCTTTCAACTGACCATAAACTGGTCCAGAAGGAATATGAGCTTGACGTAATTTTTCAACCTGTAATTCACCAGGGTGATCTGGTTCCTCGATCCGGTAACCATAGCACGCAATCTTATGGTCAAGTGACATGGCTGCCACTCTAAATCCACGTTCATTAAATAGCTCTTGATTATGATCGATCTCCACAAACCTTAATGGATAACTTAACCGTGACTCACTTACCTGAAGGGACGTCGTGACAAAGCGCTTAATCCCAACGGGTCCGTATATTGTGAGTGGTTCATTTCCGCCTTGGAACGACCGTGAGCTTAAAAAACCTGGTAGTCCAAAGATGTGATCACCATGAAGGTGGGTAATAAAAATCTTTGTAACTTTTCGTGGCCGAATAGTGGTATGGAGAATTTGATGTTGGGTTGCTTCTCCAGCATCAAATAACCAAATCTCATTTAGTTCTTCCAAAAGTTTTAAGGCAACACTAGTAACATTTCGCTGTTTACTCGGTGAGCCGGCTCCAGTTCCTAAAAATTCAAGCTGCATGCTCTTTCCTCAATTCCTTCTGATTTTTATTTATTATTGTACAAATTCAAAGACAAACTTATCAATTCGAACGGTATCGCCATCCTTGATCCCCTTAGCTCGTAATGCTTCATCAACACCCATATGGCGGAGTTGACGAGCAAACCGTAATTGACTTTCTTCATGGGTCAAGTCGGTCATCTTAAACAAGCGCAGAAGCTTTTCTCCACCAAGGACCCAAGTGCCATCTTCATCACGACTAATCGTAAAGGCGGCTTGATCCTTCTCTGGTGCTTCCGCCTTGTAGATTGCTTCAAGTTGTTCGTCATGACTCTCACTATCGAATGCTGGCGTCTTATCTAGCAGGTCAGCAGTTAATTGCATTAGCTGTTGAACCCCCTGATGAGTAACTGCAGAAATTGGGAAAATCTCAGGCTGCTTTTCGAGGGTATCATCAGCGGCTAGTTCTTTCTTAAAGGCAGCTAAATTCTTCTCGGCATTCGGTAGATCCATCTTTGTCGCAACAACAATTTGTGGACGTTTTAATAGTTCAGGATCATAGTTAGCTAATTCATGGTTAATCTTCTTAAAGCGTTCAATTGCTTGCTTAGGATCATCACTACTCATATCAACTAGATGCAGGAGGACCCGGGTCCGTTCAATATGTCGGAGAAACTTTAACCCAAGGCCAACCCCTTTAGACGCCCCTTCAATTAACCCTGGCATATCAGCCATTGCAAAGTCACGGCCGTCCGGTAAGAGTACCATCCCCAAATTCGGGACTAACGTCGTAAATTCATAAGCCGCAATCTTGGGCTTAGCACCCGTGACAACGGATAGCAAAGTAGACTTCCCAACAGATGGAAAACCAACTAGGCCAACATCAGCTAGCATCTTTAATTCAAGCTCAAGATAACGATCTTGTCCAGGTTCACCATTTTCCGCAATTTCTGGTGCTGGGTTTTTCGCACTTGCAAAGTGAATATTCCCACGCCCACCACGGCCACCTTTAGCGACAACTAAAGTCTGACCGTTTTCAACGAGATCACCAATGATCTTACCAGTATCCAGATCTCGAACCGTTGTCCCCTGAGGAACACTAATTATAGTATCCTCAGCACTTGGACCCGTCATTTGCTTGTTCATCCCGTTTCCGCCGTTTTTAGCTTTAAAAATTCGGTGGTAGCGGAAGTCCATCAGGGTTCGTAATCCCTCATCGACTTTTAAAACAATATTACCTCCATGGCCACCATCACCACCGGATGGCCCACCATTAGGTACGTACTTTTCACGCCGGAAGGAAACCATTCCGTTACCGCCTTTTCCAGCGTGAGCTTCAATTTTAATTTGATCAACAAAAGTGTTCATAAGTTGGTTTCTCCGTTCCTATGTTCTAAATACAAGTATATTGGAAAAAATTACCAGCGTCAAAATCAATCGTGACTACTACCCTTAGCCACGTCCGCATTTCCTTGAAGTGAAACCTTAATTAGTTGGGCTGTCTTCATGTTGATTCCTAATGAACGGATCTCTTCGACCGATGCCGCAGCTATTTTAGGAATTGAACCGTAATTCTGCAGTAACTTTGTCCGCGTCCGTGGACCAACACCCTTAATTGCGTCAAGTCGGGAAGCCATTGAATGTCGAGCATGAACGCGCCGGTGGAAGGTAATTGCAAAGCGGTGAACCTCATCTTGGATCCGCTGGACTAGGTAAAAGCCCTGACTTCGTGGATCAAGGTTAATATGTTCATCATGCTCACCAAAAAGAAGATCAGCTGTCTTGTGCTTATCATTTTTAACCATTCCAACTACTGGAATATCGAGGCCAAGTTCATTTTCCAGGACGTCCTTAACGGCATTCATTTGAATTTCACCACCATCCATAAAAATCATATCTGGCATCGGTTTATTTTCCTTCAACAGACGCGAATAGCGACGCCGAATTACTTCACGAGTACTTGCTGCTTCATCCGCGTGATCAATCACACTTTTCAATTTATACTTCCGATAAAGCTTCTTTGCTGGCTCCCCATCGACAAAAACAACCATGGCACTGACCGGATCTGCCCCTTGAATGTGTGAATGATCAAATGCTTCAATCTTGTGACCCTCCGGTAGACCAAGTGCATCTGTGATCTCTTTCATTGCCCCCGTTGTTTTACGGGTATCTAACTCAAGAAGACGGAACTTTTCATCAAGGGACAATTGCGCATTTTCACGAGCCATTTCCATTAGATCCCGCTTTTCACCACGTTCCGGCGTTCTTACTGGCACTCCTAAAATTTCACTAATTTCCTTATTTGGCAACCCCTTGGGTAGTAAAACTTCTTTAGGCAAGATATTATTTCGTCGATTGTAAAACTGAAGGATAAAACTAGTCATTTCTTCCACGTCAGTATCAACTACCGGGAATAATCTTTTTTCCCGTTTTATGAGACGGGCCTGTCGGATAAAGAATACTTGGATAGAAAGCCAGCCCTTATCCATATAAAAGTTAAAGAGATCACGGGGAGTCTGATCATTAGAAATAATCTTCTGCTTTTCAACGGTTACCTTTATGTAATGAAGTTGATCACGAATTTCAGCAGCACGCTCAAATTCTAAATTTGCGGCTGCATCATTCATTCGTTTTGTCAACTGCCGCTTCACATTGGCAGTATTTCCATTCAAGAAGGATTTGATTCGTTTTATCTGTTCATCATATTTTTCTTTTGGAACCATCTTAAAACATGCCCCCAAACACTGCCCCATATGATAGTACAGGCACGGACGATTTTGGAAGCCATTGCATCGCCGTAATGGGTAAACCTTTTGAATAAAATGCAAGGTTTCTTCAGCCGCATACACATTTGGATATGGTCCAAAGTAGTAAGCGCCATCCTTTTTCACTTGGCCAGTAATCATTGTTCGCGGATCACGTTCATTTGTGATCTTAATATAAGGATAGCCGGTTCCTCGTTTTAACTTGATATTAAAATAAGGCTGGTGCTTTTGGATTAACGTGATTTCAAGCAGAAAAGATTCCTTATTTGTTGAAGTAACAATCGTTTCAAAATCTGCCACCTCAGAAACCATCTTGGCAACTTTTCCTGTATGTGAACTCTTAAAGTAAGAACGGACCCGATTTTTTAAGTTTTTGGCTTTGCCGACATAGATAATCTGATCATTGATGTTTTTCATTAAATAACAACCAGGTTTATCTGGTAATAATGCCAGTTTATGTTCAAGGTGTTCACTTGCCATAAAGATTCCTCCACTTAAATTGCTAGGTATTAATTATACGTTAAATTACGGAGACAACGCAAAGGATCTGTCCACATAATTGTACTTTCTGGCCTTTTTATGCTAGAGTATGAAAAAACTAGAGGGAGTGTTAATAATGGGACTTGTTACTCGCCGAAGTACACAACTAGATAAGCTTTTTGATCAGTTTGCGGTTGACCCTAAAAAGACGAAGAAACAGCCAAAAGATTCCGCAAAGGATAAAGATAAAGCTGATGAAAAGGACGATAAGAAGGATTAAGAAAAAACATTACTATTAATATTAGAGGCCGGAAAACGAATTGTTTTTCCGGCCTCTTTCATATTAGTTCTGCTTTTTAAACCCCTGCGGATAACGCTTATTCAATTCCTCAATATTTGTCGTTGCCACTTCGTCAAAGGGAATATCAGCCCATTCTGCGACCTGTGAAAGGTACCAGAGAACATCTCCCATTTCATGAATCAGTTGCTGACGATCAAGTTTCCGTCCACGGAAAGTATAGTTTTTAACTAGATCAACGACCTGACCAGATTCACCAGCTAGTCCTAAAGCACAATTAGTTAACACCTGTTCATTACCGTAAAGCGTTCGCTTTGCCGCATCTTGATATTGATTAAAATCCATTTAGCATTATTCCTTCCTAATTTGCTGTTCAATCCAATCCCAAACTTGATCTTTCCCCTGCTTTTTTACCGCAGAAAAGAGAACCAATGGCGTTTTAGGCGTTAGACCTAATGTTTTAACAATATCATTTTTTACCCTATTTCGAGCATTAGGCTTAATCTTATCTATCTTTGTCCCAACAATTAATGTTGGAATACTATAATAGGCAAGCCATTGATACATTGAAACATCATCATCTGTTGGCTTATGGCGACCATCAACTAACTGAATTACTCCCCGTAATTGCTGCCGCGTTGTCAAATACTCTTCAATCATCTTTCCAAAGCGTTCCCGTTCTTTCTTAGAAACTTTGGCATAACCATAGCCAGGAACATCCACGAAGTATAATTGTTCTTCGACATTATAGAAATTCAAAGTTTGCGTTTTACCCGGTTGACTAGATGTATGAGCAAAGTTACGACGATTAATAAGGACGTTTGTTAATGACGATTTTCCCACGTTAGAACGGCCCACAAGTGCAATTTCTGGATAATCAGTTGTGGGATACTGTTTGGGTTCAACGGCACTAATTGTTAAATCAACATTATTGACTTGCACTAGCTTACACTCACCTTTCTCTAAATTATGAAGCTTCCTTTTCACCCTTCATAATATAACGTGGTTCTGTGTGTTGAGTTACGCAACGTTTATCGATGATTACCTTTTCAACATCCTTACGACTTGGTAAATCAAACATGACATCACGCATTACATCTTCAATAATTGAACGAAGACCACGAGCACCCGTATTACGCTCGATTGCTAATTGAGCCATTGCTCGTAAGGCACCATCAGTAAAGTTTAATTCACTTCCATCTAGACGAATCAACTCTTGATACTGCTTAACAAGCGCATTCTTTGGTTCGGTTAAAATCCGAACAAGGTCTTCTTCATCAAGTTTTTGCAATGCTGTCATTACTGGGAGCCGTCCAATAAACTCTGGAATTAACCCAAACTTTAACAGATCCTCAGGGATAACATGTTGCAAAATGTTCTTTTCGGTGACCTCGGCTGCCTCGTCCGAGTTAGTACCGAATCCGATGGTCTTATCCCCAAGACGTTCTTTAACGATCGTTTCAATTCCGTCAAAGGCACCCCCAACAATAAAGAGAATATTCTTTGTGTCGACCTGAATAAATTCTTGTTGAGGATGCTTTCGTCCACCTTGAGGCGGAACATTAGCAATTGTCCCTTCAAGGATCTTTAAGAGGGCTTGTTGAACCCCCTCACCGGAAACATCACGGGTAATTGAAACATTCTCGCTCTTTTTAGCAATCTTATCAATTTCATCAATATAGATGATCCCTTTTTCAGCTGCTTCAACGTCAAAGTTTGCGGCTTGAAGAAGCTTCAAAATGATATTTTCAACGTCTTCCCCAACATAGCCGGCTTCAGTAAGAGTGGTAGCATCCGCAATTGCAAAGGGAACATTCAAAATCCGCGCTAATGATTGGGCCAGGTAGGTCTTCCCCGAACCAGTGGGCCCAATTACTGCGATGTTACTCTTTTGTAATTCGGTATCGTTATTATCACCAGTTGTCATTGCGTTCACCCGCTTATAATGGTTGTACACTGCAACTGATAATGTCTTTTTGGCGTCAGATTGACCAATTACATAGTCATCCAACTTACTCATAATTTCTTCAGGGGTTGGCACCTTGAACGTACTGTTCTTCCGGTCTTCTTTAAGCTCCTGATCAATAATTTCTTGACATAGGGCAACACATTCATTACAAATGTATACCCCAGGTCCTGCAACAATTTTCTTTACTTCATCCTGTGACTTCCCACAAAATGAACAGTGGACTGAATCCATACCACTAGTATCTTCAAACATGGATTGTAGCCTCCCTATTAAATCTACTGGTCTTATAATAACAAATTTATATGATTAATTCGAATTATTAATTAACGAACACAGTCAAAGTTAAAAGTTAGAAGAAGGGACTGTAATGGAATACTCCACTACGGTCCCTTTTCTAAAAGTATTTAGCTGATAAGAAGAGATTACTTATCTTCCTTCTTGTCGTCAGCCTTTTCAACTTGCTTTGCAGAATCAGCAACCAAGTCAACGGCCTTCCGGATCTTAATATCATGGGTAAGCATGTCTTCAGACAAAGCATTCTTAACTTGGTCTTCCTTCATACCATATTGCTTAGCAAGATCACTAATTTCGTTCTTGATTTCCTCATCAGTAGCAGTCAACTTAGCATCGTCAACGATTGCTTCAAGAACAAGATTAGTCTTAACCCGTTGTTCAGCATCAGCAGCAAATTGCTTCTTCAAATCATCTTCCTTAGTACCAGTAATTTGGAAGTACATTTGTGGACTGATACCTTGTTGTTGCATACCAGCTAAGTATTGTTGCATTTGACGGTTAGTGTCTTCATCCAGCATTGATTGTGGAATGTCTTGGATTTCAGCATTTTCAACCGCTGCGTTAATAGCTGCGTCTTCAATTGCAGCCTTAGCTTGGTTATCCTTGTTATCTTGTAATTGCTTCTTAGTCTTATCCTTTAATTCGGCAAGAGTATCAACGTCTTCGTCAACATCCTTGGCAAAGTCATCGTCAAGTTCTGGCAACTGTTTTTCCTTGATTTCGTGAACTTTTACCTTGAAGATAGCATCCTTACCAGCTAATTCTTTAGCATGGTAGTCTTCTGGGAAAGTTACCTTAACATCAACATCATCATCAGTATTGTGACCGATTAATTGATCTTCGAAACCAGGGATAAATGAGCCTGAACCTAATTCAAGGGAGTAGTTGTCAGCAGATCCACCGTCAAACTTCTTACCATTAACACTACCCTCGTAGTCAATAACAACGGTGTCACCCTTTTCAGCTGGCTTTCCTTCCTTCAATACAAGTTCAGCTTGTTGTTGGCGCTTCTTTTCAAGTTCAGCATCAACATCAGCATCACTAACAGTAGTATCTTGCTTTGGAACTTCCATTCCCTTGTAGTCGCCAAGCTTTACTTCTGGCTTAACATCAACAGTAGCAGTCAATACCCAAGGTTGGCCCTTTTCCATGCTCTTAATGTTAATTTGTGGTTGAGCAACTGGTTCAATTCCAGCTTCCTTAACTGCATCACTGTAAGCTTGTGGCAATACTTTGTTTAAAGCATCTTGGTAAAGAGATTCTTCACCGTACATTTGATCAAAGATTTGACGAGGTACACGACCCTTACGGAAACCAGGAACAGTAATCTTCTTCTTGGTTTCTACGAAGGCTTCGTCAAGTCCCTTCTTAATAGTGTCGACATCAATTTCAAATGTCAAAGTACCTTTACTGGCGTCGCTATCGCGTTCCCATTTTGCTGACATTTTATTTCCTCCAATATACATCAGATTGACCAAACGCTAATCAGGCTGGTCTTTACATACTCTACTAGTTTACCGTACGTAGGTAGTAATTGCAACTAATCCAAGGATTCGATCAGATTAAAATTTAAAAAAAGAAAAAGGTCCGGAAATCCGAACCTTTTTCACTGAAACTAATAATTAAATTAGTCTAAGATGTCGGATACAACACCGGCACCAACAGTGTGTCCACCTTCACGAATAGTGAACTTAAGACCCTTTTCAAGGGCAACTGGCTTTTGCAATTCAACAGTGAATGTAACGTTATCACCAGGCATAACCATTTCTACACCTTCTGGTAATTCAATAGTACCAGTAACATCAGTTGTGTGGAAGTAGAATTGTGGACGGTAGTTTGAGAAGAATGGAGTGTGACGGCCCCCTTCTTCCTTGGTCATAACATAAACTTCACCCTTGAACTTCTTGTGAGTTTGGATGGAACCTGGTTCAGCAAGAACTTGACCACGTTCGATTTGGTCGTGTGAAATACCACGAAGCAATACACCAACGTTATCCCCAGCTTCACCAAGATCAAGAGTCTTGTGGAACATTTCCAAACCAGTAACAGTTGACTTAAGGATATCTTCAGTCAAACCAACGATTTCCACTTCGTCACCGACCTTAACAGTACCACGGTCGATACGACCAGAAGCAACAGTACCACGACCAGTGATAGTAAATACGTCTTCGACAGGCATCATGAATGGCTTGTCAGTAGGACGCTTTGGAGTTGGAATGTAGTCATCAATAACATCCATCAAGTGAAGGATAACCTTTTCTTGTTCTGGGTCACCTTCAAGGGCCTTAAGAGCAGAACCACGAACAACTGGAACATCGTCACCAGGGAAATCGTATTCGCTAAGCAAGTCACGAACTTCCATTTCAACCAAGTCAACCAATTCATCATCGTCAACCAAGTCAGTCTTGTTCAAGAATACAACGATGTATTGAACACCAACCTGACGGGCAAGAAGAATGTGTTCACGAGTTTGTGGCATAGGACCATCAGTTGCGGCAACAACAAGGATAGCACCATCCATTTGTGCAGCACCAGTGATCATGTTCTTAACGTAGTCCGCGTGACCTGGAGCGTCAATGTGAGCATAGTGACGCTTTTCAGTTTCGTATTCAACGTGGGCAGTGTTAATAGTGATACCACGTTCCTTTTCTTCTGGAGCTGCATCGATATCAGCGTAGTCTTCAGCCTTAGCCAAGCCCTTTTCTGATAATACCTTAGTGATAGCAGCAGTTAAAGTAGTCTTCCCATGGTCAACGTGGCCAATAGTACCAATGTTTACATGGGGCTTTGTACGTTCATAATGTTCTTTTTCAGCCATTAATGAAAACCTCCTGTGAATTTACAAGTATAATGCCAGTCATTTCAGAAAAACAACTGACACACCTTTATGGATATTGTACTACTTCTTTTCGCCAATGAAAAGATTAATCAAATGGCTCTCAAGAAGAATTCTATAACATAATATCAACTATCTGCCGATTTGTAAATAATTTAAATCATGTTTTTATTGTAATTTATCAATGAATTTGTTTAATTTCTTTTGCCAATGAATAATATGCTTGTTTTCACTAGAATATTCACCAGTTGTTGCTCTTTTTAACATTACCTTAACCCACTCACTAGGATCAGTAATTACTTCATCTATCAGGGGATTCAGAAGAATAGACTGGAGATCTAATTGGATTAACAAGGCCCGTAAAATCTGCGGATCAGTTTGCTCCAGTTGAGCTTTTAATATTTTTTGACACTCAATGATCAGTGAATTTTGATAAGCCGTTGGTAATTTTGCCGGAATAACCTGGTGTTCCTTTTCATCAATACAGAGCATTGCGATTTTTTCTTGACATTTAATCTGTTGCAAAATATTTAAAATATCTGCCTTAACCAGTTGCTGGGTAAATGGATCGCGAAGCAAGAATTTAGCACCAACTATAAAATCAGCTAGTGGAAGTTGGTCAGCTGCTAATAGTCGTTTCTGTTGTTCTACCAGTGGGTAGTCGCCAAGATGGTAAAAAGCACGAAGCTGATTTTGAACTGTCGCTTTAAATTCTTGGCGATACTTTGACTCGGTTTCTTGGACTAGGGGGAGAAGCTTATTAACAACTTCTTCAGGATAACGCAAAATCAGCGCTCGAGTGGAAATAAAATGCTGGGCTTTCAAACAAACTTGCACGAGAAAATCTAAATCGTTCGCAAATACCTGTGCAGATTGGACAGCAACCTGGTAGGCAAGCTTAAACTGATTCGAATTATAAAGTGCCTTGGTTGCCCCCATTATTATTTTTTCATCATCCACCTGGTCGCGCAGGTCAAGAAAAATTGCTGCAGCATCACGCCACTTATTTTCTATAGAAAGTTGTTTTGCTTTTTCGAATTGTTTCATTTGTTCAGAATTCATACTTTTTCACCTTTAAATTAAGAAATCAGGGAATCCAGCCACTAATGCCCAACTCCCTGATTTTAAGTTTCACCTATTCATTATTTTTGTTAGCTTGGTGCTTCCGTCCACGACCCCGACCATGACTTGAATGTCGCTTAACCTTTTTCTTGTTCTCTGGTTGGTTAGAACTATTTTCTTCAGTCTTTTGAGTTCCGTTCTTCTTTCGTGAATGTTGATTAACTTCCATAATCACCGGAAGAATTACCGGGTGTCGTTTAGTTTGGTCAAACAAGAATCGGTTTAACTTTTCACGCACATCTTGTTTTAAATGACCCCAATCAAACTCTTTTTGGTCTAGATTATCTTGAACAACCTTTTCAACCAGATCAGCACTTTGCTTCATCAATTGCCGATTCGTTTTAACGAAAACAAAGCCACGAGACGTAATTTGTGGACGCGCAACGATCTTTTTGTTCTTCCGGTCAATAGTTGCCACCACTACAAAGATCCCATCTTCTGATAAGACACGACGATCCCGTAAAACGATATTACCAATATCGCCAATTCCAGTACCATCAATCATAGTATTAGCAACATCAATATGTTCGCCAACATGAAACTTACCATTCTTATAAGTTAAAATATCTCCCTTATTAACAATAAAGATGTTTTCCGCAGGAATTCCAACTTCTTCAGCTAATTCAGCATGTCGATCTAATAATCGATATTCACCTTGAATGGGGATAAAGAACTTTGGCTTCATAAAATTAAGCATCAACTGTTCATCATTTTGATTAGCGTGACCAGATGGATTAAGGTCATCTGAGATAAACTTAACTTCTGCCCCAGTACGGTAAATCATATCCTTAGTCTTTTGTACTTCTGTTTCCTGTGCATATGAAGGAGTAGTTGTAACAAAAACTAAATCACTATCTGAGAGGCGAAGCTTAGGGTTATCACCATTAGCAATCTGTTGAAGGGACTTAATCGGTTCACCCATCTTCCCTGTTTCTAAAATGACAACCTGGTTTGGTTCTAGTTCATCAGCCTCTTCCATGCTAATTAACAGATCCTTAGGTAACTTCAACTTACCTAACTGCATTGCCGTATCAATAATCTGCTCGATATCTTCACCAGAAAGCACTAATTTACGACCAACCTTAACTGCAGCATTAATAATCTGTTGAACACGCATAATGTTTGAAGCAACACTTGCAACAATAATGCGACCCTTTTGATATTTGAAAGTCTCAAGAATATATTCACCAATATCCTTTTCTCGTGCTGAAGCACCAGTAATTCCAGCACCAGCAGAATCGCTTAACAGGGCTAACACTCCTTGAGAACCGATTTCAGCTAACCGTGCCAGATCAGTTTGGTACCCCGCACTCGCAGTCTGATCAAACTTAAAGTCACCAGTATAGACAATATTACCTTCGGGTGTTTCTAATACAATTCCCAAAGTTTCTGGAATCGTATGAGTTGTAGAGAAGAAAGAAACGGTAACATCATTGAAGTCAATTGCAGTTGATTCATCTACCACATGGAAGTCGTTAAACTTCTTAACTTCCTTATGGTTCTTTACCGCTAACTTAGCAAGGGCAATTGTCATTTCACTACCAAAGACCGGAACATTAAAGTCCATTAAGAAGTATGGCAATGCCCCAATTGCATCAGCATGACCATGAGTAAGGAAGACACCCACAATATCGTCTTTCCGCTTCTTAAGGTATTCCCAGTCAGGAATAACCACATCAATCCCCATTAATTCGTTTTCGGGATACTTTAGACCAGCGTCAAGAATGAAAATTTGATTTTCAACCTCAACCGCATACATATTTTTTCCATTTTCGCGTACTCCACCAAATGGAATCATTTTTATACTACTCATTTAGCGAGCTCCTTTGTTTAGTTTTACCTTAATTAGGCATTTTATCGTACAAAATCACTATATAATATTTTACCACAGAATCAGTAAAAATTGGAATAAGAGTAAGCGGAGCAAAACTTTAAAAAGAAAAAGACCAGGGATATATCCCTAGCCCTTCTTGATGTCTTACCGACGAAGACCCAACTTTTGGATAAGGTCACGGTAAGCGTTCAAATCAGTCCGACGTAAGTAAGCCAAAAGGTTACGACGGTGACCAATCTTCTTCATCAAACCACGTTGTGAGTGGTAATCATGCTTGTGTGTACGCAAGTGGTCGTTTAATTCGTTGATATCAGCAGTTAAAACAGCAACTTGTACTTGGGTAGAACCAGTGTCACCTTCATGAGTTGCAAATTCCTTGATAATTTGATCCTTACGTTCTTTAGAAATAGCCATGCTATTTTCCCACCTTTCAATTATTAATGCGCCAAGTTCTAAGTATTACGTCGGTGAGGATCGTAAAACTGAGAAGAGGCATAGTTTAAGTAAACCTTTAACAATATAACTAATTTTACATCAAGATGCAAGTCAATTATTCGAAATTCTTCTTTACTATTGCATTGAGCACCAGTCTTTTGTATAATGATAAATGTTGAAAATTCTGGTCAACTGAATATTGGGTAACGGAGGTGAAACTCATGCCAATTATTAAATCAGCAATTGAACGTGTTCGTACTAGCGAAAAGGCTGAAGCACGTAACGCATCCCAATTAAGCAAAATGCGTACTGCTATCAAGAAGTTTGACAAGGCAAAGCTTGCTGGCGCAGACAACCTTGATGATCTTTACAAGGCTGCTATCTCAGCAATTGACCGTGCCCACTCAAAGGGTCTTATCAAGGCTAACAAGGCTGCTCGTGATAAGTCACGTCTTTCAGCACGTTACGCTAAATAATTAATAAAATGAGAAGCAGGATTTATATCTTACTTCTCATTTTTTAATACTCAAAAACTCCTGAGCTTTAAAAGCATCAGGAGTTTTTTTCGATCTCAATTAAATACCAATATTTTGATTTTACTGTTGGCTATATTGGAGCATAAACAATTGGAATAACAGTCTGGGATCCCGTTGGGTTGTCTTTAACGCCTTTTCAATGTTGATTAATCCTAAATAAGCATTCTGTAAGGCAAGCAAACTAAATTGCCGAACAGTTCGCAATCCTAACTTTACCCTGTAAGGATGAACCCTTAATTTTTGTGCTAAACTCCCCTGACTCAGGCCATGCGAACTTAACACTTTAATTTGTAACAATAACCGGAACTGACTAATCAAGACCGCGTTAATTCTCAGTGGCGGTTGTTGGCCCGCAATTAGCTGATCATATAAATCAATTGACTGGGTTTGATCATGCCGAAGGACTGCATTAACTAAATCAAATACATTTTCATCGAGAGATTGTGGTACCAGATTTTGAACCGCTTGTTTAGTTATATGGTGGTCTTGGTATGTCAATAATTTCAACTTGTTTAAATTAGCATTCATTAATTCATAATCAGCATTAGTTCGCTGGACAAGTTCATCAATCGCTTCGTCATCAATCGTATACTCATCATCAGCCAAGCTATTTTGAACCTGTTGCCGAGCATGAACTTCATCTAAAGGAGCAGTATCAATCATTACCGCCACTTTTTTTAATTCTTTAACAATTTTTTTACGACCGTCTAGTTTTTCATACGGTGCGAGGAAAACTAAGATAGTTGAAGGCTCGGGATGCTGTAAATAATTACTTAAGGATTCTAGATCGTGATCAATTTTCGCGGGCCCCTTCTCCCCCGTAAAGAAGTATGGCTTATTAATCAAGACCAAGCGTCGTTCACCAAAAAACGGGGTTGCCATCGCATCATCAAGTGCTACGGCAAGTGGCGTAGTTTCCATGTCATAACTACCAACGTTCATCACACGTTCTTCTTCAGGAATTAAATTAATAAACATCTCCCGCACCTGTTGCAAAAGCACTTGTTGTGTTCCTAATGCAAAATAAACCATCGCAGGTGTCTTACTAGTTATTTGTTGTTTAAGCGTGGTAACATCCACCTGTACTCATCTCCCTTTAATTTTGTCTGCCAATGGCCATTAATCTTAGAATAACGGTACCGGATCATTCCATATTGCTGAGTCGAAATTGCCTTAATATTGTTTTTATGTAAAGTAAGTAACGTCTCCTGATTGGGATGACCATAACGATTTTGGCGACCAGCAGAAATAATCCCAATTTGGGGTGCTACTTGTTTTATAAACCGAGGATCACTTGACGTTTTACTACCGTGATGGCCTAACTTTAAGATATCTACTCGTAGTTCTGGATAATTACGAATTATTTCCCGTTCCCCATGACGATCAAGATCGCCCATAAACATAAAACTTAATTGACCAAAAGTACCTGCTAAAACCATCGAATCTTCATTATTCCCCTCTCCCTTATTAAAAGGATGAAGAACGTAGAGCTTTGACTTTGAAATCACGTCATCATTTTTTACCGGTATTATCTGTGGAACCTGCAAACTGTCCGTAGGCACTAGTTTAAGTAAAGTTCTTTGACGCTCCATTCCACTTGGTACCACCACTTTTTGCACCTTAAAATTCTGTAAAATTGTTGTTAGGTACCCAATATGGTCCACATCATGGTGACTAAGGTAAATTGTATCAATCTTGCTAATTCCACAGCTTTTCAAATAATTAACACTCGTTCTCATCGCATAATCACTTTGGGAACGCACACTCTGCCGACCAAACCGTAGTTTTCCACCCGTATCAATCATCTCTACCCGATTACTAACCGGGTAGCGAATAATCGCACTATCTCCCTGACCAATATCAACAAAGGTTACCTCACCAGATAACGGAACATGAATTCCCATAAACACAAGTAGATATAAACCACCAAGAACTAACAGGGGCTTTACTCGATAATGATCAATTAAAAATAGCGTCGCAAAAAATAATAACCAAGTAACAGCAGTCGTTGGTTTACCAAAACTAATCATTCCTGGCCAGTAACTAATTTCACCCAACAGCCACTCAAATCCCCTCAGAATATTATTAATTAATAACGGAAAAAGAGGTAAATAGTGAAATAAAAGTGCGCTAATAATTACTGCTGGAAAAATAAAAGTTGAAAAGACAGGGATAATGAGAAAACTACAAATAAACGTTAAAAGATGCACCTCATAAACAAATGCCAAAATAGACGGTAAACTGATTAAATTTAACAATAATGACTGACGAAAGCCATGGATATTATCTGGAATAACTTGCAATGCAAATGATAGTAAATAGCTCAACTGACCACCTAACGTTAAGAGGAGCCAAGGATCCACTATCAACCCACCAAGAAGACTGGTTGCCCAACCATCAAGCGAACTTAGGCGTGTTAGCCGTTGAAGCAATCCCATTTCAGCCATAATGATCGCTCGAACCAAACTAACGGAGCCGCCACCAATAATTAGATAAAAGGGTAGTACAATCATCAGCAGCCATTCAATATCCTCACGATTAAAGTGTAATCGGATCAAAACTTTTCTTAAGCAATCAGTCAGCAATACTACATGCATCCCCGAAATACAAAATAAATGTAACAGTCCCAAACGCTTAACATTTTTCATCAATTCTGCAGTTTGCGTATTTTTCATCCCCAGAATCAACTGCTGACAATAACCGGCAAGTGGGTGGGGAAAAGATTCAAAATAGTGATACAAGCAAGCACGTAAAATGTGGCATTTTTGAAAAAAATTTGCTTCTTGTTCAATTTCAATTTGGAGTTGTTTACACCTTACTTGATTATAGATATGAAACTGGTGATAATAACGTTGCGAATAAAACTGATTAAAATTCGTTGCCGGTTCAATTGGTCGTTCATCACCCGAAATCATCCATTTCATCGTGTTTGAGCACTGACAAATCTTTTGGGCTTCTCGCTCACTTTGCGGAAAGTAAACCAAACTTACTCGCTCACCAGTTTGGCAATCTGTTGCCTGAGCATTAATTAGGTTTGCTTTGATTGTTACTTGGTCGGGCAAGACTGTATATGCCTTACCGTTTACCTCACTTTGTTGGTTAACAGTTGTCACGGTACTCTTATGTAATTCATAAAAACATAGAAGAGACATTAGAACTATAGCCAAGCAAGTCACAATCAATACTAGCCGCTCACTCAAGCTAATAATTCGATATAAACACAAACAAAGAACAAGCAACAGCCAATAATAATGGTTAAGGATAATCACCGTTACTAATCCAGCAGTAATTGCTGGAAAAATAATCCGGTTATAAATCGTTACTCTTGCTCTGGATGAATGTACTGATCCAGAGCAACCTGTTCAAGGATATTATCGTCTAATTTAATTTGATTAAGGCTGATATTCTTTAACTCAATTAACTGCTTCGCATATTCGTCATTATGGTAATTACGAATATAGTTAATCTCTTTTATTCCAGCTTGCAGAAGGCTCTTTGTACATTGCAGACAAGGAAAATCAGTAACATACAGGCTCGCGCCATCAGTAGAAATCCCAAATTTAGCGCACTGCAAGATCGCATTCATTTCGGCATGAATTGTTCGTACACAATGGTCATTACGCAAGTAGCAACCAACATCAATGCAGTGAGTATCACCAGAAACGGAACCATTATACCCACCGGCAATTATCCGTTTATCACGAACTAAAACTGCACCGACAGATAAACGATTACAGGTGCTCCTTGAGGCCAGTAAAGCTGCCTGGATCATAAAATACTGATCCCAATCAATTCTCTTTTTCATTCTATCCACACTTTCCAAATACATTTGATGACTAGTATAACAAAATTAAAATCAAACTAAAAATTAGACTGCCAACATTGGCTTTAATTTAGCAACAGTTTTTTCGCCAAAACCATTAATATTTTTTAAATCATCGACAGAATTAAAATTACCATGTTCTTGCCGATATTGAAGAATCAAGTCTGCCTTTTTATTACCGATTCCTGTAATTTTACAGAGTTGTTCTTTCGTTGCAGTATTAAGGTTAGTAATTTCTTGACTACCACTATTCATATCATTATTTACCGTTGAGGCAGTACCCATCCCGCCCGCTAAAGTTGTTGGAACCTGCTCGCCTTTTCGCGGAATGTAAATAACCTGAGCATCCACTAGCTGTTTAGCCAAGTTTACTTGGTTCATATCTGCATCTGGTGTTTCGCGACCTGCTGCAGATAAAGCTTCATTCACTCGCGATCCCCCCGCTAAACGATAAACCCCAGGATGAGTAACAGCTCCCTTAATATCAACGCAAGCATCCTTTTTCCCTCTTACCGGCAATTCTCTTTGAGTCGATAAAGATTTTTTATTGGTAGTTGTAAAGGGATCCTCAATCTTATTTGATTGAGGTTGGCAGAGCTTTCCGCCAACAATAAGAATGCCCACCAAGGCAACTACTGCAATAATGATTTGCTTTCGATAATTAAGCCAGATTTCTTCTAAGCGTTCCATAATAACCTCCTACTAATAAAGAACGCAAAAAAGTATCTTCTGCACTTTATAAATCAAAAAAGGAATGTAATTATATTTCCCTTACATAATTAAAAATGCTACAACGCACTACGCAAAGAGGGCTTTAACGTTCGGAAAAATCCAAACGCTAAAGCCCTCTTTGTGCTTGCGGTAGTTCGAAAACAAACTAGCAAGCCAGTTCTGCTTCACTCTCTTTTCATATTTATGGATGGGTCTCTAAATACTTAACTGCATCAGTAAACGATGATACTGGAATAACTTTCATCCCTGGTGCAGCCTTCTCAGCTGTTTTCTTTGCCATTTGGTAATTTGTCATATGTTGTTCTTCATATTTAAGGAGTAACTTTGATGGTTTAACATACGGGGCAAAGAAAATTTTAGCGCCAGCCTTATGAGCAGCAATCACTTTCTTATCAATCCCGCCAATTTCGCCAATAGAACCATCCGGATTTATTGTCCCTGTCCCAGCAATCTTCCGACCGTGACGTAAGTCATGACCTGTCAATTGTTGATATATTTGTAAAGTAAACATTAATCCACCAGAAGGTCCACCAAGCTGTCCAGGATTTACCTTAATCGGAATCTTAGTATGAACTTTGACATTATCAGTCAAAACAATCCCAATTCCTGCCCGAGAACTAGCAATCTTTACTAAAGGCTTAGTAACTGTATGCTGATGCCCATCATGAAGGTAGGTAACTGTTAACGGAGTACCAATTTTTCGTTTAGCAATGTACTTCTGGAATCCTTGAGCAGTATCGAAGTGATGACCATTCACCTTTGTAATCGTGTCACCAACCTTAATATCATTCTTGAATTTTGAATTTTTTTCAACTTCAAGAACATAAATTCCCAAATAGCGTTTACTTACTTCTTGATGAGCAGCCTTATAGGCATTTGCAATCGCTTCATTAATCGCACTTTGCATATAAAAATCTTGAACCTTATTAAAAGTGGCGTTACTTTGGCCACCAGTAACATCTTGCTTATTTTCAATTGTGTTATAAGGTGTCATCTTAGCCCAAAGGTAAGTTATTGGACGCGCTTGTTGAAGGTAAACCGAGGTAATCATAAAACTCCCCTTCTGCCTATCAGGATGTCCCTTAATTTTAACGTAAGAACGTAAACTATCAGCAGTCCCTGGACTCTCAATATACTTGTTAAGCGGCCAAAATAAGAACCAGCCAATAAATAAAACGGCAAATAGTGTAATCAGTATTCGCCGCATAATTATCTTATCTTGTTTTTTCATTATGCTCCTTAACCCGCTTTAATTTTTCTTCCTTAATTCGTTGTTTTAATGCTTCGTTAATATTCTTCGGCAGGTAAGCAGAAATGTCACCACCAGAAGAGGTTACTTCCTTCAGGATACTACTAGAAAGGTGCTGATATTCTGGTTTTGCAAGGAAGAAAACCGTTTCACACTGATCATCTAAGAAGTTATTCATTGCAGCGATATCTCGTTCATATTGAAAATCAGTGGTATTTCTCAAGCCACGCATCAAGTAATCGGCACCAATCCTATTCATCAAGTCGACAGTTAGCCCCTCAGTTGTAATTACCGAGACATTATCTAAGCCAGAAACAGCCTCCTTAATTTGTTCAACTCGCTCCTCCACAGTAAATAATGGTTTCTTATTTTGGTTTGTCATTACGGCAACGGCTAATTGATCAAACAGAGCGCTTCCTCGCTTAATCAAATCCAAATGACCTAATGTTAGTGGATCAAATGTTCCAGGAAATACTGCAACTTTCATCTTATTTACCCTCTTTCAAATCGATAGAAATTTAACACTGTAATACCATAACTTTGTTTTTTTATAAACCTAAACGAATCAATGTCAATTGGCAAATTTGCTTCTTGGTTAGTTTCTGCAACCACTAACGCGTTATCATTCAAAAGGCCAAGTTCAGCCAACCGAGCCATATCCTTAACAATTTGCTGTTTAGCATAGGGAGGATCAAGATAAATCAAGTCAAACTTTTTCCCCTGTTTTTGGAGAATCGTGAGGGCCTTCCGTGAATCCATTTTTAAAACAGTAAATTTTTCAGGATGTTTTGTTACCTCAATATTACCCTTAATAGTCTTAATTGCTGGATAAGCACGATCAACCAAAACTGCATGTTCAATCCCTCGAGAAATTCCTTCGATACTAAGGCCACCACTACCGCCATATAAATCGAGACTAATCCCACCATTAAAGTAAGGACCAATAATATTGAACAACGCTTCTTTCACTTTATCGGTTGTTGGCCTAGTTGCCATTCCAGGAACAGCACTTAGTCGACGCCCACCGAAATCACCAGCAACAATTCTCATTTATAATCATCCTCATCATGTTGTTTATATAGTCCAGTTTGTTCTAGATCGGTTAATGTTGGATCAAGATCAGGACGGGCGGAGTCAACCACTCGCTTAATTGAACGAAGATGCTGAATCCGCTTTTTGACGTCCTCATAGGAATCCTGATTAACATATAGAACAGCATAGTGAAAGTGCTTTGAGGTATACCGCAATTGTCCGTAATGGTGCAGATTACGTAATACCCGATGTCCACTATAGTAAACGATCAGGGACCGTCGCTTAGTTAAGTTAAACACTGACTTTCCCTCCTTGACGAACACTTTTCCGTAATACTTTACGCTTATTCTGACGAATGCTAATATTCATGATCAACCCAACAGTAAATGAAAGAATCAACATACTTGAACCACCATAACTAATAAAGGGGAATGTCACACCAGTAATTGGCAGCAAACCAAGAACCCCACCAATATTAAAAAATGTTTCAATTAAGATGAACGTTGCTGAACCATAACATAATAGCATTTCATACATTGAATTGCTACGAACGCCTACCTGGATCATTCGACAAATAATTAACATTAACAATATCAAGATTACACTAACCCCAACTAGGCCTAGTTCCTCACTCGTAATCGACATTATAAAGTCAGTATTGGGTTCGGGAAGATACCCCATTTTCTGAACACTATTACCTAAACCAGAGCCAAAAACGCCCCCATTACTAATAGCGTAATAAGAATTAACTAACTGGCTTCCTGAACCAGAAGCATTCCCAAATGGATTTAAAAAGGCAACAAACCGTGCCATCCGATATCCGTGAATCAAACCATTTTCAACGGCTTTTTCAATCAATAAATAACCCATAATTGGAATAAACAGTAAAACACTAATCCCAAAACTCCAGCGAAAATCACAGGCTAAGAAGAGAACCGCAACGATCATAATATTAATAGCCATCCCACCAATATCGGGTTGAAGGGCTATCAGAAGTAAGCACAGAGCTACCACCAGCCACGGTCCCCCACCCGAACTAATAAAGTGAGTATTTCGCGCACGTACTCGTGCCATCCGATCTGATAAGTACAAAATGAAATAAACCTTACAAATTTCGACTGGCTGAATATTAATAACTCCAAGATTAATCCAACCCTTTGCCCCATTTACCGCATGACTCAACACGAGAACAAATAAAAGCATCCCTACCACAGCAAATGTCGAATCACGCAAAAAGCGTGGCGTTCGATAATGCTCTAACGAATAATTAGCACCAAAAACCAAACAACCAAGCCCTATTACGACATAGACTATTTGTTTAATCAGGTACGCAGTAGGCGATCCACCGTTCTGCATTTCAATTGCTGCACTGGAAGAATATACCATCACAATGCCAATCATACAAAGAACTAAGTAAGGCACCATTAAATAATAATCCCAGTAATGAAAGTTTTTCCAAACCTGAGAAAGATGAATTTTACGAATATGCTTAACTTTCACTATTGCACCCACCTAATTGAAAAAATTCTCTTTTATTATACACCAAAAACAAAAATAGTCCTGAAGGTGGTGCAAGAAGTCATCTTCAGAACTATTTTTAAAATAATATTATTAACTTACTTCCGTGAGGCAGCGCGACGACGCTTAGCATCCTTTTCACGGGCGTTAGTATTCAAAATCTTCTTCCGCAAACGAATATTTTCGGGTGTTACTTCACAGTATTCATCTTCGTTTAAGAATTCAAGGGATTCTTCAAGGGAGAAGTGGGTAGGAGTCTTAATGTGGGCCATTTCATCAGAACCAGCTGCACGAACGTTAGTCAAGTTCTTACCCTTAGTAATGTTAACCGTAATATCATTTTCACGGCTGTTTTCCCCAACGATCATTCCTTCGTAAACTTCTGTACCTGGATCAATTAATAATTGTCCCCGACTTTCAATTCCCATCATGGCATAGGTGGTAGCTTTACCAGCATTCATCGAAACAAGAGTACCCTTTTGACGACCAGGGTTCCAGTTCTTAATAACCGGAGCGTACTTTTCAAAAGTATGGCTCATAATTCCGTAACCACGAGTCATTGTCATGAATTCAGTTGAGTAACCAATCAATCCACGTGAAGGTGCCAAGAAGATCAAGCGGGTTTGACCATTGTCTCCTGGTTCCATGTTCTTCATTTCACCCTTCCGCTTGGAAAGACTATCAATCACTGAACCTGTGTATTCATCAGGCGTATCAATTTGAACTTCTTCGTATGGTTCACACATTACCCCATCAATTTCACGATAGATAACTTCCGGACGTGAAACTGATAATTCGTATCCTTCACGCCGCAAAGTTTCGATCAAAATTGAAAGGTGTAATTCACCACGACCAGAAACTGTCCAGGCACCTGGATCATCAGTATCTTCAACCTTTAATGATACATCGGTTTGTGTTTCACGCTTTAAACGATCTTCAAGTTGACGGGCAGTAACAAACTTACCTTCACGACCAGCAAATGGTGAATCATTAGTCCGGAAAGTCATCCGCAATGTAGGTGGATCAATCCGCAATGGTGTAATGGCTTCTGGATGTTGTGAATCAGCAACAGTTTCACCAACATTAATGTCTTCCATTCCTGAAACAGCAATCAAATCGCCGGCTTCGGCTTCCTTAATTTCCAACCGCTTTAGACCGAAGAAACCAAAAAGTTTAGTAACCCGGAAGTTCTTCTTAGAGCCATCAAGCTTCAATAAAGTAACGTTATCGCCGACCTTGATCTTACCACGGAAGACACGACCAATACCAATCCGACCAACAAAGTCATTGTAATCCAAGATTGCCACTTGGAATTGAAGAGGTTCATCAGAATTATCAACTGGTGCTGGAATAGTCTTAACAATAGTATCAAATAATGGCTTCATGGTATGTTCTTGGGTAGAAATATCAGAGTCATAACTTGAAGTACCGTTCATAGCCGAAGTATAAACAACAGGGAAGTCAAGTTGATCTTCATCAGCCCCCAATTCAATAAAGAGGTCAAGGACTTCATCAACAACTTCTTCAGGACGTGCACCCTTACGGTCAACCTTGTTAATAACTACAATTGGTGTTAAGTGTTGTTCAAGAGCCTTCTTTAAAACAAACCGTGTTTGCGGCATTGTCCCTTCAAAAGCATCAACAACTAGAAGAACACCATCAACCATCTTCATAACCCGTTCAACTTCACCACCGAAGTCCGCGTGTCCTGGGGTATCAAGGATATTGATTTGGTACTTACCATACTTAACAGCAGTATTCTTAGACAAGATGGTAATACCACGTTCACGTTCAATAGCGTTAGTATCCATTGCCCGATCTTCAATTGAGAAGTGCTCTGGCAAGGTGTCTGATTGTTTCAACATTTCGTTAACTAAGGTAGTCTTACCGTGGTCAACGTGGGCAATAATCGCAATGTTCCGAATGTCGTCACGAGATTTCAAGATTCGATCTTCCTTTCATCTTAACTCTACTCTAACAAGTTCAGTATACACTGTCCCGCGAGTGATTTCATAAAAAAACTGCGACAAATTAGTCACAGCTTCGACAACTATTTAGTAATTTGCCAAATATCCTGACAAACTTTTTTCGTTGCTACTAATACAGTGTTTGATGATAGCACATTAATCGGCTGGTCGTCAATTGTTTTCACTATCAAACCAAGTTCTTCTGCAATTACCCTTCCAGCAGCAATGTCCCACGGCTTTAACCTTGATGTATACCCACCAAGTTGACCTTTTAGGACATGAACAATTTCTATTCCTGCACTTCCGTACATTCTTAATCCAGCGGCTCTCCTTGCAATTTCCTGCTGTTGAAAATTATTTTTCATTAACTGCCAACCATTAATCGCAATGAGACTTTCATCAAGATGCGCATCGACCGGTTTTGCCAGCCGTTTATTATCCACATATGCTCCATGCCCTCGCCAAGCATGGTATAAATGCTTATTCATTACGTCCATAATATAGCCCAGTGTTGGTTGTCCATCACAATATAGAGCTAACATAATTGCAAAATGATCTCGTTGCTTAACAAAATTTAGTGTCCCATCAATCGGATCAATTATCCAAATATTGCCACTCAAATTTTGATCAAGTTGGTGCCGAAAACTCTCTTCTTCACCAACAATGCGTGCTGATGGATCGATATTCATAAGTTGGCTTCTCATCAGTCGTTCATTTTGCTGATCAACATTAGTCACTAAATCATCACTAGAAGATTTGGTATCAACTACCAGTGGAGCATTCATTCGTTTAATCGTCTGGTCGCTGACTAACCACAAAAGATTCTGTACTTTACGGTCAAATTCTTCTAACTCTTTATTATTTGACATCTCCATTTACTCCTATCTCCCCAGCCTGGTTCTTCTTTGTCATTTGCATAACTTTATATAATGAATAACCCGACACATCTTCAAAACGCTTTCCCAGTTGTTTTTCGTATGCTTTCGAATTTGCGACCTGCTTAAACTTTTTATACTGTTCAATCACGGTCTGACGATTAACACCCACTTCGTAGGCGTCCTCAACGATACGAAACATTCCAACTACTTCACTAATTTCTTTATTTGTCCAATCCGGATCAATTGGATAGGAATAGTTATTTTGTTTTACAGTCATTTTTATCACACCCTTTTCGTCGATCATAATTTACCACATATCTTATTTTAGCTTTAAACCCACAAAACACGCTACCTTAATGATAGCGTGTTTCAGGATTTTAGATGCTTTACAACATTCTAAATGTGAGTTGGCAATCCAAGGGCAACATCAGCCGCTTCTTGAATTGGTTCATTCAATGTTGGGTGAGGGTGAATTGTCAAAGCAACATCTTCAACATTCATACCGCAGTTAACAATTAATGAAAGTTCACCGGCTAAAGTACTTGCTTCTGGGCCGACAACTTGTGCACCAATGATATTCTTCTCATCTTTAGTGTAGATAAGACGAACAAAGCCTTCCGCTTCATCAAGCGAAACGGCACGTGCATTACCAGCAAATGGGAATTGTGAAGTAGCAACTTCGATTCCCTTTTCCTTAGCTTGTTCAGCATTCATACCAACCTCAGCTAATTCTGGATCAGCGAAGCAAACTGCAGGAACACCAACCCAATCGTTAGCAGTATTCTTACCAGCAATCGCACCGGCAGCAGTCTTACCTTCAAAGAATGCCTTGTGTGCTAAAGCAGGACCAGGAACAATATCACCAACCGCATAGATATGATCAACAGAGGTCTTCCCTTGCTTATCAACAACAATCTTGCCATGATCATCTAACTTAACTTTGGTCATTTCAAGACCAAAGTTATCAGTATTTGGCTTCCGACCAACTGAAACCATACAGTAATCAGCCGTCAAACTTTGTTCTTTACCGTCAACTTCATACTTGACAGTAACGCTATTATCATCTTGTGTGGAACTCTTTGCCATGGCATTAGTAATAATGTCAATGCCCTTCTTCTTCAGGTTCTTTTCCACAATCTTTACCATATCCTTGTCAAAGCCACCAAGAATTGAGTTGGAGCCTTCAAGGATGGTAACATGTGAACCTAAGTCAGCATATGCACCGGCTAATTCGGTACCGATGTATCCACCACCGATAACAACAAATTCTTTAGGAATTTCAGGAAGATTTAAACCACCAGTTGAGTCAATAACCCGACCTTCAAATTTAAAGCCCTTAATTTCTACTGGACGTGAACCGGTTGCTAAAATCAAATTATTCCACTTGATTACCCGACCGTTATCATTGTCCATAAATTGCTTTGGCCCGGTCTTCATTACTCGTAGTTGAGAATCACTGTCCATTACAGCTTCTCCATCAATTACTTCAACCTTGTGCTTCTTCAACAGCATTTCAACACCACGGATCATCCGGTCAACGACCTGTTTCTGCTTCCACTCCTGGGTCTTCTTAAAGTCAATTGTTGCATCCGTCTTAGAAATGCCATAAACAGATGAGTCCTTAGCCTCTTGTAAACGATGACCAGCAGCAATTAAAGCCTTTGATGGAACACATCCAATATTAAGACATACCCCACCCAGACCAGGTTCGCCTTTTTCAATTAAGGTGACCTTTTGTCCGAGTTCTGAGGCACGAATAGCAGCAACATAACCACCAGGTCCGCCACCTACAATTACAGTATCTTTTTGTTCAACATCAGCCATACTAATTATCCCTCCATCATTAATAATTCAGGATCTTCAAGGAGCTTCTTCAAGTAGTTCAAAGCTTCCGTAGCAAGGGCACCATCAATCAAACGGTGATCAACAGTTAATGACAACTTCATGTTGTGACCAACTACGATTTCGCCATCTGCATTAACAATTGGTTCAGTAGCAATGGTACCCATACCAAGAATAGCAACTTCTGGTTGGTTAATAATTGGGGTGAACCAACCACCACGCATTGAACCAATATTAGAAATTGTCATTGAGCCGTGAGCCATGCTATCTGGACTAAGCTTGTTATCCTCTGCTGCTTGAGCATTTTCAGAAATTTCCTTTGCAATTTCAAACATACTCTTAGAATCTGCATTCTTAATGTTAGGATTATACAGACCATGATCAGTACTTGTAGCAATTCCAATGTTGTAATAGTGCTTTTGAACTAATTCTTGAGTACTATCATCAATTGAGCAGTTGAATTCTGGGTACTTCTTCATCATCGCAATCAAAGCTTTAACAACATAGGGTAAGAATGTCAAGTGAATACCTTGTTCCGCAGCAATGGCCTTGTACTTCTTCCGGTTAGCCATCATTTTAGAAACTTCTGCGTTAGCGAAAACAGTTACCATTGGGCTAATCTCTACTGAATCACGCATGTTTTTCGCAATGATTTTCCGCATGTTAGACAATGGTTCCCGAGTTTCAGCGTCTTTACCAGCACCTTCATAAGGCTTGATCGTATTACCGGCCGCTGGAGCACTAGCAACAGCAGCAGAAGTGTTAGAGGCTGAAGCGGAAGCAGCCTTACCAGCATTACCGTTGAAGTTATCAATATCAATCTTTAGTACTTGACCGTGTTTACCAGTGGGTTGTACCAAGGAAATGTCAACACCCTTATCACGAGCGTATTGACGTACTGAAGGCATTGCCATAACTAGCTTGTTTGGTTTAGCTAATGGCGCTACCCCGCCCTTCTTAGTGGCTGACGCCGGAGCGCTTGAAGCTACAGAAACTTCACTTCCAGCTGAAGCACTTGATTCTTCGGCCGGTTCATCTTCAGCATCATCAGAACCGTCTTCTTCAACGTTAGTGCTTACGCCATCCTTGCCATCATCAATGATTACAAGATCGTCACCTTTTTCAACGTGATCATCTTCCTTTGCTTCAATCTTCTTGATTGTACCGGAAACGGGAGAAACAAGTTGAGTGGTTGATTTATCAGTTTGAATTTCTACTAATGGGTCACCATCTTTGACTTTATCGCCTTCCTTTACTAAGAAAGAAGCGATGTCCCCTTCGGTCAAACCTTCACCCATTTCAGGTAGTCTAAATTTATAAGCCATATTGATTTAACTTCCTTTCTTAATCAGTAGTGTATCCACTGCGATTAATAATTAACAGCTTGTGTTGCGGCATCTTCAATGTCATCAGCACCAGGAAGCCATACATTTTCTGCTTGTGGGAATGGGTAAACAGAGTTTGGAGCAGCTACACGAATAACTGGAGCATCCAAGTACATGATGGCACCTTCAGAAATAGCAGAAGCAACTTGTGCGCCAACACCAGCCATCTTTTGTGCTTCTTGAACGATTACTACACGGTGAGTTTTCTTGATTGATTCAAAGATAGTATCAGTATCAAGTGGATAAAGTGAACGAAGGTCGATAATTTCAGCAGAGATATTCTTCTTAGCAAGCTTCTTAGCTGCTTTTTGTGCTTCAGAAACTTCACCACCATAAGCGATAATAGTTACATCGCTACCTTCTTGAACAACATTAGCCTTATCCAACGGAACAGTGTACTTCTTGTCAGGAACTTCGCCTTTAACAGAACGGTAAAGACGAAGGTTTTCAAGGAAGAGAACTGGATCATTATTTTCGATAGCGGAGATAATAAGTCCCTTAGCATCATATGCTGAGCTTGGTGCAACAACACGAAGTCCCGGAATACCTATGAAGAAGTTTTCAAGATCATCCCCGTGCAATTCAGCAGTATGAGTACCACCACCGTATGGAGTACGAATAGTGATTGGCATATTTTTGGTACCATCATATTGGAAACGTACACGTGACATTTGTGCAGCAATTGAGTCCATTGCTTCAAACGTGAAGCCCATGAATTGAATTTCTGGTACGGGACGCCAACCAGTTGCGGCTAATCCAATGGATAACCCTAAAATACCAGATTCAGCTAATGGTGTACTAAACACCCGATCCTTTCCATACTTTTCTTGTAAGCCGTTTGTAGCACGGAAAACACCACCATTTTTACCAACATCTTCACCAAAGACCAAGGTCTTAGGATCTTCAGACAAAGCAATGTCAATACCTTCAGTAATAGCTTTGATATAAGTCTTTTTAGCCATGATTACTTCGACTCCTTTGCTTCGTACTTCTTAATTTGTTCTTTAATATCTGGAGTTGGAACTTCAAAGGTCCGCTTAAGCATATCAGTAACTTTTTCTGGTTCTACAGAATCAGCTTCCTTCATAGCCTTCTTGAAGTCTTCCTTACATTCTTCAGCATACTTAGTTTCCTCATCTTCAGACCAGAGACCCTTCTTAATTAAGTACTTACGAAGTCGAATCAACGGATCCTTATCGAACCATGAATTTTCTTCTTCCTTGGTACGGTAACGACTAGGATCGTCACCAGCGGAACTGTGAGCACCAAACCGGTAAGTCAAGGTTTCAATTAGTACTGGACCATTCCCGGCAGCAGCAAATTCACGTGCTTCCTTAGCAACTTCGTAACATGCCAAAACATCCATTCCATCAACCTGAACACCTGGAATACCAGCTGCAACACCTTTTTGGGCAATAGTTTGGGCATACGTTTGAAGCTTCCGAGGAAATGAAATTGCCCAACCGTTATTTTGAATGATAAATACGGCAGGAGCTTGGAATGCCCCTGCAAAGTTCATCCCTTCATAAGTGTCACCTTGGGATGAACCACCTTCACCGGTATATGCATAAGCAACGGTATCCTTTTCACCATTCTTCTTAATACCAAGCGCACCACCGGCCATTTCAACCATTTGGGCACCGATAATAATTTGTGGACGTAATGCACGAGCATCGAATAGGTTACCCTTTAGGTGCCCCTTTGACCAAAGGTACATTTGAGCAACAGTTGCACCATGTTGAATTAATTGAGGCAAGTCACGATATGCAGGGAATAAGAAGTCATTCTTCTTAAATGCAGCCGCTGTCCCCATTTCTGAGGCCTCTTCACCCCAAGTTGGAGCATAAAATCCTAAACGACCTTGCTTAGAGAAACTCATGGTTTGTTCGTGAAGTGCACGTTCCCAAACCATCTTTTTCATTAAATCAACTAGCAGATCATCACTGAAGTTAGCCATTAAATCCTTGTTAACAACATTCCCATCATTATCGAGGATTTGAACAGGTTTTGCATACGGAGCGCCTTCTTCAGCCTTAATCTTTGCAAAGTCAACAGCTTTGGTATTGGCCATTATCAAACATCCCTTTCCAAATCTAATTAACATTATCGTAAGCGATCACTTACCTTACTTACATTATTTAGTATAACGCTCTTTCAATATTATACAATCGCTTTCATTCGCTTGTTTTAAATAATCAGACTAAAATTTTATTAATTTGTATATGCTTATATTTAAGATGATTGGTTTAACTTTACTTGTTTTATATATTCTTTTACTTTTGGGTGAAATTTTTATTCAATATTAGTTTGTGATAAACTACTACTTGTTTGAATTATAATAGTAACAATAACAATTAATTTGGAGGATGATCATTGTGTATTTAATGAAAGATATCGTTCGCGATGGTGACCCTGTCTTACGTAAACGTGCCGCAAAAGTTGAATTTCCATTATCAAAAGAGGATCAAGAATTTGCTAAGCGTGCTATGAAATATCTTGAAGTAAGCCAGGATCCAGTATTGTGTGAAAAATATAAACTCCGAGCTGGTGTTGGTTTAGCCGCTCCCCAAGTTGGCATCTCAAAACAAATGGCCGCAGTTCTCGTTCCATCTTTAGATGAAGATGACGATAAGCCTTCTTTTAAAGACGTTATTATTAATCCCGTTATTGTTAGCGAATCTGTACAGTACGGAGCACTAACAGAAGGTGAAGGTTGTCTTTCTGTCGATAAGGATGTTCCTGGTTATGTTCCTCGTCATGACCGAATCACGTTACGTTACCAAGACGTTAATGGAGAAACCCACCAAGTTCGGCTAAAGAATTACCCGGCAATTGTTTGTCAACATGAAATTGATCACCTTCATGGCGTTCTTTTCTACGACCATATCAATAAGGAAGATCCATTCAAGGCGCCTGACGATACTATTATGATTAGCTAAAATAAAGAGAACGATAATTTTAAAGTACCCTAGAATTGTTAGACATAATCTAATAATTCTAGGGTTTTTTTGAAATATTCAGCTAACTTCAAATTTAAGGTTACACAAGATTATTTAGACAATTCACTAATTGAAAGTTTCTTTAATCTTTTGAAACGTGAATGTTTGAATCGATTAGTAATCACTTCAATTGATCAGCTTAAAAAAGTTGTCAGAGACTATATACAATGATTCAACAGTAAACGAATTTCATTAAACAAAAATGGAATGACACCGAACGAATATGTTCAATCTCATTCCACTTATTAAAATTACATAAAACTTCTAACTTTTTAATGGCACTTCATTTCACCAATCTCTTTAATTTTATTAAAAATCAATTTTAAGTTTCCGACTTATTTGTGCTGATCTAGGCGCTGTAAATCTGCAATGTACTCACGAGTTGCTTCATTTAAAACATAAGCAACATCAATATGCAAAATATTTTCATAAGTCCACCAATCAGTTACCTTAAATATGGTTGAATTCTCTTTATATGCCGAAATTTTATTCTTTTTCGCATACTCAATTAGCTTTTGCTCAAGAATATTCTTACTAAGTTGCTTTTTTGTTAGGTGGTATTTTGCCGGATCAAAATGAAATTCAAACGCAAGAACACCCTTTCCCCAAACATCTGCAACAATCTCAGAAGAAAGGTTAAACGTTTGACCGCTTAATTGACCGAGACAATCGTTTACTGCCTCATTAGTTACTGACTGTGCTCGTTTTTTTAATATCAGAGTTGCACGATTAATTAGTAAGCGATGAACAACAACATAAATAATAATTACGGCAACAACCACTAAAAGAACTAGCCAAAAAAATGACATAAGCTCATCCCATTTCTTAATTATATTTAACTTAATCATACCATTTTCCAATTTTTAGTAACACAATTGATTAGATGTGCTAAAATAATTTAAGTAACTAAAGTTTAAATTAAATAATAAGGAGCATTTTACAGTATGACTTTTAAAGTATACTATCAACCCGATGCAACTAAGCGACCGGTTCGTGAAAATACTCAATCATTGTATATTGAAGCTGACTCAGAAGCCCAAGCTTTACTATTGGTTGAAGAAAATACTGACTACAACATCGAATTCGTCGAGCAATTAGACGATAAAGCTTTGGAATATGAAAAACAAAATCCAAACTTTAAGATTACTAAATTCTAATTGCTAATTAAGACAGTCGGGAATTCTCTCGGCTGTCTTTTGCTTGATATTAAGGGAGGTCTAATTATGCATTATGAGATAATCCTAAATCCGACTGCAGGAAATGGGAAAGCTCAAAAAACTTGGAACATTCTCCGTCCTTCCATCGAAGGACAGTTAGATTATTCCCTCCATCAAACTAGCTACTCTAAACACGAAGTATTTTTAGCAAAGAAGATTTCCACAAACTCAAATAAAAATACTGTTGTTATCGTGATTGGTGGGGATGGTACTCTTCATAACGTTCTAAATGGCCTAATAAATGCCGGAGCATCATTTCCTTTATCATACATTCCTGCTGGTACTGGTAATGATTTTGCACGGGGCTATGGAATTTCATTAAATCCTGAAAAGGCTCTTCAGCAGATTCTCTCTACAACAGAAGCGCGAACCATTACGATTGGTCATTATTTTGAGTCAATCAAAAAAGAAGAAGGCTTCTTCTTAAATAATATTGGAATTGGTTTTGATGCCGCAATTGTTAGTCGGACTAATTCATCTAGTACAAAGAAAAGGTTAAATAGGATCCGCTTAGGTAGCCTTTCATACTTAAGTAAGGCCTTTGGTGTCATATATGACCAACAACCTTTTCAGTTAACTCTTCAGGAACAAAACCATCATTATATCTTCCCTAAGGCTTTTATTGTTGTGGCAACTAACCACCCTTATCTGGGAGGCGGTTTTCAAATCGATCATTCCGCAAAGATTGAGGAAGATGCTATTAATATGGTTATCGCTGAACGAAAAAATTGGCTTCTTACTCTTTGGGAAGTAATTCAGCTTGCACGGGGTAAACTAGCTGAATCACGATTTGCACAACGATTTCATGCTAATAAGCTCCACTATTCTACGACTTCTTTAGAGTTTGGTCAGATTGATGGTGAAAACATGGGAAATCGTTTTTATGATCTAACAATTAACACTAGTCATTATCGGTTTTGGCAGGATCCATTAAAATAAGTTAGTATACAAAAAATTACTGCATAGTTGATAACACTATTAACCTGTTGTTAGTATAGACAAATATTCCTCTGTATCAACGTAATAAATAAAAAGAAACCAGGCAAAACCTAGTTTCTTTTTTACTATTATAATTAATCTTACTTAACTGTACCAGCAAAACTTGGTGCAAAGTTAGGACTTAAATTATATACAGCCACATTTGTTCCTGGTTTAGCGGCAGCAGCATATTGGTTATTTCCCACGTAAATACCAACGTGGTATGTGCTCCCATGATTACCCCAGAAAAGAAGATCTCCTGATTGAGCTTGACTAGCTGGCTTTGAGTTAACATAACTTTCCATTGCAACGGTGTTATGTGGTAATTGCTTACCTTCAGCGTTTGCGTATACATATTGAACAAAGCCTGAACAATCCATTCCACTTAATGAATTACCACCCCATTGATATGGAACGCTATTTGAATTAGCAATCTTGCTTGCCAAACTTACCACTGAACCTGAATGTAAATCAACGTTATTTTGAGTGGTAGTTTGAGGCTGTTGTGAAGCTACTTGGCTTTGTTGTGGCTGTGATTGTGTTTGAACAGTAGCTGAACTGTTAGAAGTTTGGTTCTGGGCATATGCCACTTGTTGAACAGCAGGTTGTTGTGAAGCAGTACTACTATTTGCGGTTACTTCTTGACTAGCACTAACTGCTGAAGCTTGACTTGCCTGTTGGTTATTAGTGACAGGAGCCACTGAACTTTGTTGACTAGTAACAGCTGCTGAATTATAAGCTGCTGCATTTGTATCACTTGTGTAGGCAGTTGCAGTAGAGTTGGCAGCTACTGTTTGTTGACTAGCTACCGGTTGGCTTGCAACCGCAACCGTTGAACCTTGCTGACTAACAACTGCTGAGTTATAAGCTGCTGCATTTGCATCACTCGTGTAAGCAGTTGTAGTAGGGTTAACAGCTGTTGCTTGTTGGTAAGTCCCTTGTTGATATACGGGCGTTACTTGTTGTGAAGCAGATTGTTGAACTGGGGTTGTTTGCTGTGGTTGATCCTGTTGAGCACCATTTCCTGCGACAGTGTAAGACTGCGGTTGAGCGCTTTCTGTACTTGACTGGATTGTTGCTGAATCAGCACCCTTTCCTTCAACCAATAGTTGTTGACCAACATAAATTAGGTCTGGATTCTGAATATGATTCCAGGAAACAAGATCATTAAGAGTAACATTAAAGTGAACCGCTAATTCGCTTAAAGTATCACCACTCTTAACTACATAAGTACCATTATGTGCTGTTGAAGCAGACTTAGCTGCAGATGATGAAGACACCATTGGAGCCAATGATAACTGGTTATTGTTCCGAATAGCACTTGCTGAAGAACTCATTGATTCAGGTTGTTCAGTGCCTGCATTATTATTCTTAGCCTTTGCTTCAACAGTATTATTTGCTTGGGCAGTTAAAGCAAAAACACTTAATGCCCCTACTGTCCCAGCAACTAATCTTTTTGATGAACTATACTTATGTACCTTTTTTACCATACAGAAACATCCTCTCAAATAAACGAAAAATAATTGCTAATTACTAATATTAGATTCAAACTTCTTTAACCATATCATTTTTTTAGGAATTCTTGTACTAATTTTAACATTTTTAAAGATTTTATTTTTTTATTAAGGCAAAATAATGTGATAAATATTACAAAAAAGTTATTTTACTTAAGTTTTATTAAAGACGAGCGTAAATTCAAGCTGTTCGTCTTAATTCATTGATAGAATAAAAATAGTTATAGAAGGAAGTGATTGCATGGTTTGGATATACTATCACACTAACGACCCTTCAAAACGAAAAGCAGTTAAATGGCTTACCGCTCACCGACTATCTGTAAATGAACGGAACATTGAAAAGCAATCATTAACTCAATCAGAGATTTTTAACTTGCTGAGTAAATCAATTAACGGAACTGCGGACTTAATTTCCAGTCGTTCTCGAGATACCAAAGCTCTCAAGTTAACTTCTGAAAACCTAACAATTAACCAACTTGTAAAAACGATTCAGAAGAATCCCCACGTTTTGAAAAATCCGATTATCTGTGATGAAAACAAGTTAGTAACTGGTTTCGATCAAGAAAAAATGGGTATCTTTGTTTCACAACAAGAGCGTAGAGATGAGCTTGCAAACCTATTATTGAAACACAATCTCCAAACAAGCCATTTTGCGTTTCCTTTTTAATCGAAATGGTTTAAATATGCAATTATAATAATATTTAATTACATTGGAATATATAAAAGAGATCACAAGTATTCAAAAATTGAATACTTGTGATCTCTTTTACTTTTAGGACGATATACTAGCTTGAAATTTCTCCCAAGTTATCCGCTCTTCTAAAATAATGCATGAATTGACTGGTGATTATGAACCCGCACTATTGCTTCCTTTAAGAGCTCTGCAACAGAAAGACGCCGAAGCTTCTTAAATTCTTTTTCAGCAGGTAAATTGATTGTATCTGTAACCCACATCTCTTCAAGCGGCGATTCTTCTAATACTCGAGGAGCATTTCCAGATAAGACAGCGTGGGTTGCAATTCCATAAATCTTCTTCGCTCCAAACTTTTGCAACGCCCTTGCAGAAAGATTCATCCGAACCCCAGTATCAACTATATCATCAACGATAATTGCGACCTTATCTTTAACATCACCAATAACATATTCAGGAACTTCCTGATCAGTTCGTTCGCGAACTTCATCATTCCGATTATCAACAATCGCAATTGGTGCCTTAATTTCTTCTGCAAATTGTCGGGCCAAACTAACCCCAGCATGATCAGGTGAAACGACAACAATGTCATTACCAAGTTCTCGCTCTTGGACATACTTTGCAAACAATTTGGTAGCCTGTAAATGGTCAACTGGAATATCAAAAAAGCCTTGAACTTGAGCAGCATGCAAGTTAATCGTAATTAGCCGATCAATGTTATCCATTTCAAGCAAGTTAGCAATTAATTTTGCGGTGATTGGTTCCCGACTCCGCGCTTTGCGGTCTTGCCGCGCATAACCATAATATGGCATCACAACATTAATCTTTTTGGCACTCGCCCGACGTAAGGCATCAACCATAATCAATAATTCCATCAGGTTAGTATTAACTGGATTAGAAACTGATTGAATCACGTAGGTTTCACAACCACGAACACTTTCATCAATCGTAACTTTGATTTCCCCATCAGCAAAATGACTAATTGAAGCCTTGCTAAGAGGTAACCCAATTTTATCAGAGACACTTTTAGCTAGTGGTTCATTAGAGTTTAAGGCAAATAAGCGAACATTTTTCGCATCTTTTATTTCAGTCATCGTTATTCTCCTCAAGATAAAATCAACAATACATTGTTATTATCGCAAGTTTTTCTATCCGGTGCAAGCTGAACTATTTTTTAAAATCAGTTGGTCTTATTCCATCCATCCCGATCATCGGATCAATGGTCCCTGCTTTAATTAATGTGGGAGTAAGGATCTTTTCCTTCACCTTACCAGGTTCAGCTATTTTCACTGACCCTGGGTGTTCATTATCTTGTTCTTTACTTTGATCAGTTTTAAATTGATCTTCCGTCCCTTGCTCAAGGGGTGATTTTAATTCTCCATGATGATTCCAAACATCTGTTAATCGTCTCACCAAACTAGTTTGCCGGTTAACAGATTGGTTGTTAATTGCTGTCACAAATGCATAAGTTTCACCAACCATAATCAATTTATCCGCAGCGCGGGTAATGGCAGTATACAAAAGATTTCGTTGGAGCATCCGACCAAATTCGTGTACTAGGGGTAAAATTACGATCTTAAATTGACTCCCCTGAGATTTATGAATTGAAATACTATAAGCTAAGCGAATCTGTGACCACTCTAACCGACCATAATTAACCTCGTTTCCGTCAAAGTCAATTGTTATTGAGGAATTCTTTTTACCCTTAGTTCTACCATTTTCAATTGAAGTAATTCGCCCAATATCTCCATTAAAAACATTATTTTCTGGACTATTAACTAATTGCAGGACTTTATCACCAACCCGAAAAATCTGACCACGAAATTCAATTTCTTGTTTATCAGGAATTGCAGGATTATAAACTGACTGTGAAAGGTCATTAAGACGATCAACCCCTGCTGCCCCACGATACATTGGCGCAAGAATTTGAAGATCATTTGCGTCATACCCACGTTTTTGGCTCATCTCAATAATTTGCTTTACAACTTCTGGAACCTGTTGTGAATGACATGCAATAAACGATCGATCTGCCATTTTAACTGTCAAATCACTAGGGATTTTTCCCTCACGAATGGCGTGAGCTAGCGGAATAATTGTTGAATCAGCTGCCTGTCGGTGAATCTTTTTCAATTCGATCCGTGGTAAATCAGTAAACGCTAACAAGTCATGAAATACCTGACCAGGACCGACTGACGGTAACTGATCCTTATCACCAACAAAAATAACATGCATTGACGTTGGGATCGATTGAACCAGGACCTTAAATAGTAAGGTATCGACCATTGACATTTCGTCAACAATTAATAACGAACCTTCAAGATCCTTTGCATTTAGCTCAGTTGGCATTTCACGTCCATTTAATCCCAATAACCGGTGAATTGTGCTGGCTGGTAAATCAGTTGCTTCACTCATTCTCTTTGCAGCACGGCCTGTTGGGGCGGCCAGTAAAATCGGAAATGCTTTTTCTTTATATTGATTTAGATCGAGTGCAATATCATGCATTTCAGCAAATGCTGCTACTACCCCTTTAATGATCGTCGTCTTTCCAGTTCCTGGTCCACCAGTAAGAAGCATTACTTTAGATGTTAGAGCGGTTTTAATTGCTTCGATTTGAACGTCGTCGTATTTGATTCCTGTCTTAACCGGCAACTTTTCTAAAATTGTTGCAACTTGTTGCTTATTTTTTGAATTGTTATGTTTCTGGGAAAGGCGGTGCAGATTTTCAGCAATTTGCCACTCAGCTTTATAAAGGTTCGCCGGATAAATCCGCTTCTCTTCGTATTGAATGGTACCTTCTTTTTCCATAGTTACAATCTGCTGGGTTACTTTAGCTGTCGAAATTGGCTCACTACTACTTTCAGCAAGCAACCGTATGCTCTCTTGAAGCAATGGCTTATCACTTGTATAAGTATCCCCACTTGCCATCGTTAAATCATTAATTGCTTGAATAATAGCAGCTGAGATTCGACGCTCATCATCCGAAGGAATCCCCATTTTAATTGCAACTTGATCTGCTCGTTTAAAACTAATCCCGTCAATATCTTGAACAAGCTGGTAGGGATTTTCACTAATAACATGGAGAGTTTCATCTCCGTATCGGTCAAAAATTGCGCTACTTAGATTACTCCCAAAGCCAAGATCATTCAGTCCAATAATAATTTGGTCCATTCCTTGGTTAGCATTGAGATTTTCTACAAGGCTGGTTCGTACTACTTCACGTAGTTTTAAACCATCCAAAACATGTGGATCAGCATTAATTTTATCAATTGCTTGAATTCCTAAATGATCAACAATTTTTTCTGCGGTCTTTTTCCCCACTCCGGGAAACTGCTTACCAGAGAGAAAGTTAATAATTCCTTCTTTACTCGTTGGTTGATTGGCATGATATGAACTTGCCTGAAATTGACGCCCATATTTCGGGTGGTCAACTAGCTTTCCCTCAAATCGATATGTTTGGTCATCACGCAAATCACCAAAGCTCCCCGTAACTGTTATTTCACTTTCTTTCCAGTCAAAATTAGCATCTTCTACCGATACCAAAAGGACCTTATAAAAAGAATCAGGACTATCAAATATGTCTGATTGAACCTGACCAATAAAAAAAGATGACTCTTCTGGCGTCTCAAATAAGTTAATTTCTTCTGCCATGAAAGTCATCCTTTCTCCAATCATTATTTATCATTTTGTGGTTTCTGAGTTGCTTGCAATGTCTTTTCAATTTCTGCAATTCGTTTTTCACTCTTCGTGTAGTAATCTAAATCAAGTTGTCGTGCCTGATTTAGATAATCCTTATACGGTTCACCAAGCACCATTGCTACTAGCCCACGATTAAATTGTGTATCAGCCCGACCAGGATGACGCTTAAGAATTGCATCGTAGTATGAAGCGGCTTGTTTAAATTCCCCTAATGCTAACAATGCGTCGCCTAATGCTTGATTAATCTCCGGATCTTCTGGGCGTAATTCATGAGCAGTCAAGCCATAAGCAACCGCTTGCCTATACTGCTTTTTCTTACTGTAACTTTGGGCTAGCATTAGGTAAGAATCAGCCTTTAACTTCTTATCATCAATCTTGTTATAAAGTTTAATGGCCTGATCAACTTTTCCCACTTCATAATACAAATTTCCGAGACCATAATTTAACAAGTTTTGGGCTTCCTGATCATTTTTCGCTTCAAAAATCCCTAAAGCCTTCATAAAGAGCTCTTCAGCCTGGGCATAATCTTGAAGACGAGTCAGCAATGAACCAAGATCATAGTAATTATTAGCTTTTTCAGGGTGCTCATCAATTGCAGTAATCAACTTATGGACTAAACGTTCAGTTTGCTTTTTTTGTTCTTCACGGTTAGTTTGCTGTTCAGTCATTGAAATTCACTCTCCTCAAATTGTATCAGTTGGATCGACACTGGTTTTATGCAGGTATGATGTATCATTCCATTTTTCCAATTCGAAATTTTCAGCATCATCAGTCGTTAAAATAGTTGTTGAGGTATTACTAAGGCCTCCCCGATCTTTAAGGTGGGCCATTGGAGTACCAATTAATGCATTAATACTAGCATTTAGGGCTGCTCCATGCGAAACAATTAAGATTGACCCGTGCGGATCATTACGACAAAATTCTCTAATCGCTGTGCCCATCCGGTTAATAACTTGTTCGAAACTTTCACTTTCTACAATTGTACTATCATACTTATCAGGGTGATGACGGAAGTTTTTAAGTACCTCAGGCCACTTTTTAGCTACTGCATCAAAATGCATTCCCTCCATCTTTCCCAAATTAAATTCTTTTAATCGACTATCAATTGTTAGTGGGACTGGTCGGTTAAGATATTGTAACAATGTCATTGCAGTCACCCGGGCACGCTTCAATGGGCTTGTATATATATGATTAATTGGAACATTATTCAACGATGCAGCAAGCATTTCAATCTCTTCATAACTTTGATCAAGCAATGGAGAATCACCATTTGCCCCTTGGTAACGAGATTCAAGATTCCATTGAGTTTTTCCGTGACGGATTAAATAAACTTTAGTCATACTATTCGACCTTTTTCCTCTATTTTAACAAAATATCGTCATCATGTTTCAAACTTTTCTAAATATATGTATAGGGAAGTCTACCCTATATATTAATAACGGTAACTCCCCTGATTTGCACTAATTTAATTATGTTTTTTAGACGTATTGGCAAAGGCGATCATGATTGTAAGCTCGATCAATAATTGCGCTACCTAGACATTCTTCATCATTATAGAACACTACTGCTTGACCTGGCGTAATTGCTCGTGCTGGATCATCAAAAGTTACGGTTACCATTTGTTCATCTTCAGAAAGGTGAACTGTCACCCCAACATCTTTTTGTCGGTAACGGAACTTTGCAGTACAGTGAAAATCTCGACCATACCGACTTACAACATCATCAACCCAATGGATATCACTCGCTTCCAAGTGAGTTGCATAAAGATGTTCGTTTTCGTATCCTTGACCGACATAAAGAACGTTCTTCTTAATATCCTTGCCAATTACAAACCATGGGGCATTGCTCTTCTTATTTCCCCCAAGGCCAAGGCCCCGACGCTGACCAATAGTGTAATACATTAAGCCCATATGTTGACCGACAACCTTTCCATCGACAGTTTCCATATTTCCAGGTTGGGCCGGAATGTACTGGCTTAAGAATTCACGGAAGTGCCCATCTTCACCAATAAAACAAATTCCAACTGAATCCTTCTTTTTTGCTGTTGCTAAACCTGCCTCTTCAGCAATTTGCCGAATTTCTGGTTTAGTGTAATCAGCTAACGGGAAAAGGACCTTATCCAATTGGTGGTAGTCCAATTGACTTAAGAAGTAAGTTTGATCCTTATTCTGATCCTTAGCCCGCATTAAATGCATTCGTCCATCACTATCACGCTTTAAATCGGCATAGTGACCAGTAGCAACATAGTCAGCACCAAGTTGGTTTGCATAATCAATAAAGGACTTAAACTTAATTTCCTTATTGCAGACTACATCAGGGTTAGGTGTCCGTCCCTTCTGATATTCAGCAATAAAGTATTTAAATACCCGATCCCAGTATTCCTTTTCAAAGTTTACGGAATAATAAGGGATCCCAATCTTAGCAGCTACCTTTGCAACATCCCGGTAATCTTCTGTTGCAGTACAAACACCATTTTCATCTGTATCATCCCAATTTTTCATGAAGACACCAATGACGTCATATCCTTGACGCTTCAATAACAGTGCGGTGACTGAGGAATCTACTCCCCCACTCATTCCTACAACAACTCGCTTACGGCGCTTTTCGGCCATTATATATCACCATCATTTCAAATAGATTCTGGAACAATCTACGATAGAAGGTCGCATGTTACCAGTATGAACTATTGTATCAAAGCTTGCTAATTACTGCACCTATTTAACGTCATTCTTAACAAAGACATCTCGTTGTAACATTTCTTTAAGAATAAAGTGGTATTGTTCAACAAATTCTACAGAACGTTGGTGGTTAAAAATATTAATTTTTCGTGTTCCGTTACCAGTAATCGTTTCCATCTTAAACCCACTTAGGTCACTATTAATTAGGATCCGTAACTTTGCAACTGGGTTAAATGGGTTCTTGGTATCTACACTACCCACATACTCAAAATTGCCCCGCTTAGTTTCTTCAAAGCCCAAATCTATTAATGTGTAACGTTTTATCTTAGGACTTAATGAATAACGGTCAGGATCGCCCTGAAGTTGAATACTTTTTTCAAATTCCATTATTCCTCAACTCCCTTAACTCTTTTAACTTTGTGGACAATTTCTGCAATTGCATCTGCCAACTCTTTAACATCTTCCTCAGTATTCATAATACCGAAACTAATCCGAATTGACTCACTAATCCGTGGACTTTGCTTACCAAACATAGCGGTTAAAACATGTGACGGTTCAATACTTCCGGCTGTACATGCTGAACCACCAGAAACGGCAAAGCCAGCTAAATCGAGATCCGTTTGTAAAACGTACGTTGAAATTCCCTTAATCCAAAGGTTTAACACATGGTTAAGGGAATTTTGATCCAAGCGACCATTAACTTCAAAATCTACTCCAGCATCCGTTAACCGTTGAATAATCACTTGTTTAAAATGAAAATAACGCTCCTGACGTCGTTGCTTTTCTTCCGGAGTATCAATCGAAACAGCCTTAGCAAAAGCAGCAATTGCTGGAACATTTTCCGTTCCCGCACGCCGTTTTGTTTCTTGATCTCCCCCACGAACAAAACTAGGGAAATTGATTCCTTGACGACGATAAAGGAAGCCAATCATCTTTGGTCCATTAAGCTTATGGGCCGAAGTCGAAAGCATATCGATATGATCCGCCTTAACGTCAATTGGTAATAAACCATAAGTTTGGACAGCATCGGTATGAAACCATGCTTGGTGATCTTTTAAAATTTCGCCGATCTCATGAACTGGCATCCGACTACCAACCTCATTATTTCCCATCATAATTGTGACAAGAATTGTATCCTCACGTAAAGCATTTCGAAAATCAGTTAGTGAGATTTCACCATTTTCATCTACAGGCAAGTAAGTTATTTCAAAGCCTAGTGACTCAAGGTAATGTAGCGGTTTTAAAATAGCTTCATGCTCGATCGCGGTAGTAATAATATGTTTCCCTAACTTTTGCCGGGTTAGTGCAGTTTGGATCACAGCTGTGTTATCACTTTCGGTTCCTCCACTAGTAAAGATAATTTCATCTTCACTTGCATTAATACTTTTAGCAATTACCTGCCGACTTTCATCCATCACCAATTTCGATTGACGACCATATGAATAACCAGTTGAAGCATTTCCCCAGCTAGTAGTCATTTGCCTTGTCATTTCATCTATAACTGGCTTTGTCATTGGGGTGGTCGCAGCATTATCAAAATACTTCTCACTCACTTTTTTCACTACTCCTCATTTAAATCATTAAAAAGTTGTAACAGCATTTTTGCGGATCGCTTACCAGCATCGATAATAAATTCATCAAAACTAACCCCCGCATCTTCATCCCCAACGTCAGACATTGCACGAACAACAACATATGGAATACCATGATCAGTAGCAACTTGACCTACGGCAGCCCCCTCCATTTCACTTGATAATGCTTCAGGGAAGTAATGGAGGATCTTTTGAATTGCATCCTTGCTTGCAACAAACTGATCACCAGAAACAATCAGCCCACGTTTAACAGTTAATCCGGTCTTTTCACCAGCTGCTTCAAGAGCCTTTCCCCACTTTTCAGAAGCCTTAAATCGTGGTTCTTTCCCTGGTAACTGACCATATACATAATCAAAGACTCGTGCATCAACATCATGGTATGCAGTCTCACTTGAAATAACAATATCACCAACATGAAGATTTTCACCGATTCCGCCTGCAGAGCCAGAATTAATCACGACATCTGCTCCACAATCAGTAATTAAGTGTTCAGTTGTAATTCCGGCTTCAACCTTACCAATTCCGGATTCAACCAAAGTAACATTCTGGTTATCAATTTGGCCAGAATAGTACTTTTTCCCACCAATCTCCTTAACAGTTTCGTTTTCCAATGCTGCCGTTAATTCCTTGATCTCTTCTGGCATTGCGCAAATAATTCCAAACTTCATACTTTTCATTCCTTACTTTACAAAAAATAAAATTAAATAAACGATAATAATTGCGATCACTAAAGCAACGATTGCAACGTTTAATCGTCGTCGTAACCGGTGCATTTTCTGTTCACTTGTCAACTGTTCTTCCTCAATCTTTTGGGTAGCCCGTGATTGGGAAGAAAACGTTCGGCGTCTTTCTTCACTATCGTCACCCTTACTCTGTTGACGATACTGCTGACGCGTCATCCGTTCACTATTACTATTTTGCGGATCCATACTCACGATTACTCATCCCTTGCCAATAATAGATTGCCATAATTGTCTTGGCATCTTCAATTTCTCCCACATCAATCATCTTCAATGCTTCGTCAAGAGTAACCTTTTCCAATACTAATTGTTCATCACGATCCTGAGGTAACTTTTCCTTCACAGGAGTTAGATCTGTTGCTAAATACAACGTCATAAATTCATCAAGAACTCCAATCGAGGTATAAAATGAGGAAATCTTTTTGATTTTCCCAGCTTCAAAACGGGTTTCCTCATTCAATTCACGCTTGGCTGCATGAAGAGCATCATCACTGTCACGTGAATCTACTTTTCCTGCAGGAATTTCTAAAGTAGTGTTATGAATTGGTGAACGCCATTGCTTCTCCAATATCATTTTGTGGTCATCCGTTAGAGCTAAAATTGCTACCGCTGGAACATGGTGAATAATCTCCCGCTGCGCCTTTAAGCCCTTTGGTGTTTCAACTTCCTCAACGGCAACTTTAATTACTTTTCCATCAAAAACGGTTTTTTCACTTAAGGTTTTTTCTTCAAAATTCATTTTAAAAACCCCGCTTACTTAAGCGTTGAACATGTGCCGCTTGTGATCCACGTTTTCCTTGAACAATTACTAAGGAAACCTGTTCACCTGGAGTTAAGATTCTTAAACCGCGACCATCAATCCCTGTATAGTGAACAAAGATTTCCCCTTCATTAGGAACGTTGATAAATCCCCAACCTTTTTCACGATCAAAACTTTTGACTGTGCCTTGTAACATTAATTTCACCTACAAACAAAAATACCAAGCAACATAAACGTCACTTGGTATTTTACAACGCTAATCAAGGTTTGTCATTGATACACGACTATTTTTCTAAGCCTTCATCAACTGTTTCTGGGAAGTTTTCCCGAACCACCTTAGCACAACGAGCACAAAGGGTTGGATATGCTGAATCTGAACCAATATCTTCCTTCACCATCCGACAACGTTGACAAGTTTCACCTGGGGCAACACTAACCTTAACGGCGACCCCATCGTTATATTGATCGGCATCTTCACCTGCTTCATCAAGAGAATGAAGAACTAATTTTGAAACGCCAAATAATAATTGAACATCTTCATTCAGACTCTCTAATAATTCCTTATTATGGTCATTAACGTAAAGGTCAATCTGTGCTTCTAGTGATTTACCAATCATTTTGACATTCCGCGCTTCTTCAAGACTCTTTAATACATGAGAACGAACTTCCATAAATTCTGACCACTTATCCAGTAAACCATCTTCACCATCAAAGTGACGAACTTCAGGAATCTCCGTTAATTGAACAAAATCTTCAGGTTCATTCATGTAGCTCCAAACTTCTTCAGCCGTATGAGGGAGAATTGGAGTAAGTAACTTAACCATTGTCACTAGGATGTCGTAAAAGACAGTTTGCATAGAACGACGAGTCTGTGAATTCTTTGGTTCAATGTAAAGAACATCCTTAGCAATATTCATATAGAAGGCTGATAAGTCATTATTAACAAAATTAATTAATAACCGGTAAGCATCAAGGAAGTCGTAGTTATCAAAATCAGCCCGCATCTTCTCAAGGAAGTGGTTTAACTTAACCAGCATGTACTGATCAACTGAACTCAAGTATTCATATGAAACTGTATCTTCACTAGCATCAAAATCACTGGTATTGGCAAGTAAGAACCGGAAAGTATTCCGTAGCTTACGGTAAGCCTCGGAGATTTGTTGGAAGGTTCCCATTGAAACCCGAACATCAGCAGAAGTATCAGCACTCATTACCCAAAGACGGATAATTTCAGCACCCATTTGTTGAACAACCTTGTTCGGGTCAATAACATTTCCTTGGGATTTGCTCATCTTATTGCCTCGCTTATCAAGGGTAAATCCTTGAGAAACAATTGACTTGTATGGTGCATGACCTGAGCAAACAACACTAGTAATCAAACTAGAATTAAACCATCCACGGTATTGATCTGAGCCTTCAAGATAAAGATCTGCTGGATATGTTAAGTAATCACGTTCAGTTAACACTCCTTGGTGAGAAGAACCAGAATCAAACCAGACATCCATAATGTCAGTTTCCTTGGTAAACTTTCCATGAGGTGAATGCTCGTTAGTGTAGCCTTCTGGAAGAAGATCCTTTGCATCCCGTTCAAACCAAACGTTAGAACCATACTTTCTAAAGAGATCAGCCACATGGTTAATGGTTTCTTCTTCCATAATTGGTGTCCCATCTTCAGCATAGAAGATTGGGAGAGGAACACCCCAAACACGTTGACGAGAAATTACCCAGTCACCACGGTCTTTGATCATGTTACGCAAACGAACTTTACCCCATTCTGGGTAGTACTTAACGTTTTCCAAAGCATCTAAAATATTTTGGCGCATCTTTTCGATGGAAACAAACCATTGATCCGTTGCCCGGAAAATAATTGGTTTCTTTGTCCGCCAGTCAAATGGGTAGCTGTGCTTTAGTGGTTCTTCAAGGAGGAGAGCATTGTTATCTTCCAACTTTTGAAGCGAAATATCATCAGCCTTTTGATAGAAGACACCATCAAAGTCATCACCATTTTCCTTTGTTAATACCCCTTGATCATTAATAGGAGCAAAAATTGGTAAATCATACTTCTTCCCAAAGTTGTAGTCATCATCACCATAACCTGGGGCAGTATGAACTAATCCAGTACCTGCATCAGCAGTAACGTAGTCTGCCACTCCAACTAATAAATCGCGATTAAGGTATGGGTGTTGAGTAGTTAAACCTTCAAGTTCCTTACCCGCTAAGTGCTTAACTACTTTATAATCTTCCCAGCCAAGCTTTTCAGCTAAACCATCAAGTAAGTCAGTAGCAACAACAAATTGTCGTTCATCATTTGCTGGCTTAATAACAGAATAATCAAACTTAGCATTCACGGCGACCGCTTCTGAAGCTGGAATAGTCCATGGAGTAGTCGTCCAAACTACTAAGTAGGTATTATTATCAAGAACGCCCTTACCATCCTTCACTTGTTCAGCAAAGAAGGCTGTTTTAGCAGTAACATCATGATATTCAACTTCCGCTTCAGCTAATGCTGATTCAGATGACCATGACCAATAAACAGGTTTCTTAGCTTGATAAAGAAGTCCCTTCTTAGCAAATTCACCGAAAACATGAATTTGAGCAGCCTCAAATTCCTTATTCAATGTTAGATATGGGTGATCCCAGTCGGCACTAACACCTAACCGCTTAAAGTCAGTTCGTTGTTTATCAACTTGTTCCAAAGCGTATTTTCGACAAAGATCACGGAACTCAGTTAAACTCATCTTTTTCCGGTCATAACCAGCCTTAGTCAATTGGTGTTCGATCGGTAACCCGTGAGTATCCCATCCTGGAACATATGGTGACCGGTACCCACTCATTGATTTATAACGAACGATAAAGTCCTTTGAAATCTTATTCATGGCGTGGCCAATATGAATATTACCGTTGGCGTATGGAGGACCATCATGAAGAATAAACGTTGGTTTCCCCTCATTTAATTTTTGCCGTAATTCATATACTTTATTTTCTTCCCAGACACTTTCACGTTGTGCTTCTGTGACTGGTAATTTCCCGCGCATTGGGAATTTGGTTTTACCCAAATTTAAGGTATCTTTAACCCGCATATGCAATTTCTCCTTCCATCTTTTTTATAATTAGTAAATAAAAAAACTTCATCCCTAATTGGGACGAAGTTTTTTCGTGGTACCACCCGTTTTCAGGATATTTGACTTTCCAAATACCCCCTCAATCATTGATTAACGGTAATGAACCGATCTAACTTAAAAATATCAGCTAGATTACTCAGGACCGATCAAGCAACGCAGTACTAAATGTTAGCCTCACACCTTTTGCTAACTCGCTGAACCGTTCGTGCCTTGCTAATGCCCATCAACGTTTTACTAATTATTTCTATTTAATTTTCAACAACTAGTTATTATCCGGGAAGACAACAACCGTATCTCCCTCATCTTGATTACTAGACTTTGTAGAAGCAGAATCAATACTTGTAGACGATGAAGCTTCACTACCTTGTGCCAGCATCGAATTAAGATCGGTTGTAGAATTGAGAGATACTGTTTTCGCTGAATCAGTGGACACGTTTTCAGTATTCTCCTCTGGTTGAACCCCAGCCTCAAGATCTGATGTAGCAACTGATTCTGAATTCTCACTTTCTTCAATTGCAACACTTTCTGAAGTAACTTCTGTAGAGCCAAGTGTGCTTTCCGGTTCAAAATTACTAGTTGTAATTGAGGTTGATTCTACACTCTCACCCGAATTATTGTCAAGACGAGTTCCTAAAATATTTTGAATTTCACCATATTTGTTAATATCATCATTAGCTAATAGCTTATCCCATTCAGCACTCTTAACAACTTCCAACTGTGACTCAAGCATTACCTGTAAACGTTGACGGAAGATTCGGGTTTGTTTCTTTAGATCACTGGTCTCAGTGGTTAACTTACGAGTTCCTTCTGCAGTATCTTCAACGATTTGATTAGCTTTTTCATTAGCAGTTGAAACAATATCAGTTGCTTGCTTTTGTGCTTCACGAACCATAATATCCGCTTCACGTTTAGCATTATTTTTTACCTTATCCGCGGCTTCCTGAGCAACTAAGATTGACTTATTCAATGAGTCTTTTAACTCACTAAAGTACTTTAACTTACTTTCATAGGCCTTTACTTTTTCCTGTAATGTCCGATTCTGTTCAGTTAATTCTTGAACTGTTTTTGCGACCTCCTTAATGAAGTCGTTCACTTCAGTTGGATTATAACCGCGCATCTTAGTATTAAATTGAATTTGATTAATTTCGTCTACAGTTAAACTCATCAGTTTTTCCTCCATCATGTGATCTTAATTAAGCATGAATTATTGATAAGGTAATTCGGTGCTTATTTTTCCTAGTAACGTTCCCAATTTGATCTATTCGCAAACGCCCCGCATGCCTTACGGATAACATATCATGCTCACCAACTAGGTAATCCGGCTTTTGCATCATTTCCCAATTAATTTGAACAAACCCGTGTTCCAACAATTGTTTTGCCCGATTACGAGAATAATTGAATCCAGCAGCAATTATTGAATCAATTCTTAACGATGAAACTGTTGTTGTTAATTGTTCCCAATCATCTTCTGGCTCGATTAATTGTGCAAAAGAGATTAGATTCCACTTAACCTTAATCTTACCAACATGATCAATGCGCTCACGTACAAAACGAGCCATTTGATTAGTTACTACTACTTGCCACTGACTCCCATCAGTAACAATATCTCCGAACGTCGCCCGCTCCAATCCTTCACCTAATAGCGTACCCATTATCTGCCGATGGTGTAACTCAGCAAATTTTTGTGGGTATATAACTTCCAGACAAGTTATTTCAAAATCCTCTGCTTTGGGCTCATAGTAAGGGGGAAAGAAGAGTACCCGCTTCATTTCCGCATTTTGCCAGCCTCCAACCGATGTCATCTTAACATCCTCATTACCATTAACAAGTGTTTGGGCAATATATCGCTGTCGTGGGTTAAGAAATGGCGTAAGTACAGGACGATATTGATCCCCAGCTTGGACTAGCCAATCGTTAATTTGATCAATAATTGGTCCTTCATCAGTCCGGAAATGTTGTTTTATATTTAATTCATCCATTTTTCCTCAAAGCATTATGGTAATTGCTTTCAAACCATATTGAACAAGATAAAGGACAAAGATCGCAATAATTGGCGAAAAATTGATTCCTCCTAGTAGTGGGATAAAATCAAACCACCTCATGTAAGGTTCTACCAACTGATTAACAATCTCGCCTAAACGACTTCCCCGTGCATTCGGAAACCACGATAATAAGCACCAAATGACAATCACCAAAATATAAATATCAATTAGTTGATAAATTACCCAGGCTAAAAAATTAATAATTGCCATTGTAAGCTCCCTTTATATTAAATCTTATCTGTATCATTCTTGAGGTTATCAGACAAGTTACCAGAAACCTCAAAATTCTTTGGTGTACAAAGGAAAATCTCTTTTCCAATCCGTTTAATATCACCACTAATCGCAAATACGGTTCCATTCAAGAAATCGACAATTCGACTCGCTACTTTTGCATCCATCTGGGAAAAGTTAACAATTACTGCCCGATCATTTAATAATTGATCGGCAATCTGTTTAACATCCGCATAAAGTCGTGGCTCATAAAGGGCAATCTTACTTGAACGTTGGCGAATACTATTCATTGAAACGACTTTATTATTATCATTTTGTGAAACTGGTGCTTGTTCATCATAGTATTCATCTTGATTATCAGAATCACTGTCACTGAAGAGACTCTTAAAAAGGTTAGTTGCCATCTTGTTTCCTCTTACTTTCCTAGAATTGCGAAATGGGAGATGCCCTAAAACAGTGCCTCTCCCCATCACTAGCTATAATTATTGACGACGGTTCTTAAAGAATGGTGGCGTTGACAAATTATCATCGTCATCATCAGTTGCAGCAGAGTCATCGTTAAAGACGTTAAATTCTGGCTTCTTAACATGCGAGAACTCATTATCTGTCTTTTCGTTTGAATCATCAATTCCTGCAGTTGGATCATTCCAACCATCAAATGGATCTTCAGAACTAGTAGTCTCCTTTGGCTTGCTATCTTCATTCTTTGGTTCATCACTTACAGGAACTACATGTTGCGCCTTCTGAGCTTCTTTGCTCTTCTTAGCGTCAATCCCTGTAGCAATTACAGTAACCCGTACTTCATCACCAAGAGATTCATTTAATGACATCCCAAATGAAATATCAACGTTCGTACCAGCTGCCTGCTTAATTACATCAGAAGCTTCTTGAGCTTCAAACATTGAAAGATCTTTACCACCAGTAATATCCATTAACACATGTTGAGCTCCAGAAATTGAAACTTCAAGAAGTGGTGATGAGATAGCCTTCTTAGTTGCTTCGGTAGCACGGTTCTCGCCAGTTGCACTACCAACACCCATCAAAGCAGAACCTTGATTAGACATTAAGGTCTTAATATCAGCAAAGTCCAAATTGATATAACCTGGAGTAACAATTAAATCAGAAATCCCTTGCACACCTTGACGAAGAACATTATCTGCTTCCTTGAACGCCTCCATCATTGGGGTCTTTTTATCAATCATTTCTAATAAACGATTATTAGCAACAATGATTAAAGTATCAACATTTGCCTTTAACTTAGCTAACCCTTCACTAGCAAACTTATCACGCCGAGGACCTTCAAAAGTAAATGGACGGGTGACAACACCAACCGTTAATGCACCACTATCCTTAGCAATTTTGGCAACAACAGGTGCAGCACCAGTACCAGTACCACCACCCATTCCAGCAGTAATAAAGACCATATCTGAACCTTCAAGTGCTTTTTGAATCTGTTCTTCACTTTCTTCAGCTGCTTTATCACCAACCTCAGGGTTAGAACCAGCACCAAGTCCCTTAGTCAATTTAGGACCTAATTGGATCTTTGTCTGTGCCTGAGAAGCGTTCAGCGCTTGGAGGTCAGTATTAGCAACGATAAAATCGACACCCTGAACTTTTTCAGTAATCATTCGATTTACGGCATTACCGCCACCACCTCCGACACCAATAACTTTAATCTTAGCTCCGGCAAATTGGTTCTCCATTGAATTCTCGTTATCCATTCGACACCCTCCGTTAATTATTAATCAAATAAATTATTGAAAAGGCTCTTAAATTTACTGCTAAATGAGCCATCTTTCTTTTTTGTAGTCTGTTCTTGGTTAGTACGTTTTTGCACGGAATTATTACTATCCTCAATTGAACGTTGACTCTGAGGTTCACGATTACCAGCATTAGTATCTGGTGTAGTCTTTCCGAAGTCAGCTTCTTGAACTACTTGTTTAATTAATCGATCAATTCCGGATAACCGATCCTCATAAAGTGCAAGTGCATAACTAATGGCGAAACGCGGATGACGAATTCCCATCTGTTCAGGAACAAATACTTTTACATTTCCAGAAAAGTATTGTTTAGCCAACGCTCTAATACCTGGTAAGGCAGCAACGCCACCGATCAAAATCACACCACCTGGCAATTCAGGAGCATTAATTCGGTCAAGCTGGCGAGCAATCCGGTCAAAAATTTGCCGAATCCGTGCCTCAATAACTTCTGAAAGATATTTTTCACTATATTGAACCGGCTTATCTTGACCAACAACTGTAACGTCAATTTGAACATCATCATCAGCCTGCGTACTATCAGCAAATCCATGATCCCGTTTGAGTTGTTCAGCATTCTTCAGGGAAGTATTTAATACTGTTGAAATATCCTTGGTAATATATTGACCACCTTCAGGATCTACATAACTATACTTTAGTTGGTGATCATGAATGATACTTGTCGTTGTCTGACCGCCACCAAGATCGATGACCAATGTTCCAAAGTCCTGTTCACCATCATTAAGTAGGTTAAAACCAGTAGCAATTGGCGTAACTACAAAATCCCGGACTGTATAACCGGCTTGTTGAATTGCCTTTTTTGCATTATGCACAATCGTCTTTGGACCAGTATAAAGAGTTCCTTTCATTTCAAGGCGAACCCCTACCATTCCACGCGGATCTTTTATTCCATCGAAGCCATCAACAGTAAACTCAGTCGGAACTAAATCAATTACTGTTCTCTCAGGCGGAATACTTTGTGTTAACGCTTCTCGTGCTAAATCTAAGACATCTTGATCAACGATTTCACGTGATTGACCATTATTAGCAATGGTAATCATTCCATGAACTCGTTGCATTTGTAAATAGTTTGCTGGCAACCCAACAATTACTTCTTTAATGTCTATATTGGACTTTTCCTCTGCCTGAGCAATGGCACTTGAAATTGCACGAGCGGTTTTATCAATATCAACTATTACACCACGACTCATTCCGGCCGCTGGTTCAACACCGACACCAATAACTCTAATTTGCCCTTTTACATTTTCACATACTAATGCTTTTATCGAGGTGGTTCCAATATCTAACCCAACATAAACCTCAGAATTATCCATTGAGAGGAACCTCCTAAATTTTTTACACTAAATTAATATTTTTATTTATTAATCTAAACTAGATTTTACCACAGTTAATCACTTGAAAAAAAAGATCTTCGCGAGTTTTTTCATAAGATTATTTACTTTTTTCTCCATAATCATATGAATAAGCACCCACTCGAAGGTCAATAACCCCTTGTCCCTTCATCTTAGTTAGAATTGATGGATAATATTTCATCTTATCACCAACATTTGTCAATGTCGCTTTAACAGTATTTCCATCTTTCATATAGAGGATCACTTGATGGGGAGACTCTTTTGTTGGTTGATACTTAATGGAGGAAATCCCGTGATAAATTACCGGCTTTAATTTTCCAAGCTGTTGACCAAGAATTTCAAGCTGCTGACGGTGATTTTCAAACCCCTGAAAATCAATATTTGTATTTTGTGCTGTTGTTAACTGCAACTGCCCGTTTGATAATACAGCATATTTTTGCTTGCCAACTTGTGCCTCACCTAATAAACGATTTTCCGTAATCGCAATATGAACGCTTTGAGGACCGCGAAGACTAACTTCAAGTGTTTTAACCTGTGGATTCGTGATCTTAGCCTCATGTTCTAAGTGATTTTGACCTAACCAGGCAGTCCAAATTAGCCTTCCTGGACGAATCGTAGATGCATTTTCAACTTCTTTATCTGTTAATTCGTTATTCCCACTGATTGTAATATTAGTGATCTTACTTATCGGTAGAATGATATAAATCATTACTAACAGAATAATTCCAAAAAGCCACATTAACGCACTAATTCTTTTTTTACTAGAATTCCGACGATGCTGTTTTATCCCAACAACCTTACTTCCAATTGGTTGATGTGCTTTTTGTGCAGAAAAATTCTGCCTTTCCAGATGCGCTAAACGCTGAGAATAACGACGATGCTCTGGAATAGAAGTGCCTCTCGTCATTTCATCCACCAACTAATGCTCGTTAATTGCTTCATGGAGAACAGAAATTAATTCATCAGCAGCCTGAGGATGACCAACTTTACGAGATGCATTTGCCATTTTATCACGAAGTTTTTGGTTTTCCATAATTTTATCCGCTTGAAGTAGTAACGCCCTACTATCTAACTTGTCCTCAGTAATCATGACCGCAGCATTTTTCCGGACTAACGATTGAGCATTCTTTACTTGGTGGTTAGCAGTTACGTATGGACTCGGAATTAGGATTGTGGGTACTCCTAATGCAGTTACTTCCGCAATCGTAGTAGCTCCCGCGCGGGAAACTAATGCAGCTATTTTAGGCATTTTTGCCGGCATATCCTTAATATACGGAACAACTTTAATATTTTCTCCAATTTTCATTCTTTGCAACTGCTTTTGGACGTTATCATATCGCTTTTGCCCCGTAGCAAAGATCACTTGGTAGGAACGCTTACTAAATTCCGGAATTGCATCCACAACTGTCGAATTAATTTTTGGTGCGCCTTGACTTCCACCAAAAATCATCAAAGTTGGAACACCATCTTTTAACCCATACTCTTCCCAAGAAAAGCTACTAGCAGTTTGAGAAGCAACTTGTTGAGCTCGCGGGTTACCAGTCAGCGTTACTTTTTCTTTTGGAAACTGGCTGCGAGCCGCTTCAAACGCAATTGCGATCTGATCCACATACCGACTTAAGAATTTATTTGTTATCCCGACAACACTATTTTGTTCATGAATCACTGTTGGAATATGCTGCTTAGCTGCAGCATAAAGGACCGCACCACTCACATAACCACCAGTCCCTAAAACAACGTCCGGTTTAAAATCACGAATAATCTTTTTTGCATGGTGAACAGAACGAAGAAAAAGATAGACGGTCTTAAAGTTTTCTAATGAAAGTGACCGCTTAAAACCCTGCATTTGCATTGTTTCAAGCTTAATTCCTGCATCTGGAACGATTTTATTTTCAAGTCCCCGAGTCGTCCCAACATAAAGAACCTCTGTATTTGGTTCTACCTGTCTTAACCGCTCAATCAATGCTAATGCCGGATAAATATGACCACCAGTGCCGCCGCCAGAAACAAGTAACCGCATATTATTTCTCCTCCTGTTCTTTAATTAACGTATTAACAGCTTCAATGAATTTATCACCGCGAACCTCAAAGCTCGGGAACTGATCCCAACTAGCATTAGCAGGAGACAGCAAAATAACATCTCCCGGCTCACTAACCTTCCAAGCTTCTGGAACGGCAGTAATTGCATTTTCACTTTCAATTATTGTTGGAATTTGAGCTTGCTCAGCAGCATCTTTCATTTTATCTTTACACTGTCCAAAAACAACGATCGCTTTAACATGCTTTTTAAAATATGGAACTAGGCGTTCAAAGGTATAGCCACGATCTAACCCACCAGCTAATAAGATAACTGGTTGTTCAAACCCCTGAAGTGCTACCTCGGTTGCTTCAATGTCAGTTGACTTAGAATCATTGTAAAATCGTCGTTCCTCATAATCTGTTACGTATTGAAGACGATGACGAACTCCACTAAAGCTTGTCAAAACATCAATAATTTCCTGATTAGCAACCCCGCTTAATTTAGCGGCAGCAATTGCAGCTAAAGCATTTTCCACATTTTGAGGACCAATCAGACGAATATCCTTAGCGTCCATAATGTATTCACCACGCCAATAAATCTTACCATTCTCCTCATAAGAACCCTTATGACTTTTATTTTGTCGTGAAAAAGGAACGATCGTTGCTCGGGAACGCTGTGCAATTTTTTGCCATTCATCGCGATCCCAATTCACAATTAAGTAATCATCACTAGTTTGGTTACGGGTGATATTTAACTTAGCATTAATATAGTTTTCACGTGTTTTATGGTAATCAAGGTGGTTAGAGAAAATATTAGTAATAATTGCAATATGTGGATGAATAGTTGGAGTTCCTAGTAACTGAAAGCTTGAAAGTTCAGTAACTAACGTATCATCTGGTCCTAATTCAGCAGCTACTTTGCTAAAGGAAACCCCAATATTACCAGCATATTTAACCCGATGAGAGTTATTCTTTGCAATCATTAATTGCGTCAAGGTTGTTGTTGTCGTCTTCCCATTACTCCCAGTGACACTCACGAGGTGTCCTTCAAAAATCTGCCAGCCTAACTCTGCTTCAGTAATAATCGGTGTCTTTTTTTCCACAAACTTAGCTACTAATGGATTATCATAAGGAATTCCCGGATTCTTTACCACAACATCAAAGTTGTCTTCCGCAAGACTAAGCGGATTAGAACCAGTAAGCACTTTAATTCCATCATTTTCAAGTTTTTCAATAATTGAAGGATCCTTAGGGGTTGCCTGATCATTAGCAACAACCTCAGCACCTAATTTTCTTAACAGGTATGCCGCGTTTAACCCACTAATTCCAAAGCCCATTACAAGGACTTTTTTATTATTATAGTTTGTTACTTTCTTCATTTCTCTTTCCACCTAGCTTAGATTAAATATTAAAAATTAAAATACTTGCCACTGCAATAATCGAAGCAATTAACCCAACACACCAGAAGACGATATCAATCTTCCATTCACTCCATCCACAAAGTTCAAAGTGGTGATGGATCGGGGTCATCTTAAAGATCCGCTTCCCAGTAAGCTTAAATGATGCTACTTGCATAATTACACTAGCAGTTTCACAGACATAAACGATCCCAATTACCAATAGTGACCATTCATGATGAAGTAGTAATGAAACAGCAGCTAACGAGGCTCCAATGGCTAATGAACCCATATCACCCATAAAAATCTTAGCGGGCTTGTGATTATAAGGGAAGAAGCCACACAAAGTTCCAATCATCGCTAAACAAAACAAGGCAATTTCCGCATAACCAGGTTGATTAATGTTTACAAGGGCAATAATAAGGTAAGCCAAGAATGAAATAATTGATAATCCACTGACTAAACCATCTAAACCATCAGTTAAATTGACAGCATTTGAAAAACCAACAATCCAAAAAATAATAAACAGTCCATACCACCAACCAACTTGACTAGTACCAAAACCCATTTGGAAGCCTTCATGCTGATAAATTACTGTAAAAACCATTGCTGCAATAACCTGACATAAAGCCTTTTGCCATGCTTTGAAGCCTTCATTTTGGTGGTGAAAAATCTTTATACTGTCGTCCCACATTCCAATTAGTCCATAAACCACCAGAACAAACAAGAGGGCCCACATAGTATTAGTTAACATTCCCATGAAACCGCCAACCAGTAAAACGGTAATAACAGCTGAAATTATAAAAAGAAATCCTCCCATAGTAGGTGTTCCTGCTTTTTTCGCATGCCACTTAGGCCCTTCTTTACGAATCTGCTGCCCCTCTTTTTTAGCACGGAAATACCGAATTAAAGAAGGCATTAATAGAAAAGTGATTAAAAATGAACAAACTAATGTTATTACAATACTAAGAAAATTCATGTTTTCCTCCTAATTAATGTCGAGAAGAATACTCGACAGTCAATGTTGATGACTTTTTCACACTATCATTTGGCTTAATACTTTGCTTAGTAACATAGCCAGACCCATTTTCTTTTAACTTGATCCCCATCATTCGGGAAAGTATCTGGACATCATCAGAACTCCAATTATTAATATCGGGCATTTTGTATTCTCCCCCGGTATCCAAAATAATACGTTGGTTAATCAGAGAAGATTGCCCTTTCGCAATCGATTGCTTTTCAACACTATGTCCAGAACCAATTACAACTGGAACAAGATGTTTTTTATTAAGTTCATCACTTGCCTCTTGAGGTGACTGGTTCACAACATCTGGAACTTTAACAATCCCCGAATTCTTTTGTTTAGTACTCTTTTGACGACTTAAAATAAATTTCATCGTTGGGTTAAAGACTTCTGCAATCATTTTTGTTGCCGGTTTACTAAGATTATGTGGTTTTCTTAGCGTCACGTACATTACATAACGTGGATTGTTTGCCGGGGCAATTCCAACAAACGAGTAAAGATAATTACTATCCCCATTGCTATATCCACCAGCACCACCAATTTGTGCGGTTGCTGTTTTACCAGCTATCTTATAACCGTCAATTTGATAATCATGTCCGAGACCCTTTTTATCGTAAATAACCCCTTCCATCATTTTAACTACCTTTTTGGAAGTCGAAGCTTTGATTGGCTGCCCGACTTGTTTAGGTTTTACCCTCTGAATAGTTTTTCCTTCGTTATTAGTTACCTTATCAATAATATATGGCTTCATCATTTTACCGTTATTGGCAATTGCGCTAAAGCCCTGCATCATCTGCATAGCGTTAACAGTAATTCCTTGACCAAAAGCAGTATTAGCCTGCTGCAGAATTCCCTTAAAGGCACTATAACCGCTTACTTCACCATCCATCCCTTCAACATTAACCTTATTAAACATCCCAAAACGGGTTAAGTATTTTTTCCAAGTTTTTGCCCCCATATTCTGTTCAACATGAGCAAAACCAACGTTACTTGAAAGATCAAAGGCATCCTTATAAGAAATTATTCCCCAACCAGACGTTTGCCAATCAGTAACTTTCCCGCCACCGATTTGCCAAGTACCAGAATCAAAGGTTGCATTCGGGTCGAAATGACCAGAATCAATTGCCGCACTTAGGGCAAATGTCTTCATTGTTGAACCAGGCTCATAAACATCTTGAACTAGCATATTTCGCCAAACAGGATCTTTCTTCGAACGGAGTGTCGGTCGTTGAGAAGCGGCAATAATTTTGCCAGTTTTGGCATCCATCACAACCGCGATCATCGATTCTGCCTTTGATTCCTTAAAGACTTTGGTTAACTTATTTTCCATAATATGTTGAACCTTAGCATCAAGCGTTGTATAGACATTATCACCGTTCACTGCTTTTTTTACCACTTGGTTACTATTAGCTAAGCTATATCCATAGACGTCTCGTTTATCCTGACGCAGGCCATTCTTTCCAGTTAACTTCTTATTAAAGTACTTCTCCAGGCCAATTTGACCAACTAATGTCATCTGACCAGTTTCTTTATTGGTAACTCGTGGTGTCGCCATTCCAATAATTTGAGAGGCAAATTCGCCTTCTGGATAAGAACGGGCAGGGGTTGCAATAAAGCCAATTCCAGGTAGTTTTTCCGCCTTAATTTGTTGCATCTTGGCAACTGATAGGTTAGCCCCAGCACTTCCAAACTCAACTTGATAGGACTGTCCTTTTTTTGAAAGAGTCTTTAAAATTTGAGATTTTGGTATATCAATATATTTGGCAAGAATTTTAGCAGTCCGCTGTTTGTTTTTTACATAGAGTGGCTTACCATCTGCGGAATGCTGACTCTTATCTAAAACTGCATAAAGAGTATACCTACTTGTATCTGTTGCAAGGACTGAACCATGCTGGTCATAGATATCGCCACGTTTAGCAAGAATTGTTCTTTTCTGCGTATAAATTTGTTCGGCTTGAGAACGAAGATTAACATGCTGGACATCCTTTGTAATCGCTATATACGCAAAACGAACGATAAATAACGTAAACATTGCAACCACAATTATAAAGAGCCACTTACCAAAAGTTTCTCTGTTGCTACTATTTCCGTTATTTTTCGTTCGTTGAGTCATCTTATTCATTATTTATTAACGTTCCTTACGTTTGAATTATGATCCACTAATCCATATTTCTTAGCGGCTGATCTTAATTGAGATTGGCTCGTCATTTCAGCAATTGCCTGCCGATGACTGTCATTATCATTTTTGGCTTGATATACCTTTGTCTGTAAGTCTTGCAATTGATGTTGACGAGTATTAATGGTAATTTTCGTTGATAAAAGCGAAATGGTTAAACATAAGGTTAAAATACTGCAAACTGCCACTAGTCCACGTTCAAGATTTGACCAAGCAACTGTTTTTACAGCAGGGTCTAATTGTTGACGCCCTTGTGTACCGGGATCCGTCATTCTCGGCTGATCCCGATAAATCTTTTTTGCAGTATTTGAAACCATTTTTTATCACTTTCCTTTTATGTTTTTATTTTTTTATTCTTTCAATTACCCTTAATTTAGCACTATGAGCACGATGATTATGAGCCAATTCTGCATCACTTGGGAGGATTGGCTTCTTATTAATCAACTTGTACTTTGGTTGCATCTCTGGTGGAATAACCGGTAATCCCGGTGGTAATTCGTCTGCCAATGAGACTTTCTCATGGAACATCGTTTTAACCAACCGATCTTCTAATGATTGAAATGTAATCACGCTAATCCGTCCACCAACATTAAGCATTTCAAGCGCCTGTTCTAAAGAATCCTCTAATGCTCCCAATTCATCATTAACCGCAATCCTAATCGCTTGAAAAGTCTTCTTTGCTGGGTGACCCCCATGTCGTCGTACAGCAGCTGGAATTGCTTCTTTAATAACATCAACAAGCTCAAAAGTTGTTTTAATCGGCTTACTTTCTCTTCGTCGCTCTATTTTTCGCGCAATCTGTTTAGCAAATCGTTCTTCACCATAGCGATAAAGAATTTTAACTAATTTTTCATATGACCATTCATTAACAATATTCATGGCAGAAAGTGATTGTTGTTGGTTCATCCGCATATCTAGTGGTGCATCTAATTTATAGCTAAAGCCACGTTGTGCATCATCAAACTGTGGAGATGAAACCCCTAAATCATAAACAATCCCATCAACCGCTTGAACTCCATTCTGTAATAACGCACTTTTTAAATTTCGAAAATTATCTTCGATTAAGATTGAACGTCCATCATCAATAAATTTTTTTAGATGTTGTTGATTATAATCAATTGCCGTTTGATCCTGATCAAACGAATATAGGTGTCCTGTCGTTAACTTACTAAGAATGGCGGCACTATGACCGCCTCCACCTAGTGTTGCATCAACATAGGTCCCCTCTGGATGGATATTTAGACCAGCAACAGCTTCGTTTAATAATACTGTTACGTGTTTAAATTCTGTCATCTAAAATCCTCCATTAAAAATCAATATTCAAATCTTCAGCGATCTGATCAAAATCATCTTCCGTGGTATCCGTAAATTGCGCCCATTTTTCTGCACTCCAAATTTCAAGTCGGTTAGCAACGCCTACCACAACACACTTTTTTTCTAGTTGAGCATGTTGGCAAAGAGTATCCGGCAAATTAATCCGACCTTGTTTATCAAATTCACAATCAGTTGCCGCAGAATATAAAAAGCGAACAAACGCCCGTGCATCACGCTTAGTCAGTGGTAATGCCTTTAATTTTTCTTGCAATTGTTCCCATTCATTAAGCGGGTAACCAAATAGACACCCATCTAAGCCACGAGTGACAATAAAGTGAGTGCCCAATAATTCACGAAATTTTGCAGGGATAATCAAACGGCCTTTACTATCGATCGAGTGAGTATATTCGCCCATGAACATTAGCTTTGCCTCCCTACAACCACTTTATAGGTAAAGTCTACCACAATCCCCCACTTTCCACCATAAAATTTCAAAAATAATCGTTAATAATAAAAAAGATTAACAAGATTGCACTTATGTGAGTAAGTACATCCTGCTAATCAACATTTTCTATTACCAATGTTATATCAACGGTAGATTTTGACAAAATAGCGAAATGATAAACGTAATCGTTGCAATAATTACAGATAATCGCCAAAAGACTGACCAATAACGCCGATAGATAAACTCATTATAATGAATTGTTTGGCCGATAATTAAAACGATTGCAATAATCATCCAAGCAGCAATCGGGTAGGCCATCCAATAAAGGCTATCAATATTATAAATACTCAATAGCCACAAAATAATTGTCCAAATAATTGGGCTATGTTTATGATGACGTTGATAATGCTCATGACGAAAAACCTTGCTAAGTAATAATTCTACAAGCCAAACAATTATCAGTAATATAACCTGAAGAAATGCTATTCGATAATCCATATTTAGTTCCAACTACTCCTGACTAATATTTACAATCATTAGTTTAGCACAGACTATTGAGATTGTTTGAAATCACATCCTAAAATGATGTAGACTGTTACTACTATCAATTCATCAACGAAGGGCGGTAAAAAGATGCAACGAAAAAAGAAAACTCGTTTTCAAAAAATCACAATGGTTGCAGTTTGGTTGATGCTAATTGCCATGCTTGGCTCACTAATTTTTGGAGCAATCGCATCATTGGGTGTTATGTAGTTTATTATTAATAAAAGGCGCGGAAGATTAGTATTTCTTCTGCGTCTTTTTTGTTTGATCCCATTACGAAAAGCTTGTACTACTTACTACTCCTCATCTTGACTCTTTTTCTTAAAAACCTCACGAGGTTTAGAACCATTAGCTGGGCCAATATATCCTCGTTGTTCCATATCATCAATAATTCTTGCAGCTCGATTATAGCCAATCCGAAACCGGCGCTGAATTAATGAAGTGGAAGCCTTTTGTTGGTCAACCACGAAAGCTAACGCCTCTGGAAAAAGCTCATCTTCATCCTCAAGCTTTTCCTCTTGTTCAATTTCATTATCAGTAACAACCATCTTCTGGTCATATTCCGCTGGACGCTCCTTTTTTATAAAGTCCACTACTGCTTCAACGTCTTGATCAGAAATAAAGGCTCCCTGAACACGAACTGGTTTATTTTGGTCGATTGGCTCAAACAACATATCCCCTCTACCGAGTAATTTTTCAGCACCATTAGTATCAATAATTGTTCGAGAGTCAACCCCACTTGAAACAGCAAAAGCAATTCTTGATGGAACATTCGCCTTAATTAAACCAGTAATGACATCAACCGAAGGACGCTGAGTAGCCAAAATCATATGGATACCAGCGGCTCGTCCCATTTGTGCAATTCGGACGATTGCATCTTCAACATCATGAGAAACAGTCATCATTAAATCAGCCAATTCATCAACAATTACTAAAATTAATGGTAACGCTGGTTGTTCGGTTGCGTCTTCTTGCTCGTTGTTCTCCCGGACAAGTTGGTTATACCCATTTAGGTTACGGACTCCAAATTGGGCAAACAGTTCATAACGATGTTCCATTTCAGCAACTACCTTTGCTAAGGCTTTAGCCGCCTTCTTTGGTTCAGAAACAACCGGGCTTAATAGGTGTGGAATTCCGTTGTAGACGCTTAATTCTACTTTTTTAGGATCAATCATCAAAAATTTTACCTGGTGGGGCTTAGCCTTCAATAAGATACTAGTAATAATATCGTTAATTGCAACTGACTTCCCGCTTCCCGTTGCACCGGCAATTAAGAGGTGAGGCATCTTGGTTAAATCAGCCATCATCACATCCCCCGTAACAGTTCTTCCCAGTGGAACATTCATTGGTTGATCATCATGGGGCATTGATTCTACCATATCACGAAACCCAACAGTCGCAATTTGCTGGTTGGGAACTTCAATTCCAATTAATGATTTCCCAGGAATTGGTGCCTCAATCCGAATATCTTTTGCAGCAAGCGCTAGGGCTAAGTCATCCGCCAAGTGTGTAATTCGACTCACCTTAACCCCTACTGCTGGACGTAATTCATATTTTGTCACTGATGGTCCAAGGTTAACATTCTCAACAGTTGCATCAACGCCAAACGACTTTAAAGTATCCTGTAGTTTTTTAGTATTCTTCTTAATCGCGTGTAAATCATCTTTTTGATCAGTTTGCGGAATCTTAGTCAATAAACTTAATGGTGGTAACTGGTAATCAGTATCTTCCTTTTCAGTGGTAGTAGCCAACTGCAAATCATCATTAGAAGTTTGTAACTCTTGAGATTTTTGGCTTTTACCCGAAGCCTCATCGTTGCTTGTACTGGCCACTGTAATCCGTGGCTCGGCTACTTTGGGAGTTACTGGATGTTGAGAAGCATTAACATTCTTTGAATCTTTTTGGACAGGTTTTAACTGGTCAGCTAAAGAAGTAATTTGCTCCTTAACTGGTTGCTTCATGCGGGGTTGGACTAAAAGTGATTGTCTAACTCGTCGAATAAGCATTGGTATATTCTTTAATTGGCGACCAAGACTACTTAAATACTGTTCCCAGGGAATCGCAAAAAAGATGATAATTCCCACAATAATCATTAACCATGCTAAAAAAGCCGTTCCCTGGCGACCAATCAAATAGTTACTTCCAGTATAGAGAAATGCTCCTACCATCCCCCCACCAATGTTAGTAGAATTACTAGTCTGAAAAAAGACCTTAGTTAAATTACTCCAAGTTATAGATATAAAATTAGCATGGAGGTTCAAATGGTTAAACATTAAATAGTGTAACCAAATTAATCCTCCACAATACGCAATAACAAATCCGCTAATCCAACGACGGTTATACCTTGGTTGGTGACCGAAAAAGGTTAATGATAATCCAGAAATAAGGACAAGGATCATTGCTACCGGATAGGATCTACCAACCAGGAAACTAAATAAGCCCACTAATATTTGACCAATCGCCCCAAGATTAAATAACCCAATAAGCATCAAAAACGCAAGGATTATTCCTACTAAATTATCAACAATCCTTGTTTGACCTTTTTTACTTACAGTTCGGCGACGACCAGTTCCTGATCGCTTCTTTCTTGCCATATTATTCCCCACTTATTTTAATTTATCAAAGTGATACTTATGTACCCGTGCTAAATTCGGAAATCTTTGCTGACGAAGAGCCTCATAAATCACAATGGCCGCACTATTCGACAAGTTTAATGCCCGAATATTGTTATCGTTTTGTGGGATGCGAATAGCGTTTTCTGGATACCGACGCATAAATTCTTCTGGTAGCCCAGTTGTTTCCTTACCAAACAGGAAATAGTGATCTCCAGAAGTTGTATAATCAACATCAGTATAATCACGGCTTGCAAATTTAGATACAAGATAGAGCTTACTAATATCAGAAACGGTAGAAATAAACTCGCGTAAATCATCATGATAGGTAATTTTTACCTTGTCCCAATAATCTAATCCCGCTCTCTTCATATGCTTATCATCTGTTGAAAATCCAAGCGGCTTAATTAAATGTAATTCCGTATTCGTTCCGGCACATGTCCGAGCAATATTTCCAGTGTTTGCAGGAAACAATGGTTCAAATAATACAATATGGTTGGTCATCATAATTCTCCTTAGACAAATAAAAAAAGCAGGGTCTCGGTGTTGGCACGGCGAAACGCTGCTTTAATGAAGTACTCTTTGACAATTACCAACGAATTTGTTCGATGTCAATTGTCAAACGATTTCTCATAAAGTAATTTACCACCTTTAATTAAAATTGGCAATACCATTAACTACTTTTTTTATAGAAAGTTGAAAATAATTTCTTCAGTCTCACTTTTTTCCTACCAACAAGCTAACATCAACGGTAATTGAATGAAAATTTGTCAGCTCATCATCGGTAAGTTGTTGGGCGTTCTTCCCCCAACTCATTGGCGTCATCTTAACCATATCTGTAATTAAGTCGTTAGGAAGGTCAAATTGATACCGAACGCGCAGTACCTGTGCATCTGGGTAGTGCTTCTTAAATAATTCAAGGACCTTACTATTATCATAGTGGTAATGTTGATCTTCGTTTCCATATAGTAAGTGCCGCAATTCCAAAAGATAGTCTGCATTAGGAATTACCTTAATTAGGAGACCATTTTCTTTTAAGACCCGATTAAATTCTTGATAATCAGACGGAGAAAATAGTTCTAAAACTGTATCAAAGGATTGGTCAGTAAATGGCAACTGGCGAAGATCGGCAATACAAAAGAAAGCTTTCATATTAAGTTGAGTTGCCAAGGTAATTCCAGGTTTTGAAATATCAAAGCCTACATAAAAGTCCCGCTCTTTGCGAAGTGACGCTAATTGCGCTAATGGTGTCCCTTCACCTGTACCCACATCAAGAATTGTTTGGGGAGTTGTCGGGAGTAGCTGGTTAATCCGTTCAATTATTGGTTTAAATAATCCTGCAGAAAGTAATTTTCGTCGTGAAATAAACATTGCCCGATCATATTCTGTTGTTCCCTGAGTATTTAAAAAATGAAGGTAACCATGACGATTAAAATCAATTGCATGGCCTTTTTCACAAACAAGAGTATTTCCCGTTAAATTTAAATAACGATGGTGACAAACGGGACATTGAAATAGTTCAAGACGACTTTGAACCAAATTTTCAGCACGCTCAATCTTTTTCACTTTAATTTCTCCTATTTTTTTATTATTTACAGTGTACCATAGCTAGTATTAGACTTGCTGAATTGCTATCATAGAGATGAACAATTTCAAAGGAGGCAGTTTAATTTGACTGAACAATTTTTGATCGGTACCTATACCAAAAAAGATAGTAAGGGTGTTTATAAAGTTACCTTGGATCCTGAAAAAGAAGAGATTACTAACGTCGAATTAGCTATTCCGTCACAAAAGCCAGCCTACTTACAAGTAGGTTCCGATAAGCGCGTTTATGCGGTAAAGCAAATTGATGACCAAGGTGGTGTTGCATCATATTCACTAAAAGATGATAATGCAAAGATGCTCAGTAAGGTTCTTGCAGCAGGAGCTCCTCCAGCATATGTTGGTCTTGACGAAAAGCGTCATTTGCTCTACAGCGCTAATTACCATACTGCAAAAATTGACGTCTTCAAGATTAACGCAGATGGAACCTTAACTCAGACTGACTCAGTTCTTCACCAAGGTGCTACCGGTCCTCAACCAGAACAGGATAGCCCACATGTTCACTTTGCTGACTTAACTCCTGATCAACGCTTGGTTGTCTGTGATTTAGGGATGGACCTAGTTGTCGTTTATGACGTTTCTGCTGACGGTAAATTAACTGCTGTTTCTCGTTATAAGTCAGAAGATGGTTTTGGTTCTCGTCATATTGCATTCCATCCTAATGGTAAATATGCTTATCTTCTCGGCGAACTAAGCAGCAAGCTTGAAGTACTAAAGTACAATGCAACCGATGGAACCTTTAGTCACGTCCAAACCATTAAGACAATCCCTGATGATTGGACAGCTCATAATGGTGCTGCTGCTATCCGTCTTTCAAAGGATGGGAAATTTATTTACACTTCAAACCGTGGGGAAAACACCATTGCTGTCTTTGAAGTTCAACCAGACTTCACCGTTAAGCATATTCAATCAATTTCAACTGAAGGTGACTTCCCTCGTGACTTCAACCTCAGCTCTGATGAATCGTTCTTGTTAGCCTCTAACCAAAATAGTGATAACTTAACCCTTTACAAGCGCGATGCTAATACTGGTAAGTTAACCTTATTGCAAAAGGATGTTACATGCCCTGAACCCGTTTGTGTTCAACGCTTTTAATAAAGTGGGTTAAAAATTTATCTAATTCCTTAAATAAAATAATAACCCTCCGGAGTCCGGCTTTGTCAGACACTGGAGGGTTATTTAAATTGTTGCTTAAATTAAATCAATTAACTTTTGAAGCTCTTCTGGAAGTGGTGCACGAACTTCGATATATTGTTGCTGGAAAGGGCTATAAAACTTCATCCAGTAGCAATGAAGTGCTTGACGAGAAATTAACGGCTCACCACCATACATCTCGTCCCCAATTAACGGGTGTCCCAAATAACGAAAGTGAACCCGGATTTGGTGAGTCCGTCCGGTATGAAGACGAATTCGTAATAGTGATCCCCTCGTTGATGATTTCTGTAACCAATATTCTGTAACCGATGGCTTTCCCGTAGAAATTACGGTTCGCGTGACAAATTTTTCTGGATCACGATCGATTGGTGCATCAATATATCCGTGGCTAGTATTAATTTGTCCCCCCACAACCGCATAGTAATTTTTCTTTACTTGATGTTTTTTTAATTGCTGGTCCATAATTGCATGAGCAAAACGGTGTTTCGGAAAAACTACCAAACCACTTGTATCTTTATCTAATCGTGTTGCAACATGAATCACTAAATTTTCGTAGCCTTGTCGTTCATAGTAACCACGAACTCGGTTAACTAAACTATCAGCAACTGTTACGTGATGGGCAGGAACAGTCGCAATCCCCGCCGGTTTATTAAGAACCAAGAAGTCACGATCTTCATAAACAATTTGAATTGGTAGATCGCTAGGAATAACGTTATCATTAGCTTTTTCTGGAAGTAAAATCAGTGAAAAACGATCACCAGGATTCACAGTATCCACTGTCCATCGATCCTCACCATTAATTTGCATTTTTCCGCCATGATAAACAGCAACCTTAATCAGACTTGCACTAACACCTTCATGTTTTAGTGCAGAACGTAATTTCCGTGGCTCGTATCCACTATATTGCCATTCAAACTTCATTACTTTACTCCACCAATAAACGAATCATTAACCCGGTGCCAGAAGTTATTATGCCGATATTGAGCAAAATTAATTCGTTTCTTTGCAACTTGATAGGTAATCTCTATTAATTTTCGTTCTCCCACGGAGGGTTTTAGACGCACTTGATCACGATCACAGGTCATTACATGGCCATTAAGATCTTTTAACCGAAGCATCAGTTTTGATTCAGAACCAAAAATAATTGGAGATCCTAAAGTCCTAAATACCCGATTATTTAATGAAGCCATTTCTGCAAGCTGAAAGCCAACAATTTGTGGATCCATAATTGCACCACCAACGGATTTGTTATAAGCAGTTGACCCCGTTGGCGTAGAAATGCATAATCCATCCCCCCGAAAGGTTTCAAATAATTCATTATTGATAAAAACATCGCAGACCATAGTCTTTGTAATGTTACGAACGGTTGATTCATTTAAGGCTGTATAGTGATCAATCGAGCCATCAGAATAAATTGCATGCATATCAAGAAGTGGATATGATACCGATTGACCACTATCATTAACCAAACTATCAACCAAATCATCAATTTCGTAATTTCGCCAGTCGGTATAAAAGCCTAAGTGTCCCGTATGGATCCCAACAAAGCGAATTTTATCCAAGAGAGCTTCATAATGGTGGAACGCAGATAGTAATGTCCCATCTCCTCCAATCGTAATAACAACATTAGGAGCATTTTGATCTAAAACAAGTCCAGCCTTACTTAACTCTGCCTTAAGCAATTTGCTAATCCGTTGTGATTCCGACGTCTCATTGTTATAAATTGCGACTCGCATATAATCTCCTTATCTATCCGGGATATTCTGATCTCCCGGCGTCCGATTTGAAAACATTGTTTGTGCCTCTTGAATTTCTTCCCGAATTTCTGACATTTCATTATCAAGTTTAAATGCAGCTTCCGCAGCACGCTGTAATCTTGCTGACAATTCTTCTGGAAATTCACCTTGGTACTTATAATTTAATGAATGTTCAATAGTTGCCCAAAAATTCATCGCTAATGTCCGAATTTGAATTTCAGCAAGAATTCGCTTTTCACCAGTAATTAATTGAACTGGGTATTCAATTACAATGTGATAAGAACGATACCCACTCGGCTTAGCATTACTGATATAGTCACGTTCTTCCAAAATTATCATATCACTTCGTTGACGAAGTAAATCGACTACTTGGTAAATATCCTCCACGAACTGGCACATAATCCGTACTCCAGCAATGTCTTGCATATCTTGTTCAAGTCGATCTTCTTGAACGTGCCGGCGAACCATTTTCTCTTTAATGCTATCAACCGGTTTTACCCGACCAGTAACAAATTCGATTGGTGAATGCTGTGTTTCATCTTGATACTGTTTCCGAATACCTCTTAACTTAATCTTCAATTCATTAACAGCTTGTTGGTAAGGTAGTAAAAAGTGTTGCCAATCTTCAACCATATATAACCCTCCCATTAAAGTACGCATTTAATTCTAGCACACTCATCCCCTCAACAGCATAAAACTGGTTCATAAATCATAATTCTTTACAAATTTATTTTTTTTTGTAAAATAAATTTGTTTAGAAAAGAAATTAAGTTAGTATTAAACGAGGGGGAGCATTTAATGCTAGAAATATATTTATTTATCAATCCACTTGGGAGTCGTTGCTTCCGCTGCGAACGCGACGTTCTTAAAATTGATCATCAACTTAACACAAAAGTTAATTATCGCTTTATTCCATTTTTCAATATGGCAACAATCCAACAAACAATTGAATTTTACCATCTTGATCCACGTAGTTTAGCCGTTCGTCAAAATGTTTCTAATACTATTTATCGAGTAATTCTTGACTATATGGCAGCATCTTTTCAAGGAAAAAAGCGGGGGCGCCAGTTCCTCTTGATGTTGCAAGACGCGTTAATTAAAGAAGACAGTAACTACAGCGATAGTTTAGTAAAAAACATTGCTTTACAATCCAAACTTGACCTCAAAATGTTTTTAGAGGATCGTAATTCCACTTTAGCTAAAAAGACCTTTCACCAAGACCAGCAATTCGCCCAAAGCTTAGGAATTACAAGGCCATCTACTGCAGTAGTCTTTGATACAAAGCAATCGCACTACGGTTTTTTACTTAATAACTTTGACTACGAAACTCTTATTACTGCCTATAAGAATAAACAATTAGAGAATGACCCATCGATAGCTAACTTCGTTAAGCACTACCAATCTCGTCCTTTAACTAAAACAATGCAAAAATAGTAAAATAAGAAAAATTAACCTTCAAAGTCTAATTTATACTTTGAAGGTTATTTTATTATTAGTTAATACTGAAGATAAGCATTTTTTAAACCATAATCAACTAATTTTCCTAATAACTTTATTGATTCCTGATACGAAATCTCTGCCATTTGCTCATTAATCTTACTTAAAAATTCGGTTATGTCATCTTGCTTTGCAAACTTTTTATCTGCTTGGTGTTGAATTGCTAACGTTTGAGTCATTACTTGCTCCGAAAAATCTTCAATTAGGGATTCTACTTTTTGGTAATGCTGATCAGCGATCGCCATAATAACATGATTTAACCAGTAACTATCTTTAATATCAAATGTCGTTGTCGTATCACGATAATGTTGTGGAGTTTCTTTAACATTAGCATAGAAGGGAACCACAACATTAACCGTATTAGGACCAAAAGCTAGCCAATGGATAGCGCTAAGTTGCGGATCAATATTATTCCTAATTTGAAGGAGATGGAGCTCAAGATTACGATTTAATGCAATTGAACGGAATGGTGCATTCTTTACAACATAAGGATCATATTCAGTATCCTGATAATGAGAACTCATTAATTTCTTAATCTCTTGGATTGTAATTTTATGTTGCGGATAATTAATAAATGGTAACATCTGATCAGTTGGCTTATTCCCTCGCTCGCCACTCAACTGTTTTTCCACAAACCAAGCCCGTGGATTATTATAGTGAGCATCACGGTAAGTACTGCTACCAAATATTAACCGGAGATTGTAGTTGCCTTCCTCAGGATTAAGGTAATTGAGATCAATCAATTCTTTTAAATCAGCAGAACTTAATGTTGCTGTCGATGAGAAATCAAAATTAGTAATGTTTAACCTGTTTGGTGCAATTACGTAAGATTCATCAGGAATTCTCATTGCGGCCCAGTGGTGACCTCCAAGCGTCTCTAAATACCACACTTCATCTTTATCGCCAAAAGCCATCCCATTCGCTTCATATGTTCCATACTTCTCTAAGAGAGAGCCTACTCGTTTTACGGCTTGTTTAGCTGTCTTAACGTATGGCAAAACTAAAGTTAGAAAATCCCCCTCACCGATTCCATCTTCACTATTATATGGATCAAGACTGAGGATCCGAGAATTATTCGTAATTGTCTCGGTAGCAGTCATTGAAACATTAGCGGAGTTGATCCCACTCGCTCCAAAAATACCAGCACTGCTATCCGCATCAGGAGTTGAAGTGTAACGCAACGAATTAGCCGGTAAATCAATTTTGAATTTAGTCACTTTACTTTCGTAATGCTGGGGTTGCTTTTCAGGAGTAACTACAATAAACCGTTGAGGATCAAAGTTATTTGAATAATCTTCAACCCGACAAACAATCGTTGAACCATCTATAGTTGCTTTTTTCCCGGCAAGAAAAGTTGTACAAGTATGACGTCCCATTTAAATCATCCCCGACTTTTATTTTTTCATCTCTATTATTTCATATTTTATTGATATCCACTAAGCAATTTTTGAACTTCTTGCTCCTGCTCCGCAAGGGAACGAGACGAACGAGGATATTTAACTAAAATAATTCTTTTCTTTCTCCTTACAATAATGCCACACCTAATTAATTGCCCAGTAAATAATCTTAGGTAGGTATTAATTAATATCATCGGAGGAAGGCAAGGAAAGATTACCCATTCACTAGCTTCTACCTTCCTTAACATCTTTATCCACGAAGTTTGACTAAAACTAGTAAATAACGGTATATCAGCTAATTTTCTGCATACTAAATAACGCCAATATATTTCTGGATGTTTAGTGACCTGAATCCCCCTTAACCGCTGATGACAAATAAGTGGCAAGCCATTACGCAGAAAATTCATTTTAGTTTCCGGTAATGATATAAGTTGATGGAGTGTTCGGTAATTCTTATTAATTTGTCTTAAATTTAATCGTTGTTCCCAAATAGTAGCATTCTCTATCTTAATAGCTGCTGATTTAATATTCCAGAAAATTAGTCTATATCGGTTATTTAGTAATTGAATAAATTTTTGAGTTTGTCGTTGGTGAATTTTTAACTCATATGGCGAACCAAGAAACCAGTAACATTTTATCCCGAGTTTCTCATAACCACGAGTCCGCTCTTGAAGGTCTATTAATGATAAGGGACTACATTGAAATTCAATTGCTACCTGACGTCCCTGGACATTAAGTAACACGTCCGCCCGTTGTTTTAATGATGAAATGTAGACTTCAAGTTCTGGATACCAATTATTCTGTCGTGCCCATTCAAATATTTGTTGTTTTCCTAAAAGGTGTTCATAACTTTCCCCTTTTTGCAGTTGACATTTACTATTGACACCATGGGCAAAATGAGCAACTTTACATTTCCCCTTCTTAAGAATCAGTTGCTCTCCACATTCTGGACAATAATATTCCTCTCTTTTATTAGCGTTGAATGCATTTACAAATTGATCATTAGATTTAGCAACTAGCAACTTATTTACCCTCCCTAATATATAAGACGGTAAATTCTTTAAAATGCATTAAAAAAGTACCCTTATGATATTTAAGGGTACTTTTTATTTAACTAAAATAATGCTGAATCAAATGTAACGCCGAAATTTCCATCAGTTTTTTGGAATGCTCGGCTAAATAATCTGAGGCAATATTAGTTGGTTCTCCATATTCGTATGCTAATGCAATCTGGTTCTTTATTTCTTCATCAGTATTTTCATCTGTAACCAAGTACTGTAAAGTCAAGTAGTATTGCCTTTCGTACTTATAGAGTTCACTAACAACATTGTAATCATCAGCAATCTTTGCATACTGAATTAGATCATCAAACTGTGCAAACTTAACAACAATTAACTTTGTTAGTGGTTCTGCGCCGTTTGCTGGAGAAGCATATTCATCAGTATCTTCGAACGATTGCTCAGATTCATCAGTTCTCGATTTCTCACTTCGCTTTTGTGCAATACTTCGACGAATATAATCCGCAATTGCATCAGTTTGCTCGCTATCAGCTCCAGTAATTTGATCATTTTTACTAATAAATAATTCTAAGCCATTTCCTGTAGGCATTACCTGAAATGTTACAGAATCATTATCTTGAAATTGGTGAGTAGAATCAACTTCCTTCAATATACTATAAAAGAAATCTTGAATCTGTTTATGATCACTTAACAAGTCCAAAATTTTAATTCCCCGTTCCTCCAGGTCGTTCGAGTCGACTAAAACACGAATCGTATTTTCATTAATGCGCTCCATCTCCATTAAAAGCACCCCCTTCGACTCGAGTTATGTAATTACTACCATTCTAACCAATTTACCACAAAAGTAAAGAAAGAAAAGGCGCAACATAAAGCTCGCTCGAGTCAGTATATTGCGCCTGTTTAATTATAGTTAAATCGTGTTAGCTTTCTGTTCAGCTTCCGCTAATTCTAATTCACGAACTTGACGAGGAAGGAAGCAACGAATCTCATCTTCATTGTAGCCAACCTGAAGCCGTTTTTCATCAACAATAATTGGTCGCCGTAACAATCCAGGATTCTGACTAATCATTTTATACAACTGCTCCATTGGCAGTTCATTCAAATCGACATTCAATTTTGAATAGGCTTTAGAACGCTTAGAAATAATATCTTCCGTTCCATCTTCTGTCATCCGTAATATGTTCTTTATCTCACTCACATTAAGTGGTTCAGAAAAGATATTTCTTTCTTTAAAAGAAATTCCGTTTTCTTGTAACCATGTCTTTGCTTTCCGACATGAAGTACAACTTGGAGACGTGTAAAGTGTAACCATTAATAAAAAGCCTCCTTTAGAGCTAATTCCTTATACAAACTTATAGCTACAAGATTAATTATACAATGTTTTTAATATTAATAAAAGTGCCAATAGTTATTAGTTACTTTTAGTAAGCAAAATTATAACATGTGACTCATGTATTTCAAGCACTTTTAAGGATAATTAATTATTTTAAATTAACATAAAGAATTGCAGTTTTATTGTTTCTCCTTAAAATTACTGATAATTGGTAATTAAGGAAAAGAAAGTATTATAATAAATCTATACAATTAAAAGGAGGAACTGCCATGTTATCACAATTAAGCTTAACCTTTGGATCACGGCAAATCTTGCAAGATATTATTGATAAGTACCCAGATAGAAAATTCAAACTTATGCAAGCATCAGAGCATAGTCATAATTTAGCATTATTTGATTTTTCTAATAAGCCAACAGTTTTCAAGTCACCAGTTGAATATACAGTTTTAGGAGAACAACTAAGTAGTGAATACAGAGGAATTCTTTATTATCAATCCTTCCAAGTTGATAATGATCATCAAAAGATCCTCTTTAATACGCTTAATAAGATAATTGACAATTCAAATCCACTGATTAATGGACAAGCTTTTCTCCAAGTCGATAACAAAGAAGAAAGTACTACATTCGTTCTTCTAACTGCATTAAATGATTTAGATGAATTAATGACCTGGAAGAAAACCGATTCATTTAAGCAACTTGATAGTTTTACCACTCGAGATCCTAATAATACATACTATGATGAAGTATATCGTCCATTAATGTAATTAAATTTTAATAACACAAAAAGGACTTCCATTATTGATGGGAGCCCTTTTATTGCATAATTCATCATAAACAAAAAAACAACCAAGAAAAATCTTGATTGCAACAAACGGTCCGTACGAGACTCGAACTCGTGATCTCATCCGTGACAGGGATGCGTCCTAAACCAACTAGACCAACGGACCAAATTGCGGGGGCTGGATTTGAACCAACGACCTCCGGGTTATGAGCCCGACGAGCTACCAGACTGCTCTACCCCGCGATAATAAAAAAGTGACCCGTGCGGGATTTGAACCCACGATACCAGCGTGAAAGGCTGGTGTCTTAACCACTTGACTAACGGGTCATGAAAACGGAGAAGGAGG
>NZ_JACIUZ010000012.1 GCF_014145505.1 Limosilactobacillus fastidiosus
TTCACTATCACTTAAACTAGTGCTCAGGGAGCGACTATCAGATAACGATGTACTCAAACTTGCAGAGGCGCTTGTACTTTGACTAGTTGATAGTGAAGTACTTAAGCTGTCCGAAGTTAAAGTACTCTGGCTAAGTGAAGTACTAGTTGAAGCACTCACACTAACACTAGTTGAAGCCTCTTCACTGTCCTTAATTGAAGTCGAAGTTAATGCACTGGAACTTAATGATTGTGAAGTTGAAGCACTATCACTCAAACTTGTACTTAGAGAACGGCTGTCAGAAAGCGATGTACTCAAGCTTGCCGAGGCGCTTGTACTGAGTGAAGCTGAAACGCTTGAACTAGCACTTAAGGATGCTGATTGACTTGCACTCAAGCTAGTTGAAGCTGAAGTACTTACGGAATCAGAAGTTGAAACACTATTGCTCAAGCTCGTACTCAAGGAACGGCTGGTACTATCACTAACACTAGTCGAT
>NZ_JACIUZ010000013.1 GCF_014145505.1 Limosilactobacillus fastidiosus
TTATTTTGTTCTTGAGTAGCGATAGCATTTTCAAGAGAAGAAACCTGATCTTCATAATCATTTTGGATCTTATCCTTCATATTATTGATTGCTTGATCATCGCTAGCTTTAACTGGTGTTTGTGGCTGATCGGCATCTTTAATTACGGTTAATCCAGTGGTACCTTGAGCTTTCTGAACTTCAGCATCTAGTTTTGAAGTATCGCCTTTATAGCCATTGTAATTAGTATAGTTGGCCTGATCATGCTTATACTGAGCAACATCTTGATTAATCTTTGCCGCCTGACTGGCTTCATTTTCTTGAATATCTTGTCGTGCTTGAGGAACCTGACTTTCAGGAACCGTCTGATTAACAGTAGGCTTATTTGTAACAGTCATTCCTGCTTGTTTAGCATTATTAACTGCATTATTCAAAGTACTGTGATCAACTGTCACTTGATTGGTAACAGAATTACTTCCTGAATTAGCAGTTGATTGCTGAGTTGGCGTTGCGTTAGCAGTTTGAGTTGTTGTTGAAGCTGGCGTTGTTGTATCAGCATGTACTTGACCTTGCGATAACGTAACCATCATTCCAACTACAGAAAGTCCTGCAACAGATGATGTTACTAACATCTTCCCTTTCTTATACAATTTATAGCGTAAGAAGGGCTTAGTGATTAGTTCAGCTTTTGTTTTTGAGCGAATAATCATAAGAATTTCTCCTTTTTCATTTATTTACAAGGAGAAATTTAATAGGTTAATTTCATAACACAACTTTTGCCATGTAAAAAAATTAAATTAAATATAGATAAGTTAAATCATTAATATTCGGAATTTAATGGCAAATTAAAGCTACATCGTAGTGAAAGTGAGCATTACTAGTCTTAGGAACTTTTGGCTTTTCCGGTCCTGGTGTTGCAGGAAGAATTGTAGTGGTTGTTGCCCACACATCATGTGAGGTTGCTCCAGTAAAACTAGGATCATAATGAGTAGAGAAGCGTAATGAAGTAGTATTTCCCGAAAGCTTAATTAAACCTGCACCATAATACTCATTAGGGCCTTTATAATCCCACCAATCTGAGTTATTATGACTTCCTTTTGGTTCACTTGAATTATTTTTATCAGCATAAAGGGTACCATTATGATTTGTTACTGAAGAACCGAGTAACGCATATGACTGGCCACCACTTACAGGAGTTACCTGTTCAACATCAGCATTATTAGCTATATGCTGAGGATCTGATTGATTATTAAGAGATGTTACAGCAAGCCAGGCATCATCAGCAAGATTAATTGGATTTCCATTTTCATCAAAATACTGATCGGTGACTGTAACTCCGGAAGCGAAGTAGTACCAAAATCCATCCGTTGGATCATCATAAATCCATAGGTAAGGATTAGCACCATTCTCGGGCGCTTTTTCCCAATTCCAACTTGGAACCCAATTTTGCTTTGTTAAATCACTAAACGTTCGAACGATCTTTGAAATATTATGCTTATCTCCGTTGGCATCAGTATAAAAGGAATGTTGCAAATTCGAATACGTAGCTACAAGAACAGTTCCTGTTGCCCCTGGAGTAATTAAATACTCATATGAAGTAGAATCGGTATTTTGCGTCTTTTTATTATCGGTTCTACCCGCTTTCCCATTCAATTGAGATACTGAGACCTTTGCCTGAGGTTCCCTTCCTAAAGTCAACGCTTGTACTATTTCAGCAGTTGATACTCCATTAGGATTAGCAATTCCGTGTCCTTTACGATACTCGGCTAACTCTTTCTCAAATTTAGACCAGACTTCATTATTTTGTTCTTGAGTAATTTTAGTAATTTTGAAAGAATTTACCGATAATCTACGTTTTTACACAAACTATTTATGGCTAAACCTCTGAGATCATTCGTAAAATTAACGATAATAGATCATTAATATCTTTATTTTGCATAAGTTACTCAAGAACAAAATAATCAGAATTATAGATCAGAATACGCTGAATACCAGAGAAAAGTTGCAGAACTACAAGCTGAAATTAAAAATGCTGGTTTAAATACTGATGAATCAGGAACAAATCTAAGTAAAATTCAACAGGAAGCTTCATTCGGTAAAGAGCCAGATGCTTCAGTTAGTGTTGAATCGTCATATCAGGTAATTAATGGTGACGCTGGAGCTAATGGGTCAGATGATATTAAAAACGTTACTTCCCTAGTTATACCTGCTAATGCAGATATCCCTGGTGATTTTGCCACTGTAACTTGGACAAATCTAAAAAATACTAGCTATCAAGGTCGTCCAATTACTAAAATTGTGGCTACGGTATCAAACCTTAAGTACTACGTACACGATGGTAACTATAAGAAGAGAATTGCAATTCCTAATGATCCTTCAGATTTTTTTGCTATCTCAGGAAATTCATTAGATATTGACTACAAGTACTATTATGCAGACGGCTCCCAAGTTGACTTTACTGATAATGCTTATTTATCTGCGGGCGGAATGGAGTCTTGGGGACGTGATTCGGGGATTCAAAGTGAAGCTATTCAATTACTATCAGGAGGACAAGCCCTACATCTACCAGGTTCTTCAATTACTGTTCATTCAGGTAACGATCTATTTGCGGACATAAACAATACCTACGGTGATACAGCAAAGATTCAATATGGATCTCGGAACTGGGACGGTGTAGAAAGCTATTACCGTGCTGGATTATTTAAGGTAAATGGTAATCATATAAAAATTAGGTTTCATGATATTTGGTCATCACCCGCAATGGCAAATGATGTTACTGGAGATCTCAGTCACCATCTTGGTGATGAATTTGATGGTGTATCTACTGTAATTGGCTTTGGAGATGTAACTCTACCTATCCGGAAATCTGAGCAAGCGTATTATCACTACGATGTAGCTTTAAATCATAGCTATTTACGAACTATTGATTTCATTATCATATTTTCTACTGTTCCAATTAGAACTAATGGAATACATAATTAATCATTGCTTACTTTTACATGAGTTACTCAAGAACAAAATAACCAAGATTACGAAAATCAATTGAAGAAGGTTACCGACAGTTATTCGCCTGACAAAGCCATTAGAACCGATCATATTTATGTGGATGGAAGCCTTGCTACG
>NZ_JACIUZ010000014.1 GCF_014145505.1 Limosilactobacillus fastidiosus
ACTAGTCAAAGTACAAGCGCCTCTGCAAGTTTGAGTACATCGTTATCTGATAGTCGCTCCCTGAGCACTAGTTTAAGTGATAGTGAATCAACATCGACTAGTGTTAGTGATAGTACCAGCCGTTCCTTGAGTACGAGCTTGAGCAATAGTGTTTCAACTTCTGATTCCGTAAGTACTTCAGCTTCAACTAGCTTGAGTGCAAGTCAATCA
>NZ_JACIUZ010000015.1 GCF_014145505.1 Limosilactobacillus fastidiosus
AAACGGAGAAGGAGGTAAAAGGAAAAGCTTTAATATCAGTCAAATATATCGTTTAAAGCACCAAAGATGAACTATTAAACAAAAAACTTTACCGTAATATTCTTACCAAGAATATCAACCCTCCGACAACAATAATAAATATATCAGAGAATCTAATTTATTGCAAGTATAATTTTAAATTATTTTTGAGAATCTGCAAATTGCTTGTATTAATTAGAAAAATAGTAGTAATGATAAGGTGCTCAAATTAAAAGTTATATGTGCAATCATACTTACTCGAATATCTTTGTAATGGTAGAAAAGCCATTGAAAGAATAAGCTAACCAATACATACTCCCCTACAGCATTATCTGCATGTAACCCGGCAAAGATAAAAGCAGTAATTAATGCAGCTATGGCGTTAATCCAAACAGTCTTATTTTTACCTTTTAGAAATTCTGCTAAATATTTACTGCAGATCGTAAAGAAAGAATCACGAAAGACTAGTTCTTCAACCATTGGGGCAATTAAAATCGTATAGGCAATAAATAGTGGGTACTTCTTAATGGCGGTCATTACCCCTGAGGTATTTTGCGATGGAATTGATACCTTAGTTATCAGAATAATACTGATAATTATTAATCCTTCTACAATTAAACTAGTAAGTCCCCAAATGAATCCTTTAAGCACTAGTTTTTTATCCATCTTTCTTAATAAAGTACTTCGATGAAGTAAAATTAATACCAGTAATAATCCTAGTAGTAACAATTCTTGAACTAATGCTACCTTACTTCCTACTACTGGTACCAAGGAAGTTGCCAATAGTAAACAAAGAAAATAGCTGATAACAGTGAATCCATCGCTTTTTAGAAATAAATAAATCTTATGCTTCATTTTAATTATCCTCACTACTTAATTCTCCAATACGATGTACCAAAGATAATTTATGCTGGTGTAAATCGTATTTTAATAGATAAATATCAGTATGCTGGGCCGGACTATGATTATCAGTTGAAGCAGAATAACTAACCTTAGCTAACCCCGTTAACGAGTGGTCATTGTTGTTAATGGTATTAGTAGATAAATTGACTGAATTAAAAGTAGAAACTACCTTTTGTGCTTCAATAATGCTATTACCAGTTACATCTTTCCCAGAATTAAATAGCTTCTTATCATTAAGTACATCGTCAGTAGCATAACGACTAGCATTATTTTTTCGTTGGTTCCATTCTTTCTGGCTACTAAAATTAAAGGCCACCGAGAAGAATCCATTAGCTGCTTTAAACATTTCATTATTAGTATTTAATTGGGTTTGTGTACTCTTTTGTGCAGGCGTTTTGGCTTTATCAGCTAACAAAGGATTTTCAACTTTTGTTTGATAATTCTTCAAAACCTGTTTTCGACTATTTAACGTGCTATTTATTCTAGCCAATTTAGCGTCAGTTTGATGACTATTTTGAACCCCACCTGCAGTTAAAAGACTACCAAGGACGATCAATATAATAGGTAGAGATTTATTATTCATTAATTTTCATCTCCCGACTGAACGTGATTAGAAGGTTGTTCTGATAACGGACTAACTGTTGCCGTTAAAACCTTTCCGGCTTTTAAATCATATGTTCCTTCAACTAGTATGTATTTTTTGGTACCGTCTTCTCGTTCAAATTGTGTATAAGTTTCAAAATTAACTTCACTGGGATTGCCCATTTTGCTAAAGGTAGTAACTACCCCATCATTTTTACTAGTAATGTACTTTCGAGTATTTCGATCTTGTGAGTATCCAACTAACTCTTTGGTTAACTTGGATCCCAAATCAGACACTAATTTATCCTTATTCTTATTAAAATCATCATCAGAATGGATTCCACCTAAAGCCAAACCAATACCTTCGTTAACTTTGTTTTCCCCATTTTGTTCTGCTAACTGCAGATCAAAATTTTTATCCTGAGGAGTAATATTATTAGCTTGCTCCTTATATTTTTTAATTTGAGCATTGGTTGAGCTTAAGTTTGCTTGTGCTTGTTTAAGCTTTTTTCCACTGGGCCACGATAGAATCCCAAAAATAATGGTAATTACCGCAATTACATATAAAACGCCTGTTTTCTTCAATTTATTTCACCCCAATACTTAATTTTTGGCAACAGGTTCACAGAAGATCCGTTGGTCATTCCCAAGGGCAGTACCAAACGCATATTCAAAGGTGTGTTCGTTAACATCATCGCCACCCCCACCTTCGTTAATCACCTTGGTACTCATACCATGCCAGTTTTCAGCAAGAATAGCGGTGTGCCCACCAGCGCCTGTTGAACCTGGGCCTCCGCAAACCACAATATCACCAGCTTTGGCAGAACTTTCATCAACTTGCTTTAAGTACTGATGAGGGCCGGTTGCATCTTGATACATAGAACCGGTATACCAACCACCGGCCGGAACCTTATAGCCAGCTAGATAACAAACTAACCAAACGAAGCCAGAACAGTCAGTTTGACCATCATGACGGACATCTGAAACACTATGACTACTAGTATTACTCATAGTGTTCTGCAAAACTGGACGAGCATAAGCGTATGAGAAGTAGCCTAATAATTTCTTTGCTATATCAAGCATCTCACCGCTACCTTCTCCTTCTGATCCGTTCGGACATGCTTGACCAGAAGCAGCATCAGAATTTGCACCAGCATCACCAGCAGCAACAACATTGCCAAGCAAACTGTCATTAGCACTAATAGTAGAGCCACCAAATTTTTGATAAGCCTCTCGGGCAACCGCTTGTCGTTCAGCGGTCTTTTGGCCAGGTGCTTGTTCATATTCATCTTGCCAAATTTTAGAAGCTTCTGAAGGATCGGTTGCGTGTCCAACCTTAGACTTAACAGAAGCATAACTGTGAGCTAATTCATAGGCTGCTAGCTTTAGTTCATTTTCAAGGGTTAAATCAGCATCACTTTTAATAAAGCCACCTTGATGAAGCCGGTCACCGTTAATTCCACCAGCACCCCACTGAAAGATGCCCTTAACACTTCCACCATTTGCTTTAGGATCATATCCCGACTCAATCGAAGCATTACCAACAACCCCAGCAGCTCCTGCTCCGGAAAAGCCCAGATTTTTAACGAAATAATCAAAGATTTTCTTTGCGTTATCATTCAAATTAGCAGAACTAGTTACGTCACCATTAGGACTCATATCATTAGAGTCTCCCTTACAATTTCCTGCTTCTAGTGCGAACAACCCTGAAACAAGGCCACCTAATAAAAGCAAGAAGACACCAAATCCTACTATCCCAGCAGTAATAATCATCCAATGGTTTTTTATTCTTTTTTGCATTTAGTTCACCTCTTAAAGCCAATCTAATAACTTAAAAAGGCCAAGAAGTAGCGCAAAAGCCATCATAAAAATCAAAAAACTGATATTAACCCGGTCCGACTGTTGATTAGTATTTCGATCATTTTCTTCATCATTATTTTTTATGTAATCAGCTCTTGCTCTTACATAATCCTTAGACCTTTTTTGAAAGTCTTGATAGTTATACTTTGCTGCTTTTAATGGATGAGGGAAACGATGACGCTTCTTTGAATCTTTTTTAGTAATCGCCATTACATACCGCCTCCATAGACTTTCTTTTCTTCATCAGAAAGTTGAACATAGAATCGAATATTACGATCACCGTTAATGTTCATTAGGCACTCTCCTCGTCGCAACGTGGTCAAACCTTGAAGTTCAGCCATTGACATTGACTTACCGAGTGCAACCTTTAATCGTGGTAAGTCATCATTAGAAATTTGGAAGAAAAAGTTAATTTGGAATAGTGAGAAGATCTTTTGAACAGCAATAATGTACGGACTATCTGAACTAACATTAACGATTAAATCTTTAATCGTAGGTGCCGCCATTGTAATTGCACAGTTGTTCTTCCGCATTTGTTCCATCATTGAAGCCAAAAATTCAACCCCATATGAGAAGTGTGGATTAATCAAATTTTCAACTTCATCAAGGTTCAAGTAGTACCACTTGGCATCATCTTCAGTAATCTTTCCAGCTTGTAGTAATTGTCGTTGCCTCAAACCATTTTTAATGATTTCTCCTTCAAGTAAGGTCAATACTTGATAAATTTGTGCATTAAAAACATTTTTTCCTTGTGCATTAAGGCTTTGTAAATTAAAAGTAACAACTTGTTCATTACTTAAGTCCGGGAATTTGGTATAGCCTTCAAACATAGAACGTTTATTATTTAATAGTCCTTCAAAAGTATTAACAATTCGTACCATTGAACGTTGTTCCATATCGGTTGGTCGCCGTCGTATATCACTCGTTGCTTTTCGTTTCTGTTCTTTAGCAAATAAGACAAAATCTTCAAGGGTTGGGTAAGCATCTTTAGGTAAATAAAGATTGGTTACCTTAATATCTGGTTGAACCTTAGCGGCATTAGCAACCCAGACATTCTGAGCGACATAGAACTTATTAAGCCATTGTTCAAACACCCCGAGATCATCGTCATTAACCTTAGGATTAAAGAACCGTAACATATTCTTTAGTTTCGTAATTTGCCGGTTAAATGAGCTAATTTCATTACTACTACCATCTTCGTTAATTTCTGTTGGGAAAATTTCAAATGGATTAATCATAAATTCCGGCCGAGCTAAGTCAACTACTACTCCTGATTGACGTTTAGTTTGCGCAGAGTATTCCGAGGAAACATCAAAATTGCGAATAAAAGCGCCACGAGCGAATACATCGTCATTCATTTTCTTTAGTAAGGTTGACTTACCCATACCAGCGTTACCGGTAACAAAAAAGAATGATCGTGTCCGAATATCGTCTCGTTGGAACGGATCAAACATAACTTCCCCATTAGTTTTGGTATAGCCATAATAAGAACCATGAGGATCATCCAACTTAACGTGATTGAAAGGATAAAATCCGGTCAGGTTCTCAGCATCAATTGGGGTACCTTCTGGCTTATTTACCATTCCTTTTTCCCTCATTGTCGGAACAAAGATGCTTTGAAAATCATCAAGTTGCTCACTACTGTAGCGTCCAAATCTGAACTCATGATTATCATGAATAATCTTTCGGCAACGCTTATCAAGTTCTTCAATTGTTTCAGCATAGACAAACGTTCTGATATATAGTCGCTTCACAATTTCATGTTGCCGAGTCATCTTAATTAATAAATTACGTAAGTCCTCATATTTCCCACCAGCAGTTAAGTTATCAATAACTTTATTTTTCCCGGAAATACGGGAGTACTCTTCACCAGCAGCTGAGTCAATCGCTTTTTGAATTGCTTCTTGATCTTCGGTTCCCACAGAAACAACACTCATTGTGTTCATATTATTAGTTAACGGTACTCCCCAAAATCGACCTAAACCTTGAGAAGGATAACGATAAACTCGTAAGCAGGTTAGGAAGCCATCTCCCATCTCAATATACCGACCATGTACTCGTAAATTCCCTTGAGTTTGAACTTTTGCTAAGAAATCAAGATCATATCCAGCTTCTTCATATCGTCTAATCTCTTTTCCTTTCACCCTTTTCATCTCCTACTTAATTTCTGTATTTAGATTATTAATTCTAAACAAAATTTCTTTCTTCTTTTCCAAAGTAATCTGGTTCATAATTAATGCTTCACCACCAGAATTAATTGACGAGCTACGCTTATCTCGCACTTCTTCTTTATCCTTACCAAAAATTAATAGGTAAAATTCCTCAGAATGAAGCATTTGTTCAACTAAAATGTTGTTATTCTGTTTAATCCGGATGTAATAAAGTTGCGTTTGCAACTGTTTACGTCGAATAGCATTAGTTTCTCTTCGTAACTGATTACTTACCTTGATATAGCGTTCACCCCAGAAACTTTTTTGCGGACTAGTATCCACTGGAAATGGCGTAATAATGTATTTATGATCTGGTAAGAAGACTTGGAGGAATCTGTGGTAATCACTCAGGACGATATTTTGTTGTTCATAAGTCAGGGAATAAAGACCATAACCTCGAATATTAATTAAATCCATATAGCTTCCATCACGAGCAACAATTAAATGATCATGGTCAGCTGTAATCGCTTTGTAGTTAAATAATTTGAGGATTGACGAATCCAAATTAGGATCAGATCCATTGAATTTTAGTAAATCAGACAAATCATTTTTCTTTTTATTACTGCCGATTCTGCCAACTTTTGTTTTCTTATTAGTTTGAATTACCATGAGACCATTCCTCCTTTAATTTTTCTAAAGGTCGAAATTCATAGTAGCCAAATGATTTGTAGCTTTTTGGTTTTCGATCCTTGAGCAGCATCCAAATAACTTCGTAGTTTCTTTTACCCGGATTAGTAAGTGGGTGTAAATCTAAGTAGAAGGCGAACACAATTGCAACAATAAAGAACAGGAGACTTTTAGGTTTTTCAGTAGGTGGAAAACCATTGTTCATCATTAAATAAGCTGGAACTATTACCGCTGCTAGACAGCAAATATCCTTTATGAAGAACAGGCCAATTTTAATTCCTTCGCCAATTCCACTAACAACCCCATAGTTATCGTTCATTGCTAAAACTATCCTTTCCTCTTTGTTAAATCACTTAGATATTACGTAAATTAATTCTGTATACAACAATTGCCAACTAAAAAAGCCAGCTTTACAGCTGACCTTTTTATTAATCTAATTGGTCGCTATCACGACCATGAAGATTCCCAGTTCCAATATTGAATCGGTGATTCTTAAGATATTGAGTTGAATGTTGTCGAACGGATCTTGAGACATTAGAAACCCGATTGCCGGTAGATTGAAGTGTATTACCAATGCGTACACCTGCATTTGGTGTTGAAGTACCGGTACTTGTTGATTGAGTTTGCCCAACATCTGAAGAAGTGGCTGAACTAGTAGTACCTTCATCAAATGACGGCTTTTCTCCTTGCGGTTGACCAGAGCTCATATCATTAAGCCAATCTGACTGGCCTTCAAAACTATCATCTTTTGGAAAGCCGTTTTGATTACCAATGCCATTCTGTCCGTTTGGATCAAACTTATCATTACTGTTTAAGTTAGGATCATTTTCCCAACTATTTTCAGATTCAGGATTATCAAGACCATGATTATTAGGATCTTCCGCCACATTAGCATTAGGATCCATATTCATATTTTGAGTAGGATCATTAGAATCAATTCCAATTGGATTTTGATTAGTTGGATCATCTGAAACAGGACTCATGTCTTGATCGTTACTAATACCGTTTTGACCAAAGTCATTTGACCAACCATTCTGATTTTGACTATCAGGTGTTTGACCACTAATGCCATTATTTGCTTCATTATTATTGGTGAAGCCATTGTTAACATTAGAACTATTAGTTCCTTGGTTTCCACCATTAACGTTTTGACCTCCAGATTGGCTAGCACTATTTTGACTATTCCGATCACCAGACTTAGAGATTCCAGTTTGGTTGTTCTGGTTATTCTGTGAACCGCCTTTTTGATTCTGCTGATTAGTATTTGTTGTCTGTGGATTATTTTGACCGTTTTGTTGCGAACGAGTGCTTGAAATACCATGAGTATCGTTTTGACCATTAGACTTATTACGACTACTATTAATACCGTTTGTCCGACTATTACCGCTGGTTAGACTGCTATTGCTCCGATTATTACTAAATCGACTAACAGCACCGCCAACTTTACCCATCGCACCACCGGCTAGTCCTGCAGTGGCACCAACCGCAGCACCACCTAATGCGCCAACAGCCATTGCTTGTCCTGCTTCATCAGATAGGCCTTGAGATACCCCCGTTACTCGCTCAAGGTAATTAAGGCCACCAAACATAGCAAATGCTCCACCGGCATATAGCATCAGAATAACAATACTTCGTTCGAACCAGTTCATACCAGGAACCTTAGCCTGGCACACCACTAATCCAATTAAGTAGACCCGAATTAAAGCCATCATAAAGACAATTGAAGTATACATACCTGCAATCGAAGAGATTAAATCCCTTAATTTTTTAGTAGACCTGATACTTCGATAAGCTACCAAAGGAGCAATAAAACTCATTAGAGTTAGTTCATAGGAATCTTTACATACACGAATACCGGCAATAAGGAGGACAACGCCAATAATAAGGCTCTGACCAATAAGCCCGATCCAGTTAACCGAATATCGTGAATAATATCTATCATTCAAGGTCCCCAACCCAGCGTTAGAATTCTTAGCAATGATATAGCCACCACCAACTTGATTATGTTCATCTTCAAGGTGGTAGTTCATTGCCGCTTCTCCAGCCTTATACTTGCTTAGCTTTAAATCATCATTCATCGTCTTCTTATCTAAGTACTGACCAAAGTCCATTTCTTTAACTGCTTTAGGAGAATTAATAACATTCCAATTAGCTACGTTCCGAATTTTCTTAGCTTCAGGTTTATACTTGAAATTACCAAAGTCACGTCTAATTAAGGTACTTAAATCTATTACATTGTTTTTTATTGGTTGCACAGCAATATCAGTTGTCATTTCGGTACCCTTGACACTCTTAATTGCACTTTCAGCATCAACAGCAACTGTATTAAACATTTGCATCATCATTGGTAACAAAGTCATTGTCATTGCAGCCAACACCACATTTGTACCAATTTTTCCCCAGTCAGAGCGATGCATTAATGACTGAAAGGCAACAATAAGTAACCCAAGCGCTAGTAATGACCAACCCATAAATTGAAAGAAATACCATAGTCCATACAAGGGGCCACTAGAATTAGAGATATTCCCTTCCCAGCCTAGAAAGCTAAAAACTGTATCGTAAATATCTTCTAGTCCTCTATCAGTGCTAAATAGAAGATTAACTGTTGCTTTTTGGAGATAACCATAAGTAGCGTGAAGAAAGCCATAGTTTAAATGCAAATAGGAAGACCAGTTTATATAGAAATTAATAACTGTGCCCGTATCACCATCAGGAATTTTAGTATAGGGACCTCCAGCAGCTGCCGTACTGAACGAAGTCTCTGTAATTGCAAACAACGATAGCTTGGTTAGGGCATATTTAATTAGTGCAATTAAGTCCAACTTTCTCATCCTTTCATTAAATTATTAATTTTTTGGTTAATCACTTCTCGAAGTGAGTTATATAACTCTGAGTTGCCAGCAAACAATTCTCTTAGATATTCCCAATCGTTATGTTTTGGATCACGCCAAAAGTCATAAGTCCGATTGAAAAATTCTTGGCGAACTTCCGAAGGTGGAACATCCTTAAGATAGCTATAAATCAAGGCATTTATATCAGTTAAGAAGCGGTGATTATCTAAGATGAACTCATCAAATATTGGCTTATCTTCTGATTCATCGTCTATTTTCGTAGTCTCTTGACTGATTTGAAAACTAGCGTCAGAAACATTAGCGTTAACATTCTTCTGTGATTCACCGGTTTCTGTCTTTGACTCTGATTCCGATGGTGCAAAGCTTCCACTTTCTTCATTAGCTTCTGTGTCATCATCGGTATCAGTTGAAATTAGTTGTAAATAAGCATCGTCATAATTAATTCTGATTTTGTCTAAGTCTAAATTACGATGAGGAGCCTTGATCCCAATATCCGCAACTGTTTGTCCATCATTGTATTCATCTTGAAGAAACTTATGGATGAATGGCATCTTAGTAACCCCGTGGGCAAAGATTGGATAAGCCATGATCGAATGATCCTTTTGATCTTGACGATAAGTCGTCCGGAGCGTTAACATTTCACCACCCATGAAATTGGTTAACTCGGTTGGTGAGAGAATCGGTTGACTAATATAAGAACTGCTTACATTTCCGCTTTGTGAATCACCACGTTTACTACTATTGCTGGTAACATCAACTGTTCGTTTACCAGCCAGAGTAGAAATAGTTTGTGCCGTCTTGTCAGAATTAGTTAAGATATAGAGCCAATTAGCGCAATTAGATTTAATTGTTTCGGCCTGGCTCTTTGAATAGTGATCCTCAAGTTGCTCAAGGTTCTGTACAAAAATATCAAATAAGATTCCAGCAGATAGACCAATTGAAATCTTTGTTTCCATCTTATTAATTGTTGGAATATTACCAAACTCGTTTCCGATAATGTGCGTCCGGGTGACCAATTTACGACCATTCTTTTCTGCCATTTTCCATAAGGCATTAAAGATTTGATCAACCGCAAACGCTGGAATTTGGTTATAAGAAGGATTATTTGGCGGTGTAACCATAAATAATGCCACCGGAGCTTCTGAGTAATCAAATTCAGTTTTGATCAATTCCCCATGGAGTTGATTATTAGCAACCGATAGCGATACCCGACTTAACACTGGTTTATGGCTGTATTCATCAACAACATAATTATTTCGAGCCAGTCCTTTGCGTTTGAAAACTTTTCGACCTGCAAAAGTCACTGAATCATTCATAATTACTGTTTTATTACGTCGGAAATTAAAGGACACTCCAATCTTAAAGTTTTCCGGTAGTTTCTCTCGAACGGCATAATCTAAATGGCATAACTTATCTACCGAACAGTTGTTAGTTTCAATTACTTTTCCCGTTGAATCAGTAATCTTAATAATTGCGGTACTAAAGCGATATTCTTTAGGAAATACTAACTTTAATCGCCGAGGGAAACCTAGCCGTTCAAAGTCCAAAGTATTTAATGAAGTTAAACGACCAATACTGGTTTGCAGGTAAATCTTAATCGGCCCGATCGCCGAGCTATAAATGTTCCCTTGAGTTTCGTCACCTGAGAATTTACTTTGGGCAAATGAATCAAGCGCCATTTGACGCCAACGACTATAACTTGAAGACTGCAGTTGACGTAACTTAGTAAAGTACATAACTAGCATGGGCTTCTTAGCAATTGGCTTGTCATCGTCAACTTCTGGTAAATCGTCATCCTTACCCGGGATAATTTGTCCCTCTTTATTAATCAGGACTTCTTTCCCACCTAAGTCAGTCATCATATGGATAACGTTATCCATCGTTATCTCTTTCCAATTCCGGTTGTTTCGTTCTGCATGATCAATTAAGGCTAAAACAAGACTACTCAGCAGGTTGATTGAAGATTCTTGCCAAAACTTATCTTTAGCATTGGGATCAGCATAAATTGTCGTAGCTAGCGAGTTAATTGCTTCTTGCGCTTCATCATAATAACCATCCTTAGCATAATTAATGACTGCTTGGAGTGGGTTATACGACATTGAATAGTTAGTATCACTAACGTTTAGCACAGCAATTTCATATCCTCGTTTTTTGAGGTTTAAATAAGTCTTCGCTAATGTTTCCGTCTTGGGGTCAAAAATTGCCATGGAGCACTTCTTAGCTGCCCGAGACAAAATATCAATTAATGGAGTAACTTCAGTCTCATCCTTACCAGAACGAGTAGTACCAATTCCTAAAGTATTAACGGTAGTTTGGTCGATTGCATAAAACCCTTTAGTAACCTTAGTTGTATGTGACAACCAAGGTTTTAAGTAATCACGAACAAAAAGCACTGGATGGTATTTAATAAAGATTGACCATGGTTGGAAGTGAGCAACTGGCACTCCGCCGTATCCCGGAAATTCAAGATCCCGATCGGCAATCATCGGATATTGACGTAAAATTTCTGGTTCAGACGTTAGCCGGTCATTACCATATTGATTAGCTTGTCGTGGTCGCCAGCGAGCGTGAATTCGTAAAATTGGTCGTGACCAGAAAATTATAAAAGTAATCTCTAAAACTAAGAAAATTACTGGAAATTGCTTAGCAATGGCGAAATTTCCTAAATTGCTTATTGAAGTAGCCTGATCTAATTCATTTCCATAAGTTGCATTAGTTTGACCAAGGAATAAGCCATGTAAGCCGTTTTTAGTTACTGGATCTTGGAAGAACGTCCAAACTCCACCAAGAACTCCGGTAAGCCAGCACATGACAATACTGGAGATAACAATTGTTATTAAGTACATAAATACAAGACCACCTGGAGAACCGAGAAAATGTGGTTTTTCCTCTTTTCTTTGGCGCTCTTTATCGTAATCATGATGCAATATCATTTTTGAAAGGCTCCTTTTCAATTCATCAGAGCTAGATTAAGACGGTTACCTCAATCGACAATCTTTCGCCAAATAAAAAAGCAGTACTAAAAGTACTGCCTAATTTTTATTTTTTCTCTTTGGCTTCTCGGCAACGCTTAATTACATGACCTAATCCAATACCAGCTAATATACCACTCATGGCTAAACCAATTCCCTTTTCAACTGCTGGTTGAGCCTGATCAGCACTAGTTTGGGGCAAAGTCTGAGCACCTTGTCCATTACTTTGAGCACCGTTAGCACTACCTGCAGAACTTCCTCCACCGTTAGCATTGCTTGGATTACTGGAAGCTGAAGAAGAACTAGCGCTGGAGTTAGAACCGGAGTTTGCTCCTGAACTAGTGCCATTTGAGTTTGAAGCGGCTGTACCACTCCCATTAGTACTACTGTTAGGATCTGGAAGTGCTGTTGTCTTATCGGCACTTTCATTAGCTGATTTAGCCTGATCATTAGTAGACGAAGTAGTATTTGCTTGAGAGCTTTGAGTCGAAGCTGAGTTGGCTGATGAACTACTACCATTAGGATCCATCAATGAAGTAGCATTTGATTGCTTTATTGAACTAGCTGAATTGCTGGATTTAGCCGAACCAGCGTCTGACTTAGAATTCTGACTATTGGAAGTTGATGAATTACTACTAGAATCCTTGCTGCTAGTACTAGATGAACTGTCACTATTAGGATCCATCGAATCCGTTGACGAAGTACTACTGTCATCAGCTGGTTTAGTAGTTGACTTATTCCCTTTAGTAGTAATTGTAGTTGTGACTACCACTGTTGACCCATCATCGCTAGTAGTCGTCTTAGTAGTGATTTGCCTTCCAGCTTTTCCCTTTACGGTAACATCATCATTATCCGTAGTATCCTTGGCTACATAAACATTCCAAACGACTTTCCCGTCATTGTCACTATAATGCTTGTCTTTGCCACCTTTTTCGGCTAGATCATAAACAAACTTATCAGTCCGCTTATAGCCATCTGGCAACTTTAATTTAGTATCATTTGCAAAGGTTTTCCCGTTACTTGCTAAGGTGAGTTGCTGGTGTCCCACTGTTTTACCTGTTTGTTGATCAACAAAATCAACTTCTTGGGTGTCCGTAACTTCAAGTGAATCTGATGCTACATCGGCATGAATAGTTGATGATTGACTATTCATAAAGCCAATTGATGATCCGGTTGCTAACAAAGCTGCCAACAGAAATTGACTAGAAAGCTTACTATAACTAGATTTCATAGGCATATCCCTTCATTTCGTATAATTTTGAAATTAAGATGAGTTCTTCTTAATTCACCTTAAAACTACCGCTCCTAACTCATTACCAATCTTTCGCCAAAAAAGCTCAAGGGACGTAAATTCCTTTGAGCTTTTAAGGTATTAAGAAGGTATAAGCAGATATAATTAATTTGCCTCGTCAACCCGAGTGGCCAAGTAATTATTTCCAGCAGTTTGTAATAAGTTTTGGGCCTGCGTAGCTCGGTAGTGATCATTCATCTTCAAATCATTTTCCATCGCCTTAACTGCTGCATTAGCTGCAGAGGCATCATTATCAATAATTGCTTTATCTAGGTCATAGTACCTCTCATTGGAATATTTAGCTAGTTTACTCCGTGAGTTTTCATGGAGTGCGACTAATGCTTTCTTATTAGCTTCACTTTGAGAAATACTTTGCGGGGTAGCCTTCTTAGCAGCGGCCACCTTAGCATTCATCGTTTTAGTCATTTCAACCATTTGTTGATTATGAACTTGCTGCTGATGGTAAATGGTATACCCACCAGCACCAATAAGTAGTAGTGAGAAGACTACCAAACCAGTAGTTAATCGACGGAATCCTTTAAGCATTAATTTCATCTGATGATCACTTACAGGCGAGTTAGCTGGTTGCTTATTAGTTTCGCTAGCTTGAGAATTAGGCGTATCGTTACCAAGCATCTTAGCCACCTGTAGAGAAACTAATTTATCAATCATCTCATTAGTTTCAGTATTGGACTTATTAACTTTATCGTTTGCCTGCTTGGTAGTTAAGTTATTAACCTGCTGATGTAAGCCATCAATAGTGTGCTTATTAGCGTGAAGGAGAGCTTCTTGGTCTTCATTAATCTTTTGGAGCTTATTTCGTTCAGAAGTAACTGAGCCCAATTGTCTTTCCACTTCTTGTAATTTTTGATTGGCTTGTTTCAAGTCTTCAAATGGTGATTCTAGCCGATGCTTTTCGTTCTCAACTCGTTGTTGTGAGATGTTAACTTCTTTAGCGCTATTATTTTCTTGAATAGCCTTAAGCTTAAATTTATCCAAGTCATCGTTCATTTTATGGAAGGCTTCCTGTAAAACCTTATCACCATCAGAACGTAATTGGGAAGATAGGGTTCGAGCATTAAGTTCCAGTTGCAAAGAAAGCTTTTGAACTAATTCTTCCTCAGCCTTTTGCAATTCTGCATCATGTTTAGATAGGCGATCCTTAAAGATCGACTCAGCTTGCTCAGTGTACTTCTGGTTAATTGAACTTTCGCTATCTTGTTTTTTGATTTTAGTCTGATGTTCAATTTCATGCACTTGTGCATGATAAGCTTCTTGGGCTTGATCAAGTTGCTTTTGTTGGTCAATATCAAGTTTTTGATTTGCTTCATCAATCTTAACGTTGGCTTTTTCTTGCATTATTGCTTGAATATCACTAAAGATTTTATCATCGTCATGTTGGTGTTCAGCATGGAATTTCTTAACTGCTTGATCAACCTTTTTACTAGCTTCCTGACGATCTTTGATAATTGCCTTTTCGTTCTTATCAGAAATTTGCGAAGCAATCTTGCGTAGTTCTACATTAAACGTTTTCCGTTTTTGATTAACCTGATAATCAACATATCCTTCAGTACCAGGTTCAACTGGATCAAAAACGGACACACTAAATTGTGGAGCTTCCACATGCCCCTTTGTCTGAGCATTAGCCACCTGATCTTGAGCTTGATCTTCAATGCTCTTTCGAATGGTTCTTCGAGTCAAACTATGATCAACCTTTGGTGCTTCACTCTGAGTTTGACTGGCTGGTGCGGCAACCGTTGATGATACGCCTAAGGTCCTTACACCTTCGCTATTAACTGATTCGATTAATGAACTAGCGCTTGAATTAGTAGTAACAGGAGCTTCTTTAGGAGTGTTATTTACCGGTATTGCTGCAGTCGCTGATTGAGAATGTGGATCATAGAGTGACTGAGAGCTTGGATCATAAATTGGGGTATCTGCCCTGACTGGAGTATCATCCTTAACCATACTTGGATTAGCTAAAGCCGGAATTGTTAATTTCACGTTACCCGACTCTGCTTCTTCAACAGTTGGAAGCTTGGCAACCTCATTTTCAGATAAATGAGTTGATCTTAAATAAGCATCTCGAATTTCATTACAATAATCTATTTTCTCTTCATAAGTACCATTATTTTCAGGATCATTAAAGATCTCTTCAAAAATCTTAACCGTCATATTTTGATACTCGCTAGAAATAAAGAACTCATGTCCTTCACCTTCCAAACGAATTTTTTCATGCGGATTACCGTCTGGAGAACCAATTTTACCAACTTTTGTCTTTTCATCAGGATCATATTCCCAAATACTAAAGTAAGCGAAAGTAATTGGTTTAGCTGTTTTAGCTGCAATATCACGTAGCTTAATGAAAAAATCTTCAGCACTTTCAAAACTAGCAAATGGTAATGTTTCGTTTATTGCCGGTTTATTATTTTGTTTTTGCTCACCAGATACAGAATCTAAGGCATTCTTTACTTCTGCATTATTCTCCGGAGCAAATTCTTTAGCCAGCTCAAAGCGAACCAGATAATGGTCATCAAAGGGCAGGCCTTTACCATGACCAAATAATTTATTGATTAGACCCATACCTTAATATCTCCTTAATATATTTATAATCACTAATAGCATAGGGGAGTATTAAGCTTTAGCAACTTTTGCCACAAAAAAAGCCTGGTAAATACCAGACTTTTTCACACAATTAAAGCTTAGCTAAAACCGCCGTCACTACCCATAACGTCCTGGATATAGCTAATAATTCCAAGGGCGATTAAAGCAATAGCTACAGCGCCACCTACCCGAAGCCAAATTTTCTTACCTTTTGATTTACCTTCTTCACCACCACTGTAGTAGTAGGAACCGACAACAATCATTACTCCGCCAAAAATTAACAGAACACCAGTTAACTTACCACCAAAATTATTAAGGCCACTTTTTACACGATCAAATGCATCATTTAGGTAAAGTGACGGTAAGACTTGAGTCACGAACCAAGTTTTCATTACTCTCTAACCTCCTTTATTAATGAGTTCAGAGGTTAGAATAGTAATGATTTAAAAAATACAATCTTTCGCCAAAGAAGTTAGTTTTACTGGTTTGAATTATCAGAATTAAATGGTTGTGACTCTTGTGGCTCTTTATATGGTACCTGTTGAATGATTTTCCGGTACCAAGAATCTAATTCACTCACTGACTTAATGTGATAATGTTTAACAATTTTCTCTCCTAGTTCAATAAAAGCTTTGTCTGTTTCTTCCTCTTGCGAGGAACGCAGCTTAGCCTTTTCATCCTTTAAGGTTTTCTGAGCTTTTAGGACTGCCGCTACTTGTTTATTAGTCTTGTTTGAATCTAGTAAAACTTTCTTAGCCATTTAATACACTCTCCTCATCTGGCAATAAACTCCATTTAATTTGTCGACCATTCTTGTTGTGTCGTTGTTGTGGCATCCGTTGGTATTCATTTCGATTATCAATAATGGACGCCTTTATGCGGTGACGATTGTTATTTGGATCCGACTCAAGCTGTAAGACATCCATACTAATAATTGATGTAAATTCTTCATTTATTTTTCGTTCAAGTGGACGAGCACCATTCTCAATGTCCGTCCCAACGTCAGCTAAGTAGTTAAGGACGTCATTTCCATACTCAAATTTGAATCCCCGGCTAGCTAAACGTTTGTTAAGCACTTGTAAATCATGATTGGCAATTTGCAAGATAATATTCCGAGTTAACATGTTAAAGACAATTTTGTGGTCAATTCGGTTAACAAATTCCGGTCGAAAGATGGTAGTTAATTCATCTTGAATTAACTGTCTAAATGCTTTTTGCCGCCGTTCAAGCGTTAAAGTAGAATCTTCATCATCCGTGTTAACTTCTTTAATCGCATCAATTGAGGCTTGATAGCTTTGGCGATCAGCAATTAGTTCCGCAGCTAAGTTAGTGGTCATGATAATAATGCAATTACGAAAGTTAGTTGTTCGTCCTCGACTATCACGAAGTTCTCCGGCATCGAGAATTTGTAGTAGGCGGTCATGGACTGGAGTACACGACTTTTCAATTTCATCTAACAATAAAATACAATATGGTTGTTTCTTCAGAGTTTGTGTAACCATATGTTGAAAATGTTCAATTGAATCCCGTTCACTAAATTCAGACATATCAAATCGAACTAAGGAGCGGTAAGAATCAAATAAGTAGTACGAAAGTGCTAAGGCTAAGGCAGTTTTACCAGTTCCGGTTGTTCCTAGGAATAAGAACGAAGCTAACGGCCGATTAGGTGATTGTAAACCTGCTTTAGCAATTGCAATCGCATTAGAGACTTCATTGATCGCCCGGTCTTGTCCTTTAACCAGTTTACGGAGGTTACCAGGCAATTTACGCAATCGTTCAGAATCATTACTTAATACCGTAGTTACTGGGATTCCCCGCATTTCTTGAAGAACTAGGGCAATATCTTTTAAATCCACTATTTTTTGCTTTTTAGTAGCGGCAATTGCGCCAGCTTGATCCAATAAGTCGATTGCCTTATCCGGTAGGTAGCGATCTGCAATATAGCGAACCGAGAGATTGACTGCCCCTTTTACGGCTGCATCAGTATAAGTGACGTCATGGTAATCTTCATAGTTCTTTTGAATTCCTTTGAGAATGGTAATTGCTGTTTCTGGTGTTGGTTCCTCAACATTAACCTGTTGGAAACGACGTTGTAGCGCTGGATCTCGTTCAATGAATTTGTAATATTCATCGAGTGTCGTTGACCCAATTAACTGGATTTCCCCCCGAGCCATCGCTGGCTTTAAGACATCACCCAAATCTAGCGCACCATTAGCTTGATCAACCCCCATAATGGTATGAATTTCATCAATAAACAGAATAACTTGGCGGTGACTAGCTTTAACTTCTTCAATAATCTTGAGAAAAATACCGATGGGGTCTTCTCGTCCTAAATTGGCAATTTGTAACACCCGAATATGCTTACCAGCCAATTGCGGGCCAACTTTTCCGAGGGCAATATTGCGAGCCAATCCTTCGACAATTGCCGTTTTACCAACCCCAGCATCACCAATTAGGATTGGATTATTCTTGGTCTTTCGAGCTAAGTTATACTCTACTTGGCGCATTTCCTGATCACGAGCAATCGCCTTAAAGTTATTAGGATTTCTTTGGGCCGCTTCGGTTAAATCATCGGTATATCGTTCTAAGACACTTATCTTTTTCGTCTTAGAACTATTTTTTTTAACTAGACGTTGATTATCACTCAATGCTAAGCCTCCTTGGGTTATAGTCCACTGCTTACGTCAACAGATAATGGTCCGGCATCTAAGGGACCATTTTGTTGGTCAACATCTTGTTCTTGGTCATCAGCCATCAGATTAGTTGTAGCAGTTGTGTCATTATCATTATTGCTAGTCTCGCTTGATGATTGGGTATCTTGATCGGCTAAAACTGCATCATTATTGGATTCATTATCATCTTCATCATCAAAGAAACTATTAGTAATTGACGAACCAGTTCCTTGGTTAAGGGCTTCTTTTTCTGGATCAACAATTTTCTTTTGTTGATGTAAATTAAAATCATGAGACACCGGTGTTTTAACATCACTCAGTGGTTCCTCATCGTCTTCTTCAGAGCTTACATTGTTAACGTTAGGTTGATAGTTGTATCCATAAGCAGAAAAATCATCTTCTGGTTCTTGAGTATCAAAAGTATCTAGTGAACCAAGTGAAGGTTGTTGTTGCGATGAAACTGCAAGGCTACCTAAACGCTTATAAATCTTATTGAGCCATAGAATAATGGGGTCATTATGGCTTGTTGTCGGGTTGAGAGATGGCTCTTCAATCGGACTAGCTTTCTTGAGATTCAACATTGTTTGGGATAATTCAGGAATAACCGTTGTTTCTAACCTTAGCTTCCAGCCACTGCCCGGTTCTGGTTGACTATCGTTAACGAAATAATCCATCCATTGCTTAGAAGAGATAATTAAGGTTAAATCACCAGACTTAGTTGAAAAATTAACTAACAGATGGCTTTTTTCGTTACTTTGATTAGGCTTTGCACTCTTAAACTTTGCTTCAATTTCAAACATAATATGCCTCACTTTTTCTTATTACTCTTATCAAAATCGGGAATAAAATTAATATACGTTTTACCATGAAATTTTTTAGGCCCCAAACTACCAGTAATTGACTTAGGACCATATTTAAAAGTAATCGACTCACCTTGAGAAAGAGCTTGTAGCTCTGCATTAGTAAAGGTATGCTTACCCCAAATTTTCTTAAAGTGAATTGTTTTCCCTTGATATTCAAAGTCGACATAATCTTTAGGATCCTTTTTCTTAGGAAGCGGAATCGTTTGCTTAATTAGGTCTATATTTTTAACCATTACTGGTAAGTCATGGCTAATTACTTGATCTAAGGTTGCTAAAACAGCTTCAGGCTTCACCTTGAACTCACCGACTGCCTGCATTAATTGGAACAGTTGAACAGTAACTTGCGGTGAAGCAATATAAGTATCTTGAGCAATCAAGGCCGCCATAAGACCTTGTTGGGTTAAATTTAGTTTTTCTTTATTAGCCGTCAATAAATAACTATTCTCTTTAGGATCACTAATTGACGAAATCGTAGATTGTTGAGTTGCCGGAGTCCCAATACTGTACTTGTAGCTATTAAGTCGACCATATAACCATTTCTTAGTCGGCCAAGCTGGTTTAGGATTAGCCCCACAGTAAATGAATCCTCGGGCCACCTTACCTGGATCTGGCTTTTTTTCCGGTAAGTTAGTTTGCCCTTGAAGAATTATTCGATAGTTGTAATTAGCCGGTTGAGTATATGAACAAACAAAGTCTGGATACTTAGTTAAATGTGCCTTAACTTGGTAACACTCATAATTCTCACCTAAGATAGCTAGCGCACAGACAGCTACCTGAGTGTAAATATCGACAGCACAATCTTGTTCTTTCTTTGTCTTAAAGATTCCTCTGATTTCGTCTAAAGATCGAGGAACTTTACTTCCCGGACGATTAGCCCCATGCGTTGCCGACTTCTTTACTAACTCTTTTCTAGGAGTTAAGTGAGTTAATAGGTTAGGATCAATACCAACTAGATTAGCGATTTGATTACGATTCTTGACTAATTCGTCAAATTGAGCCGGTGTAACCGTCTTATCGTCTGAACGGGGATATGATAGGAATTTATACTTCTGGTACATAACTTGGTAAATATTCTGGATCATCGAACTAGAATATCCTTTATGCGAAAGCGTACCGTCTAACTTAGTTAAATCAGTAAAAGTATGGGGAACCTGGAACTTTAGTTGTTTACTATCTACTGTCACGGGAGTTGGCGATTGGTAATTCTTTGATTCTTCAATCGCACCTTTTTTATCTAAGTGACGGATCTGTTTGATTGTCTCTTCATCGTTTTTGTCAACCTTCCGGGAATAGATAAAGCCTTGATTATCCTTAAATTTAATCTCATAGAATGGCCTTTTCACATAATTCTTAATAGCTAATAATCGTTGGTAAATTAAAGAAATAGCAACTGATTTTAAGCGTCCTTCATTAACTACTTTGACGTAATAACCAGCGTTCTGAACTAATAAGGTTGCTGCTTCTGTTAACTGCATCGAACCATAGTCCCAACGATTACGAGTATTACCTTTAACAAACCACCCATCTTTATTTTGATTAGAGACATCGTGCAGATTCTTCATTGCTTCTTGAATGGCTGCTGGACTTTCATCAGCGTGGTATTCTCGATATACAGGACCATGCCACCCAATATAATTGATAATCTCCCAAGCTAATAATTCCCCCTCACCAGTTGTCGCATCGGTATCTGTTGCGATCACGATCGCTTCGGCATTATTACTAGCTGCTTTAATTTCTTTTAAGAGACTCAGTACCTGACGATCTGTCTTTTTAGTTTTCTTATTTCTTTTAGGAACCTTTTTCCAGCTGAAATCATGTAGATTCCAAGGAATGTTTTTCAAATTCCACTTTTTAAACTTGGCGGCAAGGGAAGGCATCACCTGGTTTTCGGGATCATCTAGCTCTAACAAGTGTCCCCGAGCATGAACTAATTTATAAGAATGATTATTAAAAAAGCCGGTCTCCCCGCCTAAAGCTTGAACAAATTGGTCAAATTCACTAGTTTTTTCGGTAAGAATTAAATAGTCATACAAAGCAGATCCGTTCCTCTCCTACTAATTTATTATTTCCAACATACATGAGAGCCATTAAGCAAGCCAAATTTCGCCTAAAATCGCAAAAAAGTCGACTCCATGAGTCGACTTAATTTACCGTTGTTGTACCTTGGGTTGAGATAAGTTACCAAAAGTCGGTTGAGGTTCAGATGGCTTTTTGGGTTGCATTGAATGTTGCTCTGGGCGTGAATGCAACTTAATTTCCTTTTCTTCCGGGAAACGATCCTTATTTTCAGCTACGTACTTATCATAAGACTGACTTTTAAGTTCTTTATCTAGTCCTTTCTGGAGTTGTTCATTCCAGTCCTTATATTTAGTTGGCGGTTGATCCACGACAAACTTCATCTTTTCAAATGCTGGAATCCTTAATGATTGCATCCAATCATATCTTTCCTTAGCTTTGTTAACTCCTTTAAAACCAGCTTTATCAGTATCAAAACAAATATGTAATTCAGCCGGCACACCGGAATTAGCAAAATCAGCGATAAATTTAGGTAGAGTTTCAACCTTTGTTCCCGCCCCGTTAATAGATAGGAATCGTTGCTTACCCGGATATTCACGGCCATGCATTTGTGCAAATGATAATGCGTCAATTGGGCTCTCAAAGACATATAGGCGTTGAGGTGCGTGACCAAAGTTACAAGAAAAATGAAAGCCTGAATCTTTTTGTGATCCCCAGGCAACTTTCTTCTTGGTTCCTCGCTTACCAAATTTCTGATGATTAATGTAAGTTCCCTGTTCATCACCACCAACTTCTTTCATCTTACGGTCATACCAAACAAAGAAGGCATTACCATTCGGTAATTCTCTTACTAAGCCGGTCCGATACATTGCATTAACCAATTTGGGGCTAAGTTTACGCACTTTAGTGAAGTACTCCAGTGAACGTTTCGGGTACTTTACTCCCCGATGTTTATAAGGTTGGTAAACCTTTTTAATTGTCTGAACTTTGGGAATAGTATGTTGATGCTTAGAAAGCTCTGGACCCATTTTCTCAAGTAAACTAAGAGCCTCTTTGCCTGAATAGTTTTCATAATATCTCAAGAAGTGAAACAAATTTCCCCCTACACCTTGACTGTTCCAGTAGAAAGTCTCATACGGTTTATTAGGAGTAATTCGGGTATCAACCACCAGTGAGTCATGATCTTTTAAACGTAAATAATTAGCATCCTGAGTATAGGGAATTCCCTTTAAATCTAAATAACTTTGGATCGATTGACGACAAAGAGCATCCATTTCTTTGTCAGAAACAGTTGATGGCATTTTTGTTCACTCCTCATTAAAATTAAAAGGAGTACAAAAAGGCCCCTTTACCAATGAATATAGGTAACTTCAGTGGTAAATGAACCTTTTGCCATATAATGACACTTATACAAAAAGAGTTGCGGTACATAAGTTTGTGAATATACGTATACCAGAAATCTACTCTTTTCAATAGTGCTTCTTTAATATAAGTAACTAATAAAAAATTACCTAGCAATACCAGTTGATAATTAAACGCCAAATGATACTAATTGATATTAAAATAAGGAAATTTTTATTTCCTGTTGTGATATAATAACGTTGAACGAATAATCAAAGGAGTTGATCCAAGATGAGCCTTTTTAGGAGAACGCTAGGTAGAATAAGTTTTCAATATCTTTTTCCCAAGTATGTATTTGCCGGATTTTTTATATATGCTTGTACTCAACTAGCCCAAGATCCCGATACTAGTTTTGATACTGGGACACTAATCTTACTGTGCGTTTGTGGATTATTTTATCCATATGCTTGCTTTGCTTGGGATTATTTAACCAACTATACGCACCTACCAATGATCTTTGGTGGTGTGTATGCCTTACTGTTCCTTTTTATTAAGCTGGTTAAATTCTTAATTATCTTTTTCTTTTCTCCCCTAATTACTTTAGGTTTGTTTTTTATCTTATGGTTTGATGCATGGCTTAGTATCCCAAAGAAATAATTGATGAAATGAACCTTGTCCCCCCTGGTAGACAAGGTTAGATAAAAGACTTATCTTCAACTCAAAAAAGCACTTCATAGTATCTGTTTAGATGCTATGAAGTGCTTTTTACGTCATTCCGAAAGCTATTCAATCAATTTATAGTTATTGAACACAATTTTGATCTCAAGTTTGTCCCCCCGGGGGGACAAGGTTAAAAAAGATGCCCTACAGAATCAAACTGCAGAGCATCCTTTTATTAATGTTGTTTCAATGATATCTGTGGGGAGAAATTCCTATTTTGAAGCTGAGCTTGAACTTTAGGTAATGGATTAGGTTCCATTGAAACATATCTTAAACATTGGAGTTGTTCATGGAGAGATAATTGACGTTCTAGCTTTAACCACTCCGGAGAATTGGTGATTCCAGCTTGAGTGAACTCTAATTGTCGATCAGACAACTCGTCTAACTGAACCAATGGCATAAGCTAACATCCTTTCGATAGAAAGATTTGATTAAGCAAAATTCTTCTTGCGCTTCAAGCCAAATGAACCAAGAGCTAACAACAAGCCAACAAACCCAGCAGCTGCAGCTTGGGAACTATCATTACCAGTTTGTGGTAATTCCTGTTGTGGTTCAGCCTTTGGTTGAACTGGTGCAGGAGTTACTGCAGCAATAACTGGTTGTGCAGGAGTTTCAACCTTGGGCTGTGCAGGTTGTGGTGTTGGTGTCTCCGGCTTAGAAGCTGGCGTTGGCGTCTTAGGAGTTTCTGGCTTCTTTGGTTCATCAGTATGGGTCTTAACGGCGTTAGATACATACTTCTTGCCGTTAATGACGTTGGTGTACTCGTTAGTAACATCTCCGGCCTTAACCCGCTTCATAGTGAGGTAAACAGAAGCACCAAAGGCACTCTTTTCAATATCAACTTTAGCTAAGAAGTCCTTATCAAATTCAACATCAACTGCCCCATTCTCAGTATCAATTACTTGAGTAGTGTACTTCGTAACATCCATACCCTTCTTTAGAACAGTGCCATCAGTTAGGGTTACATCTGTATCTAGGAGAACAGAATATTGTCCGTTATATTGATCATGAGTCTGGTCGTAATCATCTTGGAAGCCATATTGAGTAATTGGGTTACCTTCGTTAGCTGGTAACATTGCTCCGGTCAACTTGTAATCAAAGTTCTGGTTGAGCTTGATGTTACTGTTGTTAAGGCTCTTTTGATTATCAACGGAAATAACGACGTCCTTTGTTGGATTAATCTTTGGCACCCCGTTAGAAACAATGTTAGTAGCGTAACCATTGCCGAAGTCAAATTGGTAAGCAGCGTTTTTGTACACACCGTTGAAGGCATCCTTAACGACCATCGGCATCTTAATACTTACTGAATCACCGGTTTGAACGTACTGTTTGAAGTAGCTTGCTGGATCATCAGCTGAAGCAACAATGAAGGCACCATTAAGTTTAATACCTGACTTAGCGACTGCTGCTTGAACATCAGCTGGTGCTTCGCTCAAGGACTTGTAAACCTTGTAAGACATACCCTTAACTGTTTGACCCTTACTATCAACCGTGACAAACTTGCTGGTATCTGCGTCAAGCGCATCTTCTGGATAATCATCAATGATATAGAAGCCCTTAGAGATTGAATCATCACTAGCTTGAACACCTTTGTAGTCAGAGTAATCAGCATTAACTTTGAAGACATTAGTGTCACCAGGAAGCATGTATTTGCCATCGATATTAACACCCTTATCGTTAAGGTCTTCCTTAGTCGGTTTAGGTGCATTTGGTGTCCAGTTCTCAACCGTGTTGGAAGTTGTTTTAACCCCGTTAGTGTACAAGTCGTAAGAGTTCTTAATATCAGAACCATCGCCTTGAGCTGAAACAAAGAGGTCAATAATTGGAGTATCAACCGCCTTAGTAAGGTCTTGGTTGTACCGATCAAGTAAGTAACTATCTTCATCAAAGGTTAACTTCTGACCATCTTGAGTTAGCTTGACGTGTTCAGTAACATCAACCAACTTGCCATCAGCACCTTTAACGAAAACCTTGTAACCAAGGAATTGTGCTTTACTGTCAAGTATATCAACAATTGATCGAGAAGTAATCTTTTGGGCTCGGTTAGCTGGAACATCGTCTGTCGTCAGACCGTAAGTTAAGGTTGTTCCATTAGCTACGTTTTGACCATTAACTGAATCTTGAATCTTGCCAGACTGTTGATTAAGACCAACGTCCTTAGTCGGATCAGGAGTCCAAACAACAACCTTTGTTGGTGGTACAGATTCAGTGTCTTTATTGACGGTAGCAGAACCATTGTTAATGAAGACGGTACCTGTCTTAACACCATTCTTAATATCAAAGGTAACAATCAATTGAACCTTACCCTCAGGAGTCTTAGAAGCATCCTTCCGAGTAGCGATCACATGACCGTTATTGTCAATCTTAATATCGTATTGGCTGGTAGCGTCCTGGTCGTTTTCCATAACCTTAACATTAGCCTGGTTTGCGGTTACATATTGAGCGTAATTACTAAAGTCATCATCAATCGAGAACTTAGTTAATAGCGTTGCAAGATTAGTTGGTGTGTTAACCGTCATGGTAGCAGTAGCTTGCGTACCAGACATGTAGATTTGGTTATCAGTAACCGCATTATCTAGTGTCCAGTGTTTGGTAACATCAGTCTTGTAAACTTTAATTGGGCGTTCAGGAACCTTAACAGTAGTGTTATTAATTGTTCCTGAACCATTATTCAAGAGAACGGTACCGGATGGTGTTGACAGCTTAATCTTAAAGCTATTGTGGAGGTAAACTACCCCACCAGGTAGTTGTCCTGGATTCTTAGCGGTAGCCACAATGGTATTACCAACCCGTTGAATATCCCAATCAGAGGAAAAATCCTTGCCGTTAACGAAGACTTGTGAGTTCAAGTAATCAACGTATTGTGCAAATTTGCCAAAGTCTTCAGTCAAGGAAACATTTTCTAATGGCTTTGCAAGATCGGTTGGGTTTGGTAATGGCATGAAGACATCTGCATGAGCTGTGTCACCATCAGTATAGGTTTTACCATCAACAATCCTTTGCCCCTCTTGCCAGTGTTTATTTGGATCCGGCTTATAAGTAGTGATTGTTACGGTCTTTGTATTAACTTCATTATTGTTAAGCAATTCAGATGACTTGTTTTGGAGCTTAGTTCCATTAGCTACATCCTTGTGAAGTTTCCAAGTAAGTGCCATCTGAACTACACCAGCAGGAGCCTTTGAAGCATCCTTCCGAGTTATTGTAGCATGACCATTTTCGATCTCAACATCGTATAAGTCTTGAGCATCTTGACCATTTTCCGTAATCACAATTGTAGGATCATCAACGTCTTTAGCAAAGTTGCTGTAGTCATCCATTAATTGAACATGTTCAAGCTTCTTAGTTAATGTTGATTGGTCAGGCAAAGTACCAGTAATTAATGCCTTAACATTATCACCATTAATAACTAACTTATCGTCAACTGCATGGTTATCTTGACCTTCTACCCAATGCTTTTCTGGACTTTGAGTATAAGTCTTAATGGTCCGCTTTGGTGTTTCAATAGTGAGATTGTTAAGTGTACCAGAACCTGAGTTGATAAATGCTGTGTTATTAGCAAGGCCCTTGTGGGCAGTCCAGGTAACATGTAATTGAACCATACCCGCTGGAACATTCCCCGGATTCTCAGCTGTGGCCACGATAGTGTTTCCTACTCGTTGAATATTCCAATCATTTACAGTCTTACCATTGATTGTCACATTAGCAAACTTGTAGTCAGCCTTATCAGCAAAGTTTGAGAAATCGTCAACTAATTGGACATTAGTCAATGGTTTTGCCAAAGTGGATTGAACTGGTGTTGTCATGGTAACTAATCCGTTAACATTATCACCAGCAATAAAGGAGTGATCATCAACGATGTGGTTATCTTGACCTTCTACCCAGTGCTTATTATCAGTTGGTCGATAAGTTTGCACTTGAGGCGTGTTAGTAGGTACAGTCGCATGATTAATTGTTCCAGAACCTTCATTGTAGATCGTAGTACCAGATGGCGTGTCCTTAGAGATATTCAAGTTAACTACTAAAACAACGTTCCCTGCTGGTGCTTTAGAAGGATCCTTAGCCGTAGCAATTACCTTAGTACCCTCAACTTTGACGTTCCAATTCTTAGTATCATCCTTACCGTTCAAGAGTACTTGGCTGGAGTCATAACTTAAATACTTTGCTGATTTAGAAAAATCATCCATAATTGACAAGTTTGATAGTGGCTTAGCCAATTCGTCAGGATCTGGTAGAGGTAATGTGATATACCCATGAGCAGTATCACCAGAGATATAAGTCTTACTATCGACAACCTTATTTCCTTCTTGGAAATGCTTAGACGGATCTGGCTTATAGACTGGCACTTGAACAGGTGGAACGTCACCAGTTGAAGTATTAACCGTAATTGATCCTTGGTTCTTCAATACTGTGTTAGTTGCTGTATCAGTGTTAATGGTCCAGTATGGCGTAAAGGTATAAGTACCAGCAGTAAACTTAGAAGGATCCTTAGCTGTTGCTGTTACATGACCATTGCCATTATCAGTAATGTTGAAGTCACTAGTAACATCTTGACCGTCATGAGTAACCTTTGATTGATCAATATTAACCTTGGCATGAGAGGCAAAGTTGGAGTAATCATCATCGAAACGAAGCTTATTCAAGCCACCCTCATAATCAGAAGCATTCAGTAACTTAATGGAAACATCTGCATGTGCGGTATCACCAGCAATGTAGAGCTTGTTATCAGTTTGAATGTTGTTCTCACTGTAGTGCTTTTGAACATCAGTTTGTGAGAAAAGGTTGTGATATTGAGCAGCGTCTTCACCAGGAATTGTAGTTGATGGCGGAGTTGCTCTCATTACATCGTAG
>NZ_JACIUZ010000016.1 GCF_014145505.1 Limosilactobacillus fastidiosus
TTGAGAGTAAACCTCTCAAAACTAAACAAAGTTTCAACAATGTGTAGGTTTCCGTTTTATTCCTTAGAAAGGAGGTGATCCAGCCGCAGGTTCTCCTACGGCTACCTTGTTACGACTTCACCCCAGTCATCTGCCCTGCCTTAGGCGGCTCCCTCCAAATGGTTAGGCCACCGACTTTGGGCATTGCAAACTTCCATGGTGTGACGGGCGGTGTGTACAAGGCCCGGGAACGTATTCACCGCGGCATGCTGATCCGCGATTACTAGCGATTCCGACTTCGTGTAGGCGAGTTGCAGCCTACAGTCCGAACTGAGAACGGCTTTAAGAGATTAGCTTACTCTCGCGAGCTCGCAACTCGTTGTACCGTCCATTGTAGCACGTGTGTAGCCCAGGTCATAAGGGGCATGATGATCTGACGTCGTCCCCACCTTCCTCCGGTTTGTCACCGGCAGTCTCACTAGAGTGCCCAACTTAATGCTGGCAACTAGTAACAAGGGTTGCGCTCGTTGCGGGACTTAACCCAACATCTCACGACACGAGCTGACGACGACCATGCACCACCTGTCATTGCGTCCCCGAAGGGAACGCCTCATCTCTGAGGTTGGCGCAAGATGTCAAGACCTGGTAAGGTTCTTCGCGTAGCTTCGAATTAAACCACATGCTCCACCGCTTGTGCGGGCCCCCGTCAATTCCTTTGAGTTTCAACCTTGCGGTCGTACTCCCCAGGCGGAGTGCTTAATGCGTTAGCTCCGGCACTGAAGGGCGGAAACCCTCCAACACCTAGCACTCATCGTTTACGGCATGGACTACCAGGGTATCTAATCCTGTTCGCTACCCATGCTTTCGAGCCTCAGCGTCAGTTGCAGACCAGACAGCCGCCTTCGCCACTGGTGTTCTTCCATATATCTACGCATTCCACCGCTACACATGGAGTTCCACTGTCCTCTTCTGCACTCAAGTTGCCCGGTTTCCGATGCACTTCTTCGGTTAAGCCGAAGGCTTTCACATCAGACCTAAGTAACCGCCTGCGCTCGCTTTACGCCCAATAAATCCGGATAACGCTTGCCACCTACGTATTACCGCGGCTGCTGGCACGTAGTTAGCCGTGACTTTCTGGTTGGATACCGTCACTGCGTGAACAGTTACTCTCACGCACGTTCTTCTCCAACAACAGAGCTTTACGAGCCGAAACCCTTCTTCACTCACGCGGTGTTGCTCCATCAGGCTTGCGCCCATTGTGGAAGATTCCCTACTGCTGCCTCCCGTAGGAGTATGGACCGTGTCTCAGTTCCATTGTGGCCGATCAGTCTCTCAACTCGGCTATGCATCATCGCCTTGGTAAGCCGTTACCTTACCAACTAGCTAATGCACCGCGGGCCCATCCTGAAGTGATAGCCGAAACCATCTTTGAAACGAAAACCATGTGGTTTTCGTTGTTATGCGGTATTAGCACCTGTTTCCAGATGTTATCCCCCGCTTCAGGGCAGGTTGCCCACGTGTTACTCACCCGTCCGCCGCTCACTGGGAATCCAACATCAAATCAGTGCAAGCACGTCATATCAGTTGGGCCAGTGCGCTCGACTTGCATGTATTAGGCACACCGCCGGCGTTCATCCTGAGCCAGGATCAAACTCTCATATAAAATACAAGAACTTGAATAGCTCTAATTCAAATTAATTAAGCGAATTGACTTCGCAAATG
>NZ_JACIUZ010000017.1 GCF_014145505.1 Limosilactobacillus fastidiosus
CTAATTTGGTGAAACAATATGATGTAATTGTGATTGAAGATTTGAAAACCAAGAATCTTCAAAAGAATCATCATTTGGCTAAATCAATTGCCAATGCGAGTTGGTATCAATTTAGGACCATGTTGGAATATAAATGTGCGTGGTATGATAAACAACTAATTACTGTTAAGCCAAACTATACTAGTCAAATTTGTAGTCAATGTGGCTATCACAGTGGTAAGAAACCACTAGAAATTCGAGAATGGACTTGTCCTAAATGTGGTACCCATCACGATCGGGATATTAATGCGGCAGTTAATATCTTGCATAAAGGATTAAAAGCCGTAGGCTAGGGACTAGCCGTGGTAAATAGCAAAG
>NZ_JACIUZ010000018.1 GCF_014145505.1 Limosilactobacillus fastidiosus
AGTAGTATTTAGGATATTACATGTGTATTCACAATACCTAACTTACAGAACTTTGCTATTTACCACGGCTAGTCCCTAGCCTACGGCTTTTAATCCTTTATGCAAGATATTAACTGCCACATTAATATCCCGATCGTGATGGGTACCACATTTGGGACAAGTCCATTCTCGAATTTCTAGTGGTTTCTTACCACTGTGATAGCCACATTGACTACAAATTTGACTAGTATAGTTTGGCTTAACAGTAATTAATTGTTTACCATACCACGCACATTTATATTCCAACATAGTCCTAAATTGATACCAACTCGCATTGGCAATTGATTTAGCCAAATGATGATTCTTTTGAAGATTCTTGGTTTTCAAATCTTCAATCACAATTACATCATATTGTTTCACCAAATTAG
>NZ_JACIUZ010000019.1 GCF_014145505.1 Limosilactobacillus fastidiosus
AAATTAATTAAGCGAATTGACTTCGCAAATGTTTTTGCTTCAAATCGTAATGATTGAAGACCCTACACATTTGATTCGTCGAAACTTTGTTCAGTTTTCAAAGGTCTACTTGCTTAGCCGAGTAACTAAGCAACATCAATTATTATATCACTTACTTAATTTGATGTCAACAACTAATTCTAATTAATTTTAAGCAATTAAGTCGTTTTAATAAGCAGCCTATACAATATATCATTCCGTCGAGAAATAGTCAATATATTTTTTGGAATAAAAATAATTGATTTTCTATCCGTAAATCAATTTACTTTTCTCAACAGGAACTATACTATACATTCTTTTTTTCCTTTCGTCAATAACTAATATGAAGCATTATTCATATGTTGCTGATCATGCCGAACAATAATAATTATTCCTACTGAATTGTTAATAGATAATAGTATAAAATAAAAAGTGCTCGTCGCATCTATGACATGAGCACCTATAAACAGAACAATCTAATTTTTAAATTATTTCACCCGAACTAAGAAGTAACGTTTCTTACCACGTCGAACAATTACGAATTTCCCATCAAAATGACTACTAGGATCAATCTCAGCATCTATATCCGTTACTTTTTCCCCATTAATATGAACTGCGCCATTCTCGACATCCTGCCGTGCCTGGCGACGTGATGGTTCAATCTTAGTATCATCAACTAACCATAAAATGATATTTTTCTTTTCGTTGCTTACTTCAACAGAAGGAACATTACTAAATGCTTGTTCAATCTCCTCAGTGGTTAAGTCAGCAACATCCCCAGAGAACAATGCTTTTGTAATTCTTTGTGCTTCAGCCAAACCTTCTTCGCCATGAACAAACTTAGTAACTTCTTCAGCTAAGCGACGTTGAGCTTCACGCTTCCACGGTTCCTTCTTAACTTTTTCTGCCAACTCATCAATTTCATCTTTAGATAAAAAGGTGAAGTACTTAAGGTATTTAACAACGTCTCGGTCATCTTGGTTAATCCAAAATTGGTAGAATTCGTATGGTGAAGTTTTCTTTGGATCAAGCCAAATAGCACCACCGGCAGTCTTACCAAACTTTGTTCCATCAGCCTTAAGCATCAATGGAATGGTCAAGCCATATACCTTCGCATCTGGTCCTTCTACCTTATGAATCAAATCAATCCCGGCAGTAATATTCCCCCATTGATCGGAACCACCAATTTCAAGTTGAACATCATTGCTTTGATAAAGGTGAAGGAAATCAACTGCTTGAAGAATTTGGTAGGTAAATTCAGTAAAGGAAATCCCTGAAGCAAGTCGACTAGCAACTACCTCCTTATTTAACATCGTATTCACATTAAAAAGTTTCCCAAAGTCACGTAAGAAGTCAATCATGGTAAAGTTCTTCAGCCAAGTATAGTTATCAACAATAGTAAAGTTGTCAGTGCCGAAGAGTTTCTTCATTTGTTCGGTTAACGCCTTCTTATTGTGTTCCAATTGAGATTCAGTTTGAAGGGTCCGTTCAGTCTTCCTCCCAGATGGATCACCAATTGCACCAGTCCCACCACCGATAATAATTACCGGGTGATGTCCAGCAAGTTGAAACCGTTTTAGAATCATAAATGGAATCAAGTGACCAATATGAAGACTGTCTCCTGTTGGATCAGTCCCACAGTATAGTCCAATATTTTTACTTTCAGTTAACTCCTTTAATGCTTCCTTATCAGTAGTTTGATTAATTGCACCACGCCATTCGAGTTCATCAATAATGTTCATTAATATTTGCCTCCTACTGTATGGATCAAAAAATCCCCAACCTCATAATGAAGTCAGGGACGATTTACCGCGTTACCACCTTGAATTGTAACTACTTTAAGTAATTACCTCTCTAGTCGATAACGAGACGATCCGTTCATAATTGAAAAGCTCAGTAAGTGTAATTCGTCAGCTAACCTTGTCAGGTTTGCAGCAACCACCTGATCTCTAGACGACTAGTTAGTCGACTACTAAATTACTTCAATGCCTTTATTTATTGCCGTCATTGTACCGGGAGAAGTAACCTTTTGTCAAGCTAAAAAAGGCCAGTGGAAAAGCATTTTTCCATCAGCCTCTATTTTAATAATTATTTACTTTTCTTATTTCTTCTTATCTTGCTTAGTCTTACCTTTTTTCGTTTTTTTGGGTGTGTAGACTTCATGAACGTAAGCTTCTCCAGTTAATTCAGCAACTGGCTTAAATGTTCCAGCAAAGTCTTCATCAAGATTAGCAGTCTTCTTTGCTTCTTCATAGTAAAGAGCACCACTGGCGAAAATCACTGGCAAGTAAGCTGCAAAACCAAGGATCATTAATAATAACCCAATATATACTAACGGGTATATTGCAGTGTAGATGCCCCAGTAGGCTAAAGCACCAAAGATTACTTCCCAGACAACCATCGGAATGAAGACGACTACAAGCATAATTAACAAGTAGTTCCACTTCCGACCACCCATAAACCGACGACTAGCAGTTAAAGCATAACGCATTGATTGGCCGAGAAATTGTGGTTGGCGATCACGGTAAAGGAAGTTTGCCTGTGAATATTCAATCCCTTTCCATGCCATCACAATGTCGTTTAAGATCCGGCAAATAATTACTAGAACCTGGTTCTTAGCAACTAGTCCACCAATAATATCTAATGGTAAGCTCCACAGGAATACAAACAATCCTGTGTACAGAATGATTCGCCATAATTGATTCTTCCGCAAATGCTTGTAATGCATCCATACTGAACCAGCACTCACGATTTGTTCAGGATGACGAACCTTATCTTGATAAGTAAATTGTGCAGCAGTAGTAAAGAATGAATAGAAGAATGACAATGCAATTAGAACGATGATTGCAATCAGCAATTCAAGTAATGCCAAACCAATTGCTGCAGGTGATGCCATCCCATACATAATCATCATCATGGCCATTCCCATTGAACTTAGAATTCCCTGGGCAAAGTAACCAACAATAAACGATAATGCAAGAAAAATAATCATCACTCCACCGAGTGGCCACATTGACGCTTGGTAATGCGGTTTAACTAGTCCCTTCAAGTCATGAACGAACTGTTTTAAGGACAAATGATAACGTTTCTTCATTTAATACTCTCTCCAATTATTTCAGAATATATTTTTCATAATAACATAAAAAGAACAAACCTCAATTTTCAAATCGCTTTTTTCATAAAAAATTCATAAAGGCCTTTAGTGTTCGAATTCTCAAACACTAAAGGCCATCTTTTGTTAACTTATATTTGTACTACTATAAATTTGACTCAGTCGTCTAAGAATGAAGAAAACAATGATCCCCTCTAACGGCCAAGTAATAACCTCTTTGGGTAAGCGAATAAGTAAAAGGGCCCAAAATGTTCTTCCGTTGCTTCCAGAATTTAGACTCATAATATAAATCCAAAAGGTCGTAAAAATAACGTTCGTAATTAAGGTTTGGAAGAATTCATATACTAACGCCCGTTGCCACGTAACTTTCTGGTTATACAGGAACATTCCAGCAAGTACTCCCGAAACGAAAGCCGAAAATGTAAAGCCCGGGAAAAAGGCTGTTCCTGAATTAAGAATGGTATTACTGATAATATCGTTAACTACCATTGACCAGCCACCAATCCACGGTCCAAGATAATAACCAATTAATGCGGTAGCAATAAAGCCAAAGCCAAATTTTAAAATTGTCGGGTTACCAATGGAAATCTTATCCAAAATCACCTCAAGGGCAATTAGCATCCCAGCAAGCGTAAGCCGCTTAGTCGTAAAACGTGGTCCAGCAAAAGATAAAATTGAGGACATTTCAATCCACTCCCTACATAAATTTATTTTGTTAGGGAACACATTGACAAATGTCTTTGTGGTGAATGCGGAATTATCAAGCAGCAAAGGCTTCCTTCCAACGTTCACATTCCGTTCCGTTGGACAATAACTCGGTAATCCCTACCCCAACAGCCATAATATACCCTGCTTACGGATATTATTCAATAACATCAAACTAAAGATATGGATAAATAATTGGTGATCAAGTATGTAAACTTAGATAATTCGCTTTTCTCTAGTAACAAATAAAAAGGTCGAGACCAGCTCATCTCAAGCTAACCTCGACAGGATAAATATTCAATTATGCCAAATAAATTTAATCTAACTTACCTGCACTCTTTAGGATCTTTTGTGCTTTTTCGAGGTAGCCGTGTTCAGCACGGAAAGCCTTAATCTTGCCACCCTTGCTTTCGTCTAACTCGTCAAGTTGCTTTTCAAGTTCTTCAAAGCCCTTCTTCAAGTCTTTGATAACAGGTTCTTCATCTTCAATGTAGATGTAGTGGTTTTCAGCAGGATCCTTACGACCCTCACCAGCAACACGTTCAAGTTTGTCGTCATACTTATCAACCTTTTGAGCGTGCTTAAGAATTGACTTAATATCCTTGATTGTTTCGTGTTGAGCAGTGTGATGTTTTTCGTTATCAACACTATCTTCAATCCGTGTTAAGTGCCCCTCAGCATCTGCAATCTTCTTAGCAATCCGATCCAATGCTTTTAATTGACGTTTTGCATAATCAGCCATAATAATAACCTCCTGAGATATATTCTTTACAATTATTATTATATTTTTAATGTTTAATTTATACAAGTAATAAGCCTTACTGATTTAAATCTTCAGAAATAATGATTAATATTTTTATATATGATTATAATAATCACATTTTCTACATATTATGCTAACTTTCGTCAATTATTTATTTAGCATAGTATATAAAAAAGGCTGGAATTTAATCCAGCCTTACGTTATTTTAGTATTTTTCCTTGCTCAAAACATTAAGCTTTTCATCGAAGTCATAAACAACTGGTTGACCAGTAGCCATTTCGAGGTTCATGATATCTTCGTCAGAAATATTTTCGATGTACTTACTCAAAGCACGGAGAGAGTTACCATGAGCAGCAATGATAACGTTCTTATTATCAAGAAGCTTTGGAGCAATCTCATCTTGCCATAAAGGAATAACCCGTTCCAAAGTAACCTTCAAGTTTTCACCACCAGGAATAGCCCGTGGGTCTAAGTTAGCGTAACGACGGTCCTTAGCAGCAGACCCTTCATCCTCAGCACTCAGTAATGGAGGTAAAACATCGTATGAACGACGCCAAATGTGAACTTGTTCGTCACCATACTTTTCAGCAGCCTTCTTCTTGTTGTGACCTTGGAGTGCACCATAGTGACGTTCGTTCAAACGCCAAGTCTTGGTTTCTGGAATCCAAAGTTGGTCACATTCTTCAAGAGCGTAGTGCAAAGTCTTGATCGCCCGCTTCAATACTGAAGTGTATGCATAGTCAAATTCAATTCCATGTTCCTTAAGGGCCTTACCTGCATTTTTAGCTTGTTCAACACCCTTTTCACTTAAGTCAACATCAACCCAACCAGTGAATTGGTTAGATAAGTTCCATTCACTTTGGCCGTGACGAATTAAAACTAGTTTTGCCATGTTCTAATGACCTCTTTCTTCTTAAAATCGCTATACTGTACAGCATTACTTAATTATTTTAATCCAAACACCACAAAATTCCAATAGGGGAAATCCCGTTCTGATGAACTTAAGTGCGAACAAAATTAAAAGAACTCCAATTCACTCAAGAAACAGATCGAAACTAGTAAGTTTAATGTTTTAATATCTCGTTTTTTCAGTAACGAAATTCATAATACTGTCACCTAATCTAGGTAGCCACCCCACAAACCATTAAATTCTATTGTTTGCCACATCTATTTTTCTGGGTATAAAGCAACTTTTCTATCTCTAGCTACAGCTTCTTCACTTGAGTATGAATACTATTATTCTATTTGGGATATTTAAATTTTATTTACTTAGTTTGTCATTAATATATTTCTCTTTATTAAACAATTAATAACGTAATTTATCAATTTTATTTAAGTTATCCCAAATAAAGTTAGTCTTTTATTGTAGGAATTAGTAAATAGATTCAGTCATATTAATAAAATTAAATAAAAGTTTTTTCATCTGTTATCTCGGGAATTTCTCACTAATCTTTATAAACTTTTTAGATTGTTATTGACTTCCATTAAATTAAGATTAAACTAATAATCAATTAAATTTTAATTAGACTTTGAAGAGAAGAGTAGTACCTTACCGTTTTGTAGAGAGTCCTTAGTTGGTGAAAAAGGATATTCGGGAACAGTATGAAGATGAGCTCTGAGTCATCTAACTTTGGTCCTCCCGGCTAAGTTAGACGGATAGCAACCGTTATATTGCGGAGTATTCATGTCTAAATGAGTACTTAACGAGGTTGTTATTGCGAAATAGCAACAAACTCAGGGTGGTACCACGAAAGCTTTCGTCCCATAGTTCTATACGAACTATGGGGTGGGAGCTTTTTTGTTTAGATCGCTATCGTCCCAAAGAGCTTGTAGGGCAAGCATGTTTCATCATTCACTCTTCTAGAAAGGAGACTCCACCATGACAGCAAACGCAAAAAACGGCTTTTTGCTCAGTAACGGTCGCTGGCAAAATCATTACCTTAAAGATCCAATATCTGTTTTGGTAGTTAACCTTATGCCAACCAAGGAAGTAACCGAACGACAATTCTTAGAAAGCTTTAATAATTTGAATCAAGATATTGAATTTACCTTCTTATATCTCGCAACTCACCATTTCAAAAATATTTCTTACTCTGCAATCGCTAAAGCATACGCAAGCTTAGATGATGTCGAAAGTTCATCATTTGATGGCTTAATCATTACTGGTGCTCCAGTTGAACAGCTTAACTTCCACCAAGTTGATTATTGGGAAGAATTCCGAACAATCTGTGACTGGGCTAAGCGGCATACCAAGCAATCGTTGCTTGAATGTTGGGCAGCACTTGGCGGTCTCTATAACGACTACCAACTTAATAAACAACAATTATCGCAAAAGCTCTTCGGCATCTACCAAGCAACAAGTATCAATGAACACAATCGGCTTTCACATAATTTTCACGCCATTAAGATTCCTCAATCACGTCACTCTACACCAGTTATTGATCCCAATAACCTTCCCGATGACTTGGAAGTTATTGCAACTAATAAACAGATTGGACCGCTAATTTATTACTCTCCTTCTAACCACCGGACGTACATCACCGGCCATCCAGAGTACGAATCGGATACGTTAGCTAAGGAATACTACCGTGATCTAAAAAAGCGGCTCCCTATTCAGGAACCGCATAACTACTTTGCTAACGTTGAGATCGGTAAAGTTAACTATTCATGGCAACAATCAAGTATTCAAATTTATCAAAATTGGTTAAACACATTTACACAACAGAAAGTAGGTACATTAGTATGAGTAAACAAGAACAAAACCCAAAATATCATTTTGAAACCCTCCAAGTTCACGCTGGCCAAACCGTTGATGAAACTGGTGCTCGAGCTGTCCCAATTTATCAAACCACTTCTTATGTTTTTAAGGACGCCAAGCAGGCAGCCGACCGCTTCTCATTAAAGGAACCCGGTAACATCTACACCCGGTTAACCAACCCAACTACCGATGTCGTGGACAAGCGAGTAGCGGCTTTGGAACACGGCACTGCCGCAATCACCCTCGCTACTGGTTCAGCCGCAATCACCGCTGCGATTTTAAATATTGCCCAACAGGGGGGACGAAATCGTCTCCGCAAGCACTATTTACGGTGGTACTTATGACTTATTCTCCGTTACTCTTCCTAAATTAGGGATCAAAACCAATTTCGTTGATCCAGACGATCCAGAAAACTTCGCTAAGGCAATCAACGAACACACTAAAGCCCTTTACGTTGAAAGTATCGGTAACCCTGGTATTAACCTGGTCGATTTTAAGAAGATCGCCAAAATTGCTCATGATCACGGGATCCTCTTTATTGTGGATAACACCTTTGGTACTCCATACCTTGTTAAACCGCTAGATCTAGGTGCTGATATTGTAGTTCATTCCGCTACCAAGTTCATTGGGGGACACGGAACAACAATGGGTGGTGTAATTGTTGAAAATGGTAAGTTCAATTACAAAGCTAGTGGTCGTTACCCTGATTTTACTACACCAAATGATCAATACGATGGTTTAGTATTTACCGACCTTGCACCAGCTGCATTTACAACAAAGGTTCGCGCTGAATCCGCTCGGGATCTTGGAGCAACTATTAGTCCGTTTAACTCATTTTTACTCCTTCAAGGCCTAGAGTCATTATCATTCCGGGTTGAACGTCACGTTGCCAATACCCGAAAGGTCGTTAACTTTCTTAATAATCATCCGAAAGTTGCTTGGATTAATTATCCAGAATTAGCAGATAGTCCATATAAGCCACTAGCCGATAAGTATTTCCCGAACGGTGTCGGTTCAATCTTTACGCTAGGGTTGAAAGGCGGTGAAGAAGCCGGAAAGGAACTCATCAGTAACTTAAAGCTCTTCTCCCTCTTAGCCAACGTTGCTGATGCCAAGTCACTCATTATTCACCCGGCATCAACTACCCATGCTCAATTAAGCCCTGAAGAATTAAAAGCGGCTGGTGTTACGCCCGATCTAATTCGAGTTTCTGTTGGAATTGAAAACGCTGATGATTTGATTGCGGATCTTGATCAAGCTCTAGCAAAAATTTAAGCAAAGGAGAGTTCTCATATGCGAACGATTAAAATTGGCCTTCTTGGTCTCGGGACCGTTGGTGGGGGCGTTGTTAAATTACTCCAGGAACATGCGGCAAAAATTGAGCAAACCACAAACGTCCACTTTATCTTAAAGCGAGTCGCTGTTGCCCACTTAAATAAACCACGGAAGTTTTCCCTTCCCGAGGAAACAATCTTGACTGACCAGATTGATGAAGTTTTGAATGATCCGGAAATCCAAATAATCGTCGAAACTATGGGAACCATTAATCGTGCTCGCCAAGCAATCGTCCAAGCAATCTATAACCATAAGTCTGTTATCACCGCTAATAAGGATCTCCTCGCAATCGACGGTCCAAAGCTAGCACAACTTGCCAAAAGTCGTCACGTTGACTTTCTCTACGAAGCAAGTGTTGCCGGGGGAATTCCGATCCTTCGCGTCCTCAGCAGTAGTCTCGTCACCGACCAAATTACCCGGGTCTCTGGAATCATTAACGGAACTGCTAACTATATTCTTTCAGCAATGGTCAGTGATAATCTGAGTTATGACAAGGCCTTAATGAATGCCCAACAAAAGGGGTATGCGGAGGCTAATCCCGTAAACGATGTTAAGGGAATTGATGCCGCCAATAAGCTGAGCATTCTCAGTCAGTTTGCCTTTGGAAAAGCACTCGACCCAACAAATCTCAACGTTCGTGGGATCGACCAATTAACTAGTGCCCAGTTAGCAAGCGCCAAACAATTCGGCTACACAATTAAGCTCCTTGCAATTGCTAAACGACTCTCCAACCGCCTTTACACTTCCGTTGGTCCCACACTGGTTGATAACAATGACCAACTTGCTCAAGTTAATGGTGTTCAAAATGCTATCGCAATCGAGAGTAATGCTCTTGGTTCAAGTGTTTATACCGGACCTGGTGCAGGTGCCAAACCAACTGCTAATAGTATTCTGAGTGACCTTGCGGCTGCTGCAAATGATATTCTGAACTATGACTGCGGGAACGCATTTAATAACTACCACAGCGAGCTTACCCCCTCTACACTAAATAATGCTCCACAATCATACCTAATCACCATCTATGGCCGGTCAACTCGGCCAGTTGATTCAATTGATTGGCAAAATGAAACTAGTAACCACAACTACTGGAGTGGCCTCACTCCAGTAATTTCCCACAAAAAGCTTAACTTACTCCTTGAAACAATTGGTAACGATTTTGCGGTTAGCTACTTACCGGTTTATGGAACGGTGAAATTGCAAGCGATAAAAGAAGTAAAGCAGAACTAGCTTACTAATTCGCTTTTTTGAGGCGAAGTTAGCCTCTAGGAACTCCTTTTGTATACTGTACTGTAACATTTTTACTATGTAGGGGACATATGTTACCTTCCCCTTTATCATCTTTGCAAATAATTTGTCACCAATTCTAAAATTTCCGATTCACGTTTACCATTAAGCCGGTGTCCCTCTCCCTCAATCAGGTGTAACTCACTGTTTGGCAAAACAATGTTATATTTCTTAGCCGCTTCTGGCGAAACAACCGTATCTTCTAGGCCATGAACTATCAGTGCTGGGCCCATAAAATGTTGAGCAGTTTCATAAATTGGCAGTAACTGGGCTGTCCGAAAATATTCTCCACTTACAGCAACTCCATGAACATCGATCGTTAATGGAATGTGGTTAGGATCGTACTTTGTCCCTTGACAGACTCCTTTTAATGCATCATCTTTGAGAGTCGCCGCAGGGGCCATTAAGACTTCTTTAGTAATAACGTCACGGTAATATGCAGACAGCATTGAAGCTACTACTCCACCTTGAGAATGACCAATTAAGTAAATCTGTTGCGCCTTGATCTGAAAGCGCGCAAAATCAATAATCTTCATTCCATCATTGATTTCACTATATACGGTCATATCGGTAAAGCTGCCATCACTCTTTCCACAACCACCAAAATCAAACCGAAGCGTTGGGATTCCTGCTTCGTTTAATTTATGAGATAAGTCATAAAGTAAGCTTCCTGCTTCATAGCCACGATTACCTTGAAAACCATGCATCAGAATTGCCACCTGTTTATTCTGGAGATTTTCCGTTCCCTCTAAGACACCACGAAGAGTGAGACCACCACGTTTCACAGTTACATCCATTTCTACTGGCTCCCTTTAATTTTGTTTTCTACCCTGTTATTTTACTATAATTAGAAATAGGAGGTGTCTCGAAATGATTCATAATTTCACTACAGACCAACAAGTTAACCACCGCTCAATTCGCCAATTCAAGGATCAGTCACTAAGTGCTGAACAACTAACGACCATTTATCAAGCGGCTCGGCATACTTCAACGAGCATGTTCCTTCAGCAGTTTAGTATTTTACACTTAACTGAACCAAAAAAGCAGGCTGCAGTTCGAAAAATTGCTGAACAGCCCTATGTTGGGGCCGAAGGGGATCTCTTTATCTTTATTGCCGACTTATATCGGAACCAGCAGATCCGTCACCAACTCGGCAATGATGATGGTCGCTTGCACACAACCGACATCTTTATGCAGGCCGTGGAAGACACAATTTTAGCTTTGCAAAGTGCATTAACCGCTGCCGAAAGTATGGGACTTGGTGGTGTGGTTCTGGGTTCGGTTAAGAATGATCCAGACAAACTAATTCAAGTACTCGGTCTACCAAAAATGACCTTCCCCATCCTTGGTTTACAAGTCGGGATCCCAGATCAAGAGCCACAATTAAAGCCACGATTACCACTCAATCAAATCACTTTCGATAATGATTATCCACGTGATTTCTCAATTAACGACCTTAAAGATTATGACCAACTAGTAACCACATACTATGATTTACGAGATGCTAATAAACGAATTGATTCGTTTACTAATCAAATTAACGGTCCCAAACTAAACAATCATAAAACGAGTCGTGACATGCTTCTACAAGCTTTACATAATCAGGGACTGGCATTAGAGTAATAACAAAAAAGGTTCCAAGCATTCAATAATTGAATGCTTGGAACCTTTTTCAATTACTTCACTCTCACGTTAATCCAGACCAATACGCTTAAAGATATCGTCAACGTGACGGAGGTGCCAGTGGTAATCAAAGGCATCGTCAAGGTCTTCTTTAGAAAGCTGCTTTTGAATCGTTGGATCAGCTTCAAGCAATGGCCGGAATGGAACTTGTTCTGCCCAACACTTAGCAGTGTATGGTTGGATCAAGTCATATGCCGCTTCACGAGTCATTCCACTATTAACTAACTTTAGGAGAACTCGACCACTATAGATTAAACCAAGAGTCTTATCCATATTATTCTTCATCGTTTCTGGAAAAACATCCAAATTAACCAGAAGGCGGCCAAACCGACGAAGCATATAGTCAATCAGTGATGTAGAGTCAGGTAAGATCATCCGTTCCGCACTAGAATGTGAAATATCTCGTTCATGCCATAAAGTAACATCTTCCATCGCTGTAACAACATTTCCCCGCAGAACCCGTGCACAACCAGTAATGTTTTCAGAACCAATTGGGTTACGCTTGTGGGGCATTGCGGATGAACCTTTTTGGCCCTTGGCAAAGTGTTCTTCAACTTCATGAATTTCAGTTCGTTGTAATGAACGAATTTCGGTAGCCATATTCTCTAAGCTCGTTCCCATCAAGGCAATAGCAGAGATATATTCCGCATGAAGATCGCGCGGGAGGACTTGGGTTGAAATCTCTTGAGCCCGTAATCCCAGTCGTTCGCAAACATATTTTTCAACAAAGGGATCGATTTCGGCAAATGTTCCCACGGCTCCTGAAATTTTTCCGGCTTCAACGCCCCGAGCAGCATGTTCAAATCGTTCCTTGTTCCGTTTCATTTCGGAATACCAGCGGGCTACCTTTAACCCAAAGGTAGTTGGTTCAGCATGAACCCCGTGTGTCCGTCCCATGCAAACAGTGTACTTATACTTCTCGGCTAACTTTTTTAAGACAGCCATAAAATTATCAATATCTTGACGAATGATATCATTAGCCTTCTTTAGGCGAAGCCCTTGAGCAGTATCAACAACATCAGTACTGGTCATACCATAATGAACCCATTTTCGTTCAGGTCCGAGTGACTTAGAAACGTCACGAGTAAAGGCAATGACATCGTGGTGGGTCACTGCCTCAATTTCAGCGATCCCTTCAACAGAGAATTTAGCATTCTTTCGAATTTTCTCCACGTCTTCAACTGGAATATGACCAAGCTTACTCCAAGCCTCATCAGCTGCAATTTCAACTTCTAACCAGCATTGGTATTGAGTCTCTAAACTCCAAATCTTCGCCATTTCTGGACTAGTATAACGGTCAATCATTAGTTAAAGTTCCTCTCTAATTATTTCTCTAGATAACAATATACCATGTTCTGAAAATTATTTATCCCAAATATGGAGATCATTTATTTCTATTTCGGTTAACACCTTTTTAATATCATTAGTCAAAATTATGATGTGTCCCATTTTACGTTTATAACGCACCTTGACTTTACCCGTAGACATGAAAATGATAATGCTTTTTTGGCTATTAGCTTCCATGCTCATCAACATGTTGACCACTGGCAAATGGGTTGGTTCGCCTGCGCTAGTAGTGATCACCTTGGTTCCATTTTGACCGTGTTTCACGCAAACGCGAACAATTCATTTGATATCCGGTGATCAGAAACGATAAATCGATACTAAATTATTTAAGAATCTCACAGCCAGTTTCAACCGTTAACCAATTATATTCACTACCATCACACTCATCGGTCAGCTACAAAAGCTGCTTTAAGCATAACAAAACAACTTCAGAATTACAATATTTTAACGAACTTAATTAATTATCATTTTTAATAATGTTCGCTTATCGTGGGAGAATAAAAAAATCAGGAAATCTGCAATTCCCTGATTTTTTTGTTTGCTCAGCTATTGTGTTCGCTCGAGTTTCCTAGAGTTAGTGTTCTAAGTAACATAGTCAAAACGTGTTCGCAGGGAAGTCCCTATAGACAACAAACTCCCTCCCAGATGCTTTTAGCATCCAGTTGGGAGAAATTGTTGTCTTACGGGCCTTCTTTACCTGCTCGCACTCTATTTTTCATATACGTAATCTCTTGTCATAGGAAGATTGGTGCCGGATGGGCCTTTGGTGATGAGATATTGGATAACATCAATATTACCAGATTCAAATGAAGCAGCACATGCTTGAAGATAAAGATCCCACATCCGAGTAAAACGATCGCCCATCATATCTTCAATTTGGGAACGGTGAGCATTGAAATTCATATCCCAAATTTCCAAAGTCCGTTGGTAATGACGACGAAGCATTTCCATATCTGAAATTTGCATATTGTTTTCAACGATATGCTCAACCATTTCATCAAGCCCAGGAATATAACCACCTGGGAAAATGTACTTATTGATCCAACCGTTAAAGGCCCCCCCTTGTTGACGGGTAATTCCATGAATCAAAGCAACCCCATCACTGGTAAGGTACTTATAAATATCTTTAAAGTAAAGACCAAGGTTTTCCTTACCAACGTGTTCAAACATTCCTACCGAGGTAATGTAATCCCACTTTCGGTCACCAAGTTCACGATAGTCCACAAGGAGAACTTCCGCAACATTTTCTAACCCTTCATCCTTAATCCGCTTTTGAACAAGGTTAAATTGTTCTTCACTCAAAGTTACTCCTGTAACCCGCAAACCATATTCCTTAGCTGCAGTGAGCATTAATGTTCCCCATCCACAACCAATATCAAGTAAGCTCTTGCCTGGTTTGGGATCAAGCTTCTTTAAAATATGGTGAACTTTGTCAATCTGAGCCCTAGTCAAATCATCACGGTTGCCGTGCTCAAAGTAAGCACAGGAATATGTCAAAGTGTCATCAAGCCACAACTTGTAAAAGTCGTTACCAACATCATAGTGGCTTTGAACATCACTTTCACTTTCCTTTTCAGAATGCCCTTGCTTTGGTAAAAACTTCCGGAACTTGGAACTTCGCATGAAACTGCCAGCACTTTCATAGGCTGCAGTAATTAGCTTTTGAATACTACCGTCAATTTCAATTTTGCCGTCCATATATGCTTCCCCAAGGGCAATGGAGGCGTTCTTTGTAACATCACGAATAGGAATCTTTTCCTTGAAAGTAATTGTTACTTCTGGCTCACCTTCACCATAAACTGCACTCTTGCCATCCCAGTAAACCACCTTAACTGGAATATTGAATGAGTGGCTTAACAGTGACTTATAGAACGTCTTTTCTAACATTTCTACGAATCCCTCTTTCAAAAAAAGTATGAGATCATTATAACACTCCCAGGCAAAATACAGTGATAATAATGTTCAGGCCATTGATTATTTGCTAAGATGGGGGTAACTACAGCATAAAGTAGAGGAGGAAATATAATGACTGATGCTTGGCACCGTTTTATTGCCAACGTTAAGTTACGTCGCTTCGTGGTTTTAGCCCTAATTATTTTCGTGCTATGGCTCCTTCGATCGCTGATGAACTTAATTCTTTTTACGTTTATTCTAACATTTATTGTTGTTAGCTGGGTTCGGTGGCTCCAACATCATCTCCCTAGGTTATCAACATCTTTCACCGTAATCATTACATATATTGTTTTAATTGCGGCAATTTATATTGGCGTTACCCGCTACCTTCCGGTTTTAGTTAACCAAGTTATTAAAATGGTTAATTCCGTGGTCAAATTTTATAGTTCACGTCAAGGAACCGAAATTATGCACTACGTTAACCACTATGTCAGTTGGAGTACAATTATGGCACAAGCAAAGCATGGTGTTACTATCGCTGTAAGTACTTTAACTAGTATTGGCTCGATGACGGTTACTTTCCTAATGTCATTTATCCTTAGTTTCTTCTATAGTCTTGAACTAAATCAAATGAATGAATTTACCCGAACATTTCTTGATAGCGATTTCGGCTGGTTTTTCAGTGATATTAATTACTTCGGCAAGAAATTCATAAATACTTTTGGGGTAGTCTTAGAAGCCCAATTCTTTATCGCCATTTGTAACACAGTGATTACAACAATTTGCCTTTTGTTCATGCATATGCCCCAAATCTTTGCCTTAGCTTTAATGGTCTTCATCTTTAGTTTAGTACCAGTCGCCGGAGTAATCATTTCATTAATTCCCCTTTCAATGGTTGCTTATTCCGTTGGCGGATTTCGGGATGTTATCTACATCGTCATTATGATTTGTGTAATTCACGCCTTAGAGGCATATGTCTTAAACCCCAAGTTCATGTCCAGCAAAACTGAGTTACCAATCTTCTATACTTTTATTGTGTTATTAGTTGCGGAACATTTCTTCGGCACGTGGGGATTAATTGTTGGGGTCCCTATTTTCACCTTTCTCCTGGATATTCTCGGGGTTAAACAGATCAAGAAAAAGTCAATCTCTCTCAAACATCACCAAAGAGAAGCTAAAAATTAATTTTGGCCTTGACATTCTCTAGTCAGCCATCTATTATTATGAGCAACGAAATACCTTTAACTTAGTCCAGAGAGTCTAGGAAGGATTTAATTGAACGCAGTAAGTATTGATCTACCTTTCTAGTCCATTACTAGAAAGGTTTTTTATGTAATGGACAAATAAGGGATCTGGCGCCAATTATTTCAACTAGGTATTTTTGAATAACTTTTGATTCACCTAGGAGGAAATACTAATGACATATTCACAACGTGTTGCTCAAGTCTTATTAAACATCAATGCAGTTACTCTTAATCCAGAGAAGCCTTTTACCTGGGCTAGTGGGATGAAGTCACCAATTTATACCGATAACCGCCTTACAATCTCTTTCCCCGATGTTCGTCAGGCAATCGTTAACGGGATGGCAGAACAAATTAAGCTGCATTTTAATGAGGCTGAGGCAATTGCCGGAACAGCAACGGCTGGAATCCCACATGCCACAGGAGTTGCCCAACAAATGGGTCTTCCCATGGTTTATGTCCGAACTAAACCAAAAGATCATGGCGAAGGAAAACAAGTAGAAGGAATCCTTCGACCAGGAGAAAAAGTCGTTGTTATTGATGATCTAATTTCAACCGGTGGAAGCGTTCTGAATGCTGTCCACGCAATTGAAAGCGAAGGAGCAGAAGTAATCGGGGTAGTTTCTATCTTTACTTACCAACTCCAGGCTGCAGAACAAAATTTCATGGTCAACGGTCTGCAATACTACTCAGTAACCAATTACAGTACCTTGGTAAACCTTGCGAAGGAAAATGGCTTAATTAATACCGATCACCTGAAGTCCCTTCAAGAGTGGCGAAAAGATCCGATGAAATGGAGCAACCAACACGGGCTGTTAGCACTGTAAAAATAGTAAAAGGGACTGACAATATTGTCAGTCCCTTTTACTATTTTAAAACACCATATTCAGAAGCCAAACTCCAATTAGTCCCGCAATAACTGAAATTGACATTGAACGAGTAAAGTAAGCAATTATCATAACAATTACCGCAGCAATCATCTGATCTGGATGATCATACGGAACAAAATGATAACCTTTAGTAGTGATAAAAATGTTCTTAATGACTAAGGCTGTAAATAGGCTAATTGGCACATATTTCATCCACTCATTGAACCATTCAGGAATCTTCCGCGAAGAGAAGAAGTGAATTGGAAAGTACCGTGGAATAAACGCTGCAATTGCCGCAAAAATAATCACAACGATATGGTAAAGAATTTGGTTACTACCGATTTGAGATACTATAAACTCCATACTACTAGTCTCCCATTAATCATGTTGACTTGATTCAGGTGACTGTGAATCAGTCGACCGTTTCTTTGCTTCTTCTGCTTTTTCTTCAAGAAGGTGTTGTTCTTCTGCTTCCTGATCCTCAACCGTAATTCGGGTTGCCCGTGGACGGAAAAGCTTGGAAAGAAACCAATTCTCGTTTGGCTTCTTTGAATACTTCCGTACCGTATTTTCAATCAAGAACCCAACAAACGAAGCGATTAACGTAGCAATCACAACCCCAATAATACTGTGCGTAATTACCATGAAGAAGACAGCTAGAACCGCTGAAAGTAAGCAAATAATAAGTGTGAGGTGACTACGCATCTGCATAACAATCATGTAAATAAAGAGCGCAGTCAAAGCAAAATCAACGACTTCGAGATTAATTGAAATTGCACTTCCAATTAGTCCACCAACCATGTTAGAAACTGACCAAGAAATCAACGAGTAGTGCTCAACCAATAAAGCATCCTTTGGTTTCCATTTTTTATCAGTTGCAAATTTCAAATAGTTAACGGCATAGTTTTCGTCGTTCATTGATACAGCAAACAACCAAATGAAATGCTGCGATTCAGATTTGATATATTTCGAAAGACTTGAGCCAAGTAAAGCATACCGCAATTCTAGAAAGAAAAGGGTTACGAAGATCGAAGTTAACGGCGCGTGAATTGTTAACAGGGATGCCAGAATAAACTGGGCACCACCAGAAAAAACCACGATCGAGACAATTAACGTCATAATAAAGTTGAAACCCGCAGCATGCAATAAAATACCACAAGCTAGTCCAATCGGGATATAACTTAAGCAAAGTGGCATTGCAATGCCTAAAACTTCTAGCCAACGTGCTTTTTCGGGATTAATTTGTTGCGCTTTAGCCACAGAATTTCCTCCAATAAAATATGCTAATTAACTCCATAGTGAGCCAATATAACCAATTTTCAGTTTAACACATTCAAAATCACCTGAATATAAAAACATCAGGATTTAATTCATAAATCCTGATGTTTTTGCTATTAATTCTTTTTTTTAGGTTGTTCCTGTTTTAGTGGTAAATTAACAATAAAGCTGGTTTCATCGGTATTTGACGTTGCCCGCACATCTCCATGGTGCAGATCAACAATACTTTTAACAATTGCCAATCCTAATCCTGTACCACCAGTTGCCCGAGAACGTGAACCCTCAGCACGATAAAATCGTTCAAACAGGTGATCAATAGACTCAGCCGGGATTGGTGTCCCATCGTTACTAACCTTCACCACCACCCGATCTCGTTCTTGACGGGCAGTAATCTTAATATAACTAGCGCCGTTACCATACTTCAAAGCATTAGCAACTAGGTTACTAAATACCCGACCAATTTTCTCAGGATCAGCCTCAATCATTAACGGATTAGGTTCAACAGACGATGTAATCTCAATCCCCTTATGCTGAGCTTCTAGCTCAAAACTCGCCGTCAGCTGCTCCAAGAGCTGATTAAGATCAATCTTCATGATATTAACTGGACTCCCATGTTGCTGAACTTTAGTGTATTCAAAGAGATCCTCAACTAAATTCTTCATTTGCTTGGCCTTTTCATAGGCAATATGAGTATACTTCAGAATATCTTCTTCGCTTCGGTATTGTTTGTCCTCAATTAAACCCAAATAACCAATAATACTTGTTAGTGGCGTACGGAGATCGTGACTAACATTCGTAATGAGCTCGTCCTTAGACTTTTCAATCTTCCGTTCATCATCCATTGACTGAACTGCGCTATCAACCAAAGCGTTAACGCTAGCAATAACGTGTTGTTCGCTTCCCTTTAACCGAAAAGGAATTCGGTGATCAAGATGTCCTTGAGCAATATAGTGCAATTCCTGAATAATATGGTTCATTTGGTATAAGTGGTACCGTCGGCGCAATCGCCACCAAACAACCCAAACATCAATCACAATCAAAATTGCAATCAAAATCCGCTGATAGCTCCAGATTTGGGCTTGCATTGGGCCAATCCGCATTGACTGCTTAATCATAAAGATCCCACTATTGATTCCCGGGTTACTCTGGATGACGTCCTGCGCAATCATAACTATCGCCATATTTAGTAAAATCAGCAGGATTACCGTAATAACTCCCTCCAGGATTAGCGAACTTTTCTCCCGTCCCGTTAATTTCAACGTCTCTCCTCCGTAACCTTAAAGATTCTAGTGATTTTCAACTTTGTATCCAACACCCCAAACAGTTTGGATAACTTTTTCACCATTAGTTGCTTCTTCAATCTTATCCCGAAGGTGACTAACATGAACCATTACCGTCTTTGCGGAAACAACACTTTCTTGTTGCCATACCCGTTCAAAGATGTCATCAGCAGAAAAGACACGGTTGGGGTGACTAGCTAGAAGGTAAAGGATTCCAAATTCTAGTGCAGTCAGTTGAATAGTATCACCCTTAATCGTCTTCACTTCATGAGAATCCTTGTTAATTGTCAATGGCCCAACATTCAAAATATCAGGAGTATCATTCGTTACTTCACCCCGACTTCGCCGCAAAAGTGACTTCACTCGCGCCATTACTTCAAGGGGGTTAAATGGTTTTGTAACATAGTCATCGGCTCCGCTAATTAACCCCTGAATCTTATCCATATCTGCAGTCTTCGCAGAAAGAACCAGAATAGGAATATCTGAATCCTTCCGCACCTGCTTGATTACTTGCATCCCATCCATTTCAGGCATCATTAAATCAAGAATTATTAACCCAATATCAGGATTAGTATTTAACTTTGTCAAGGCTTCTTTACCATTATATGCAGTAACTGGCTCGTAGCCTTCATTGCGAATGTAAATTTCTAGTAACTGAACGATTTCTTTATCATCATCAACTACTAATATCTTCATTTTATCCACCCCTTAAATTTTTCTTACTAATTTACTATTATAAGCGTTTCCCGATTTCAACGGTGCTATTTTCCAGAATAGTTTAAAGAAATTTATAATGAGAAGCTGGGAATTAACCTTCTCGAGAGCCTGGTTGGCTAACCGACTCTGGTTAATCCCCTCTATAAGTCGGAAAACATTAATAATAAATAAAGGCTGAAAAACAAACCGTTTTTCCAGCCTCTCCATGTTTAACTATTCATTATTAAAATCTATTCTCCAGAATCAAGACTAACTGGATCAAGGCCAAGATTCTTTCGTAATGTATTCGAAACCTGTTGTCGTTCATTATATGAAACATCCTGATAGGCTTGACCATCAGAATCATCATCAGTCCCTTGAACGTGGCCCTGTTGAATATTTTTCGTTGCTTTTCGGTAAGACTTTGCAAGAGTCATCATATCATTAAAGGTTAGATCGGTTTTAGCATTTTTCGAAATCGTCTTCAAAAATTTTTGATTAAGAACCGTCTTATAAGATGCGGACTTCTTTAACAATGCCATAATGACCATCTTCTGCCGTTGTTGACGCCCATAATCCCCTTGTGGATCATCGTACCGCATCCGGCAAAATTTCAATGCTTTCGTCCCGTTCATATGTTCAGGAACACCCTTGGTAAATGAATACCCTTCATAAGTAAAGGTTAACGGTGAAGTAACCGTTACTCCACCTACTTGGTTAATTGCCTGCTTCATGCCCGCCATATTTACTAAAGCATAAAAATCAATCGGGATATTGAAATATTTCTGAACGGTGTTGATCGTTTCCTTCGTCCCACCATATGTATAGGCTGCATTAATCTTTGCTGGTGATTCATCGGCATAACCTGGCAAATTAACCTTCATGTCTCGCGGAATACTCATTAAAATTGTTTTCTTGGTCTGCGGATTAATCGTCATTACCATGATCGTATCTGTCCGTCCCTTATAAGTTCGTCCAAGATCACCGGTATCCGTTCCTAATAAGAGGATTGATACCGGCCGTTTTTGAGAAAGAACTTTTTGGGCATTCCGCTCCTTATTTGCCCCTGATGAAGTAAACATCTGATCACTCGTTTGTTTTGCGTTAAACCAGGCAAGCCCACCAAAAATTATGGCAATAACCAAAAGAATTAGGATAAGAATCCAAAAAGTTTTTTTACCCCAGTGACGTTGCGGTCCATCACTATTACCATTATGGATTTGTCGCTGATACTCAGCACGAGTTAACGGAAATTTATTATCTGATTGACTATCCATACTTTTCTCCCCAAATTAACTATTTCAAAATTATAAATTGATTCTAACACGATCACCGAATGAAAACACTTTTTACTAATAATTTATTTCCACACAAAAAGGATTCCGAAAATCAGCAAGCTAAACTCTGGAATCCTTTTTCATCTTTTTTACTTATAGTTTGGAGCTGCCTTAGTAATTTGAACATCATGTGGGTGTGATTCACGAAGACCAGCGTTGGTAATTTGAACAAATTGGGCATTCTCAATCATGGTTGGGATATCAGGGGCACCAACATATCCCATCCCTGAACGGAGACCACCATCGATTTGGAAGAGAACATCCGCAACGTCACCCTTGTATGGAACACGAGCTTCAATTCCTTCTGGAACCAACTTATTAGCTTCGTTAACACCACCTTGGAAATACCGATCTGAAGAGCCATGAGATTGTGCCATTGCACCAACAGATCCCATTCCACGGTAAGCCTTGTATTTCTTTCCGTTATCTTCGTAAATATCCCCAGGTGCTTCAGTAGTACCAGATAACATTCCACCAAGCATAACAGCATTTCCACCAGCTGCGAGAGCCTTAACAACATCACCAGAGTACTTAATTCCTCCATCAGCAATGATTGGCTTACCATATTCGCGAGCTACTTGAGCGGCATCATAAATGGCAGTGATTTGAGGAACACCAACCCCAGCGACAACTCGAGTAGTACAAATAGAACCAGGTCCAATTCCAACTTTAACAACATCAACTCCAGCATCATAAAGAGCTTTCGTAGCTGATGCTGTAGCAACGTTTCCGGCAATTAAAGTTACATCTGGGAAGTGATCACGAATTTCTTTAATTTTCCGTAAAACACCAGCAGAATGACCGTGAGCAGTGTCAATTACGATTGCATCTGCCCCAGCGTCCAATAATGCTTGAGCCCGTTCAAACGTGTCACTAGTCACACCTACAGCAGCAGCACAAAGTAAATGGTGTTGATCATCAACCGCAGCCTTAGTTGCACTTGCGGGAACAACTACACTCTTAACGTTAGCAACTTCCCCTGCTTGGGCTTGGATGGACATATTCTTATGAACCACTCCAAGTCCACCTTGTAATGCCATCGCGATTGCCATTGCTCCTTCAGTAACAGTATCCATTCCGGCACTAATAATCGGAATATTTAACTTAATGTTATCGGCTAATTTTGTACTAAGGTCAACCTCATTGGGTAAAACGTGACTTTCTGCAGGAATCAGAAGGACATCATCGAACGTTAAACCCTTCTTGACAAACTTAGTATCCCAATTTGACATGTGACTAGACACTCCTTTTTCGAATTTAGATTAGCTATACTTTACTAGCTATCATTCGAAAAATCAACAAAGTATTTAAAATATCCGTAAATTTAACGATTATTTTCCGAAATCTAAGAACATTATCGAACGTTACCCAATAAATAAACGGGTTTTTCGCAAAAAGTTCGGCGATTATTTAATCTTATTATCCATTTAAATGAAAATATCCGACTTCTCTTTAAACAAAAAAGCTCGCGAATAAATCACGAACTTTTTTAAATTACTTACGTCGATTACCATAAAAGGAACCCGTAACGTGGTATTTCCGCCGAAAAACAAGGTCACCGATAAAGGTAATTACCCCAAGAATAATATATGCCCAAGCATTTAAACGAGGGTTGATAGCGTTAGGGAGTAAGCTTGATGCCATATAAACAGCCAACCAAACCACTAACCCAAAAGCAACGGTTAAGATCCGGAACCAGAGGGGCTTAGCTTGTACCCACTTACCATTTTTCTTGACCGGCTGTAATTGTGAAGCAACATAGCCAAACAATAACCCACCAGAAACAGCAACCAGGATAATTGCCAAGAGACCACTACTCCCATAATGTGCCATCTTCATCGCAGCTGGGGAAATCCAGAACATAATACCAAACATAAAGGTAAAGATACTAAAGAAGATCAGCATATTGTCAATTGAAAGTAACTTAATTGATTGTTTGGTCATATGATTGACTTGCTTGTTCTTCTTTGGATCCTTTAAATTCTTAACATATTCGGTTGGTGTTCCAAATAATGCCTTGGCAGTTTTACCAGCCTTTTGACCTTCTTTAAGTTGGGTAATTGTATCCTGAATAATTTCGGGACGTTTTTCTTTAGCAACTCCTTGACGTTCAAGTTGCTTATTTAATTGAAAAACGAACTCCTCGTTTTTTCTTGTTAAATTATGCTTACTAATTTCATTTCCTGCTTCACGCCGGTCTTCTTTTAAGTGTTCTTTTTGTCGTTGACCAGCTTGAGCATTTCGTGGTTGGTTTTCGCTCACGATGAAACTCCTCTCTTATTGTGGTGATGTGGTATTGGGCAATAGTGCTACACTTCGCCTGATAGTTTTACACAATACAGTCGAAACGTACTCGCACTCTAATTAAACGTTAAACCTAAATTCCACAATGTCGCCATCTTGCATGACGTAATCCTTACCTTCAAGACGAAGCTTACCTGCTTCCTTAACTGCAGCTTCAGATCCTAACTTATCAAGATCATCAAAGCTCATTACTTCGGCCCGAATAAAACCACGCTCAAAGTCAGAGTGAATGATTCCGGCTGCCTGTGGTGCCTTGGTACCCTTCTTGAATGTCCACGCCCGGGTTTCAGGGCCACCCGCAGTAAAGAAGGTTTCAAGACCTAAGAGCTTATAAGCAGCCCGAATCAACCGGTTCAAACCAGGTTCCTTAACTCCTTCCATTTCAAGGAAATCAGCCTTATCTGCTTCGTCCATTTCAGCAATTTGTTCTTCGGCAGCTGCGGCAACACCAATGACTTCACCATCATCTTTAACGTGTTCCTTAATTTGGTCCATGTACTTGTTAGCGTCAGGATCAGCCATGTCATCTTCAGAGATGTTGGCAACATAAAGAACTGGCTTACTGGTAAGTAAAAAGAGTCCTTTAACGATTTTCTTTTCATCATCGTTAAAATCAATTGAACGAACACTCTTCCCATCTTCCAGAACTGGCTTGATCTTGTTTAAAACGTCTAATTCAGCCAATGCTTCTTTATCACGTCCCTTGGCTGCACGTTGAACCTTAGCTAAACGCTTGTTAACAGCATCTAAGTCGGCCATTACTAATTCCAAATTAATGGTATCAATATCTTCGATTGGGTCAACTTTCCCAGTAACACTTGTGATGTCATTATCATCAAAGGCGCGCACAACATGAACAATCGCATCAGTTTGACGAATATTTTCCAAGAACTTATTTCCAAGTCCTTCACCTTTACTAGCACCCTTTACAATCCCGGCAATATCAGTAAATTCAAATGTTGTTGGCACAATCTTCTTTGCTGGAATGATTTCATCAATTCGTTGAAGACGACTATCAGGAACTTCAACCATCCCCACATTCGGATCAATTGTTGCAAATGGGTAGTTGGCCATTTCAGCCCCAGCTTTAGTAATTGCGTTAAATAAGGTTGACTTACCAACGTTTGGTAACCCAACAATCCCTGCAGTTAATGACATAAGTTGTTCACTTTCCTTTTTATTTAATATTTTTAGTAATTAATCTTCCGAATTTGCGGCTTTTTCGAGGACCTTTTTAAAACCCTTATCGAACTTTTGCCGCGTCATCATTACGATGTGACCACAACCAGTGCATTGAATCTTAATATCAGCACCGACACGTGTGATTAACCACCGATTGGTACCACACGGATGTTGCTTCTTCATCATTACAATATCGCCCTTATCATATGCAGCCATCAGTGATTATCCTCCCTAATCTAATGAAATATTCAAAACTTCTAAAATTCGGTTAAAGTCATCGGCAGAACTATACGGAATTTCAATTTTACCCGCGTTTTTCTTTCTACTTGGCGCAACCGCAACCTTTGTCCCAAACTTACTCTGTAATTGTGACTCAGCTTCACGAACATAGGCTGGCTTACGTTGGCGACGCTTAGTCCGCTTCTTTTCAGCAGTTCCATTCATCTGTGCAACTAATTCTTCAAGCTGACGGACAGTCAAGTTCTCTTCTACCGCCTGCTTAGCAAGTTTAACTAATTGCTTACGATCTTTCAAACCTAATAATGTCCGTGCCTGTCCCATTGAAAGCTTGCCAGCAGAAACTAATTCCTTAATTTCATTTGGTAAACCTAATAACCGTAAATAATTAGCAATGTATGGCCGGCTCTTCCCAAGTCGCTCAGCAACCTGTGCTTGAGTTAATGAAAGCCTATCCATTAGTGTTTGGTAAGCTTGGGCCTCTTCTAAAGGAGTTAAATCCTCTCGCTGAAGGTTTTCTAGAACGGCAACTTCCATCATCTTTTCGTCGCTCATTTGTCGGATAATTGCCGGAATTGTTTCTTGATGAGCTAATTTTGAGGCCCGGAACCGCCGTTCACCAGCAATTAGTTCATAGCGTTTTAGCTTTGGATCCGGCTGACGAATGATAATTGGTTGGAAGACACCTGATTCCTGAATTGATGATGCTAATTCTCGGAGTGCCTTTTGATCAAAGGTCCGCCGTGGTTGATATGGATTGGGCCGTATCAAGGACAACTTAACATCCTGAACGGTTTCGTTATCATTAATCTCGTTTAAATCATTCTCTTCAAAGAGCGCCTCAATTCCCCGTCCTAATCCGCTTTGCTTATTTTTCGCCATGGCGTGCTAACACTTCCTTTGCTAATTGTTGGTAAACTTTCGCCCCCGTTGATCGCTTATCGTAATCAACAATTGCTTGTCCATGACTTGGTGCTTCAGATAAACGAACGTTACGTGGAATGATCGTTTCGTAAACCTGGTCACCAAAGTACTTCTTCACTTCTGCATTAACTTGTTGCCCCAGGTTTGTCCGCTTATCATACATCGTCAATAAGACTCCCTCAACCTTTAAATCAGAATTGAAGTGCTTCCGAACCAACTTAATCGTATTCAACAGCTGACTCAGTCCTTCAAGGGCATAGTATTCACTCTGAACCGGAATCAAAATTGAGTCGCAGGCAGTAAAGGCATTGATCGTCAATAGTCCAAGTGAAGGCGGACAGTCAATTATAATATAGTCATATTCATCCCGAACATCCCCAAAAGCATCCTTTAACCGGGTTTCTCGGGCCATTAAGTTTGTTAATTCAACTTCCGCACCAGAAAGGGCAATTGTTGTTGGGACAATATCTAAGCCCTCATGACTTGACTTCATAATCACGTCTTTTAATTCAACATCATTGATTAAGACATCATAAACACTTTCATCAATATCCTTTTTATCGACTCCTAAACCACTCGTTGCATTTCCTTGAGGGTCTAAGTCAATCAGGAGAACTTTCTTGCCGGCATCCGCTAGACAAGCCCCTAAGTTCACACTCGTCGTAGTCTTCCCAACGCCACCTTTTTGGTTAGCTAACGCAATAACATAACCCATTTTTCTCCCTCCTACTGCTTCTTCGGAATTTCAATGACTAATTGGTAGGTATCGTCATTATCCTTTTCATGAGTTGTAATGGTAAATCCGTTATCAGTAGCCAGTTTAATTGACTTCTTAATGGTGTTTAAAGCTAAGCGACCATCACTAGCCTTACTTGATCGTTTGCTTGTACTTGCTTTTTTATGCTGTTTATTAGCCTTTACCTTTTTCTTTGGTTTTTCTTGGCTCGGGATCTTTAATGATTCCTCTACTTCAATTTCTTCTGTCGGTGTTCCCTCAAGATCAGCAAGTTCTTGACGCTTCTTTTCAGCCCGTTGCTTAGCTAATTCAGACGGTAACGGTCGTCCCAGAGTCTTAGCAACCTCATCTTCAGTTTGACGAACAGTTAATCGTTCATTAACAACCCGCATTAACATTTCGCGTTGTTGCTTTTCATCTAAGTCCAACATTGCCCGACCATGCCGTTCTGAAATACGGTGATCAAGGATTGCGGTTTGAACTGGTTTAATTAATTTCAGTAATCGTAACTTATTCGCAACAAATGACTGGCTCTTCCCCATTCCCTTTGCCAAGGCAGATTGGGTCAAGTGGTTTAAGTCCATTAATTGACGATAAGCTTGAGCTTCTTCAATCGAACTCAATTGGGAACGTTGAAGATTTTCAATCAAAGCTAAGGAAGCAGTTTCCTTATCACTCATCTTCTCAACAATCGCCGGAACCGTTTCCCAGTTCAATAATTTCACAGCTCGGTAACGACGCTCTCCTGCAATAATTTCATACTTTGCTGATTCATATTCACGGACAACGATTGGTTGCAACAAGCCATGTTCATCAATCGTTTGTGCTAATTCACGAATTCCATCTTGATCAAACACCTTCCGTGGCTGATAACGGTTGGGAATAATTTGTTCAACCTTTATTTCAACAACCTTATTCTTCGTATCGCCAGAATGATCTTTACCGATACCGAATAATGAAAAAGCCATTTTCTCTCCCTCACTTTTATTGAATTGGTTTCTTATTTGGTAATCCTGGACGCCGCGGGAACTTTTTTGGCGTCGGTGCAACTTTATCGATCACAATAATATTTCGTTCCTCATCAGTTCCTGGTAATTCAAGTTTTACGGTTTTCCGGATTTTTCCGCCAAGTTTTTTTATCGCGGTACCACCCTGTTGTATTTCTTCAGTAGCAGCACTAGCCTTGTAAGCAATAAATTCACCGCCTATCTTCGCTACTGGCAAACATAATTCACTGAGAACCGCTAACCGCGCAACTGCGCGCGCTGTCACAATATCATATTGCTCACGATAGTCACTCTTCTTATCACTAAACGTTTCTGCCCGGTCATGGACAAGGATAACATCTGTCAATCCTAAGTTAGCAACTAACTCTTGAAGGAAGGTAATCCGTTTATTTAGGGAATCAACGATTGTGATCTTTAATTGAGGAAAGGCAATCTTCAAGGGAATCGAAGGAAAACCTGCCCCAGCACCGATATCACAAACTGTTAGTTCGTCAGTCATCAACTTTGGTTCCGCAAAGGCCCCGCTAATGGAATCAAAGAAGTGCTTAAGATAAACTTCATTTTTTTCAGTAATTCGCGTTAAGTTAACATGCTCGTTGGTTGCGACTAACAAGTCGTAGTAATCAGCAAACTGTTTCATTTGTGACTCACTAAGGTTTATTCCGTGATCCACAAGCGCCTGCCGAAATTGTTCTGGATTCATTTTAGCTTCTCCTTTCGTGAAACAATTTTGTTTCACGTCTTTTACTACTGTAACTTAATCCTCAACGTTTTTCAAGGGGTTTTAAAAGAGAGTGTATGCCGTGATGAACTAACAGTCGAGCACTAAGAAAGTCCGGACGATAATTGTTTCACAATTAAGGGACGGGATAGTTAGGCGGAGATCGCGGTCACAGTGAACTTTTTTCAACTATGTTATCCTCTTTAAACCAAAGAAAGAGACCAGCTGACAACCGCTAGTCCCTCGCCCCTGCCAAGGATCATCATTCTATAATTTTTATTAAATTGATGCAATCAATCTGCTACTTAATCACTTTTCTAACTAATAATCACAGTAAATGTATTAAAAGGGCTCATGTCATGGTAGAATCTGTTAAAATTGGTAACTTAGACTAAGAACCAATGCGGTTATCAGTTACTACATTTTCCGGATTTTAAATCACTAGCTAGCAAAAAGACGGCAACGAACCCATTCGTTGCCGCTTTTTTATTCATTCTTACTTCCCAAGCCAAGCATTGCTAAGAAACTTTTTCCAAGAACCCCTGATTGTTTCTTCGGTTTACGGTGAACACGACTAACCCTTGAAGAATGACGACTCTTTGTATAGGCCTGCGTGGACCGGTGTTGTTCAGCCTTCAGCTTAGTTCGCTCTCCATGTTGAACCTTGGGACCATTCCATTCAACCTTCGGTAGTTTTCTTTCGGTTTCGTCATTTTCTGGTTCTGTAAAAATTGGTTCAACCTTTTCCGCCGCATCTTCTTGCGGATGCGGTGGCTGCGCTACAGTCGTTTGAGATCGTTCTACTGACCCTGCAACATTCGTTTTAAACTGCTCGTTAAGTTTTTCATCCAATGAACTGCTATGGGTAAGTGACTGTTTCTCGCTGATTAGCGTTTCTGATTCACTCCCTGGTGCCAAGGAAATCGAATTAGCATCCAACTCTTGTTGCAACTTTTCAATTTCCATATTAAGTGATGTCATGTCGTCTACAGAATCAGCTAGGCTCGCGACATTTGCTTGTATTCCTGAACTTTCAGATGTTTCCGTTACCACAGAAGTCGAGGTTGCAAGTGAGAAACTTTGAATATTACTAGTCTTTGAGCTCACATTACTTTCTTGTGATTCTGATACACCACTATCAGCAACAGGCGGAATTATACTTTGTACTGTAATTTTTGGCCTTGTAGAACCTGATGCTGGCACTTCAGTTTTAACCGGTTCTTGCAACTTTGTATTACCATGAATTTCAAAAACCGGTTGAACACCAGTTGGTTCATGACTGCCATCAACTAACTTCTCATCTGTTACTGCAGAAACAGCTTGCTTCTTTTTTATAGAAAAGACTGGCATTGTTGCTGGAGAACTTTCGGCACTTGTATTCCCCACTACCTTAGTACTATTAATCTCAAATGAAATCTTTTTCTTAACGCTCTTGTTGTCACTATCTGAACCGTTATTATTCACAGCGATTGACCTCCTGGTGATTTCTACCCTCTAGTATATTCTACCATTATTCCAGAAACAAAAAGAGTCTCCAAGAGATTCTTGAAGATTCTTCTAGCTTATTTTGGACTTATTATTAAAAAGAGATCATTTTTATAGAGTATTTCATTAAAGCAGAATTTTAACTTAAACAAGTTCAAGGTGCAATTGACGATCACCGATCAAGCCAGCACGCTTCATGAAGAGGTAAACCATTACTGAAAGTACAGCTGGGGCCACAACTCCAAACGCCATATAAGTACCAAACTGGGCCCAGCCTCGTGAAAGGTATGCAATTGGCGCAATCAGTGAGTTCAAGCCAAGGCCACCGAGAGTATACGTTGAGCGAAATCCGAAGACCACGGTAGCAAGTGGCGCGCAGACCGCTGCAGAAACAACTGACGGCACAAGTAGGTAAGGATTGATCAACAAGTTAGGGAATTGTACTTTAGGCGTGACCAGGCCTTGAGCAATATTTGCGCCAAGATCATTTTGTCGCCAAGACATTGCAGTAAAGGCCACAAATTGTGCTGTTGTTCCAATTAGAGCAGCTGCAGATGAAATTGGATCAAGCGTTAACGCCACTGCCAACGCTGCTGAGGATGCTGGTGTCATCAGAAATAGGGCCCAAACCACTGAAATTACGACTGAACCCAGAACCGGGGAAACTTGCATTGTTTTAGCGATGTAGGCTGAAACTGCCAATAAAGCCGGAGTAACGACTGCCGCTACCATCAAACCAAATCCAATTCCGACTGCTAATGCACCAAATGGTACCAGCACCATATCTAATGGTGTTTTTCCTGTTAAATACTTACCAACCAATACCGCGACTACTGCCGCTAAAACTGCAGAAACTGGTTGGCCGGTTGTAAAGAGCGGTGAGCCAACAGCAGATACCGCTGCTTGCCCAGTGGCAGTTGCTCCATTAACTGCACCCGATGTGAAATGGACCGCATTAGCACCCACGGTTGAAGAAATCATTGCAGCAAAGGTAACCAAGGTATTAGTGTTCATTTGGGACGCAACTGCAACCCCGATCGCAGGCGCCAAGAGGACCTGAGCTTCTGCCCCGACTAATGTCAGAACGTGAATCCCTGTCAAGTTACCCACGGTTTGTACTAATAATCCGCCTCCAAGAACAACTAAAATAGCATTAGCCACCGCCGCAAAAATTCGGTAAGCCACCTCTTTAACTCGTGATGAGTTAGCATAAGTCGCTTGTGCTTCACTAGTCGTATTTACTCGACTTTCCATCATTAACGCCTCCTTAAATAATTTTTTATTTATAATGATTGATTGTTATTTTACGAAAGGGATCACTAAAGGTCAATCTTTTTCTAATTATTTTCTAATTTAATTTTAATTATTATGTTGAAATATTTATAAGCCATTTAAAAAGCGCTACCAAACTTTTAAAATAAAAGGCGGAGACTTATTTCAAGTCTCCGTACTTCCGTTGAAGGGATAATTGGGTAATGTATTTTGTATCAAGATCCATTAGATTGTATTCTGCAGTTCTTCAATGGAAGAACTAAACTGAGATTATTATCGTAAGGGCTCTGTAGGTATGGCCTAATTAAATACTTAGCTTAAAACATGCTTTTCAGGGAAACTAAATTGCTTTCATGTGGAGTGGGGTGTGTCTTTGTTAACTTTTCGCAGATTAATATCTACATACTTCAAAGTAGTTTATTATGAGAAGATGTTTGTTGAAATTACCTAATATCCCTTCACTTCTTTAGTATAATCTCAGAAAGTGTAAAATCAAGTCAGCAGCGTCACACCAGCATTCTAAGCGGTTTCACTAACCGGACATTTATACATTATTCGTCTTAATAATCTTAAATAAAAATCCATTTTTTACCTTTCAGGATCATAAAAACTCAGGAAAAATTTCCTGAGTTTTTCTTAACCACAACTAATAGTTTTCAAATTTTCAAGGTCTAATTACGAAAAAGTTAATTCTTGGCTTCTTCTATTCTTTATTCTTCTTCAAGCTGTATCCCCATGCAAGAGCAACGAAGATAATAACGGAAAGGATGAGTGGAATCCGGGTAGAATCGATAAAGAGTAGGATAACAAGAACAGCCAGGAAGAAGATAATCGTCAACCAACTAGTAATTGGGTATCCTGGCATCATGAAGTAACTAACCCCTTCTGGATTTTTTTGCCGGTACTTAATATGAGCAAATAAGATAATAATCCAAGTAAAAATAAAGGTAATCGTGGAAATTCCGGCAATTACATCGAAGATTCCAGCTGGCATTATGTAGTTCAAGATAACGGTAATAAAAAGGATAACCGATGAGAACGTCAAGGCCCGATTAGGAACGGCCTTAGCACTTAATTCACCAAATCGCTTTGGTGCATTACCACTCCGCGAAAGTGAATAAAGTGAACGGCTTGTACTGAAAATTGCACTGTTCGTTGCAGACATTGCTGCGGTCAATACCACAAAGTTGATGATCCCGGCAGCACCAGGAAGCCCAATTGCGGCGAATACTTGAACAAATGGACTAGAAGTTGTCTTAATCTGTGTCCATGGGTAAATTACCATCATCGCAATCATCGAACCGATATAGAACAAACCAATCCGGACTGGCAAGGTATTGATTGCCTTTGGAATATCCTTTTGGGGGTTCTTTGTTTCACCCGCAGTCAAACCAACCATTTCAATCCCCACAAAGGCAAAGACAACCATTTGGAAGGACATTAAGAATCCCATGGGGCCGGTTGGGAAAAAGCCCCCATGATTTACTAAGTTACTTAACTCAACAGTTCGGTTTTCGATATGACTATGCATCAAGAGCATTACCGCACCAACGACGATTAATACCAGAATCGCAATTACTTTAATCATCGAGAACCAACTTTCCAGTTCACCGAATAATCCAACGTTAACCATGTTGACCAGCATTAGCAGCACCACAATTGCCAGTGGTCCGACCCATTGTGGTAGACTCGGGAACCAGTACTTTAAGTAGATCCCGGTAGCGGTCAAGTCGGCCATTGCTAACGTTAGCCAGCAAGCCCAATACATCCATCCGGCTACGAATTCCATCCGATCACCCAGGTATTCCTTAACAGAATCAATAAATGAGTGTTTCGAAGTATCGGCGAGAATTAATTCCCCTAACGCACGCATCATAAAGAAGCAAAAGACACCGACGATTAGGTACGAAAGAATGATCGCTGGGCCGGCTTGTTGGATCGCTTTCCCCGAACCAAGAAAAAGTCCGGTCCCGATCGCACCCCCGATGGCAATCATCGTTACATGTCGGCTCTTTAACGAGCGTTTGAGCTTTTGTTGCTGTTCGTCCATAATCTGCCTCCTTAAATTAAAGATCTTTTGCATATATCGCTTTCAAAAAAAGGACGTCCCTGGTCATTACACCAGGGACGTCCTTTTAACGCGGTTCCACCCATCTTTATAGTTCAACTTAATGAACTACCTCTCAGTTGATAAAGGAACCACCCATTTCAAACGTACATGCCATGATGCTAGCCCCAAATTTCAGCGATTATCGGGATCTCTGTCTGCTAACATTAAAGATTACTCATAATTATAATGATTTTAGTGCTAATGTCAAACGTTTTTCTTAATTTTTATTCAATCTTTCGGCTTTTGAAAGCCCCGCCATTCCCTTTGTGCCAATAATCATCTTACTATTTTAAAGTAACATTAAACATTCAACACTTTTCTTAAAAAGTTTTGGGTATCTGGGTGTTGCGGGTGTTCGAAAATCTGGTCCGGCGTTCCTTGCTCACGAATATCGCCATCGTGGAAGAAAACGACCCGATCAGCCACTTGCTTAGCAAAACCCATTTCGTGGGTAACAACAATCATCGTCATCCCTTCCTGAGCTAACTGTTTCATAACTTCCAACACGTCCCCTACCATTTCTGGATCCAAGGCGCTTGTTGGCTCATCAAACAACATCACGTCTGGTTTCATTGCTAATGCTCGGGCAATTGCCACCCGTTGCTGTTGTCCCCCAGAGAGCTTCATCGGGTTAGCACCAGCCTTATCCTCAAGACCGACAAGTTTAAGATAATGTATCGCTGCTTTTTTTGCTTCGTCCCTACTCATCTTCCCTAGTTCTACTGGGGCCAACATAATATTTTGTAAAACATTCATATTCGGAAAAAGGTTAAAGTGCTGGAACACCATTCCAATATTTTGGCGAACCTTATTAATGTCTACCCGGGGATCGGCAATATCATAACCATCAACGTAGACGTGACCGCTATTCGGTTCTTCCAGTTTATTAATGCACCGTAAAAAGGTACTCTTTCCCGAACCAGACGGCCCAATCATACAGACCACTTCACTTGGTTTAACATTGAGGTCAATTCCCTTTAACACTTCGTTATTTCCATAACTCTTGTGTAGGTCCTTAACTTGAACTTTATAACTTTTATCCATCTTAAGCCATCCTCTTCTGTACGTAGTTCGATAACCATGTCAACAGGGTAATGATGATAATGTAAATTGCCGCAATGATTGTCCACATCCTAAACCCTTCCATATTTTGCGAAATGATTACTGTCCCAGTCTGAGTCAACTCCATTACCCCAATTGCAGAAAGGATGGAAGTATCCTTCAAGGTAATGATGAATTGGTTAACAAGTGATGGAACCATCAATTTAAATCCTTGTGGGGCAATCACTTTAATCAAGGCCTTACCATAAGGAAGGCCCAAGCTACGAGCCGCCTCCCATTGACCTTGGCTTACTGATTCAAAGCCACCCTTAACGATGGCACCAATATAGGCCCCTTCATCAAGGGTCAATGTCAGAATACCCGCAAAAAAGAGCGGAACCTTATGTCCAATAACATTTGGAACTCCCATGTAAATAAAGAAGGCCAAAACAATCATTGGGATCCCTCGGAAAATGTAAATCAGGGTGCTGGAAATCGCGTTTACAAACTTATTTTCAACAATTCCTAAAACTCCAAGAAATACCCCAAAGATCATTGCAAAAATAATCCCAACAACCGTTAATTCAATCGTCATCCACAAACCACGGAGTAACGCGTCCCGGTTTGTCTTTAACAACCCTAAAATCGTGTGATCAGCTGCAGTAGTCTTTGTGGCACCATTGCCCTTAGTATACTTTGCAATAATCTCATCCAATTGACCAGTGTCTTTCAACCACTTAATCCCGTCATTAATTTTCTTCTGTAAAGCAAGATTTTTGCCCTTTTGGAAACCAACAGCAATTGGTTGAGCATCAATCGGCTTCTTAGTAACTATTTTAAGTGGCACCCCAGTTTTAATCCCGTATTCCAAAACTGGACCATCATCAAAGGTGGCAGCCGTTCCGCCATTCTTTACATCGTTCCACATAGTGTTAGAGGAATCAAAGTAACGAATCTTGTAGCCATACTTCTTTTGATTCTTTTTCAGGTACAATGCCGCGCTAGTTCCTGACTTAGCAGAAACTGTCTTTCCGCGCAACTGCTTCATTGACTTAATGTTGCTATCTTTTTTTACCGCCATGACAACCCCGTCAGTATAGTACGGCGTCGAGAAGTCGTACTTGGCTTTCCGCTCGTCATTCACACTCATTCCGGCAATCACGGCATCAACCTGACCTGATTCAAGTGCTTGCAAATCTCCGTTAAAGGTCATCGGCTTCAGTTCGTATTTAAAATGTTCATGCTTAGCAATCTTCTTTAGGATTTCAATTTCAATTCCAGGATTCTTACCGGAATAACCACCCTTACTGTCTTGGATTTCGAAAGGTTCAAAGGTGTTATTCGTCGCAAAGGTGTAAGTAGGTTCATTGGCAGAGACCTGCTTAGGTTCTAGAAATTGCCATCCAATTACAATTCCCAGAACTGTAATGCAGGCAGTAATTATTTTTCTCCAATGCTTACTTCGCATCTATACCGACTCCTTTTTTCAATCAAATTTTGACGTTGCTAATACCTTATCATTAGAAAATTAATAAGTGAATGGAATTAAGTTAGTTCCGTGTTTATCCAAGATGTTAGCGGTTTAAACAGATTAAAAAGAAGGCAAGTCAGTATATTTAATTATTTAAATTAAGTGCCCACTATGATTATTATTCTTATCATCAAATTATCATTATCAAAAAGCCGACTAGCCTCACTCTTACAAGGCTAGTCGACCATATAATTAATCTTACTTATTTACCTTATTTCGGAAAGGTACCGCGTTTTCCTTAGTAATCTTTGTTACCCCGTGCATGTAAGGAACAAGAACTTCTGGAATTGTTACGGAGCCGTCTTCATTTTGGTAGTTTTCCAGAATTGCAGCAACAGTCCGCCCAACTGCCAGACCAGAACCATTTAAAGTGTGAACGTATTGTAACTTCCCGTTTTCATCACGGTATTGAGTGTGCATCCGCCGTGCTTGGAAGTCTAAGCAGTTGGAACAGGATGATACTTCACGGTACTTATTTTGGGCTGGCATCCACAATTCAAGGTCATGAGTTTCAGACGCGGTAAAACTCATGTCGCTAGTGGTTAGTGTGATGACGTGGTATGGGAGGCCAAGCTTCTTCAAAATGTTTTCTGCGTTGGCAGTCATCTTTTCCAATTCATCCCATGAATCTTCTGGTTTAGTATACTTAACCATTTCAACCTTGTTAAATTGGTGCATCCGGATCAAACCACGAGTATCACGACCAGCAGCACCAGCTTCAGAACGGAAACTTGGTGTTAGGGCAGTAACGTAGACCGGAAGTTCTTCAGCCGGAATAACTTCGCCACGGTAGTAGTTTGTCAACGGAACTTCGGCGGTTGGGATCAAAGTCATATCTTCACCATTAACTTGGTAAACCCCCTTTTTAAACTTCGGGAACTGCCCAGTACCATACATCGAAGCGGCATTAACGATGTATGGGGGTAAAACCTCAGTGTAGCCATCTTTCATGTGTTCATCAAGCATGAAGTTGTAGACCGCCCGTTCAAGTTGAGCACCAAGGCCAAGATAGTAGACAAATCGCGCGCCAGAAACTTTCCGAGCACGGTCAAAGTCAAGAATTCCCAGTTTTTCACCAATATCCCAGTGATGCTTAGGTTCAAACCCAAAGTCACGGACTTGACCAACCTTCCGTAATTCAACGGCACCGTCTTCGGTTAAACTTACTGGAACACCGTCGTGAGGGATGTTTGGCAATCGGGACATCTTATCGTTGAAGACTTCATCATTAGCTTCGACTTGCTCATCAAGCTCCTTGATTTGGTCGCCCAACTCCCGGGTTTCTTTAATGGCTTCGTCAGCAGATTCACCATTCCGCTTGGCCTCACCAATCTTCTTTGATGCTTCGTTCCGTTGGGCCTTTAAGGTTTCCGTCTTTTGTAAGAGTTCCCGTCGCTTTTGGTCTAATTCAAGAACTTCATCAATTTCCTCAGCCTTAATTCCACGAGTAGCTAACTTTTGCTTAAAGAATTCAGGATCCTTACGAATCTTCTTAATATCTAACATAGTATCTCCTAACAAAAAAGAGCCATTCCATCCTCAAAATATTTTGGGACGAAATGGCTCTCAGTTCCGCGGTACCACCCAAGTTTGACGTTATTAAACATCACCCTCGCGATGGATAACGGCCATCAACCGTGCGGCATTACCCGCCCACATTTATCTGCACCGGAGTTTCGATCAACGGCTTTCACCAGCCACCGCTTCTCTAAATGATCTACTTGAAATGCAATCGTGTTTTATCTTCGCCATTATCATATTACATCTGGCGTTATTTAGCAATTGCTAATTTAGATTTAATTAGCACGCCGCAAACCAAATAATGAGGTTAAACCAGCAATCCGTAGTCCAAGACCATGAGGAATCCCTGACTTTTTCTCCTCAACTGGACGATGAATCAACGGTGGGCGTGATTGAGTTTTCGTGTAGCGATCGTCCAACCGTTCATTATCAAAACGGTTGTAGACAATCACCACTTTGGAATCAGGCGTCCATGCTTGAACTTCTTCACTCGGCAAGAAAGCCCGATCAGGTGCACACCCCTCGATCTCTGGAGCATCAAACTCTGCCCATTCTTTTGGTGATCCTGGCTGACAGATCCATTGGCTATAGGTTATCCGACCATCTGCAACAGGAACTTTACTTCGCTGAAAACGAACGGTCTGCTTAATTACTTGCTGCGTACCATCAACATGAACCAGAATAATCGTCCGAGTCGATTGTGCCGTTAATTGTTGTTTCCCAATAACCATTTGCCAACTAGCCTCACTTTACAATTAATTTATCAAACAATAACTACTGTTTAATTATCCTAATAACTCAATTCATTAGTTTTATTGTAATACCGTAAAGGTTAGTTGTCAAAACTCACTTATCGAAATATAAATTTTAATTATCTTTGTACTATCACAAATATTATTTCTCTAAAAATACCACCCACATTTCTGTGAGTGGCAACGATATCTATCAATCACAGTTGACGGATACTCGAGGAAAAAATGTTTTTTCTCATCCTCTTTATCTTTTTATTAATCATTATTTACATTAATGACCTGTTCATCACGTTTAACAAACACTGCTCCCAAGTTTCCTGATTTCCGTTCCCAGTCTGGGATCGGTTGACCATTGAAGAATAAGCGTTTAGCTTCGATTTCACCCATTACTGATTGTTCGGTAAACACAGTTACACTGGAGAGGTCAGTTTTTACTGGATACCCAGTCCGCGGATCCAATAGGTGATGATACTTTTTACCATTTACTTCCAGGTAGCGTTCATAAATTCCTGAAGTCACTGCCGAACACGCTGGTTTCCTTACAATTTCAAGATCTTCACCCCGACTCAACCGGGGATCCTGAACACCAATAACCCACTGTCCATCTGCACGACGAGGTGACTCACCAACAAACAAGAGATTCCCCCCGAGGTCAATAATCCCGGCTTCAACGCCCTGTTCGAGCCAGAAGTCTCGGATCCGATCAGCGATGTAACCCTTAGCAATCCCACCGAGATCGAGTTCCATCCCTGGCTCTTCCAGAAAAACAGTCCGGTAGTCATCATCTAAGATAGCCTTATAAGGATCGATTAATACCAAGCGTTCTTTAATCTCCTTATCACTTGGTATATTTGCTCCTCGGAAACCAATCTTCCATAGTTTCACCAGCGGGCCGATCAAGGCGTTAAAACCAAAATTTTCCCGACTATACTTTACGGCTAATTTAATCAATTCGTAAGTCGACGGCGATACCATCTTCACTTTCCGCCCTGCAGCATAGTTAACATCCATCACTTCTGACTGAGGACGGTTAACAGTTAACCGGTCCTCATATTCGTCAATCAGGCGCATCGATCGCGATAACAACGGGTAGAAGCGATCGCCAAAAAGCGTTAGGACGATCTTTGTTCCTAACGCGTGATGGACCAACGAATGGCGTTGTTGGTTTAAATTATTAGTCATTAGCTTCTGAAGCTCCAGTTGAGGCATCAGCAGTTTCATCCTCGGCATCAACACTACCAGTTTCAGAAGCGCCAGTTGATGCGTCTACATCTTCATTCGCTTCTTCAGTATCACTTGCTGATGACTGACTTGCTTCTTCATTGCCACTTTCAGAAGCACCAGTTGAGGCATCAACGGTCATTTCTTCTGCGGTTTCTTCATTGTCATCATGCTTTGACGCGCCAGTAGTAGCATCTTTACTCCAAGCACCGTTTTCAAAGAGGTTCAAGATATATTCAACGTTACCAGTAAATTCAATTGTCCCTAAGTAGTGACCATTAACGTCCCGTAATGCATAGTATTGGATTAATGAACGGTGACCATTCATCCATAATGGCCGAGTTACAACATCCTTCTTCCCTTCACGGAAGCTATTAATGATGCTCATGACTGCTGGTACAGCCATCGGTGGATGACATTCTTGAACAGTTTCGCCAAGAGAAGCAGTATTCCGAACATGTTCCCGATTTGGCTTATCTGAGTACCATGCGAAGTGGTCAGTACTATCAATCAGGTCAATTTCAAATGGGATCGTACTAAAAATCTGTTGAACTTCCTTTAATGTTAAACGACCAGTAGGGAAATTAATGTATGCATCACTGATCGTGGGTTGTTTAACGGCCATGTTAAGCCCCTCCTTTTCTACGTTCTTAAAGATTTGGATATATTCGATAAAGTGTTCAAAGCTCTTTTCCAATCGCTCGATTGCCTTTTGATCAATCAAACGACCGTCCTTGGCAAAGGTATTGCGGACATTCCCAATCAAGACTTCATTTCCTGGCAAGAGGTTAGTATTACAGTCAGGCGAAATTAAGATCTGTCGCATTTGAACTTGAGAACGAGCGGATGCTTGACGACCATAAGCAACCCCAACAATCATCGCTGGCTTACCAGATAAGACCTTTGTCCGGTAAGAGAGCCATTCCATTGCTGACTTTAGAACCGCAGGAATTCCATGATCGTATTCTGGAGTAGCAAAGACAAGCCCATCAGCTTCCTTAACTTTTTGTTTTAGTTTCCAGACCTCAGTTTGTTCTGATAATGGAGTATCAACACTAAATGGTGGTAACTTACCAACTTCATAAATCTCGATATCAGCCATTTGTTTAAAGTGCTTCTTCATGAAGCGGAGCAATAGTCGGTTATATGAAAAATCGGCGTCGGTTCCGGCAAAGGCAAGAATCTTCATCATTATTCAGCCATCTCCTTTTCCATTTGGTTGATTGCTTTAGCATAGTAGCGGAATCCAGCCATGCACTTTTCAAGAAAGCCAATCGTTCCTTGATCCGTGATGTTCCCTTCTTTGTCCATCAAATCAGTAACGTTACTCATGAAGAATTCGTCACCTTGGTATACAAGGGCATTGATTCCTGGCGAGATCAGGATATCACGCAATTGCACTTGTGACCGTGAAGCACCCTGGTCAAGTTTGGACGCACCAATTGTCATTACTGGTTTACCAGCAAGTGGGTGGACATTGTAGGATAACCATTCAACGACACTCTTTAATGCTGACGTGATTGAGTGGTTGTACTCTGGACTAGCAATGATGACGGCATCCGCAGCCTTAATTCGCCGATCGATATCCTTGATTACTTCTGGAGCATCCCCTTTGAAGTTTTCACTAAACATTGGTACGGGACGAATATCAATCACATCAATCTCATCTTGATCTTTAAAGTGTTGAGCCATAAACTCTAACAACATTCGATTATAAGAATGATTAGCGTTTGACCCGGCAATTGCAGCAATTTTCAAATTTTGTCACTTCCTCATATTTTAATCATTGATTATCATTTCACAATCATTCTACTATAACTAGATGTAGAAAAACAATGGTAAAGCTAAAAGATTTAGTTATAGTTACAGAATCCACTAATTTGTTAAATATGCTAGAATAGAACAGCAATCTTTGGAAAGGAACGGATAAAATTATGGTACAATCACGTTCACATCGTCGCCACCAAGATATTAACGTTAAAGTAGGGGATCGCTTCCCCCTTACTATCCGGCGCCTTGGAGTTAATGGTCAAGGGATCGGTTACTTTAAACACAAGGTCTGCTTTGTCCCCGGGGCTCTTCCCCAGGAAGTAGTTGTTGTGGAAGTCACCGCGGTTCATCCCCGCTTCCTAGAGGCTAAAATCCATCGGCTCCGTAAACCAAGTCGTGATCGGGTTGTGCCACGGGATGATTATGCAAACATCGCTGGTGGTTTTGAACTAGAAAAGTTGGCTTACCCTGCTCAGCTCCGGTTTAAGCGGCAGGTAGTCTTGGATAGTCTTGAAAAGTTCCAACCATATGGCTACCGGGCCTATAACGTCCGTCCAACTATCGCTGCACCACACGAGTACGGTTATCGGAATAAGGCCACTTTCCAGATACGAATGGTTGACGGACACGTTGCCGCTGGGTTATACAAAGCACAAAGCCACGATTTGGTTGATATGGCTGAATGTGCTGTCCAGATGCCTGCAACGATGAAGGTCATCCGAACTATGGTTAAGTTAATTGAAGAACTCGCCATCCCAGTCTATGAAGAAAAACACAACAGCGGAATTATCAAGACATTAGTCGTTCGAGAATCACGAGCTACCGGCGAGTTACAACTAACTCTGATTACAAACACCGCAAAATTACCCCACAAGCACCAGTTACTAGATGCCATTGCTGAGCAATTACCTGAAGTTGTTTCCGTGATGCAAAACGTTAATCCTGGTGATACCCCATTAGTTTGGGGTGACCAAATGATTCATTTAGCGGGAGAAGAATACATTACGGAAAGTTTGATGGGACTAGATTTCAAGCTTTCCGCGCGTTCATTCTTGCAATTAAACCCTGAACAAACAGAAACTCTTTACGAAGAAGCTGCTAAGGCTCTGGAATTAACTTCTGACGATCAACTCGTTGACGCCTATGCCGGAATCGGGACGATTGGTCTTTCTTTCGCTAACCAGGTGAAGCGAGTTTGGGGGATGGAAACAATCCCCGAAGCCGTAGAGGATGCTAAGCAAAATGCAACGTTAAACGGGATCACAAATACCCACTATGAAGCAGGGACAGCCGAAGAGGTCCTCCCTCGCTGGCAGAAAGAAGGACGGCACTTTGACGCCCTTGTTGTTGATCCACCGCGGACAGGATTGGATGATCAATTAATCGAACAGATCATTAAAGAACGCCCAACCAAGTTTGCCTACATTTCTTGTAACATGGCATCTCTTGCCCGGAACCTTCGTCGCTTAACCAGCGTTTATCATGTCGACTACATTCAACCAATTGATATGATGCCACAAACTACCCGTTGCGAAGCGGTCGTTAAGTTATCATTAAGAAAGTAAAGTAAAAACGGTGTAGCTTTTCTCTAACAGAAAAACTACACCGTTTTTTCAAATAATTAACTTTATTTACTTTGTAACTTAGCCCATTGTCTCCACGTGTTAAGATTACTAATCCCATCAAGGCGATCATATGCGCCCACGCTTAAGCTTTGAAGAAGTTGTGGATCACTCAAGATCTTAATAACTGCCTTTTCGAACTTTTTGGCATTATTTAGCGGAATTAATTCCCCGTTAACACCACTTTCGATCAGTTCATTTGGACCATAGAGGTAGTCATAACTAACAACTGGAACTCCGTGGCTCAAAGCTTCCCCCATCGCTAATGGCTGAGCATCAATCCGACTAGTATCAACGAATAATTGCGCAGTATTATAAGCAGATTCCAGATTAACTTGGTAACCCGCAAAAACAACTACTCCGGTTAAGCCAGCGTCATTAACCTGCTTCTTGTACTTGTTAACATCATCCGGACTACCGTAGCCATAAAAAGTGAGCTTAGCATTTGGCACCTGCTTGTGGACTCGGATAAAAATATCAATTAACTTACCAGTTTGTTTATCCTCACCTAATCGACCAACATAGATCATTTGCCCAGCAATCCGGTACTTCATGTCAATTCGTTGAAGATCAGTCTTCACTGGGATTCCATTAATTGCATAAACAGGCTTCTTATTACCAATACGTTTCCGGAGCATCTCAGCTTGCGATTCTGTCATCGTAATGATGCCGTCCCACCTATTCAACTCAGTGGTTAACGGTGCTTGCAGCATGACGTTTAGTGGACCGTTCTTCAGGTTATCACCGTCATTAACATGGTTCATCGCCATCCACAAGTATTTCTTAGCCGCCGTCTGCATATTCATCACTGGCTGAATTGCCATTGCTGGCCGATCTGCGATAAAGATGTTATTTTCGCCATTTGCTTTATTTAACTCATCGAGGAAGAAGGCAAAAAGATCTTCCTCACTGTCAAAAAAGCGGTCCTTTCCGTTATAATTTTTCAAAACATTCAAGGAATTAATTGGTGTATTTTGCACCGACTTAACATAGTAACGTTCCATGTAAAGTGATAGATCTGGACGGTAGTAACGTTCAAAACTAATCTGACCGTCTTCACCAAAAAACTGGTCAACCGATTTAAAGCCCCGAAGATCATACTGCTGGCGAAGAGTAATGTTTCCGGCGACGTCGAACCAGTCAATGTGATTAACAAGACCCACTGTTCCTCCAGTAAAGTAGACAATACAGATTAGACGGTCACCATCTTTAACCTCCTGATAGTTGTTCCCGGTCCCCACTTGATATTCAATTGGGAGGTTCAGAGCGCTGACGTGCAGATCGTGGCCTTGGTAGGTAGTAGTTCCCGCGAAGAAATCGTACATATTAACCAGTTGGTCATCAGTTAAGCCAAATCGCTTCAAAGTGGCATGAATAATTTGATCGTAGGTTCGGGTAACCAACTTAGCTTCAACATGATGATCCTTAAAGAGCTTCAGCCGCTTCATTTCAGCGTGTTCAATACTCGAGTCGTTACTTAATAGGTATTGGTTAACGAAAAAGAACATTAGTTAGCGGCCTCCTTTGCTTTCATATCATCGACCAATTCGTTCCATAACTTCATTACATTTGCTTCTGAGTAACGTTCGCTATCCTCGTAGGCATTTTCGCTAAACTTAGCCAGTTTTTCCTGATCAGTCAGCAGGATAGTAATTGCCTTTGCCAGCCCATCAATATCACCATTTGTTGTTAATAGGCCATCTTGACCATCAATTACAACATCAGCAGGGCCATACTTAATATCATTAGCAACGATCGGCAAGCCATGTGATTGAGCCTCAACTAATGATAGTGGCAATCCTTCTGCCCGACTTGGCAAAATTAATAATTGGGCGTCATTATAAACCTTATTGGGATCATTGGTATAGCCATGGAAAGTAACAGAACTTTCCAGCTTTTCGTCTTTCACGATCTTCTTCAATGTTTTATCAAAGTTATCGTTAGCGTACCCCCAAAAGTCGAGCTTTGCTTCCGGAACCTTCGCCAAGATCTGTGGCCAAGCCTTAAGTAGGTGATCCTGTTGCTTTTCCGGCGACAGACGAGCAACCATAACCACTTGGTTCTTCGTCCGCTTTTCAAATGGGACATGATCAGCTTCCAAGACTGCTTTCGGAACGATCGGTCCTGGGATGCGGTAAATCTTGGTACCATATTTTTCAAAGCGGTCCTTAACATCTTTTTGTTGTTGGGGAGTAAGGGTAATAATTCCATCCCAATCTTTAATATGGTTCAAGCCCCAGGTATAGTTATAATTCAAGGTTGAATGCAACATGTCGTTATTATCATTAACGTGATCGTTGTGCAATTGCATTGCCCGAAATACCCGATGTTTCATGTGAAGCACCGACCAACCAACTTCATATGATCGGTCAACAACCAGGCCCACCGGTTCGCTATTCGTCAATTCTGAATCTGTCACTAGTTCGTCATAGAAGAACCGGGTTAATTCATTGAGATTAGCAAACTGGTAATCATGCCCCTTGTAATTAAAGAGGTGGTAAGTATCGATCACTTTATCCTGTTTGTTCTTCTGGTGTTCTAATTGAATTGCGATCGTCCCGTCCGGTTTCATGTAGTTTTCAGTTGCAATGTTACCATCCCAATCATAAACTTGTTCAACCGAAACAAAGCCACGATTATCATACCAACTAACCTTCAAGAGCTTGCCATAATGATCAAAATATTGAAGGTTGATAATGTGTTTTTCCTTATCATTTCGCCGTCGAATATACATGATCCGGTTGCCGTTGCGGTAATAATTATAGTTAATCCCATCGGCTTTCCGGTCCCAAGTAGGATCAATATCTAGATCCTTAATGGTGACGTCTTTCTGAGGAAAGATCCGGGCATCTTGGAAATAATCAAATAAGTTTACAAAGTCTTCATCAGCAATTCCCGCCTCTTCGGTTACCATGTGAAGCTCGTTTGAGTACTTTCGGGTAACAATCTTAGCGGATTCATTGAACATTTCAAACAGGTGCAATCGCTTAATTTGCGCATGTTCGATTCCTGACTTGTTATGCTGAATATTATCGTTCAGAAAGAATAACATTGCTTTTTCTCCTTTTCTACGTTAACAAGTTAAGTGTAACATACTGAAAGCAGTGAAATTAGGACTTGTCGGGAGTTTGTGTTAAAATTTATATTTATAATAAGAAAGAAGGAGAAGACCAATGCAAAACCCATTTGGTAACAACAATAACCATAACCAAAATCCATTTGATCTTAATAATCTCCCATTGCCACCGAACTATGCCAAGATTGTTAATGATCAGGGGCAGATTAGGATTGCCAAAGTGGGAATTTCATGGACAACACTCTGGTTTGGTCCTTTGCCAGCACTCTTCCGTGGTGATTACTACAACTTTTTCTTAATGATCGTTCTTGATCTCGACTATGCATTAGTAGCATTATTTTTCGGTTTGAACTGGTTAATGCAATTCCCGTGGACTTCAATCGCTTTCGCCCTTCTTTACAACATGATGTACTTTAAGCACTCTTTTAAGATTGGTTATCGTCCTGCCGATCAGCGTTCTCGCGAGCTTCTTGAAAGGTTCCATTATTTAAAAAAATAAGTTGGAAGTTTTTGGAGAGCCTGGTTGGCTATTCCGACGCTTAGGATCCGGTTACAACGCAAAGCTAGCTTATCAGAATTTCGCAATTAGACTGTGTAATTTAGAGGTTTACAAATAATATAGATATAGCAAGGGGTGGGAAAATATTCTATTTTCCCACCCTTTAATTATTTATCGCCGAAAAAATCATAACGGATCTGCTTGTATGCGGCTACTGGATCAGCGCTTTGAGTAATTGGCCGGCCAACCACAATACCGTTGCTCCCCATTTCAGCAGCTTGGCGAGGAGTAACAACACGTTTTTGATCATCATGACTATTTGAATCAGGCCGAATACCAGGAGTGATACACAGAAAGTCTGGATTAGTAACTTCACGAATTGCCGCGATTTCCTTAGCAGAACAAACCACCCCTGCCAAGCCACTTTCATCAGCTAAGCGGGCATAATTTTGCACTGAGTCCATAACCGTACCAGACACTCGCTGCTCATTATGAAGGATTATCTCATCAATAGATGTCAACTGGGTAATCGCCAACATCTTGGGAACAGAATTTCCGGCTTCGGCAGCTCCCTGTTTTAACCCACGAAGACCAGCTTTCATCATTTCACTTCCACCAGCAGCATGAACAGTAACAAAAGAAACTCCTAACCGGCCAAGTTGAGCCATCGCCCGTTCAACCGTGTTCGGAATATCATGCGCCTTAAGATCAAGAAATACTCGGCAGCCTCGCTCCTTTGCTTGCTTCACAATACCAGGACCAAAAGCATAGAAAAGTTCCATCCCAATCTTAATAATTGGCATATGTTCTGTATCGTTAGAAAGTTTATCAAAGAGTTGAACTGCTCTACGTTTATCTGGGACATCGATTGCAACAATTGGTTCAAAATGCTCCATAATTTTTCCTCCCTAAAAAAGCACCAGTCCTCTACAGAGAGAGTCCTGGTGCTTCCTGTTTCAACACCGTTTTGCCCTCTCTGGAGCAGATTAAATGGCTATTGTAATTTATTATTCATGGTGTTCAATTGTAATATCTTCGTGACCATCGTATTCTTCAACCGCCACATGAACAGTCTCATTCATTGCGGTTGGAATATTCTTCCCAACAAAGTCAGGCCGAATTGGCAATTCACGGTGACCTCGATCAACCAAGACAGCTAGTGAAATTTCTTGTGGACGTCCCATATCCATCAGAGCATCTAAGGCTGCTCGAACTGTTCGTCCCGTAAAGAGCACGTCATCAACCAGGATAACATGCTTATCGTTAATATCGATCCCTAATGAAGATGTTTTCACAGTTGGTTCCTTATGGTGATCAGGAATATGACGATCATCCCGATATAAGGTAATATCTAACGCCCCAACTGGAATATCAACATTTTCTAGCTGATTTAATCGCTTAGCAAGACGTTCAGCAAGGTAAACTCCCCGGGTCTTAATACCAACAAAGACAAGGTTTTCGACCCCTTTATTCTGTTCAATAATTTCGTAAGTAATTCGTGTTAATGCTCGTTGCATACTTGATCCATCAACAATTTCATGGGCCATCCTGGTCACTTCCCCTTAATCAATTTATTCTATAAAACCCTTCTCCACTGAATCTGTGAGGAAGGGTCTAGGTACTTATTTGTTCCTTCTTGATTTCACGGAATCAGGTTAAAGGCGATATTTCTCTTATTACAAGTATTTTAAGCGTCTCACCTAAGCCTGTCAATAAAATCATTGGTTAGCGTTACTGGAGGAATTATTACCAGTATGATCATTTACCCAGGATTGCATTAGCGAGGTAATGCTATTCCAGATTTCACCAAAACCATCCTTATTTTTTAAGGCATTAACCGTTGAACTGGCATTAGAAGGATCCTGTTGCAACTGGTTAATAACTTGATCAACATCATTCAACTTTTGCTTGGCAGAATTACTACTTAATTGACCTTCAATTCGCTGATTCTGGTTTGCAATATTGTTAAGCTGGTTCTGAAGTTCCTGTTGGTTATGGTCCCGTTCGTATTGTCGTGCAGCACCGCGAAGAGCCGCAACTTGTTCGGCAAGTTTTTGATTATCTGAACTCAACTTATTAATACTGCTTGAGTTATTACTAATCTGACTACTTTGTTCAGCATTGTTTACCTGCTGATCTGCATTATGGTCGTGGATTGCTGCGAGTGCCCACCAAATAATGACAAGTGCAATCACCACAGCGATCGCAACGATCCATGCACGATAACGCTTCCTCGGTGGGTTTGTCTGTTGACTACCACCAGGAATCTGATCAAGTTCTTCCCGGCTCTTAATATTAATCATTATTCGGGCAGATTCAGTTTCCCCCTCACTATTCATTACCGTAACCGCAATCGGGTATTCCCCCTGGTGTTCAAGATCAACTTGAGTCGCATTAAAGGTCACCTTATTCGTAATATCTTTGCCGTTATCTATAGCGGAGATGCCGTAACGAGCAATCAGTTCATTACTATCAAGTGGTTTTCCTAAAAGCCAATCCAGGTTATGTCGCTGAATTTTTAAAACTGGTTTTGCCATAAAAATCCTCCATGTTATCCTCATTAGTTTGTCTGCATTATAGCACATGAGGAATATGAGCTCCTGTGTAGTCCTAATCAGGATTTACACTTGCCACCAACTCGATCGGACAGTGTTCAGAACCAGTAATGTTTGTCAGGATGCTGGAATCCCTAATCTCACTATCAAGAGAATTTGAAACCAAGAAGTAATCCAGCCGCCAACCAATATTTCGTGCCCGTGCATCATAACGGTAGCTCCACCAAGTATAGGCTCCCTTCTTATTCGGATGCTGGTAGCGGAAAGTATCAGTAAAACCCACATCTAGCAACTTACCAAAATCGTCCCGTTCCTCTGTTGTAAAGCCAGCATGGTGGTGATTTTCAGCTGGTTCAGCAAGGTCAATTGGCTGATAGGCAACTCCCATGCTACCTCCAATAATGACTTCCTTTTTACTGTTAAGATCCCTTACGTAGTCTAAGAATGCTTGATCCCACTTTTGCCGTTCTGCTAATTTTTGTAGTTTCTCACCCGAAAAAGGTACATAAGTAGTCACAAAGTAAAAGTTAGGATACTCAAGGGTGATCGTTCTTCTTTCCCGATCAAACTCTGGATTATTAATTCCTGTAGTTACTTTCTGTGGTTTCTCCTTGGCAAAGACTGCCGTTCCCGCACTCCCTTTTCTTTCAGCATAGTTCCAATATTGATGGTAACCCGGTAGTTCAAATTCGATTTCACCTGGTTGCAACCGCGTCCGTTGAACACAAAAGATATCGGCATTTAGATCAGTCACCGTTTCACGAAAACCATGTCTCAAGATTGCCTTAAAGCCACCAACATTCCAAGATACAAATTTCATTATTAAACACTTCCTTATAATCAAACAATAAAAACAACTTTCTTCCTTTCTATTGTACAAATATATAACTATATTTTTAAAATGATTCGATTGATAATCAGTGTTAATCAAAAAGGAAGTGTAAATTTACCCTCCCCAAAAGGCTGGTTGGCTAACCGACTAGGATTCCCAAGATAAGGATCTATAAGTCCGGCGGCTATTAGTAACAGAATTGAGGCCGAGAAAAATATTTTTTCTCGGCCTCTCGCTTTTTCTTATTTAATTTTAATTTAAAGTTCCCATGGATCTTTAACAATGATGGTTTGGATCCGGTCAGCACCAACAGAAATAGTTGCTAATGGTGTTTCCGATAACTCACTAACCCGTTTAAGGTAGTTTTGAGCATTTACTGGTAAGTCTTCGAACTTCTTTACACCAGTAATGTCTTCATCCCATCCCGGAAGTTCATCGTAAACCGGTTCACAACGATCGAGTTCCTTCAAGCTAGCTGGATAGTAATCGATTTCCTTCCCATCAAGCTTGTAAGCTTTACAAATCTTAATGGTCTTCAAACCTGTTAAGACATCCAAAAGGTTCAAACTTAGACAAGATAAACCGGAAACCCGACGTGCATGGCGCATTGCGACACTATCAAACCAGCCAACCCGACGTGGTCGACCAGTAACTGTTCCGTATTCATGACCAGTTTCACGAATCCGATCACCAATTTCATCGGTTAATTCTGTTGGGAATGGACCAGCACCTACCCGAGTAGAGTAAGCCTTACAAATTCCAACTACGGTATTAATCTTGTTAGGACCAACTCCAACACCAGTACATACCCCACCAGCAATTGGATTTGAAGCAGTAACGTATGGGTAAGTTCCTTGATCAACATCAAGCATTACCCCTTGCGCACCTTCAAAAAGAACCTTCTTTCCACTATCTAATGCGTCATTAACGATCCGTGAAGTATCAGTAACGTACTTCTTTAATTCTTGACCATATTCATAGTAGCTTTCGAAAATATCATCAAAGTTAATTGGGTCAACATGATACAACTTGGTGAATAATTCGTTCTTTTCAGCTAAGTTCCGCCGTAATTTAGTTTCAAAGGTATCCTTTTCTAACAAATCACACATCCGGATACCAACACGAGAAACCTTATCCATGTATGTAGGTCCAATCCCATTCTTGGTTGTCCCAACCTTGTGATCACCCTTAGCTGCTTCTTGACACTTGTCCAAGAGAATGTGGTAAGGGAACGTAACGTGGGAACGACTCGAAATCCGTAATCCGGAAATGTCAATACCGTTATCTTGAAGGTAGTGCAGCTCCTTCAATAGTGCAGGCGGGTTAATAACAACACCATTACCAATCACTGCTAACTTATCCTTACCAAAGATCCCTGATGGCACAAGCCGCAAAGCAAACTTCTTGCCATCGAACGCAATTGTATGTCCGGCATTGTTTCCCCCTTGGGAGCGGACAACAACATCCGCTTCTTGACTAAGGTAATCAGTCATCTTACCTTTCCCTTCGTCTCCCCATTGACTACCAACAATTACAACTGATGACATTATCTTTTTCACCTCAAAGTATTAATTTGTAAAAGACGTTTTTACTTCATCATACTACCGAACTTCCGATTAATCGTCAAGAAGATAACGAACGTTTTTTCTGAGCATTTTTACAATTGTCCGATTTTTTAGTTGACGACAATTAATAAACAGTGCATAATAGCATACGGAATTTTCAAGAAAGTAAAGGAGCTGTTCTCGTGCAAACATTTGATTACGATGACATCCAATTAGTCCCTAACAAGTGTATTATCAAGAGTCGAAAAGAGGCCGATACTAGTGTTAAGTTCGGTCCAAAGACATTCAAGATTCCTGTAGTACCAGCTAACATGGAAAGTGTTATTAACGAAGACCTTGCTGTTTGGCTTGCACAAAATGACTATTTCTATGTGATGCATCGTTTTGAGCCGGAAGAACGTATCGGATTCACCAAACGAATGCACGATCGCAAGCTCTTCGCATCCATTTCAGTTGGAATTAAGGATTCTGAATACGGCTTTATCGATCAACTAAAAGCCGAACATTTAAATCCAGAATACGTTACGATCGATGTTGCTCATGGTCATTCTGATTTTGTTATCAAGATGATCCAATACATCAAGAAGAACTTACCAAACGCCTTTGTAATTGCCGGAAACGTTGCGACCCCAGAAGCTGTGCGTGACCTAGAAAATGCAGGTGCAGATGCCACTAAAGTTGGTGTTGGTCCAGGAAAAGCTTGCATTACCAAGCTAAAGACTGGTTTTGGAACCGGTGGCTGGCAACTTGCTGCAATCCGCCTTTGTGCAAAGGCTGCCCAAAAGCCAATCATCGCTGACGGCGGAATTCGTCATAATGGCGATATCGCTAAGTCAGTTCGTTTTGGTGCTTCAATGGTAATGATCGGTTCAATGCTTGCTGGGCACCTTGAATCACCAGGCCACGTAATCACGATCGACGGTAAACGGTATAAGCAATACTGGGGCTCCGCTTCCGAAGTTCAAAAGGGTGCTTACCGAAATGTTGAAGGAAAACAGATGCTTGTTCCTTACCGTGGTTCAATCAAGGACACCCTTCGTGAAATGCAAGAAGATCTCCAATCTTCAATTTCATATGCCGGTGGTCGTGACCTTGAATCCATTCGTCACGTTGATTACGTCATCGTCAAGAATTCAATCATGAATGGGGATTACTAAAAATAGAGTGCGAACAGGCATAGAAGTCCCGTAAGACAACACTTCCTACTACATATCACACATAAATAACCCAAGACTTATTCAGAGTAATTCATACTACTCTAAACTAGTCTTGGGTTATTTTTAAATCGCAAAAATGCAATATCTCACCTAACGGACGGCGTTCAGAGCGGTAACTATTAATCTTTGACTTATCCTCATAACCGAGTGAAATTCCTACAATAAAACGTTCATCTTCTGGAACATTCAGAAGTCGGTGAAGAATCTCAGGAAAACGAACACTATTGTAAGTTGGAATCGAATTTAAGCCTTGATCCGTTGCCACTAACATTATATTTTCTGCAAAGGCACCGGCATCAAAAATTGACCAGTCCGGAGATGCCAGCGGAATCGTAATATAAAGGATTACGGGCGAATTATAAAGGGTATTACTGGCGGTCGTCATTTGATCATGAGCTTCATCAAATGTCTCAAAGTGATGCACTATTCCGTGACGCCACTTCTTCATATTTTCCTGTGTTTCTGGACTCCAGTCATCTCGTGACATTACTGCCAAGTCTGGATGGCCATGATTTCCAGCAAGTTCTTCCTTATGATAGGCAGTTTTTATCTGTGCTAAAGAATCACCCATCGCACAGTACACCTGCCATGGCTGCGAGTTAACCCATGATGGTGCACGCTGGGCTAACTGAACAATTTTCTTAATGACATCTTGTTCAACTGGCCGGTCAGTAAATCTCCGGGTTGAGTGACGAAAATTAATTGCTTCTGTTAATTTCACTACTTTTCCTCCTGTTTACCATTTAACTTATGATTGGCTTTCTTGATAGTTATAATCATCGAAATTTTGCCGTTTGAGTAACTAATCTTAATCTGACCGCCAAAGTTTTTGACGATGTTTTGGGCCATTGATAAGCCAATCCCGTAGCCCGACTTTTTTTCGTTAATTGTTCGAGCTTTATCCTCACGGTAGAAACGTTCAAAGAACCGCTGATAGTCAATCTCCTTTCCTGCTGCAAATGAATTAGTTACGGATAAAATGACGTTTTTTCTTCTTTTTCCCAGTCTTAGTTTCAGATAAACGTCCCCTTCTGGATCACAGTACTTATTTGCGTTATCCAGAAGAATACTAATTAATTCATAAAAGTAATGCTCATCCGCCTTAATCATTAATTTCGGTGTCACGAACGCCTTAAATTTCTTACCGTCTTGAACAACGACACTCTTAAAACTATCGGCAACCTGATTAGTAACTCGACTCGCATTAATCACGGATAATGTCATTCTCGGTTGTTCTTGAAGTCGAGCTAAAGAAACAAACTGGTTAATCAATTTTGTGAGTCGGTCGACCTGTTCTTTCGTACTCCGAGTCAAGTCATTTTCACCGTTCATTAATTCCTGCATTTCGGTATTTGCTGAAATAACACTTAATGGTGTCTTAAGTTCATGTCCGGCATTTGTAATAAACTCCTTTTGTCGTTGTTCTGCCTGAACGATTGGCCGAATAGCAGACTTCGAAAAAAGGACAAGGACAGTCGCATATAGTAAAAGACTAACTATCCCGAGAAGAATTCCTAGGTATGTTACCTCTAACGCTTTCGATAGCATTAAAGTTTCATCCAGAAAGACAACATTGGTCTGTTTACTACTATCCTTTACCCGGTAAGCATAAACTGTTTGCTTATAAAATACACGTCCCTGAAGTCGGTGGCCCCTAAGTACCCGTTGCGTTAGTTTTTGAATTTCTGCTGGTGAAACGGATAAGATATGGTCATCTTCAACCTTTATCTGATTATTTTGCTTATTGAGCGTCCCACTAAAATAACGGTACTGAGACAAACTTTCCCGAGTAATGTTAGGCTGAGTAAAAGCTTGAAGTGGGTCAGGAGACATTCGCGCAGGCATTTCACCATCATTATTACTAAGAATCGTTAAAACGGCATTTACTTCCTGATGAGCACGGAAGTAGGTAACCGAGCTGATACTCCCAACGATTGTAATGATAACCAAGAGTAATGCGCACGTTGAAAAGATAATGAATTGTTTTCGAAAATGCCGAATCATTTTTCTTACCCTTCCAAGGCGTATGGGCCGCCTTTTTCACCGATAATCTTTACTTTTGATTGAATCGACTGTAATTTCTGCCGCAAATAACAAATGTTTATCCAGACTTCTTCTGGATCGGCCTCATCAGTTCCGGCACTCCAAACATGGCCAATGATATCTTCACTTTCTAACTTTTTTCCTGAATTAAGGATAAAATATTCCAACATCTGTGTTTCTTCCCGAGAAAGACTAATTGAATTATTACTTTCAAGAACCTGTTCATTACTATCCAAGTGCAAATCAACAAATTTCAAATCATTATCATTATATTCCATTGTCCGTCGTTCTAGCGAACGAAGCCGGGCAAGCAGTTCTTTTAATGAAAATGGTTTTGTTAGATAATCATCAGCTCCGGAATCAAGGCCATTGACTCGATCATCCTCTTCCGCCATTGCGGTCAGCATCATAATGTAGGTCTTATCACCTCGTGAACGAATTTCCTTCAGTGCTTCAATCCCGTTTTTTCCCGGCATCATAATATCTAAAATGATGACATCATAGGCGTTCTCTGCTGAAAGATTAACTGCCTGCTGTCCATTATTAGTGGTATCAACTTGATAACCTGCTTGATTCATCGCCATTTTTATAACTTTGGCTAACTGTCCTTCATCTTCAGCAAGTAAAATTCTCATTTCTAACTCCCACCTAATTAATCCTCGTTCTCTCTAACTAACTGCCGAATGGTTTCCATTTGAACGTCGCAGGAAGCAAGTTGATCTGCGCAGCGCTTTAATTCCTTCTCGATCCGTTCTGGATTTTTGACATGATGCTTATACTTTATTTCATGCTCTAAACTAGCCCAAGAGTCCATCGCAATTGTTCGTAACTGGATTTCTACATAAAAATGACCTGGCAGGTGACCATCCACATCCCGATAATCCTCAATCACATCCAGAATTAAATGGTAGCTCCTGTAACCATTTGGCTTCGCATTTGAAATATAATCCTTTTCTTTAATGACCGAACACCAATCAACGTTCCGTAAAATTGCTAGGCAACGATCAATATCACTAATAAAATTACAAACTATCCGGATCCCGACAGCATCCCGACACTTACGCAAGGCAGATTCAACCGTTAAAGGGTAATTCTTTCTTTGGCATTTTTCTTCCATACTCGTCGGCGTCTTTACCCGGCCAATTAAGTGTTCATATAATTTTGGCTGATGTTTGTCAATTTCTTGTTGGTTTAATTGCCGAATTCGTTTCTCCACATCGAAAAGAATATTATTTAACGTTTCTTCGTAAGGGCCATAGATCGACATTGATCAACACTCCTTATTATTTTTAATACCCTAAACATCTTCCATTATAACAATCTTTTCAAAGGCTTTTTAATGATACGAAAATCCTAAAACAAACTTAAAAGGCAAGAAACTGTGAAAGCAATTCACAAGATCTTGCCTTTTAATCGTTTCATAACGACGACATTAATTTACTTTTTTCTCTTTATTGTAACGGTTCATGAAGAAGTACGAAATAGCCGCTAAAACAGCAACAACCACAGCAACTAATATTGTTTTTAAGGTAAAGTTAGTAATCATATAGGCTGAAATTATTAAAGCAGCAACCGGAATGAAATATTTTCCGGGAAGCTTAAACCCCTTGTTAGGAAACTCTCCAGTATATTTAAATTTGATTACTGAAAGGATTGATGGGACGTACTGTACAAAGCTAGCTAATACAATACAAGATACCAAAAACAAATATGATTGGGTAACAAGAAATCCAGCAACAATTGCAGTTAAAATAATTGCAACCCACGGTGCGTCATACCGATTTTTCTTATCTATCCACTTAGGCAACATTTGGTGCTCGCCCGCTAATGAAGCTATTAAAGTTGGTGTATCAAAAGAAAACGCAAAAGCGACTCCAAACATACTAATCAGCATCCCTACAATAATTACCACATATCCCCACTCACCAACTCCATTCTTAAACGCTTGAGCAATTGGTGTGGTGTACTTGGATGTTGTAGAACCTAATATCCCAATTGCAACAACCATCATTGCAGAATAAAGAATCGTTACACTTAACATTACGGCAACTAAAACTCGTGGAATATTTCTTTCTGGATTATTCATTTGTTCAGCCGCAATTGGAATAAATGAAAAGCCACAAAACATGTAAAAAGTAACACTAAAAGCTGCTCCAAAGTGTTCAATTAATGGCATTGCTCCCGTAGTTGCCGCTTTGGGAATTACTGGAGAAAAATGGGCAAAGTGAATAAAGAATATCCCGACAACAATAAAGATAATAATTGTTAACATTTTGGCTGCTGAGGAAATATTGTTGAGCGCTTTAACAATCGTTCGACCAAAGAAGTTGATAATTGAGAAGAAAATAATCATCCCGAATACACTCGAATAATATAGCCAATCATTATTAAACGCTGGAATAAAACTTTTCAAAGTAGTCAAAAAAGCAACAATTTCGGCTGCCATTGTGCAGCATCCTAAAAACCACACAAAGATCCCTACTTCGTACCCCCAAAAGCGACCAAAGGCATTATAGGAATAGATCCATGCAGCTCCAGAATCACTAAATCGACTAGCCAAGTCAGCATAGCAAAGTGCAATCAAACTTACTGTTATTGCTGCAAATAGCATTACCCCAACTCCCGCTAAGTTCATATCTCTATAAATCTCTTGCGGGAGTAAGAAGGCTCCTGAACCAACAACACCGTTAATTCCTAGAAAGTAAATTGACATAAAGGAAAGTTTACGGGGGCTTTTTTGTTTCGTCTTAATTATCATCATCCCATTTTAGTATAAAAATATTAATAATTATAAAGATATTATAATGCTTAATATTAACAGAACTCAAATAATTAGAATTATCATAATTTATATTAGGGACTTACTTATTCTTTCACCGGAATGTGAATAACAGTCTTAAGGTTCTCCATCTTCGTCCTTCTTGGATCAGACAAATAGATTTCGTGGTGACGACGTTTAGAATTAAAGTCAGTTTCAAGTTTATTTTTCGTAATAAATTGATGCATTTTGGCAATCGTCTGTGGTTCATCATCATACGAACCAACATACATTACTTGAACACACTTTCCTTCATTTAATTGGAGAAGCTTAACGTTGGTAAAATCCTGTTTCTTTTTACGTGATGCTTCCTGAATTGCCCATTTCAAAACTGCTTAATCAACAAAATCTGGCATCCGAATTAGGGCAACAAATTGAAACTTTTCCTTATATCCATAGTCAATCCCGTTAGCAATACCATCCTGCCATCAAAGACCCTCTAATGGTGGGACTACGAAGTTAAAATAATCCTTAATCTTATGATCGCCATTTTTACTCATCTTAATCGTATAGGCAATGGCATACAGTGCTGTAATTACCTGTTTATATTCACTATCTTCAACGTTTGGATCTCCGTGACCACTCACTGCTAAATAGTTCATTTTCGGTATATCAACTAACTTAACTCGTTTGCCAGGTAAATAAAAATGTCATTCTTCCCGTTTAAAATCATATACCATTTGTACTTAACCTCTTTTTTGACTCTCAGGAACACTAAATTTCTATGGTTCTAATCCTCCGGCATTAGGAACTACTAAAATAAAAATTCAAAATCCGGTTAGCATAACTTTTTGAATTCATGAAGTCGGCAATCGCTGAGTTTAGTCCCCCTAAGTTATCAGTAATGATCCCATTAACGTGATCATACATCATTTGTTTCATCACCCTTGGATCATTAACCGTCCAGGAGTAAACATCATTTTTCTGGCGTTGAGCTTGCCTAATAAATTCAAAGTTTAATGTTGAATATTCCATTGAATATCCATCCGCAATACTCTTTGGGTATGAAAAGTTATAAGGCTGAATATAAAGGACTTTCAATTTTGGATTCAGTTGTTTTAAACCAGCTACGGCGCGATAATCAAGCGAATGTACCAAATCATGATCTTTAATAATCCTCTTACCATATTGCTGGTTAAAGCGTTTGAGCATTCCCTTTGAATCTTGTGGGGTAGTTTTTACCTCAATCAATAATTTTTGGTGAAGCTTTTCTGCAGCATTCAGGTATTGATCAAGACTGGCAATTTTAGCCTGATGACCATTCTCGCGAGCTGTCAATTTTGTTAATTGAGTCAACGTCAATTCATGTGGCGTTTTGTCGACTCCCGTTAATTTTTTAAGGTTTTCATCATGGAGAACAACAAACTTGTGATCCTTAGTCTCATGAACATCCATCTCAACATAAGTTGGTTTTAGTCGATGCGTCTTTTCCATTGCTGGAATTGTATTTTGAACCCCATTTTTCTCTGCCACACCACGGTGAGAAATCGTAACAGGTCGTGTCATACCGGTTCCTTTAAGGTAGTAATAATTATTAGCAATGGCTAGGCCACCAAGGACAACAACCATTACACCAAGCGTTGACCACCCTAACCAACCAACTCTTCTTAGTCGCCCTTTGCTTGCTGGAAAATCATCAACCAGGCCAATCACGATTTGTAAGGCGATCATTCCTGTCCAAATTGTTAATAGTTCACTCACTACTTGGACCAAGGTTAGATTAAAGATTGCCGCCATGAACGCTAATTTCCCGGGAAATAGATCCACAAGTGATTGCAAGCCGTAAATTAATAAGTAAAAGAGGGCCAAAATAATAACCGTAATTAATCCAAGGACGATTAGTTGTTTTATATACTGCCACCACTTAAGTTTACTTGTTAATTTCCAACTTTCTCTTAGTGCTTGTCGTGTTCGGTACTGACGATAAATCATCAATGGTAAAGTTAAAATCAAACGAATCCCTAGAATCGTAATGATAATATAAAAAATAATTAAAATCGTCAATAACACACTATTTCGTGTCATGAAGTCAAGGATAAATTCAGGAATTTGAACCTTTGATAATAATGGTGTGCGGAACACAAGATCCACAAACGGAAGAACTAGCATAAAGTAAAGAAGCAGTAACGGAAAGGATCCTGGTCGGATATTCTGTATTGCTAACCAAGATTCCTTCAGTAACCGCTTAAAGCTAATCTGACCACCTAAAATTAAGCGTAGTCCTAATAAAAGAAATGCAAACTGCCAATAAATTACTAACAGTAAGAGAATTAATTCGATTAACAAACCAATTACAACCAGGGTATGTTGAGTTATTAATATCCCGATATTCTGATAAGAAATAAACGGGATCCCTCCCGCCTGTAAAACGTAGGTTGTCGTCAACCTAAAAAGTGGGATGAAGATCAGTTGGTTAGCTAGATCCATCCCTACAAACAAAATAATAAATGATACCCAATGCTGCCAAAAATTTCTTGAATATTGACAGAGATTACGCCAAATTGCTCTCAAAGTTACTCCCTCTTTAATAAACCCCTATTACATGCATCTCCACTATTATACAGCACCTATAATTAACGAACTTCCTTAATATTAGCAATCGCAATTGCTGACCGCTGATTAAAAAAAACTTTTCCCCGTTCAACTTTAACAGTTGACACCTGATCACAGAATTCTTCGTAAAACCCGACTTCATCATTAAAGTAATTAATAGTAACCGTGATTTTTGTCCCGGCTAACATTTGAAGTTTTTTTATGATCCGACGTTCTGCGCTTGCCGAAAGGTATTTTTTATGAGTGTATATTTCAGCCTTTTTTTGGATCAAATTGCCAAATCCCGTTAAGGCAGCAAAGGGTGCAAACTGCCCAGCACGATCAGAGCGAGGCATTGGTAAATGCCCCTTTGATGGTTGGTAAGGACGATTAATAATGTCATTATACAGAGAGGTGTCGCTAAATAATTTCTGTTCAATTATTTTCTTTTCATCTATCATTATGCCTGGTGTCCCCCAATTTGGTCATTTCGTTCCTTCGTTGTTGATCCTTTCCGCAAATCTCCCAGGTGAAGAATAACATTCTTATCGCCAAGTTTTTGTTGCAGTTTAAGGATTGTTGCTTGGAGTTTTTGATCCCGTTGCCGTTTGATTGCTGCGGCCCGTTCTTGCTTAATTTCTTTTTGGGGATCTTCAAAAAGATTAGTCTGTTTAAAGCGAGCCGTTTTAGCTGCAACCTCTTCGTCTACCATATGAGTCGAAATTAATGTTATTTTCCTTATCAGGAGGTGCGGGTTAACACACTTCTCGTATAGTTGTTTATAAATTTGGCGCAATTCTGAGCTTGAAGCTGTCGGCAATTCTAGTTTCTGATGCGCGTGACTTGGTTTAGCGGTTCTCCGTCCATAAAAGTCCTCTACTACTGGTCCCTGATAGTTTGGTGCATACTGAAGGCTTTGTGGATCATAATGGATAACAATCCCAAAATCAGCACTCACAACATGACGTTTTACCATGGTTAAAGCAACTGAATCAACCATTCCCTGAGCAGCAGCCAATCCTTCACGGTACTTATATGGTTTCATCAGGACCTGGCTAGAATAGATGCCGTGTTCTTCTGAATGATAATTCTTTATATCGGCAATCGTCGCTGTCTCGTGTCCCCAGGCGTGATCAATTAATAGTTCGGCATTTTTTCCGAACTCGCGGTATAGAACCTCTTCATTTAATTGATCCGATAACTTACCCATTGAACAACGGGCAATGTCTCCCATTGTGTATAAGCCTAACTTCTCGAACCGCTTAGCATAGCCGCGGCCAACTCGCCAAAAATCCGTTAGTGGTTGGTGAGCCCAGAGATATCGTCGGTATTGATATTCATTCATTTGTGCAATCCGGACACCATCTTGATCAGCTGGAATCCGTTTTGCCACGATATCCATTGCCACTTTTGCGAGGTAAAGATTAGTTCCAATCCCTGCCGTTGCAGTAAGGCCCGTTTCAAGCTGGATCTGTTGGATAATCCGTTTGGCTAACGTATGTGGTGAAACTTGATGTTCAACAAGATAATCTGTAACGTCCATCATCACTTCATCAATCGAATAAACGTGGATATTTTCAGGTTTAATAAAGCGCAAATAGATCCCGTAAACTTCTGCACTGCGCTCCATGTAAAATTGCATCCGTGGTGGAACAATTCGAAAGCCTACCCGTAAGTTAGGTGACTTTAATAACTTTCCCCGGTAAATTGAACTATGTTTGGATAAGTGATGACAGGTAGCCTTCTTCGCCCGCTCCCTATTAATTCGATCAACGATTTGTTGAACTTCGTAAAGTCGGGGACGTCCAGGAACGCCAAACTGCTTCAATGCTGGTGAAACAGCTAGACAAATTGTTTTATTCGTCCGTGAGCTATCCGCAACCACTAAATTAGCATTTAATGGATTCAAGTGGCGAGTGATACACTCAACGGAAGCATAAAAAGACTTCAAATCAATTGCAATATAGATTCTTTGCTGACCTGCCATCAACGACGCTCCCTTACTATTTTTATTTATTATAACATTTTGTCGAACAAACGGTCGATAGCGAAGTTTAAAAAGACCCCAAAGCTCGAAATACTCGAACTCTGGGATCCTTTCAATTATGGCCCTTTAGAAATCTGCTTCATCTGGATCAGCACATTGACCACCGAGGTTAGTCAATAAGCTAATCTGCTTCATTTCATCATCAGTTAATACAAAATCAAAAATTTCCTTATTTTGGATCATCCGGTTTTCATGAACTGACTTTGGTAGTGGGACAATTCCCTGTTGAATAATCCACCGTAAACAAACCTGGGCAGCAGTTTTACCATACTTATCAGCAATTTGCAGAATTGTTTGGTTTGTCATTACATGTGCTCCTTGACCACCAAGCGGAGCCCAAGCTTCCACAAGAATGTTATGAGCTTGAAGGTACTTTACCTGTTCAGTATGCGGCCAACCTGGGTGAACCTCAATTTGATCAACTGCAGGAGCAACTTTAGCCGTCTTCATAAGTTCAACAATGTGGTGAGGCATAAAGTTACTTAACCCGATTGCCTTAATCTTCCCCTCATTGTATAAATCTTCCATGGCCCGCCAAGTTTCAGCGTTGATTTCACTTGCTTTTGTTCCAAATTGCTTTTGGTTTGCTGGCCAGTGAATTAGGTAGAGGTCTAAATAATCCATTTGGAGATGATCCAACGTTTCCTGGAAGGCCTTCTTGGTTGAGTCATAGCCGCGATTATCATTCCACAATTTACTGGTGACAAAGAGGTCTTTCCGGTCGATTCCTGAATCTTTAATTCCTTTACCAACCGCTTCTTCGTTCCCATATACGGCTGCAGTATCAATATGCCGATACCCAACCTTGATTGCATCTGCAACTGCCTTCTCGGCTACATCAGCGGGTGTTCGGAAAGTTCCGTAACCCACACATGGAATTTGGGTACCGTTATTTAAATTTAGTTTTGAGTTAATACTTGTTAATTCGATCAAATTATTCACTTCTTCCTTCCTTACTTACTATTATATAGTTTTTTCGTCACAATCGGGATTTTTTATCATCCCAACTAAAAGAAAAAGGAAATACAACGAAGAAGCCTCGCATTATTCTTCCCCGTTGTATTTCCCTTATGTTATACACAATCAAACTAATATTTCACATTATTCATTGATAGAGAAAGTTAAGAACTAGTCTAATTGTGTCTTAATAGCTGCTAGTGAAACATCAGCAGTATTAGCGAACTTAACGTTGGCGTCCTTTAATTCTGCGCCGAAGCCAATGGAAAGTTCGCCCGCCCGATTAATTGATTCAATTCCCGCTTGGGCATCTTCTAGTCCAGCAACTTGGTCAGCAGGAAGGTTCATCAACTTGGCCGCTTCACTATAGATTTCTGGATCTGGCTTACCATGAGTCAATTTAGCGGGATCCACAATTCCCTCAAAGTAGTCAGTAATTTGTAAGTATTTTAATACTTTTGGAGCATTCTTGGAAGCTGAGGCTAAAACAATGTGGTAATTATTTGCCTTCAATTCATCCAAGAAGTCCTTCATTCCCGGAAGAATATCAGCAGGCGTTAAAGTTTCAACCAACTTAATGTAGTTATCGTTCTTTTCGGTTGCCAATGCTTCCTTTTCTTCTTGGGTATAGTCATTTTCGTGGCCACCAGCCTTAAGGATCAGTTCTAATGAATCCATCCGGCTAACACCCTTCAAACTATCAGCAAGTTCAGGAGTCCACTTAGTACCAACTTTATCAGCAAGTTGGTGCCAAGCTTGGCCATGAAAACGAGCCGTATCAGCAATCACACCATCAAGATCAAAAGCAAAACCTTTCAAATCTTCAAACTTCATTCTTGAAATTCCTCCAGTAATTACTTTAATTCAAGTTTCTTACCGTCAAGATCAATGGTGATTGGTTCACCTGATACTAAATCAATCTTAGTACCGTGCTTATCAACCTTAACCTTCAAGATCCGACCACGGAACATTTGACGGAATTGGTATGAGTTCCACTTCTTAGGAAGGAATGGTGCATAGTGTAATTGGTTATTACGAACCCGCATTCCAGCAAATCCTTGAACAATATCAAGCCATGAACCAGTCATTGAAGTGATGTGGAGCCCATCAGAAGTATCATTGTTGTAGTTATCAAGGTCAAGCCGTGCTGAACGTTCGTATAATTCAACAGCCTTGTCTTCGTAACCAATATCAGCAGCGATAATTGAGTAAACAGAAGCGGAAAGACTTGATTCGTGAACAGTGTATTGTTCATAGAAGTCAAAGTTGTTCTTCTTTTGTTCCTTAGTAAAGTCATCGATGAAGTCCCAGAGGCCTTGAATAACGTCACCTTGCTTTACGTATGGAGAACGTAAAATCCGGTCCCATGACCAGTGTTGGTTAAGTGGTAATTGGTCACTTGGAATTTCAGAAACTGGGGTTAAGTCCTTGTCCATGAAGCCATCGTTTTCTGGGAAGATATCACGTTCCTTATCGTATGGAAGGTACATGTTATCAACAATTCCCTTCCAACGACGCTTTTCGTCTTCAGAAACGTTAAGCTTCTTGGCAACCTTGTCGTCAACTTCATCCAAGATTTCAAGAGTGTACTTAAGAGTCCAACGACAAAGTAAGTTAGTGTACCAGTCGTTGTTAACGTTGTTGTCATATTCATCAGGACCAGTTACGGCATGAAGCATGTACTTGTTCTTGTTTTGTGAATAGTGGACACGATCTGCCCAGAAACGGGAAATTTCAGTTAAGACTTCTGCACCTTCATTAAGAACGTATGACTTGTCGCCAGTGTACTTAGTGTAAAGGTAAATAGCATAAGCAATGTCACCGTTACGGTGAATTTCTTCGAAGGTAATTTCCCATTCGTTGTGGCATTCAATCCCGTTAAAGGTAACCATTGGGAATAATGCACCATCAAGGCCTTGTTGCTTAGCGTTAACAAAGGCACCATCTAATTGCTTGTAACGGTACATTAACAAGTTACGGGCAACTTCTGGGTTAGCAACCCCAAGGTAAACCGGAATACAGTAAGCTTCAGTATCCCAATAAGTAGCACCACCGTACTTTTCACCAGTGAATCCTTTTGGACTAATGTTAAGCCGGTAATCCTTGCCGTAGTAAGTAGAGAAGAGTTGGAAGAGGTTAAAACGAATACCTTGTTGAGCACCGTCATCACCATCAATTTCAACATCTGACTTAACCCAACGATCTGCCCATTCTTGGATATGTGGTTCAAGAAGGTCGTCGAAGCTTTGAGCATCAAGTTTTTCAGTTAATTCATCAAGGTGCTTTTCAATTGCTTCTTGAGAATCGAAATCACGTGAAGTTACGATGACACTCCGCTTTTCAAAGTTAACTTCCTTACCAGCTGCAACAGTTCCGGCAAAGGTGTTGTAGGCATCCTTTTCGTCAGTACCGTCACCAACGTGGTCAAGGTTAGTCTTAGTAGTGGTCTTCATACCAACAGTAAATTGTGGTGTACCGAAGTCATTCTTCTTGGTCATTGAAGTCAATTCGGCATGTTCACCATTAGCAGACTTGCCAAGAACATTCCAGAATTGTTCATCATAGTTGGCATCTTCATTGTAAACATCAGCATCGATCATACTAGTAATTTCAACCTTAGCATCACCAGTACCACGGTTCTTAATGTGGAGACGTTGACCAACTAACTCCTTTTGGGTTGCACTTACGAACCGTTCGAAGTTGAAGTACATTTCAGTACCACCAATTTCAACAGTAAATTCACGTTCGAGGACACCGCGCTTCATATCAAGATCAAGCTTGAAGTCCTTTGGTGTTTGCTTGGCAAGGTCTAGTTGTTCACCGTTAACTTTGATAATTAACTTCATGAAGTTAACCGCGTTAATCATCTTACCAAAGTACTTTGGATAACCGTTCTTCCACCAACCAACACGCGTCTTGTCTGGGAACCAAACACCACCAAGGTATACACCTTGCATATGATCGCCTGAGTATCCTTCTTCAAAGAAGCCACGCATACCCAGATTTTCGTTAGCTAAACTAGTCATTGATTCTTGAAGACGCTTATCTTCAGGATCCCACTTATGAGTGGCAACGTGCCATGGAGCAATTTCAAATGTTTGTTTCATGATTTCAATTCCTTCCTTCTTTATACAATAGGGCTGCGGCCAATATTCGTCACAGTCCTATTCTAGTTTAATTTACTTTATTATTCAGCTTATCCGCCTTATTCAGCGTAAGTTTCCTTAATCGTACCAACTGAAAGGGCACCAAGAGCTAACACAATTCCTCCAAGGATAAACATGTTAACTTGTGAGTGACCAAAGAGCGGGAACAATGCGAAACTAAGCAATGAGGCAACAATCTGTGGTAAACAAATTGAACCATTAAAGAGTCCAAGGTAGGTCCCCATGTGCTTACCAGACAATGCGTTAGTAACAATGGTTAATGGATAAGTGTTCATACCAGCCCATGCGATTCCGACAAGAATGTATGAAATAATCAATGTCCATTGATCGTGAATAAAGAAGACAGAGATAAATCCAAATGCACCAAGAAGTAAACTACCAGCATAGCCGAACTTGTGGTACTTGTTAGGAACCTTGGCCAAAACGTATGACCAAACAACAGCGGCAATTGATTGGACAGCAGCTAAAACACCGTACCAGTTACCAGCAGCTTGGTAACCAGCGGAAGTAGCATTAGTAGTATCCCAAACGTTCTTAGCAATCGCACCAGCTGAGTATGTCCAGAGGTATTGGAATGCAAACCAGCAGAAGAATTGAACAAGTGTTACAGTCCAGAATGCCTTAGGAGCATTCTTAAGTAAGGTGAGCCAGTTCCCACCTTCCTTGTTATCTTCTTCGGTAATACCGTGGTACTTAGCATAAGTTGCAGGGTCGTATTCATGAACCCGGAAAACAGTGAATAAACTAGTAACAATTAATAAGGCAGCACCAACATAGAAGGCAACCTTAACAGAATCAGGAACAACACCCTTAGGAGCAATGTTCTTAACACCAAACCAAGTAAAAAGGAATGGGAAAATAGCAGCCAAAACGGCACCGGTGTTTGATAAGAAACTTTGAATACCGTATGCATAACTCTTTTGGTCATCGTTAACCATGTCCCCAACCATCATCTTAAATGGTTGCATGGCAACGTTGGATGACAAATCAAGGAAGGCAACAGTAATTGCACCAAACCACAAAGCGGCTAGTGACCCATAACCAAAACCAAAACTACCAGAGTTTGGCAATAGCAACATAACAATAACAGCGACAATCATCCCTAACAGAAGGTATGGAAGACGCCGACCACCAAGCTTTGGTGCCCAAGTACGGTCTGAATAGTAACCGACAATTGGTTGAACAACCAATCCCATCAATGGTGGCAAAATAAAGAACCATCCTAAATTATTTGGATCCGCACCAATAGTTTGGAAAATCCGACTCATTTGTGAACTTTGTAAGGTGAAGGCAGTCTGTACACCCAAGAAACCGAAGTTGATCATCCAAATCGTGCTTCTGGAGAGTGTTGGCAAGCCTGCGCCCGCTGGCTTTTCTTGACTCATTTATTACACCCCTAAATATCTTAAAGTAATGTTTTTTATGAAAGCGCTTCATACTTTTACAAGTAATAATATAACAGATTCTGAAGATTTGCGCAACCGTTTGCATAAAATTTTGAAAGGGTTTTCCTTTATAACAAACAAAAAAGCCGAAATACCAATGATTTCAGCTTCCTCTATTTATTAATTAATTTTAAATGCAACATAACTGTGCTGCTTTTTAGGGTTAAAAAGTAGTCTGACCGCTTCACGACCCAGTTCACGAGGTTGGAGGTCAATCCGACCATCACTATTTGTTAACATCCCCATTAACCGGCTGTTGTTAAAACAGAATACTGGAAGTGACCGTTTTTGGAGTTCGTTAGAAAAACGTACAAATAATAAATCATCCGAAAACAATAAGCCATCAGTCTCGGGATGGTCCTCAAGAAAGTTATCTAAAGAATCTGCATTAGTTTCTAACTGCCAGACAATTCCTTTTAATCCTCGCTCCTGCATACATTCTTCATAGCCCTTACTTCGTTCCCGCTCAAACATCCAGGGGTTAGTGGATTCAAGAAAGGCAGGATGAGTGAGTTGATGAGTTTTAAGCAATTGTTCGGTCGCAATCTTTCCCGCTGCAACATTGTCATTATCCACAAAACGATCGGGATGGTGATCAGTTGGGTGCCCAATGATTACGAAATTAAGGTTATTTTCCCGCAAGTAGGCAGTTATCGGATCGTTTTTCATGGCATAAAAAACTAAAAAATTATGAACTTTAGACTGATCAACCATTGAACGAACCTCTTCAAGTAACTCCTCCTGAGTTGGCGCTATCGCTACTACCATCTCATAGTGTAACGGTTGAAGAGCGGAACTAACTCCCCGCATCAGATCAATATGAAACGGGTTAGCCGGTGCAGTATCCTTCGTTACAGGAAAGATTAACCCAACCATATTTGATACACCACGGGTAAGATTCCGTGCCGTGTAATTAGGTTGGTATCCCGCTGCAACAGCAATTTTTTTGATCTTTTCCCGAGTTCCTTTACTAATCCGTGGGTTATCATTCAACGCCCGCGATGTTGTCGAAACGGATACTCCCGCCTGCTTTGCAATGTCTTTAATTGTTACCATTAGGGTCGTCCCTCGATTTTAAATGAAATAAACTTCCCTAATTCTACCAAGTAAAGCCCCATCTGGACAACTGGAACCGGCTTCATAATATTTAAAGCTTGCCGATATAATTCTAGTTGTCCACGATAACGACTAGTAATCTTAGTTAATTCAAATTCACGATATTGCGGATCAACATGATCGGTCTTGTAATCAATCAGGATTATCCCCTCAGGTGTTTCTAAATAACCGTCAATAATCCCGTGAATTAAAATTCGTTCGTCATCTTTTGCCTGAACTTCTTTAAAGAGTTCGTGACCATTCATTATCATCGCAAATGGTTCCTCACGATGGTAATTTTGACCATTTGACAATACTTGCTGGCCAGGATCTGTCTGGAAGAAAGCCGCAATCCCCTCTTCATTTATTCGGGTAGCAACCGCAAGATTAATCAGGTGCTCGTTCACTAACTGTTGAATCTCATTATGGACTCGTTCAACCGTTATTGGTTCACCATCCAGTGGTAACTTTTGAAATACTAAGTGAGTAGCTGTCCCAATTTCTGTTGCGGCCGGTAACTGATCATCTTGCTGGATAAATTGGGGAGTCGTAAAGTCGTTTTTTAAATAAAGGCCACGATTTTTTACTTTCTGCTGTTGTTCATAGTCCCATTGTCCCATTTCACGATTATCAGGATCCTCAAAAACTCGTTTAACATCCGTAACTGATTGGTAGGCTGTTGTCTTTGTTGCTACCTCGTGCGGATAACGGAAAGCAAGGACTTGATTGATATCATCTACCGACAAGGATTTAATTGATTGGGGATCCTCAGCAGACAAATCAACTGACTTGGTAATAGTTTCTAGTTCTCGCTCAACATCAGCAGCAGTATAAGTTCGTGCAATAAAAGACGGTGATGCGGACATCTTAGCAAAGCCTTTCCCTATATCGAGGGGACTTGGCTCAAGGACTACTCCCTTATCTTCTATGGATTTACCCGGAATACTTAATCGTGAAGCATCAAACTGTTTTGGATACCGCGCAAGTGCTAATCCGATCCAATCAATAAAGGACTTAGCAGCAATCCGTAATTGAGCTCCGATCAACTGTTGATCACTTTGGAAGGCCCTTTGCCAACTATTCCATGCTTCAACTAATTTTTGCCCCTTATGGCTCTCATTAAACGACGCCGTAACAATTAATCGTTGTTCAGCACGAGTTAACGCAACATAGAGGACCCGTAAATCTTCTGCTCGCTCACCTTGCTGGATATTATTCAAAATCGCCTGTCGCTGTGGTGTATCGTAAACAAACCGTTGCTTGTCCATCACCTTAATTCCAATCCCAGAAGTTGGATCAACAACTGCATTTTCCCGGACCGCTGCATTATTAAAGTGATGATTCGTATTAATCAAAAAAACAACTGGGAATTGAAGTCCCTTACTCCCATGAATCGTCATCACATTGACTGCATCAGCATCTAACTGTGTCGGGGCCACCCCTAGATCCTGATCATGCTCCTGCATTTTTTCAATAAAACGGGTAAACTGGTAAAGGCCCTTGAAACTACTCTGCTCATAAGTATGTGCCCGTTCGTATAAGGCATGGAGGTTAGCCTGTCGCTGTTGTCCCCCCGGCATCGCGCCAACATAATCTAAGTAACCTGTCTCCTGATAAATTCGCCAAATCAAATCAACAAGGGTTTGTTGCTGGGCTACCTGACGAAATTCGGTCAGTTGTTCAATGAACCTTGTAAGTTTGTTCTGAAGGCGTGTCAATTGTTCCGCATTCAATGCTGATGAATGTTGAAGGCGATGATTTTCAAAATTATTTTGACACACCATCAATGCTGTATAGAAATCTGCCCGACGATCTTGAAGACGGATAAACGCTAATTCCTTGTTATTAAGGCCAACGATTGGTGAACGGAGAACCGCTACTAGAGGAATATCTTGTTTTGGATTATCAATTACCTTCAATAACGACATCATCACGCGAACTTCAGTTGCCTGGAAATAACTCTCTACATCATGAACGGTCAGCGGAACTTCTAATTCATTGAATTGTTCCATCAAGGTATTATTAATATTTTTTGTTCGTTCCAGGAGGACAATATCTCCATATTGAACAGGACGCATTTGTTTTGATTGCTTATCGTAAATTAATTCTTGGTTCGTCACCATTTGCTTAATTCTCATGGCAACCATCCGCAATTCACCAGTTAACTTATCGTCCTCTTGGGGCATCGACGGATCAACATTGGCGTCATAAAGTAGTACTTCAGCAGGTTTAACCTCATTATCCGGATTTTCATCATAATAGGTTGCCGCATACTTTAAATGCGCGTCCTGATCATAATCAATTTCCCCAACTTGGTGATCCATTAACTGCTCAAACAAGAGATTTGTGAAATTAGTGACATTTTTCATTGAGCGGAAGTTTTCAGCAAGAACTATTGATTCACCCCCCTTTTCCTGACGATAATTCTTATATTTACTCAAAAAGAGTGTTGGGTCGGCTTCACGAAAACGGTAGATCGACTGTTTTACATCCCCCACCATAAAGAGGTTTTGCCGTTTGGGACTGGTTAACTGCATCAATATTTTTTCCTGAAGCGGGTTCGTATCCTGATATTCATCAATCATGATTTCTTGATAATGTTCGCGTAACTCCTTAACTAGTGTTACCCAATCATGTTGATCAGCAGGTGGGGTTAAGATCTGGTAGGCATAATGTTCCAAGTCACTAAATTCAAGGACATGGCGATTTAGCTTAGCCTGTTGATATGCCTGTGAAAACTTAATTGTAACTGCAGATAATTCATTGATAATCTTGGCTGATTGATCAGTAATATGCCGTAAGCGCGGTTCATCATATTCAAAATAATCTGCTGTTAGGGACTTCAAACGGTCTTTTAAGCCATTTCGGTTTTTAATTAATGATTGGTATGTTTGGTATTCTGGATCCTTTTTCTTTGCTCCGCCACTCATTCGGACATATTTAATTTCTTGAAAGGCTGCTCGAATGTCTCCCCACTTTTCTTGATCTAAACTAGCGATCAAGTTCCTAATCTTTTCCTGATCACCCTTAATAATTTCTGCCGGTTTGTTATAACCAAGATCAGCCATCCGGATTGCTAACTCACCATAATCATTTACTAATTGTTCCAGATTATCCTTAACAACTGGCTTTAATTGTTCTTGATAAAATTTGGTGTTTGTAATGGGATCATTTCCCAGGAAATAATTACTAGCTAGTTCTTGTAACCATTTTTCTGGTTCTGGTTGAGCGTTTGCTGTTTCATATAACTTGAGTACAAGTTCATCTAATCCCTGTGCATCACGGTCACCAGAAAAGTTAGTAACTAGTTCACTAAAATTTGCCTTTAGTTCAGTTTCATGGTCAAGTGACGTACTATAAAGTTTTTCACTAACCTGTTGCCAAACTTCCTCCTGGAGAAGGCGCCGCTCAGTATCATCCGTTAATAACCTAAATTGCGGATCAAGGTGAATTAAATAATAGTAGCGCTTAATTAATTTTAAACAGAATGCATGGATCGTACTGATATCTGCAGTCGCTAAACGATTAATTTCATTCGCCATTTGGCGCTGTTGTCGCTGCTCTTCCGCGTTATGTACGGGTTGATAAATGGCTTCCTGAAGTGCTTCACGAATCTTATCTCGCATACTCTTCGCTGCGGCATCCGTGAAGGTTACCATTAACATCCGATCAACATGAACTCCCTCTTTGATTAATTTAATAGCTCGCTGAACCAAGACCGCAGTTTTTCCTGACCCAGCGGAAGCTGAAACAAGAATGTTTTCTCCACGGTCATTAATCGCTTGGTATTGACTTGGCGTTGGATTAAAATCTGCCATTAATTCTTACTACCTCCCTCTTTATTTGCATTATCAAATTCTTCTTTGGCCTTTTTGGGATCAAGTTGGCGATAACGCTGTTGATCAAGCATGTTATCAAATTGGTAGATATCCTTAAAGTCACTATAATCTAATCCTGTTGAACGTTTGCTTCCCTCAATTAACCTGTAAGGGTTCAGCTTAACTTGTCCTTCAAGGATCTTGTTTCCAGCTTCAACAATTAACTGTTTATTCCAGTTCTGAAGCCATTGCAACTGATCGGGAGTTACTAATAATGCATCCTTCTTAGCGGAAATGCCACTCTTTTTAGTAACCTTTAACGGATATAAAACCGACTGGTTATCTTGGAGTTTCTGGTCAAGGGAATCCAAAACTGCTGGTTCATTTAAGAGGATTCCCTTATATTCGTGAGAACTTAACTGAAGTTCTTCCAAATCTTTATGCTGATTTCGTTTCCAGTCAAACTTTGGATTACTCAAGTGTAAGTACAATGCACCAGCAAGTTGCGCAGTTGGTTCATCTAGTTCTTGAAGGTTGCTTTGAAGACCATTTAGGTAGGTCAATAATTGGAGCGATATTCCGTAATAAGCTGAGGTAAGGTCAAATGTTCGGTTGCTCGACTTATAGTCAACCACAGTGAGAAAGTCGCTTGGATTTGACAGATCCATTAGTTGATCTTTAGGTAGACGATCAATCCGGTCAATCCGTCCACGAAGGTAGATACGGTTCCCAGAAGCTAATGGATAATCGAGAGCTTTAAGGTTTGCCTGGTTTAAGGCTCCAATTCGCCCAAATTGCGCTTCGGTCTTAAATGGCTGAGCCTTAGTATACTGTGACTGTTGACACATTGTTTCAAGCATCGTTGTAACGATCGTTCTTAGTTGGCGATACTGAAATTCTGCCTGGGGTGATGACTCTGCTAAGCGAACCAAATCAGGTTGATTTTTCTCAGCTTCTTGTAGTGCTTCGTTAATAAAATTCTTTAATTGTTCTGGGTCAGCTGCTAGTTCTTTCAAATCAGCTTGTTGTTGATGAGTGCTATTAATAAAAGTTTCCATTGCCTTATGGAAGAACGTCCCAATTCGATCAGGGGACATCTCAAGCCGATCCCGTTTTTTTAGACGAAGACCATATTTTAGGAAGTACTCGTATTGGTTAACATAGAAGTTTTGTAATTGTGAAATTGAAGCATACAGAGCTTGCTGCTTACCCTTACCTGGAGTTACATGAAGATATAATGCCTGGGCCAAGGTTGCTCCAATATCATCGACAACATTATGGTAATTAAACCCTTGAGCTACTAACTCAAGACGTTGCTGTAGCTTTTCTCCTAATGCTCGTTCAACTAAGTCTGAGCTTGCTTGCCACTGCCTGGATAATAAAATCAGATCACGTTCAACTCTTCTCCAAGATGCTGGTAATTTAGCAGGAGCCTTACGCGCCCTTTGTTCGTCGCGAACTTGACGTCCAACACGGACTAACTGACTTAAACTAGCCTCTGGACTACTAATAAACTGTTGCGGATTCGCCAAACCAACTTTACTAGTTACTAGTGGTGAATTAACAATTGGCTGTTGGAGATAAACTGCTAAATCACGCATATACGGCGAAATAGTTAACTCCTTATCGTCATTTGTTGCCTGGGGTGCCGTAAAAATTAGTTTTTGCTTAGCAGAAAGCATCCCTAAATAGTGGATAAAAGGCTCATTGTTCAATTCAGTTACCGTATCAGCGGGTAAGTATTGGTAATCAGCATCAAGGTACGGGGCCAAAATTTGCTTATCCTGATCCGTCAATAAGCCTTCATTCTCTCGAACTTCGGGCATTACGTCATCAGTTGATCCGAGCATGAAGACAACTTTTTTATTTTGACTTTGAACAATTCCAGTTTCAGAGACAACAACTTGATCCAAGGTTGCTGGAATCTGAGAATACTGAGCTGCTGAAAAGCCAGCCTGGATAATCTCGTTAAATTTTTCGAGATAATTATCAATATCATCTTTATTCAGCCGATCTTCCCCAAGGATTTCAACATATTCCTGTAATATCTGGCAGAACTTTTCCCAAACCTGTTGGGGCTGGCGGGCAAGATCAAGGTCCCGGGTACTCTGGTATTGCTGCCATTGATAAAGCCGTTCTGTAACCCCATTTTGCTGCAAGAAGTTAAAAAGCAGTGTTGCTAATTCTCGCCCTGAAGTAGCCTTTTTTAACTGATCTAAGAATGGAACAAGCGTCTTAGCGACATAGTTACGAACAATAATTAATTGTTGGTTTAACTTAGCCACTCGTGACGAATGATCTTCCGTATCTAATGACTCACTATCCTTAGCATTCCAAAGTTCTGATGCTCTTTTCTCACTTACCCAAGCTTGCTTTCCTCTGATTGCTTGTTTCAAGCACCAATTTTCAGTAACAAAAACTGCCTCTTGAAAGTCCCGAATCGACATTAAATCACCCGTTGTTGTACGGGGAACCAGCAGCCAAGTTTTCAGCAGCTGCATTATATCTGCTAGTTGGTACCCTCGCTGATCAATAGTAAAGAGGGTACTCAACAGGATTACTAACGGATGTTGATCCATTTTCCGTTCATGATCATCGAAAACCGGCACTTGGTTCTTAGCAAAAATTGGGGTAATCATATTCTGGTACCCATCAAGGTGTCGCGTTAAGATTAAGAAATCACGATAACGGTACTTCCCGCTTGCAACTAGCTGTCGAATTTTTGTGGCAATTAGTTCTAATTCTTCACGGCGGTTAGCCATTATATAGAATTGCACTGTAGAAGGGTCAACCAATTGTGTCTTCTCCACCGCTGCAATTGGTCCTTCTGCATAGCGTTTAAAATAACGATCAACCTTCTGGAGATCACTATTTACGCGTGGTTGATTAGCAAACCAGACATTCGGTTGTAACTTAACCCGTTGTGGATTTGCTTGAGCTAGTTTCCAAAGACGGCGATACACCATTGCTGATGAATAAAACAAGTCATTTTCACCAGGAATTTCACTTGGATTCGGGTGATTTTGGTCAGGATATCCTCGATCAAGTACTAACGAAATCATGGTTGCTGCTCCATTTTCTACTAGAGCATCAACTATTCGTTGCTCACTTGCTGTAAACTGTGCAAAACGATCAATAAAGAAATGCATGTGACTAACTTCATCACTGCTTTGCAAATATTGGACAAGTTGCAAATATAACTCATTATTTCCCAGGAAATTCTTTCGCAGTTGCTCTTCGTAAGCATGATAAATTGTTTCAACATCACGCATCTTCGTTAACCACACACGGTTTGCTCCTGCAGATTGATCTTGTTCAATCTGGTCTAAAATCGTTGAAAAATCATCCGCAGAAATATTCGCACTCTTTAATTCTTCTAGTTGATCAGTTAACTTTTGAATAAAGCCGGGACGTTTAATTTCACTTGCATAAAGGTGTAAGTCGCCTGCATGGTCTTGGGTAACTTGCGATGTCAGCATTGTCATCCCAATTTTAGAAATTCGCGGTGTTTGAAATGCTGGCGTATCCCGTAAAAGGAACCAGGCTAACCGGCTAAATGACAAAACCTGAAGTCTCTCAGACGCAAATCGTTGATCATCACCAAAGCCAGCCCGTTTCCGTAATCCTGCTAAAACATTTATTTCCGTTTCAAACTTAATGTGGTTAGGAACTAAGTAGAAGAAACGATCTTCTGCAGCTGCATTTTTCATTTGATCAGCTAGCTGGTCAACCATTACTTGTTCATGATCCATTGTTCGCGTGCCTAAAACAAAGCCTAAAGTTCCCACGGTAATCCATCCTTTTCACGTAAATTTTGTTTTAATTTTACCATAATAGATCGAACAAATGTTTAGTTTGCACTAAATTTATAACAAGTGCATAAAAAGGCTTCAAAGTATTGAAAACCAACTTTGAAGCTTTTTATGTACTATGAAATTTTGGCATAAATATACCGTAACATAGCTAAACTCTGCTCGCCCTCTACAAATATGCCTCCCTAAAGAATATAACTGCTTGGATGAGTGTAAGGAGGGCGATTACCCAGCGCATTAACTTGGCAGGAATGTAACGCAAAATAATTGGGCCTAAGTAACCACCGATAAACATTCCGATTGCCATTGGAAATGCATCCCACCAATAAATTTTTGATGTAAATGAGTAAATAATTAAGGCAACCAGATTCGTAAAACCACAGACCGCATTTTTGATCGCATTCGCTACTAAAAAGTCTTCATCCGTTAAGTACGTTAATAAGACTAGGATCACAATCCCACTTGCAGCACCAAAATATCCGGCATATCCTCCAACAATTACCAGGAGGAATATATACATGACCTTTAACCACTGCGGTTTTTGGTGAGTTAAGTCTGGCTGGTGTTTTCCCGAAATAAGAATCATTGCCCCAGCAATCAAGATAAAGAAAGGAACAACCTTTTCAAAAACTTTACCAGGAAAGGCGAGTAGCAGAATGCATCCCATCACAGAACCGATTACGGTGAAAAAGCCGTAAGTCCATACTTGTCGCCAATGTCCATGGAGTTCCCGACCAGATGCGAATACTGAACCAAGGCTATTCCAAATCAAAGCCGCATCATTCGTAACGTTAGCATAAACCGGTGCTACCCCAACGCTTAGGAGTAGTGGATAGGACGCTAAAGAAGCAAATGAAGCTGCAGAAGAGAGGATCCCCGCAACCACTCCACCAAGTAATAAGTAAATTAACGTTCCAACTGACGGGATACTTGCCATTTTTCTCTCCTTACCTAACAAGAATTACTCATTTTTTATTCTTACAAAATCGGTGATAGTAACCGGGAAAAAGTTTGTTTAAACCGCAACCACCGTGACTGGTTAGCAAACATCTCTGGCGTAATCACCCGTGAATTACGAATATCATTTATAAAGATCCGCTCCAACTTATCTGTCATATCACGATCATAAATAAAGGAATTAATTTCAAAGTTTAGCTTAAAGCTCCGAAAATCAAGATTAGCAGAACCTACACTTGCCATCCGACCATCGATCATAATTGTTTTAGCGTGCAAGAACCCTTTTTCATAAAAGTAGATCGTAATGTCATGGTTTGCTAGTACCCGTGCATAATACTGAGTAGCTCGATAAACAAACGGGTGGTCCGGTTTACAAGGAAGCATAATCCGTACATCGACACCCGAATGAGCTGCTACCTGCAGAGCATCAATTACACTATCATCCGGAATTAAATATGGAGTTTGAATCCAAATATGATCAGTTGCTGCATTAATTAACCGTAAATATCCCAATTTAATATTCTCTTGGGGTGATTCAGGGCCACTAGAAACTATTTGCAGCGATGTTTCATTTTCGAGTCGACTCTTATTAAGTTTAATCTCGGGGAAGAACCGACTAAAGTGGTTAATTCGATTATCCTTATGCTTAACAGAAGCATTCCAGTCACGAATAAAGCGCTGTTGAAGGCTGTAAACTCCGCCACCAATAATCCGTAAGTGAGTATCACGCCAGGGACCAAACTTCTTTACTCGACCAAGATATTGGTCACCGACATTAAAGCCCCCAACGTAGCCAATTTCACCATCAATTACAACGATTTTTCGGTGATCACGATAGTTCATCCGGAAATCAATAAAGTTACTGTGGGTCATCAAGAATGGTGTTGCATAGCCACCTCGTTTGCGAAGACCATTATAGAAATCAGCACGAACCCCCATTGAACCCCACGAGTCATAAAGGACCCGAATTTCGACACCTTCTGCTGCTTTTTGTTCCAACAAAGTTCGTAATTCGTTTCCAATTTGATCGTTATAAATAGTATAAAATTCAATATTGATGCTCTCTTTTGCAGCTTCAATATCATCGAAAAGCTGCCGAAAGAGTTTATCACCCTTAGTATAAATCTTTACGTTATTGTGGCGAGTTAAAAATGCGTTGTCCAAGCTTTGGAAGAGCATCACTGTCCGCCGATACATTTGGACAGTAGAGTGCCTTGGCTTCGGCATATTTTGAAATTGAAGTTTTTGCCGTTCAACTGCCTGTTTAAGCTTTAGCTGTGTCTGAGACTTAATTCGTTCCAAGCTCCGTTGGGGAAGTTTACGGCCAAGGAACGCATAAAAAACAAATCCCACAACAGGAAGTAAAAGAAGTACAAGGAGCCATGCCCACGTTGCTGCAATATCACGTTTCTCCCTAAACACAGTAAACAGTGCCGCGATCTCGTTAATAACAATAATTATCAATAATCCCCATTTTATAATGCTCCATGTTAGTATCATCACGACACCCCCTTATTTTTTAAATTTTAACTCAACAATTCAAGATAACCAACGGCAGTCCCTAAAAAATTTATCTGTCTTATAATTAAAAGTAATAATTTTAAGAAATGAGGCCAAAATATGACAACGACTTATCTCCGTCGAGCAAAGCCAGTAGATCTAGATAAAATAATGGAGATTATCGAAGACGCACGAGCATTATTAAAGCAAGATGGCAGTCCCCAATGGCAAGACGGTCATCCCAACCGCAAAGCTATTACTACAGATATTTCCCAGGAAATAAGCTGAGTCTTGGTTGTTGGCAATCAAATTGTTGGAACTGCTGCCCTCCAGCTTACGCCTGATCCAACATACAAAAATATCCAGAATGGTCAATGGAAACAACCGAATGAACCTTATGCAACAATTCACCGAGTTGCAATTTCAAGCCGGTGCCGCGGCCAAGGTCTTTCTAGTATTCTTTTTAGTAACCTTATTACCGTTGGTCAACTACAAAAACGATCTAATTTCCGTTTTGATACTCATGAAAAAAATCAACGAATGCAAAAAATAGTAAAAAAATTTGGTTTTATTCGTCGCGGTGAAATTAACGTTGTTGATAATAATGATCCCAAGCGAGTCGCCTTTGAATTAAACCTTCATCGTAATTATAAAATTCATAAAGTCACTAACACCTTTATGAAAGGACTGCTAAAATAGATGGTGTGTAATAAATATATTCTATTGGAGTAGTTTCATGCGGTATAAAAAACGATCTTGGTCATTTTGTTCGCAAACAAAACGAATTAATTAACTAAGATCCAAAAGATTAATCCGAAAATTGAACAACTCAGTAATCGAGTTGGATTAAAATTAGATGATGAATTTTGGAAGATGTACTTAAACCAACAATGTTTACCAACCAGTACATCAATTCAAAGCCGATTCTCTCGACTTCAAACTAACTTCTTTACACTTGGGGAAGAAGTCGGTTTGATTGAGATTAAAATTAAACACCTTAAAGAAAATGCTGCCTAGTTTGATAGAGGAGTAAGACAGGATCTCTCATTTTTCAATGTGAGGTTAACCTCTAGGCATCCCTATCGACACGAAGCTAGCCTTTAGAAACGTAAAGAGGACTCTAACGTTCGGTATTTCCGAATGCTAGAGTCCTCTTTATGTACTCCGCTATAGCATTTCCAGCTATATTTGAGACTCATGTTACAGCTCCTTTTGATCACTGTACTTAAGCTTTCAATCATAATGCGAGGCTTATTTGTAATCCTCGATTAACTTTCTTCATTACTGAAGGTCCAAGGTGATCAATCCGGTCCATTAACCGTTGCTTATCAATCGTTCGCACCTGTTCTAATAAAACAACAGAATTTCGCGGAATTCCGGTTATTTCTGTGGTTAACGGAACGTGGGTCGGCATTAATTTTTTCTCCGAATGAGTTGTGATTGGCGCCACAATTACAGTTGTACTAAAGTGGTTTCCTACATTATTTTGAATAATTACGACTGGTCGCTGACCGCCTTGTTCAGAACCTACTACAGGCGACAGATCAGCATAAAAGATATCGCCCCGTTTTACTTCCTTTTCCTTCATTCGCTAGTATCCCTTCAGATTAAATGGTACATCATTATATCAATATAGAAAAAAGAGGATGAAAAACAAGTTTCCATCCTCCTCAGGGTCTACTGATTACTTATCTTCTTTTTGGTTATCAGTTTTCTTCTTGTCGTTGTCAGCTTTTTCTTCTTTCTTTTCATCAGCTGACTTGTATTGGTCACTGTCATCCTTAGCAGCGTCCTTAGCATCAACAATTACCAACTTACCATCCTTCATTTCAGCAACTAAGTGCTTTGCATCAAGGTGGTCAAGGTAGTAGTCAGTAACCTTATCACGAATTTCACGTTCAATTACCCGACGAAGTGGACGAGCGCCCATCGCTTCATCATAACCTTCATCAATCAAGTATTGCTTTGCGGTTGGGGTAACTTTAACGTCCATGCCCTTCTTAGCCAATGTCTTATTAACTTCAGCTAACATTAAGTCAACAATCTGCTTCAAATCTTCCTTACTCAAACTGTGGAATTCAACAATGGCATTAAACCGATTCAAGAATTCAGGACGGAAGTAATTAGTTAACTTCTTGATCAGGTCTTCTTCATCGTTGTCGTTACCTAACTTAACTGGTGCATCGTTAGAATAACCAGCGTTAGATGTAGCGATAATAATTGTGTTCTTGAAATCAATAGTGTTACCTTGACCATCAGTTAAGCGACCATCATCCAGAACTTGAAGCAAGAGAGTAATAACTTGTGGGTTGGCCTTTTCAATTTCATCAAGCAAAATGATTGAGTATGGGTGACGACGAACCTTTTCAGTTAAGGTATTACCATTGTCATTGTAACCAACATATCCTGCAGTAGCACCGATCAACTTAGAAACAGCTGTCCGATCTGAGTATTCTGACATATCCAAACGAATAATGTCGTTCTTGCTACCGAACATATCAAGTGCCAATTGCTTTGCAAGTTCAGTCTTACCAACACCAGTAGGTCCTACGAAGAGGAAGCTACCAATTGGTGAGTCCCCTTCATCGAATCCAGCACGGTTACGACGAATAGCACGAGCAACAGCTTCAACAGCCTTATCCTGACCAATAACCTTACCTTCAAGACGCTTATCCATATCTTTCAACCGTTCAACATCACTAGCACCAATCTTAGAAACCGGAATACCAGTCATTTGCTCTACGGCATTAGCAACATCTTCTGGAGTTGCAGTAACCTTGTCGCTTTCTGAGCCTTCCTTCAATTGCTTTTCAAGATCAGCAATCTTTTCCTTAGCGGCTTGGGCAGCCTTATAGTCTTCCTTCTTAGCTGCTTCCTTTTGCTTCTTCTTTTCGCCTTCGATGTCCTTTTCAATTTGCTTTGCATCGTGTGCTGGGTGCTTAGCTGCTAAGTGAGCGGCAGTCATATCTACCAAGTCAATAGCCTTGTCTGGCAATGCTCGTTGTGGCATGTATTGAACTGAGTAATCAACTGCAGCTTGGAGAACATCATCTGGTAACTTAACGTTGTGGTGACGTTCGTACAAGTCACGGATCCCCTTAAGAATTGCAATAGTATCAGCCTTACTTGGAGCATTAACTGTTACTGGGTTGAACCGCCGAGCCAAAGCAGCATCCTTCATAATAGTATTCCGGTATTCGTCTTGGGTAGTAGCACCAATAACGGTAATTTCTCCCCGTGACAATGCTGGCTTCATAATATCAGACATTCCCTTGGAACCATCTGCATCACCAGCAGAACCAGCACCAATAATTTGATGAATTTCATCGAAGAAGAGGATAATATTTCCAGCCTTCTTAACTTCATCAATTAGCTTTTGCATATTTTCTTCGAAACTACCACGATATTGAGTACCAGCTTCAAGACTGGAAACATCAATACTAATAATTTCCTTATCCTTAATGGCTGCTGGAACATCGCCAGAAACGATTGCTTGAGCAAGACCTTCAACAACAGCAGTCTTACCAACACCAGCGTCTCCAACTAAAACTGGGTTATTCTTTGTCCGCCGACTCAAAATTTCAGCAGTTTCTTGAATTTCCTTGTTCCGGCCAATAACAGGATCGAGTTCGTGACGGCGAGCTTCTTCAGTCAAGTTACGTCCTAACTTGTATAAGATACTTTGCTTACCTTCGTTAGGTTGTGGACCTGGTTGTTGTGGAGCAGCGCCACCTGGTAACTTGCCCGTTTGCCGATATTGAGCAAATTCTTCAGGAGTAACTTCTCTCCCATTAATGAGGTAACGGCGGTTGTCAGAATTAAAACCATTCATTCCACCCATTAGTTGGTTAAAAATGTCATTCATGTCTCCGTCAAATGGATTCATTGGATTTTGTGCCATAGGTACATTCCTCCCTTAATCTTCTTTAATCAAATTAATAAAAAATTTATTGTTACATTTATTATAGATGTTTTATTAGCTTGAAGCTAATATAATGCATCATGCTTTAGTTTAAATAATGCTCTTCTAATTCTTTCAGGACCTCCCACATATGTTTATGCTGTGCCCGAGCTAAAGCATCTAAATCCCTTAAATTCAGCGGAGTTGCACTCGACTGTGGTTTGTTAAAGGATTTGTGTAAAGTGGTGTAACCGTATCCGGAACGCTTTGATACTTGATAAATCGTTAAATTATGGACTTCCAAGTATTGTTTAATATTAATCCGCATATTTCTCACTTCCCTTACATTAATAATTATACCACATCTATAAAGTAACACAAGTGTGGTATAGTGAATTTTACAAAAAAAATTTAAAAAGCTTATTGACTTTAATTAAAAATGAATTAGAATATTAGTAATCTCTTAATCAATTGAGGAATGACTAATTTAGTATCCTTGTAATCCCTTTTCTTTTGTGTGCTAACATTCCATTCCCAGATATTCCCCAAGTATCTGGGAATTACTACTTTACTCATTCCAATTTAGTAAAAGGACGATGGCAATTTCTGTCACTGTCCTTTTATTTTTATGAAAATTTGATAAGAATTATCTAGGCATTTTTATTGCGTCCCTCTATCACTTCAGGCATACTTAGAGTTGATTGAAAAGTCATATTTATGTATTTGTAAGGAGGAGAAGCAAGTATGAGTACGTATAAAGTAAAGGCCACGAAAACTACTACCGGGATGCAAGTTGCTGCAGGAACGCGAGGTTTTGAAATTACTTTTGATGAACCTGGAAGCACTAATACGGGGATGAATCCTGTTGAGATTCTCTTAACCTCATTTGGTGCTTGTCAAGCAATTACTGCTACTGAATTAGCCCGAAAACGGAATTTCGATCTTCAAGCTTTCTGGGTTAACATTTCCGGTGATCTTGGTCGGGAAAACGTGAGTGACGATGACAAACGGTACAAATTTACCGAAATCCGTTACACACCTCATTTACGTAGTGATGAATCTGAAGAAGACATCAAAAAATTTCTCGCTGAAGTCGCCCGTAAGTGTCCGGTAGAAAATACCTTAGCTTACGGAACAAAGCTTGTTGAGGATGGCTTCGTTGTAGAAGACTAGGAGAATATAAATGTCTTATATTAAAAGAGTTCGTGATAAGGTTGGCCATGAGGCACTAATCATGACTAGTGCTTCAGGTGCTCTATTAAACTCTAATCAGCAAGTACTTCTACAAGCGCGAGCCGACACTGGGGACTGGGGATTTCCTGGTGGTTATATGGAATATGGCGAATCTTTTGCTGATACTATAAAGCGAGAGTTTAAAGAAGATGCTGGCTTTGAGGTTACTCCAGTTAAACTACTTAAAATTCAAGATCAAAATTTTTATACCTATCCAAACGGGGATAAAGTTCAACCAATTAATGCCTTCTACCTCGTAAGATTAGCCAATCATGAACATTTTGCTACTAAACCTGGTGAAACAGTAAGGGTCCAATACTTTGATCTCAATCAGGAACCACCACATTTCTTTAATGACCAACACGCAGAGATGTGGCAATTAATTAAAGTATATACTAACTAAAAAATCGTCTTGACGTTTTTTCAAGGCGACTTTTTTAGTTACTTCCCCTCTCACCAAACTCCAACTATGCTAGAATTGATATATTACTAGTCGTGATAAGGAGAGAGATTATGATTTGGACATGGGATGTCATTCGGCGCATCATTGAAGTACTTTGGCTAATTAACATTGGTTTCGCAATTTGGACAGTTTTTAGGAGTAGACGAGATATTGCAGCAACCTGGGCTTGGTTACTCGTTTTATCAGTTTTTCCGGTCTTCGGTTTTATCCTTTATATGTTTGTTGGACGACAACTATCACAAGATGATATCTTCACTATTCAAGAAGAACAAGCGAAATATCGCGATACTTTCATGAAGAAGCAGCATGAATTATTAAAAAAACATGAACTGCTTCCTAAAAGTAATCAAAGACCTCGGGCACGAATGCTCGCTAACCTAAATCTTAATAATGATGATGCTCCCTTAACTTTTAACAACCACGTTGAAGTCTTTACCGATGGACACGCTAAATTTGAACAACTGGTTGACGATATTGATCATGCGAAAGAAATTATTGATGTTGAATACTATACTTTTTATGCTGATCATCTTGGAAACCGAATTCTCGATGCACTAGTTGGTGCAGCAAAGCGTGGCGTTAAGGTTCGTGTCCTTTACGATGCGAGTGGTTCTCACGGAACAAAACCATCCTTCTTTGAACCATTAGAAAAATTAGGAGGAGAAGCCCAGGCATTCATCTCTAGTTCAGATAAGTGGTATACCTCACCACGGTTAAACTACCACCTTCACCGAAAGTTAGTAATTATCGATCATAATATTGGTTACATTGGTGGTTTTAACATTGGAGATCAATATCTGGGAGATAGTCCCAAGTTTGGTTACTGGCGAGATACCCACTTACGAGTTATTGGTCAGGCTTCAGTAATGATGGAAGTTCGTTTTGCAATGGATTGGAACACTACTTGTCGAAAAACCCATCAACCTCAGATCTCAATTGAGAATGAACTAAAAAACTTCACTATTCAGTACCCCAAGTCAGATGATCCGGAAGAAGTGCCAATGCAAATCGTTTCTTCAGGTCCTGATAACCAAGATTTTGCAATTCGACGAGGCTACGAAGGAATTATTGCAACTGCTAGAAAATACGTTTATATTCAATCTCCTTACCTCATCCCCGAAGATTCGATCCTTGAATCCCTGATTATTGCAGCAAAGAGCGGGGTAGATGTCCGAATCATGGTTCCTTGCATGCCTGATCACCCTTTTGTTTACCGGATGACCGAATATTATGCTAAATATCTCGTACAAAATGGGGTTAAGGTTTACCGCTACGATAATGGTTTTATCCACTCTAAAACAATGGTTAGTGGCTCAAATATCGCATCTGTTGGTTCAGCTAATCAAGACTACCGAAGCTACAAACTTAACTTTGAAGTCAACGCCTTTACCTATAGTTCCGAACTTTCCAGTAAGCTCAAGAAGATCTTTGAAGACGATCTAATAAACTGTACTCCAATGACAGAGGAATACTTTGCTAAACAATCACGGTGGTTAAAGTTCAAGCAACAGTTTTCCCACCTCTTAGCACCGATTTTCTAAATTACGGAAGGAAGAAAAATGACTGGAGAAAATGCTAGACGAATTAAAAATGTTTTAATTGGAATTCTTGTTATTATTGGAGTTCTCGCTGTCCTTCCATCACTCCTCACTTTAATTATGATGGTCTTTTCTGGACTGGTTACTGGCTTTTCATTTGCTTATATTGTAATCGTCGAAATGACGAAATACTGGTCAGTTAATATCTGGACTAGTTTCTTTTATCTCGGATTACTAATTGCTGAAATTGGACTTTTGGTTATCATTATCCCTCTTATTATTTGGGCTATTAAATGGTTGACTAAAGCAATAAAGTGGATAATTAGTGTGATTAAGCAACGCTGGGGAGGTAAGTAACAATGAAACAAGCAATTAAATTGGGAAGCATTCTTTTCGTTTGTGGACTAATTATTTCTGGAATTGCTTACCTAGGACATAAGCAACCATTTGATCCAATGACGCCAATTGAAGAATCCCAAGCCAATAAAGAGATCATTACTCGTAAACAATTCTCAAAGATTAATGCTACTGCTAGTTCTGCTGATGTAGTAATTAAGCAAGGTCAACACTATACCGTTTCTTATTACGGCAAGAAGACCCACCCCGTTCATGCTCGGGTTAAGGACGGGGTCCTCAAAATTACCCAAATGCCCGTTACATATTCCAAGTTCAATAATTTTCATATTGGGAATAACTCTGATGATGAACGATTCATAATTACTGTTCCTAAAGGGCTCACGCTTTCTAAAATTAAGGGACACGTTAATAATGATCTAGTTATTAACCGTGTTCCAGTAAAAGAAGTAACCCTTAATAGTAATAGCGGTGATATTAACATCCTTAATAGTGCATTCAACGGTGGAAAGATCGCAACAGCCAGTGGTAACATTTCTATCCGACGTTCCTCACTTTTCAATACTAAATTAATAACACAGAGTGGTGATATTGATTTAAGCCAAACATCCCTTATTAAGGGAAATTCTACCCTTTCTTCTGGTAATTTTAGTGGCCACCGGTTAACCATCACTGGTCATTACACCGTTACCAACCAAAGTGGCGATAATACGATTATTAAGTCAAAAATTGATGGTGCCAAGCTCACAACTACAAGCGGTTCAAATAAACTAAAACGGCGAGTTAGCGATGGTGGCTCACTTAAACAAATGCTTGATTCACCAAACGTTATTTTCTTAAAGAGCATTAGTGGAAATAACACAATTAAATAGCTAGACTACTTAAATTCGAAAAGGACCCGTGAAAATTTCTTCACGGGTCCTTTTCATTAGGAGTTGTTTAACTTTTTTACAGTGAAGACAACATAGTCAACACCAGTCTTTTCTAGTAATACCTAACTGGATCATTCGCAATGGCCGTTAAGTTAGCTTGGCAACAACAAGTGCCTTAGTACGGTCACAATCTTTTTAACTACTTAGTCAGTCCTTCTTTGTTAAATCTTTTTCAAATTCAGCCCGTAAAAGTTGAGCAATTGGATCATAGGTATGAAGGATTCGGTCAACCTCTGCTACTGAGTCAGTTGGACTGATCTTTAATTGAGGATTGATTGCCATTTGTTTCATGTGAAACCCAGTAATTACTAAATGCATCGCAATCTGTGCCTGTGCTCCACCATGAGTACCGAACGTTACTAAACTTACTAATTTATCCTTCCACTCATTTGCAAGATAATCCAAGGCATTCTTAAGAACTGCTGGATAACCCCAATTATATTGGGGGAAAACGAAAATTAGTCCATCATAACTTGAAATCAACTTACTCCACTCACGAGTATAACTATGTTCATACTGACCAAGAGCGGGAATTCGACTTTCATCAAGGAACGGTAAATCTAGCGCCTTCAGATCAATTTCATTAAATTCAATCTTGGTACTTTCAGATAACTGTTTTTGTAACCAGTCAGCTACTTGCTTGCTTCGACGTCCAGGACGAGTACTGCCGATAACTATTCCGACTTTTTTCATTGAAGATCACTCCTAATCTTAAATTACTTCGACTTAATCATAACCAGATTTTACAATGAAAACAACAAAAACATCTCTCATTACTAATGAAGCAGTCTACTTAGAGTTGTTTTTCTTAGCTATTCAGTTTTTCTTTTCACTGAACCAAATATTAGCAATGGAAGTATTACCAAGATAAATAATATTTTCAATAATCATCCCATCATATTTTTCTTAAATATTTAAACAAATAAGTCCACAAATGAAAAGCGAAACATTTATGAACCTCTTTATTACTTATGATATGGCAGACCATTAATAATCGTAAATGCCCGGTAGATTTGTTCTGTTAATACTAGTCGCATCAATTGGTGAGGTAAAGTAAAGCGACCAAATGAAATTTGAGTATCTGCTCTTTTTAAGACTTCTGGACTAAGACCAAGTGACCCCCCGATTACAAAAGTAATATCACTATGGCCATATGTCGCTAATTGGTTAATTTCCTTTGCAAACTCTTCAGAAGTCCGTTCCTTTCCCTGGATAACAAGGGCATATACATATTCTTTATCCTTAATCTTTTCAATAATCCGTTGTCCCTCTTTTGCCATTACTTCGTCCATCTCAGCCTGACTTAATGATTCTGGGGCTTTTTCGTCTGATACTTCTACAATTTGAAATTTACAAAACCGACCAAGCCGTTTTGAATATTCCGCAATTCCAGCTTTAAAATACTTTTCCTTTAATTTTCCAACACCAATAATTTTAATATTCAATTTATCCACCACTTTCAACATCTTATCCACAGAGTTATCCACAAGAAGCTTATATATGTTCTTAATATCCCGAATGTTCGGCAGTAAGCCCTGCATGAAATCGTTTTCCTAAAATTGACTTATCCACAATTATTAACAGAAACAAACGTTCGTTAATTTTCGTTTGAAGCATTGATATATCAACGATTTTAGTTAATATAATTTAATTTCTTCCACTTATCCACATACCTAGCATTAACTTGTGGATAAGTTTTGCACATCTTTAATTACTGTTACTATAGCATATCTATATATAGGGGAATATTTTAACTCATTTTTCCACTGACTTTTCCACAGGAAAATTAATCAGTAATTTGAAGCTAAAAATAACACGGATCGTGGTTCATTAATCACAATCTGTGGTTAACTGAATAATCAAATAACTAAACGTTAAATTATTCGTTTTTTTCATGAATCAGGCATACTTATGAGCAATTTTTCCACAAACTGCGGCAACAATCGCTGACAGGAGATCATCTATAAAGGTATTAACATGTAGATCAGACGTATCAAATTTCTTCATGATTCCCGACTTTACCCGATCGAAATAACCGAAGTTAGTCGTCCCGATCGTCCCGTAAATCGTCGCAATCTGTAACGCAATTGTTTCATCAACACCGAATACTCCCGCATCATTTTTGATGATTGAGGCTAGAGGTTCATCTACCTGTCCTTCTTCAGTCAGTCGATCCAATTCGAGCATCACCATTGCGTTATTCATCAATTCACGTTTGTGCATAACGTCAACAACAGCATCTTCACATTCCTTTAGTGTAACTTGGGGTTCGTACTGGTGTTGTGTTTCATAAACAATCTGTGCTAAATCATTCTGCGTCACTCCACGTTTTTTTAATCGATCTACCACAAAATCATAGGCCTTCGTGTCTGGATATTTAAACTTAGGATTATTCATAATTAAGTTCTCCTCATTCTTGATAGTATTTTTATTATAAAGCAAAAATTGCATTACCTTATCCTAAATGAATAAAGTAATGCAGTTTCCTCTATATCCTATTTCTTACTTTGATAACTCTAGTGTTGCTGTATGCGGTTGTCCATCACGATAGTACGTTACTTTAGCGGTGTCGCCAATTTTGTATTTGTACAGAGCAGTCTTTAATGAACTGGTATTTGTAATTTTATCATTACCAAACTTAGTAATAACATCATACTGTTCTAACCCTGCTTTTTGTGCTGTCGAACCACTCTCAACATCCATAATCACAACTCCCTTATCCACACTTGACGGAAGTTTCAAGACTGACTTTTGCTGATCAGTTGTTACTCGGCTTAAGTCAATCATACTAATTCCAAGTGATGGTCGCGAAACCTTTCCATTCTTGATCAATTGATTAATAATCTTAACCACTTCATTACTAGGGATTGCAAATCCCATCCCCTCAACAGAAGAACCATCACTACTGCCTGCTAGTTTCATTGAGTTAATCCCAATTACTTGTCCAGCCATATTAATCAACGGACCACCAGAGTTACCTGAGTTAATTGCAGCATCAGTCTGAATTACGGAAGTTAGCGTCCCATCCGTTCCACTCTTTAATGTCCGACTCTTTGCAGAAATAATCCCTTTCGTAACGGTATTGGCATATTCGCTTCCCATTGGTGAACCAATCGCCAAAACATCTTGACCAGCTGCAATTGAGTTTGAATTACCAAATTCAGCAACGGTTTTAACATTTGCTGAATTAATCTTTAATACTGCTAAGTCGGTAGCGGCATCAGAACCAACAAGACTGGCATTCACCTTCCGACCATTACTTAAAATTACCTGTAGTGCATTTGACCCCTTAACAACATGGTTATTAGTAACAATATAGGCGGAGTTACCACTCTTTTTGTAAATTACTCCAGAACCCTCACTTGCTGTCTGTAGTTTTCCGGAATTCTGGGAACTATCAGAATTAGAAGAGTCACCGCTAATCTGACCACCGAATAACCCCATAATCCCTTGATCAGAAGATTGAACTTCCTGCTTGTTAATAACACTGACAACGGCATCTTTAGTCAAATTATAGGCCTTTGTAGCTTGACTATTCAAATCTGCCTTATTCTTATTTACTTCAGTTCCACCAGACTTATTAGAGCCTGCTGGAACATTAGTACTTGTAGTTTGAACATGATTTTCAATTACGTTGCCGATCCCTAGAGACAGACCTCCACCAACCAATCCGGCCAGAAGCCCGACTCCAGCGACTTTCAACCAAAACTTATTTTTCATATTCCGTGGGTTTTGGTTTTGTTCCCTCATTTGGTAACTCCTCCAATCTTTTAATCATCATTTTAAATATATCGCTAATCTTTGAAATTTTCTTGAAGTTTTATTTGCTATTCAGTAATTCCTATTATAGGCTTAAAAGCTTACTTGGTTTATCTGGTTCGGCATCCTCAAGTTGAAAATCATGGTTAACGCCAAAATCATGTTTTTCCATCATCGTTGCAACGGTTAAATGGGCCAGTGAACGCATGTTATTGTGCTGACTCCTGTGACCCAAAAAAATCCGCTTGGTTCGCGAACCCAGAACATCCATTAAAGCATCTGCTCCCTCTTCATTAGAAAGGTGTCCAGTATCACTCAAGATCCGCTGCTTTAATGGCCAGGAATAAGGTCCCATCCTTAACATTTCCGTATCGTGGTTACATTCCATTAAGTAGGCATCCGCATTACGAATCGTACCCTCAACTCGATCAGAGACATAACCAGTATCCGTAATAATACAAAAAGTTTTGTTATTATGATGAACTTGGTAAAATTGTGGTTCCGCTGCGTCGTGCGATACAGCAAAGCTCTCAACATCAATATCTCCCAGATCTTTAACACTATTTGGGGCAATAATATGTTTTTGCTCTAGTGGAACTTTCCCAATCTTACTTGTCATTGCATCCCAAGTTTCCTTATTTGCGTAAATATCCATTCCATAACGGCGCGCAAGAACTCCAACACCATGACAGTGATCAGTATGCTCATGAGTCACAAAAATTGAATCGACGTCTACTAGTGAACGGTTAATCTTCGCCATCAGATTCTCAATTCGCTTCCCACTCAATCCAGCATCAATTAAGATTCGGTGATTATTCGTTTCCAAGTAGGTTACATTTCCCGCACTCCCACTTGCCAAAATACTGTAACGTAATGGATCTTGTTCTGTCACCACAAATTACTCCTTTACTTCCGATTTAGTGCTTCCGTATTAACGCTAGTTGTAATGTCCTTCATAATGGTACTATTGAATGCATTGATGGAAATTCGATCAACCGCACCTGAATTCTTCGTTTTTATTTCTGCAACCCAGGTTGGAATATAAACGTTTCGGTTATCAGTATTAGTACTTAATAAACGGGAATATCCTAGCTGAACCCACCGAATTCGTGAATTATTAGGAATTTGATTATGCTTATATAACCAAACGACAGCTCTCTTTTGGCTAATGGTAGATGATTCTGGCCGAAGAATCTTTACCCCTTCCAAAAACGTCTGGGTGTATCCAGTAACTTCATGATTCGAATTTACCCGAAAGCGAATTTGTCCATCCCCGTTCATTACCGGCCAGCCTTCAACTATTTGTGTATATACAATCACCCGCTTAGTTGAAAGGTAAGGATTATATCGATAATGCTTTCCCAATGCAACTTGGTGAGTATTATGAATTAATTCATTTAGTCGAACATTAGGTGTTTCAATATTTATATTAAGCGGCTCACTAAATTCACTCGTCAAAGTATTATTAGAGAAATGGGTCTCTTGACCATGTAGTCGAACAGCAGCATTATCTAGTTGTCCATCTTCTGCCGAACGGTAACCGGAAAGATAGTACCCATTTTGATGACCACTTTCTAATTTCCCATAACTAATTGAATCGTCTTTCATTTCCTTCAAAATAATAGATGAACGGCCAGTCTGGTTATTTGTTACGATAAAGCGATTTTCAACTAGTAATGAACTAGCAATAATTACATCAAATAACAGGAAAGCAAAGAAAAAGATCCATTGAATTCGTTTAAAGTTCACTTTTCAATGCCTCCTCACTTTTGTAACTCAGTGTAATCAACCCACTGTCCACGATAATCAACAAAGTAGGTTGGTATTAGCCTAACGGTAGTATTATTGTTTGTGTTTTCCTTCCAAAGATAACCAATCCGAATCCCCTTAACATCCTTAAGCCTGTTATTTGTCCGCAACTCGTTAAAAACCGTCGTGGTAGATGGGAGGCGAACTGGCTTCTGGTTAATTGGCAATGGAACTTGGATACTGTAAAGACTTAGCCAGGTTTTGTTCATACCATTAGTTTTCGAGGACATTCGAATATCGCCATAACCGGCAGAGTTAAAGATTGGGAATCCTTCAACATAACTCCGGTAATTAATAGTTCGTTGATGATCACTAATTTCATCATAGCGTAAGTTATCCATTGGAATTCCCATTTTCGCAATCCGACTAAAGAAATAACTTGCCAATTGACTTGATTTAGGAACGTCATCTCGACCTACATAATTTTCATAACGAACCGTTCCATTTTGGTGATTATAAATTACCCGTTTATTTTCACCATCACGGTAAACAGTCGTCTTACCCTTATATTCGGTGGAAATTGAAGACTGTTTATTTGTACTAATAAGATTTTGACTTAAAGTATCAATATTCTGAACAGTAACTTGATACCCAAAGACTGGTAACGTAAAACTCCTAGGATAAAGTAGCATTGTCTGTCCATGGATTATTTTATGATCAACTTCTACTTTGCTTGTTCCTTTAACCAGTGAATTTAAACTACTATTCTTTTTTGCCCGATTAACTCGTACTCGGTAAATTTTATATCCATGGTCAGCTAACAAGTAAATATTCCGCGGATTATTTAATGGGATTAAGATGTGATCAATTTGCTTAACACGACTCGTATCAATTGATTGCGAGAATGTTTCGTTAAAGATTGTTCCCGTAACGCTGTCAGAATAACTTATCATTAATGATTTTGGTTGATGAAGATAACCAAGATACACATCACTATTATCACTCTTTACCAGGCTTACTCGGCCAAGCTGACAACTACGTAATTGCCGCTGAACGGTAGCAATCAAATTCTTCTTTGAACTATATAGCAAAAACTGCTGCTGATCTGCATTGACATGAACTACCTGAGTTGGCAGATACAGGTCACCCATAGATTGAGTTGTATTGAGATTTCGAGAATTCGAACTATCCTTTGTTCGTTCATACTGAACAGGGTTGGACCAAATAGCAGCGGTTAAAAATAAACTAATAATAACTACAATAGTTAACGCAATAGCTAACCAATTAGTTTTGATCTTCTTGATCATCCCACTCGTCCCCCTCTTCATATGGTACGTATGGTAAGGAAATATAAAAAGTCGAACCCTTTCCTTCAACACTATCAACCCAAATTTGACCACCTAGCATATTAATAACTTCCTTGGAGATTGCAAGTCCAAGACCGGTTCCTCCTTGCTTCCTGCTGCGTGCTTTATCAACACGGAAGAAACGATCAAAAATATGACCTAAATCTTTACGCGGTATTCCTAGTCCCTGATCAGAAATACTCATAATGACGTGATTATGGGTTTCTAGTAATCGTGCAGTAATTACCCCACCATCAGGAGAATACTTGATCGCATTATTCATGATATTATCGATAACTTGAGTAAACTTATCCGTATCAATTTCAACCCATAAGTCTTTCTTCGTAAAGAACCGTTCAATTGTGTACTTCTTCTTTTTAGGGTCTTCTTCTTTTTTTATAATCATATCAAATCGATCAAGAATATAGTTAAAGAGCTCATTGATATTAACGTATTCTAGATTTAACTTTGTTGTCCCAGCATCCATCCGCGACAGGCTTAATAAGTCATTGATCATCCGGATCATTCGTTCAGTTTCATCCTGAACAACTTTCAAGAACTGCGGCGCAATTTCCCTATCTTGCCATGCACCATCGTTTAAGGCTTCCACATAACTCTTTACACTAGTTAATGGTGTCCTCAATTCATGGGAGACATTAGAAACGAATTCTTTCCGTTCCTGTTCCTCCTTTTGCTGACTAGTAACGTCATGAAGAACACAAACAAGTCCACTAACAAAGCCTGATTCTCGTTGAATTGGCGAAAAATATGCATTTAGGATTAAGTTACTTCCTGAATTTGACATATCGAGAATCATTTCTTTTTGTTCGCTATTAACAAGCTGACGAACTGTATAGTCATGACGAATATCAAGGACATCAATAATTGATTTACCGATTAACTCATCTTCATGTTCGACTCCTAGCAATTGGAGAGCCATATTATTTACGATTGTTACATTTCCTCGACGATCTGTCGCTAAAACACCATCCGACATATGTGAAAGAACGCTGTCTAGTCGTCGTCGTTCGGAATCACTCGACTCTTGTGCTTCTTCAACCCGAATAGACAAGTTATTAACGGCACCAGCAAGCTGACCTAGTTCATCATTCCCCATTACCCGAACTTGTCCAGAAAAATCACCACGAGCAATCCTAAGTGTTTGCTTACGCATTTCTTCAATTGGTCGAGTTATTTCTTGGGAAATAATAATTGCCAGAAGCAACCCAATCACAATTGTAATCAAAGCAGCCGAAAGGTAGATTAACGTAATGCTATTAATATTAGAATAGACACTCTCTAAACTTGCACGAAGATAGACAACACCAACTACGTTATTATTACTATTATCCACTAATGGAATAATGTTAACGTAATACCGAGTATGGTTACCGTTATCGTAAACATTTTCTGCATGTGAACGATTATTAACTAAGGTTGTTTTTACCATCTGGTCAGTTGTCTTTTGTCCGATCATATTCCGGTTATCAAAATTACTGGTTCCCCGCACAACACCTTGACTATCAATTACCCGAATCTCTGAAATATTATTATTGTTAACCTCAGCTAGAATTTGTTTAATCTTCCGGTTAGCCTTTTTATGATTAGAACTTACTAACTGTTCACTCAATGAATTATCAACATAGGAAGGTAATTCAATTGTCTGTTTAAATGTATTTAGGTTTTGATGCTCTAATTGACGCACAAAAACCGCCCCAACGCATTCCAGTGTTAATATGAGCATTAACACGAAAACGAGAGCGATTTTAAAACGAATCGATTGGTAAAATTTTAATTTACTGTTCACAACTGACTAGCCTCTAATTTTGATCAGGATTTGCTAAGTAGTAACCCACACCACGGCGAGTAATTAACCACTGGGGATGACTTGGATTATCTTCAATCTTTTCCCGTAATCGTCGAACAGTAACGTCAACAGTTCGAACATCACCGAAATAATCATAACCCCAGACCGTTTGCAATAAGTGTTCACGATTAATTACTTGTCCAATATGTTCAGCTAAGTAATGAAGAAGTTCAAATTCCCGATGAGTTAAATTAATATTCTCACCGCGCTTAGAAACTGTATATGCTTCTGGATGAATTATTAAATCGCCAACTTGAATGTCTGTATTATCCTCTTCCGCAGGCGCTTTAACCGCTGCTTGACGACGAAGATTAGCCTTTACCCGTGCCACTAATTCTCTATTAGAAAAAGGCTTCGTAACATAGTCGTCTGCACCAAGTTCTAATCCAAGAACCTTATCCAATTCAGAATCCTTAGCAGTAACCATAATAATTGGTGTGGTATGTTTTGCTCGTACTCGTTTAGCCACTTCAAGGCCATCGATTTTAGGGAGCATTAAATCCAAAATAATTAAATCAGGATTTTCACTTTCAATTTTTTCTAAGGCTTCTTCACCATCAAAAGCAACAACAACCTCATAGCCTTCTTTTTCAAGATTAAATTTGATGATATCAGAAATTGGCTTTTCATCATCAACAACTAAAACTTTCTTTGCCATATCAATACTTACCTCCACATAGGTATAATTGATTCTTTAACCATTGGTTACGATTCAAATTAATACGATATCAAAGACGGAAATTAGCTATAAAATCGCCTTTTTATTCTTTCAACATTATACCACATCAGTAATAGAGCAATTTAATTTCAAATCTTTATTGACAATGTAAATAAATAATGATATCTTTATACATGTTCTGATTGAACAGGTTTTTATGGGCAGTTAGCTCAGCTGGCAGAGCAACGGACTCTTAATCCGTGGGTCCAGGGTTCGATCCCCTGACTGCCCATCAGAGGTTTACAAGATCACCATTTTGGTGGTCTTTTTTTGTTCTTCTTATTAAAAAACTGGGAATAATCTCTTCCCAGTCACTCATTTATGCCCCTTCCAGTTCATTATCTTCCCATACTTTTCGAATCATTGGATACTTAAGATCCCCAATCTGGCTAACTTGATATTTTGCTTTTTTAAGTTCTTCAGCATCTCCAACACCAATTGAAATCACACCGGTTTCATTCATTAATTTTATTTCATTAGTCTGGGAGCCTATTCCAACACAAGCAGCTGGTTGAACGTCTAATTCTTGACTCGCTTCTAAATAGGGATTTTCTTCATCCAAAGGTGAAACAAAGGCATCCACAAAATCATCTATTTTTAGTTTCTGTAAGATCTCCTTTGCATGCTCGTCAATATCATTAATAGCAATATTTACGTAATGGTCATAAAAGTTATTTAGTAATTGTTTAGCCCGTGGATAGAGCCTATCCTCACCAATTCCTGCTATTACTTTACTGTACATCTCGTATTGCTCATTTAATAGTTCAACCTTATTATCTATATTTGTCACATTAAAATGCTTTAAAATAAGGTCTAATGCTTGGTGTCGCTGTACTCCTGCCAATTGATTTGCCATTTTTCCTGGTAATCCCATCCCAAATTCGTACATTGCTAAATCACACCAAGCCTGAAATTGAAGACCATCAGTATCTAAAATAATATGGTTTAAACTGAGAATTGCACCTTTCATTACTGTCATTCCTTTACTCTAATTCTTTATCCTTACTTTACAGATTCTAGTAATGATATTCAATTACTTATTCACCACTTTTAACCAACTAATTTTATTTTATTTAAAAAAGAGCTTGCAAAATCAATTAAAGATTGATAATATAATACCTGTTGTCAATGATATGGGCAGTTAGCTCAGCTGGCAGAGCAACGGACTCTTAATCCGTGGGTCCAGGGTTCGATCCCCTGACTGCCCATTGTTTATAAAGTCACCTTTTCAGGTGACTTTTTTTATTTTTAAAAATTAAAAATGCAAGAAGTTAGGTCATAATTTTCTCTTCTTGCATTAGCAAAGCTGCTAATTATAGGCTAACCTCACCAACAATATTATGCTTAAAGAAGTCCGCAACTTGGTGGACGTTCATTTTCTGTCCTAAAGCCCACATAAGTTTAGTAATTGTGCTTTCTGATGTCATATCATGAGCACTAATCGCGCCTTTTAGCAAGGCTTCACGACCAACCTCATACTTAGTTAAATCACTCCGTTCGTATAGGCATTGACTTGTCGCAATCACTGGAATGCCATTTTTTATCAGTTCACCAATTGCGCCAACCATATTTCGACGAATGTAGTTCATCCCACCAAGTCCATATCCCTCAATTACAATCCCTTTACAGCCCATTTCAACCATTGCGAAAAGCAACTTCGGATCAAATCCCGGAAACAGCTTAACTAAAGACACATGGGGATCGATTTCTGTATTTAAGGTACACTGATTAGCATGGGGGAAATTAAGCTGTTGCGATTCAAATACTAGACCATCTGAAGTGACTGTCGCTACAGGTGGAACATTAACGCTTTCAAATGCATCAAAGTTTGTTGTCCGCACCTTAACGCTCCGACAACCTAACATAACCTTTTCACTAAATGCCAAATAGATTCCCGGATGACAAGTGGCAGCGGCGGCAAACGCTAGACGTAAATTATCGGGCGCGTCACTAAGGACCACATTAATTGGTACCTGACTTCCTGTAAGAACCACGGGTAAATCAATTCCTTGGAGCATAAAAGACAGCATCGAAGCTGTATACGCCATTGTATCAGTCCCATGTGAAACAACAATCCCGTCATAATTCTTTCGCAAATCATAGATCTGTTTAGCGATAAACTTCCACTCTTCTGGTTGAATATTTGATGAATCCAACTGGAGAATATCACGAACTTCTATTTCGTACGGAAGCTGACCAAGCATTTTAATTAATCCCTCTCCTGACTCCCGAGGTATTAATCCTGAATCTGAAGCAACTGAGGCGATTGTTCCACCAGTTGAAAGTAGTAATAATTTCTTCATTTGCGATTACTCCCATAATTGTTAATCATGATTATACAACAAATAGAATATCCTTAAAACAAATGAGGAATACAGCAGAAATCAATTATGATTTCTGCACGCATTCCCCATCTACGTATTTCCCAGGTAATAATTTAATAATGAATCGTTCGTGATTGGTTAGTCTTAACTATAATAAAGACTACTACCAACGTAACAAAGACAGATACCGCACAGACAACAAACAAAATTCGGTAACTAGAAAGCTCAATCAAAATCCCACCGAATAATGGTCCAATTGCTTTCCCAAGTGATGAAAAGGCATTAAGGATCCCCTGGTACTTTCCCTTAATATTAACCGGTGACAGTTCATTAACAATTGCTGGCATGGTTGGAAAGGCAGTTGCTTCCCCGATCGTTAACACAGTCATCGCCAAAACAAACCAAATATAAGACTTGGCAAATAGGAGCAAAACAAAGGAAAAACCAACAGTAAAAATCCCAAGGAACACTTGTAGGTAAAGATTCGAGTGATAGCGGTTGAACCAGGTAATCATTAACTGAATAATAACAATTAATACTCCATTAAGTGTCCACAGCAGACTGTACTTGGTCATTGAAATTCCCTGATCAGTCATGAAAACTGAGAGGTTACTTGCCCATTGTTCATACATCGTCCAAATGATCATCAATGCTGCAAAGAATGTCCAACTAATTAATAAGTTATTAATTGGCATCTTAACCCTTTGTCTATCATCAGGCGTTCCAACATCAACTTCACGATTACTATTTCCAGTATTCTTTTCGTCCTTAAAGAAGAAGAAAACAACTGTGCTAAAAAGAACGTAAAGGATCGTGGTAATCGAAAACATTGGCGAAATATTACCATGCGCATATTGATAAAGGGGACCAACAATCGTTGTTCCAATCACCATTCCAAGATTATTCGCAAAATATAACATGTTAAATACATACCGACCATCATGTCCAGATTGTGTTCCATAAGAGTTAACCATGGTAATAATCCACCCGTTCATAAATCCAACTCCGGTTAGTAAAATCCCATAAATTGGCCAACCATTAAACGCAATCAACAAGGTCATAATTACGGTAGCCGTAATCGTTCCGCCAAGCATCAATTGTCGTGGATTCTTCTTATCAAAGAGTGTCCCGGCAATATAGCTCCCTACAACATTAGCACCAGAATACAGCAACAGGACAATCCCCGAAACAGTTAATGATTCGTGAAGTTGCTGGTGCATATAGATAGTGGTTAACGGCCATACAAAACTGTTACCGATACTTCCTAAAAACATCCCTAACAGCAGCCACTTTAATTCAATTCCCTGACGGTTCATCTTACGCCTCCTCTTTTTGTCATCTGTTTACTAAGCCTATCTCTTCAACTATAACCTTTTTCAGTTAAATAGTTTATAGACACACAAAAGGGCCACTACGATTCCTCTTAGTTGCCCTTGTTATTCGATTAATTATTATCTTCTGGAATATAGGAAACGGAAGCAAATTTATTATAAGACTTAGCAAATAATAACTTAACCGTTCCCCGCGGACCACTACGGTTCTTTTCGATAATGACTTCAACTTCACTTACATTTGAACCATCATCATTATTTTGCTGACCACCATTTTGATTATCCTCACCTTCACCGTCTTCTTCGTGATCATAGTAATCATCACGATACAAGAAACTAACAATATCAGCATCTTGCTCAATTGAACCAGATTCACGAATATCAGAAAGAACTGGTCGTTTATCTTGTCGCTGTTCAACACCACGAGAAAGCTGTGATAAAGCAATAACCGGTACTTCTAACTCTTTTGCCAGCTTTTTTAATTGACGAGAAATTTCGGAAACTTCTTGCTGTCGGTTATCAGGATTGGTCCCTTCAATTAATTGAAGGTAGTCAATTACAATTAATCCAAGATTACCCTTTTCTTTTGCTAAACGACGACACCGTGCACGAATTTCTGCAACCTTAATTCCGGCCGTATCATCAATATAAATATTAGCCTTAGAAAGAGAACCAGTAGCAATAAAAAGACTATTCCACTCATCCTGAGTTAATTGTCCAGTTCGTAAGTGGTTAGCATTAATATTTCCTTCAGCACAAATCATCCGGTTAACGAGAGATTCCGCCCCCATTTCTAGACTAAAGATTGCCACTGCAGTGTCTGAGCTTGTTGCAACGTTTTGCGCGATATTTAACGCAAAAGCCGTTTTCCCGACAGCAGGACGCGCAGCAATAATTACTAATTCATCCTTATGCAACCCTGTCGTCATCTCATCCAATTGCTGATAACCGGTAGATAATCCTGTAACTTCACTTTCATTTTTGGATAAATCATTAACGTGCTTTAACGACTCTTCAAGAACATCCTTAATGTTCTGAAAGCCATTTTGAGTATTATCTTGTGAAACTTGCATAATCTGCTGCTCAGCATTATCTAGCAAGGCAGAAATACTATCATTGTCAGCATAACTATTGTTAATAATCTTCGTTGCGGTATTAATTAACCGTCGCCGTGTCGCCTTATCATGGACAATCTTTGCATAGTAAGCAACATTAGCTGCTGTTGGGACCGCTGTTGCAAGTTCCGCAATGTAGGCAACCCCGCCAATGTTTTCAGTTTGATTGTCCTTGTCCAACGCACTTCGCATCGTTACCACATCAATTGGCTGATCCTCTTCATTAAGATCGACCATCTTCTGAAAGATTACTTGATGGGCCTTCCGATAAAAATCGCGTGGTTCCAAATATTCCATTGCATCAGCCAGGGCATCCTTACTTAAAAAGACAGCTCCAAGAACTGCCTTTTCCGCATCGATGTCACGTGGCTCTTCTTGCACTGGTGCATTATCCATGACAATACGCTCCTTTAATTAGTGAGCCTTCTTTTCAGCAATGTGAATCCGAATTTCAGCCGTAACTTGTGGGTGCAATTTAATTGGCACATTAACATAACCTAACGCCTTGATCGGTGCTGCAAGTTCAATCTTTCGCTTATCAATCCTAACGTTAAACTGCTTTTGAAGTGCAGTTGCAATTTGCTTAGTTGAAACCGAACCAAACATTCGGCCATCAGTTCCGGCTTTTCCGGTTAATTCAACAACAGTCTTATCATTTTCCAAAACCTTTTTTAGTTCTTTAGCTTCAGATAACTCTTCAGCAGCGTGCTTCTTTTCAGCACGCTGTTGACCAGCTAATTGACTCATAGCGGCATTAGTTGCTTGTTTAGCTAAGCCCCGTTTAATTAGGTAGTTCTGTGCATAACCATCGGGAACTTCTTTTACTTGTCCACGCTTTCCACGTCCGCGAACATCTTGAACAAAAATAACTTTCATCCTAGTCACTCCTCCGTTATTTCTTCACTACTATCATCCTCTGTTTTGTTCAATTGATCAATTAATATTTTCTTAACTTCAGAAATCGTCTTTCCCTTAATTTGGGTTGCAGCATTGGCAAGATGGCCACCACCACCCATTTTTTCCATAATTAATTGAACATTGACATCCCCCATCGATCGTGCCGAGATGCATACCATCCCATCAGCTCGCTTTGTAATGACAAATGAGGCTTCTATTCCGTTAACCTGTAAAAGCATATCAGCTGCTTGTGCTGCCGTAACTGGATCATAAGTCTGATCATCCTCTCCAGCACAGATCGCAATTGAATTATTTAAAGCTGCCCGCGAGATCAGGTGATTTCGTTTCATGAAGCTATCAGCATTTTCCTTCATAAACATTTGAATCATCATCCCGTCAGCACCTGCAGACCGCAAATAACTCGCTGCGTCAAATGTCCGTGTTCCGGCACTCTTGGTAAAGGACTTAGTATCAATCTGGATTCCCGTCAACATGGCAGTTGCTTCCAGTTTATTCAAGCCCTTCTCTTCTCGTGGCTGGTATTCAAACATTTCCGTAATCAGCTCACATGTCGAAGAAGCATATGGCTCAATATAAACTAATAAGGGATTTTCAGGGAATTCTTCACCACGACGGTGATGATCAATAATCACAAGTCGGTTCTGCAAGCGCTCATAAAGCTCCGGTGCAATTGTAATCCCTTTCTTTGCATGATCAACCATTACTAAGAGACTATTTGGTGTCACCTTCTCAAGTGCTTCTTCAGGCGTAATAACGTGCTCCTTGATTTCCTGGTAATTATCCATCTGTTTTAACAAACGCTGAATATCTGAATGAGTCTGCTCCTCATCAACGACAATCCAACATTCACGGTTATTCATTGCCGCAATCCGGCGAATGCCTAAACAAGCCCCCAACGAGTCCATATCAGGATTCTCGTGTCCCATTACAAAAAGTTGATCTGCTTGCGCCATCAATTCTTGCAGGGCCTGACTAATCATTCGTGCCCGAACACGGGTCCGCTTCTCCATTGGGTTAGTTTTCCCGCCATAGAATCGTGTTTCTGAATCATGACCACGCACAACAACTTGATCACCACCCCGTCCTAATGCAAGGTCGAGGTTATTTTGGGCAGTATTCGCTAGTTTTATTAGATCATTTTCACCATAGGCAATCCCAACACTTAATGTTACTGGCGAGTTTTGCTTCGACGTATTTTCCCGAATAATATCAAGAATCTTAAACTTCTTTTCTTCTAGTCGTTTCAACGAAATTTGGTGACCGATAATTAAATAGTTGTCATCATCAATCACTTTCATCAGTAAGTGGTTTTCTATAGCCCATTTACTAATTTCTGACGTTACGTAATTATGAAGGTTAGAAACATCTGAATCACTCATCCCCTGGGTCAATTCAACATAATTATCCAAATAAATATTTCCCAAGAAAATTTGTTGCTGTTTATAACGCCTACTGATTTTCTCATAATTTGTCACGTCCATCATATAAATAACGTGATTATCCTTTTGAACAAGAAATTCAAATTGGTGATCCTCCCAGGTGACGATCTCTGGGGTTTTCCTATTCCGATGTTCACTTTCTAACTTAGCGAGTTCGCTATCGACATCCTTGAGTTTTTTTCCAACGACGATTTTAAGATCAAAGTATTTTGCCATATAAGGATTAATCCACTGAATTTCGCCCTGCTTATTCATTAAGATCATTCCTAGTGGCATTTCTAACAACGCTTCTTGTTGCCCCTGCTCGATCTGGTAAGTAAGATCTGCTAAGTATTCATGAGCATCTACCACAATTGTCCGTAGACGACTTATACTAAGTCGACTTCCCAGGAGTGTAACAAGCAAAATCATAACTCCTAGAAGCCAATTAATATAAAAACCTAATCCTAAACTAAGAATCGTCAAAATTAAAATGTAAATAAAATTCCATCGAACTGCTGGCTGTTTAAACAGCTCCCGCCAGTATTCACGACTTAAAAAATCTTTCATACTGGTCCTCCCGATTTTAACACTTTCGTTAAGTTATAAATTTTCAAATAAATCAGTATCTATCATATCACATTGACCTATTTGACTACATCTTGATACCTGGCAAACAGAAAATAATTTAAAACAAGTGGGAAATAACCCTTTATTAACTTCAATAGTCATGGTTATTTCCCGCACTTAGTTTTTAAGATGGTAAGAGGCTGGGAAAAAGTTTTACTTCTTCCCAGCCTCTTAATAGTATTGGATTAGTCTTCAGCAACGAATGGCAAAAGACCCATAATCCGTGCTCGCTTGATAGCGATAGTTAACTTACGTTGGTTCTTGGCGCTAGTTCCAGTAACCCGACGTGGTAAAATCTTACCTCGTTCAGAAATAAACCGACGTAATAAATCAGTGTCTTTGTAATCGATGTAGTCAATGTGATTTGCGGCGATAAAGTCGACTTTACGACGACGACGGCCGCCACGACGTTGTTGTGCCATGAAATTACCCTCCTATCTGGTTAAAGAATTTTTTTAGAATGGTAATTCGTCATCAGATAAGTCAATGGACTGGCCATCATCCCCACTACTTGGGAATTGGTTATCTGGTTGACTTGGTTGATTATTGTTACCACCAAAGCCATTGTTTGACGAATTAGCTTGAGGAGCATTATTTCCAGGTTGTGGCTGATTATTATTATACTGTGTTTGACCACCAAATGGTTGCTGGTTACCGTATTGTTGTTGGTTGCCACCATTTTGTCGTGGTTCAAGTAACGCAAAATTATCGACAACAACTTCAGTTACGTAAACTCGGTTTCCTTGTTGATTTTCGTAATTTCGGGTTTGAATCCGACCTTCGATTCCAACTAGTGAACCTTTATGAGTAAAGTTACTAAAGTTTTCAGCAGATTTACGCCAAATGACGCAATTGATAAAGTCAGCATCCCGATCACCGTTTTGGTTTCGGAATTGACGATCAACAGCTAATGTAAAGGATACAACCGCTGTTCCACTGGTTGTGTACCGCAACTCAGGATCTCTTGTTAAGCGTCCAGTAAGTACTGCACGGTTAATCATTAGATCTCGTCTCCTCTCTATTAATTGAAGATCAAATTAAGCTTCACGCTTGATGATCATGTGACGTAGGATATCATCGCTGAACTTAGCTAAACGATCGAATTCGTTTAAGGCTTCGTCAGTGTCGGTAGTAAGATTTACCACGTGGTAAGTACCTTCAGTGTACTTGTCAATTGGGTAAGCAAACCGGCGTGTTGACCAATCCTTGGAATCAGCGATAGTTGCACCATTGCCTTCGAGAATCTTGTCAAAACGAGCTACAAGGTCACTCTTTGCAGATTCTTCCATGTCAGGACGAATGATGTAAGTAATTTCATATTTACGTGTTTCCATGAATGTTACACCTCCTTATGGACTCTGGCTCTTCCCGTAAAGATTAAGAAGAACAAGGAGAGTAGACGTCTGTTACGTATACTCACAAGAATAAAATATACCACAGACATTGCTTTAAAACAAGGAACAGGTAACAAGAAAATCCTGAATTTACGGTCTAATAAATAAAGACGGAATAAACCAGGATTTCTATTTTATTTATTCATTTTTTTCTTCGGTGGTTACTTCCACACCACTTGATTTCTCTGCAGTTGAATTTTCAGGAAATGAAGAATCAGCTTCGTCATCTTCATCGTTTTCCTTTTCAACCTTAGCAATTGTAGCGACATGGGTTCCCTTATCCATTTTGATCAGGTGAACACCTAGTGCAGAACGGCCAGTTTGTGAAACAGATTCAACACCAAAACGAATGATAACACCATGATCCGTAACGAGCATGATATCTTCATCGCCTTTAACAGTCGTCAAACCTACCAATGATCCGTTCTTTTCTGTTATGTTAACGGTCTTAACACCTAAGCCACCACGCCCCTTAATTGGGTATTCACTGGCCGGTGTTTGCTTACCATAACCTAACTCACTAATAACCAAGACGTTACTATCGTCATCAAGCGGGGCAGTCCCAATAACGTAATCTTCATCCCGGAGACGAATTCCTCGAACCCCAGCTGCAGAACGACCCATTGACCGAACAACAGAAGAATTAAAACTAAGTGCATATCCACGATGAGTACCAATAATCATATTTTGCTGATCCTTAACAATATCAACATGAATTAGTTCATCATTATCGTGAAGGTTAATCGCCTTCAATCCATTACTCCGGATATTTTTAAATTCAGTAACTGCTGTTCGCTTTACAGTCCCATACTTAGTAGTGAAGAAGAGGAACTTATCGTCATCGTTGGTTTTGTGGGAAACGTTAATCACTGCACTAATTTTTTCTTCGTTATCGATTCCCAGTAAGTTAATGATCGGAATTCCCTGTGCGGAACGACCATATTCTGGAATTTCGTACCCCTTCATCGAGTAAACTTTTCCAGAATTAGTAAAGAAGAGGAGCAGATCGTGAGTATCACTGGAAATCAATTGTTCAATGAAATCATCCTTATGGACTCCCATCCCCTTAACACCACGACCACCACGGTGTTGAGACTTAAATTCATCAACTGGCAATCGCTTGATATAGCCGTTATGAGTCAAGGTAACAATAATTGATTCTTCCTCAATTAAATCTTCATCTTCAATGTTAGTAATATCACCAACTTGAAGTTCAGTTCGCCGCTTATCACCAAACTTCTTTTGGATTTCCAATAATTCATCATAAATGATTTGATTAATCCGTTCTTGGTGAGCAAGAATATCCTTATAATCTGCGATGGCGGCCATCAACTTCTTATATTCGGCTTCAATCTTTTCGCGTTCCAAACCAGTTAACCGTACTAATCGCATATCAAGGATCGCTTGAGCTTGACGATCAGATAACCCATAATTCCCCATTAACTGGTTTTTAGCGACTTCACTCGTTTGTGAATTACGAATGATGTTAATAATTTCGTCAATGTGATCCAAAGCAATCCGCAACCCGGCAACGATATGAGCTCGGTTTTCGGCTTTCTTCAAATCAAATTCTGTCCGCCGACGAACAACATCTTCTTGGTGTTCCAAGTAGTACTGAAGGATTTCCTTCAAACTAAGAATCTTTGGAGCACCCTTTACAATCGCCAACATATTAAAGTTAAATGTGGTCTGCATCAAAGTCATCTTGTAAAGGTTGTTCAAGATGACTTCAGCACTAGCATCACGCCGAACGTCAATCACAATCCGCATCCCTTCACGGTCAGTTTCGTCATTAACGTCGGTAATCCCTTCGATTTCCTTATTCCGTGCTAAATCTGCAATTCGTTCAATTAACTTAGCCTTGTTAACCATGTACGGAATTTCATGGACAACAATTTGTTGCCGACCATTCTTTCGCTCTTCAATATCAACTTTAGCCCGGACAATAATAGTACCTCGGCCAGTCCCATAGGCTTTGCGAATACCAGATTTTCCCATAACAACTCCACCGGTTGGGAAATCTGGACCTGGGAGAACCTTCATCAAGTCTTCTGTCGTTGCATCAGGATTGTCCATTAGTACATGAATTGCACTAATGACTTCTCCTAAGTTATGGGTTGGAATATTAGTAGCCATCCCAACAGCAATCCCTGAAGCACCGTTAACCAATAAGTTGGGGAAACGAGCTGGTAAAACAGTTGGTTCCTTTTCAGTTCCATCGTAATTATCTTGGAAATCAACAGTATTCTTGTTGATATCTCGTAACATTTCAACGGCAATCTTACTCATCTTAGCTTCGGTATACCGCATGGCAGCAGCACTATCACCATCAATTGAACCAAAGTTACCGTGACCATCAACCAGCATGTACCGGTAACTAAAGTCCTGTGCCATTCGTACTAAACCTTCGTAAATTGAAGAATCACCGTGAGGGTGGAACTTCCCCATAACATCCCCAACAATCCGGGCTGACTTCTTGTATGGCTTGTCCGGGGTGACACCTAATTCGTTCATTCCATATAGGATTCGTCGCTGTACCGGTTTTAATCCGTCCCGCACATCAGGCAATGCCCGAGAGACGATAACACTCATGGCGTAGTCCAAAAATGAATTTTTCATCTGGCTAGTTAGGTTAACGTCAGTAATCCGATTGTTTGATAGATCGTTCTCAGCCACTATTGTTGTTCCTCCTTTTATCTTTGAATGTGAGCCAGAGCTACTTTTCGTTTAACTATATACTTCAAGCCGTTCACTCTACAAATCAAGATTTTCTACAAATTTAGCATTTTTCTCGATAAATTCTCGGCGTGGAGTAACCTTATTTCCCATAAGCATTGGGAAAATCTCTTCTGCCGCCTTAGCATCATCAAGGTTAACCCGTAGCAAATGCCGCTTTTCAGGATCCATTGTTGTTTCCCAAAGTTGTTCGGCATCCATTTCACCCAGCCCCTTGTACCGTTGAATAACAGGCTTAGGACTTGGTTGCAGGGAGTTAACGACCCTGTCGAGTTCTTCATCTGATTCAATATATTTTACAAATTTCCCTTGCCGAACCTGATATAGAGGTGGCTGGGCAATGTAAACATAACCATGAGTAATCATTGGCTTCATGAAACGATAGAAGAGGGTCAATAATAGTGTCCGAATGTGAGCCCCATCAACATCCGCATCAGTCATAATGATTAATTTATGGTAATTAGCCTTAGTAATGTCAAAGTCCTCACCAAAGCCAGTTCCTAATGCGGTAAATAATGAACGGATTTCATCGTTTGCTAGGATCCGGTCAAGGGTAGCCTTTTCAACGTTTAAAATCTTTCCCCGAATTGGCAGAATTGCTTGTGTCAGCCGTGAACGTCCCTGCTTTGCAGATCCACCAGCTGAGTCACCTTCGACAATGAATAGTTCAGAAATATTGGGATCTTTACTGGTATTATCAGCCAACTTCCCTGGTAAATTACTAATTTCCAGGCCACTCTTCTTCCGCGTAACTTCACGTGCTCGCTTAGCAGCTACCCGCGCCTTAGAAGCCAATTGTCCTTTTTCGATAATCTGTCGTGCTTCATCAGGATGTTCAAGTAAGAACCTGTTAAAGGTTGCCGCAAATACGTGATCAGTTGCAGTCCGTGCATCAGAATTTCCAAGTTTAGTCTTCGTCTGCCCTTCAAATTGTGGATCAGGGTGCTTAATTGAAACAACGGCGGTCAAACCTTCACGCACGTCATCCCCAGAAAGGGTCTCATTACTCTTCAAAGCCCCTGACTTATGCCCATAGTCATTTATTACCCGGGTTAGAGCCATCTTAAATCCAGTTTCGTGAGTCCCACCTTCATAGGTATGAATGTTATTTGTAAAAGTTAATAGATCGCTTCTGTAAGAATCCGTGTATTGAAGAGAAACTTCTACCGTAATCTCGTTTTCTTTTCCTTCAACGTAGATTGGTGGTTCAAACAGGGTTGTCTTCCCCTCATTCAAAAAGTCAACATAGTGACGAAGTCCACCCTCATAATGAAATTCTTGCTTTTCTGGATTCTCGTCCCGCTTATCCTCAATCGAGATCTTTAGTCCTTTATTCAGAAATGCCAATTCACGAAGACGGTTAGTCAACGTTTTAATGTTATACGTAGTTGTTTCGCGGAAAATTTCCGGATCTGGCTTAAAGTGAACTGTTGTCCCATGAACATCTTCTGGAACATTATCGTCAATCACCTTCATTGAGGTCTTAACATGGCCGTGATCAAAGTCCATGTAGTAACGTTTACCTTGACGGGCAACTTTAACATCAAGTTCTGTTGAAAGGGCATTTACAACAGATGCACCAACACCGTGTAACCCACCAGAAACTTTATATCCACCGCCACCAAACTTACCACCGGCATGGAGAACCGTAAAGACAGTTTCAAGGGCTGGCTTACCAGTTTCTTTTTGTGTATCAACCGGAATTCCCCGGCCGTTGTCAGTAACTGAAATACTATTATCCGGTTCAACAACCACATTAATTTCATCACAGAATCCAGCTAAAGCTTCATCAATTCCGTTATCAACAATTTCCCAAACTAGATGGTGTAGTCCTTGAGCCGAAGTCGAACCAATATACATTCCCGGCCGCTTACGTACCGCATCAAGCCCTTTAAGGACCTGAATTTGACTGGCATCATACTCGCTCGCTAACTCAGCTTTTCTTTCTTTTTGCTCGTCGCTCACTGTGTTTCCCCCTTGCTCAAAGTACCATGTTCAATTTCAAAGATTTTCGGTTGATGAATTAACTGTCGAGCAACATCATTAAGACTTGTTGTCGTCAGAAAAGTTTGAACCTTATCCTGAAAGGCAGTTAATAAGTGTGTCTGACGAATTGTATCTAATTCAGATAAGACATCATCCAGGAGCAGTAACGGATATTCCCCAGTCTGTTCTTTCATCAGATCAATTTCTGCTAATTTAACAGACAATGCCGTTGTTCGCTGCTGCCCCTGCGAGCCAAATGACTGAACATTCTTCCCGTTGACCATAAAATGGATATCATCACGTTGTGGTCCATACATTGTCGTCCCCTTATCAATCTCCCACTCTATATGGGACTGATAAAGGCCAAGCAATTCCCGGTAAGCCTGTTCAACAGTCGTTTTTTCGTTTAATTTTAATTGAGTAGCGTAATATAACTTTAATTCTTCAGCATTTAGTGAAATCTTTTTATGAAGCTGTGAGGCCCATTTTTCCAAATGCTTCAGAAATTGGTAACGGGCAATAACTACTTCAGCACCATAAGCAGCCAGTTGATCTGAAAGCACCCCCAGCAATACCTTGTCATGCTGTTGACCATATTTCAATTGCTTTAAATACTTATTTCTCTGACGTAATAAGTTTCGATATTGACCAGCATTATAGAGATACTTACTACTCATCTGGCTAAATTCCATATCCATAAAATGGCGCCGCAGTGCTGGTGCCCCCTTAACGAGGGATAAGTCCTCCGGCGCAAATAGAATGGCATTTAGTTGGCCAACATATGTTGATAAGCGGGCCTGTTCAAGATGATTGACCTTTGCCCGCTTTCCCTTAGAAGTAAATTCCAGTTCTAACGGTACTCGACCACTTGTTTTTTGAACAATCCCACTAATTGCTGCAGATTTATGCTTCCAGTTAATTAGTTCCCGGTTGTTATTAGTCCGGTGACTTCTCGTTAGTGACAAGGCATAAATTGCTTCTAACATGTTCGTTTTTCCTTGGGCATTATGACCGATTAGGACGTTAACTCCCGGTGCAAAATGAACTGTTAAATCCTCATAATTACGAAAATTACGTAAGTGCAATTCTGAAAGAATCATGTAATTTCCTACTTACTCTTAATCATAATTGGCTCATGTTCAGGAATGATAACAACATCTTCTGGATACAATTTCCGACCACGTCGATCCTCAAGTTCATCATTAATCCGGACATCATGTTCCTTTAAAAACCACTTGGCCGCACCACCAGTCGGGATAATTCCTTCTTCCTTAAGTAATTGTCCCAAGGTAATAAAAGGCCGATCAATTTTTATAGTCTTGGTTTCCACACTTAATCACCTACTTTTCACAAATACTATTATACCACATTTCAAGAGATAAAACGCATTGATAGCCTTTTTTGGGCTTTTTAGAGGTGATTAGCCTTTTTTGTCAAAATCAAGTAAAAAACGCTTAACTTGCTTAAAAAGCGATTTCAGCAAATTTTTAAAAATAAAAAAGACTATGACAAACAGCTATCATAGTCATCTTATATTTCATTAAAAAGTACGAACTGGTGTAATCAAGTGGACAAAGTTTTCTGTATCTTCCGTTGGTACCAACGTAAATGGGCGAAGCGGCGATGTAAACGAAACTCTAACAGTTGATTGACCAAATGATCGTAATGCATCCTTCATGTAGTTTGGATTAAAGGAAATTTCCAAATCGTTTCCTTCAACCGAAGAAGTAGTCACATCTTCTTCTACCATCCCAATATCTGGTGAATCTCCACTAATTCGAACCAGGTTTTCGCCAGGTTTGATTGTTAGTTTAACAACGTCATTACGGCTTTCATGTGAAAGTAATGAGGCACGATCAATTGATGATAAGAATGCCCCCGCATCCAACTCAATTGTTGTATCAGCACTATCAGGAATTAATTGACTCGTTTCTGGATAATTTCCTTCTAACAATCTGGAATAAAAATGGGTGTTCCCGAAAACAAATAGTACTTGATTATCAGTGACCTGCATCTTTACGTCATCTTTAACATCACTAATCATTCCTGAAAGTTCATCTAGGCTTTTTCCTGGAATAATCACATCATAATTAACATCACCAATTCCTTCTAAGTTCACTTTCCGTTGTGCCAGCCTGTGACTATCAGTGGCAACTGCGGTTAGTAATCCATTATGTAACGTTACGTGGATTCCAGCGAGAATTGGTCGACTTTCCTGTTTTGAAACAGCGATAACTGTTTGTCGGATAACTTCTTTAAGAATGTCATTAGCAAGGATAACTGGATTATCTGCTTCAACTTCTGGTAAGTGAGGAAAGTTTTCTGCATTTTGTCCATTAATTTGGAATTTGGCATTTCCAGAAGTAATATCAGCTTGGAATCCACTAGTAACTTCAATAGTTACATTCTTATCTGGTAATTTTTTAACAATTTCACTAAAGAACCGAGCTGGTAATACGATTGATCCAGGTTCGCTAATTGTTAATTCATAGTTTTCATCATTAGCTGACATTATGCTTTCAATAGTAATATCAGAATTACTACCAGTTAGCGTGATACTGTCATTGGCAACTACCATTTTTAATCCAGTTAAAATTGGAATAGTAGTTTTAGATGAAATAGCACGAAGAACATTATTTAATTGACTGATAAATGCTGAACGGTTGATGGTAAATTTCATTCTGAAAGCCCCTTTTAGTATATATACTTATATTAATAATTTAAAATAGTCGAAGTAGTAGGTACTGTTAATACTGTGGATAACTTAGATCAATAAAGATAAGTCAACTTATTCACTTGTGGATAAGTTGTGGATAAGTTTGCGAATAACTTTTTACTTTTCCACAACTATGCTTTTAATTTGGTCTTTAATGTATTTAGTTGATTTTGTAAATTACTATCCGTTTGTAGCTCTTCTTCGATTTTATCAATTGCATGAAGAACTGTAGTGTGGTCTTTCCCGCCAAATTCCTTACCGATTTTTGGCAAAGAAAAATCCGTTAATTCGCGGGAAAGGTACATTGCAATTTGACGCGGAACAACGATTTGTTTAACCCGTTTTTTTCCAATAATGTCACTTTGAGTAATATTGTAGAAATCAGCAACGTTTTTCTGAATTTCTGCAATAGTAATTGTGGCTTTAGTATTACTTTGTAGACCACGAAGCGCTTGAGATGCAAGGTGTGGAGTAATTGGTTCTTTACTTAGGTTAGAGAACGCTTGAACTTTCGTTAATGCTCCTTCAAGTTCCCGAATATTAGTATCAATTTGACCAGCAATGTAGTTTAAAGTATCGTTCCCAATATTAATATGATCTTCTTCAACTTTACTTCGTAAAATAGCAATTCGGGTTTCTAGATCAGGTGGCGTAATTTCAACCGTTAACCCCCATCTGAATCGTGAAACAAGACGATCTTGAAGTTCAGGAATTTCGTTTGGAATTCGGTCTGAAGTCATAACGATTTGTTTTTTATTATCGTGAAGAGCGTTAAAAGTATTAAAGAATTCTAGTTGGGTACCTTCCTTATTAGCAAGAAATTGAATATCGTCAATTAACAATAGGTCAAGGTTGCGGTATTCTTCCCGAAACTTTTCTGTAGAATTACTCTGAATAGAATGGATAAAGTCATTTGTAAATTCTTCACTAGTTACATATTTGACCTTTGCAGCAGGAGTAAGTTGTAGCATGTGGTTACCAATTGCTTCCATTAGGTGGGTTTTTCCTAAACCAACACCACCATAAATGAAAAGTGGGTTATAAAGTCCACCTGGACTTTCAGCAACGGCAAATGCTGCAGCATGAGCCATCTTATTTCCTTCACCAACGACGAATGTTTTGAAATTATAATGTGGATTAAGTGGTGTATCCATTTCGAAGTTAGATGTGTCAGCTGGTTGATCATTTTGATAAGGATCGAATTCTCCCTCAAGGACAAAATGCGGCTCAATGTTTTGATTAGTAGCTGCTTGGGCGTATTTTTTCAGTTCATCCTTTAAATTTTTTTCCCAGAAATCGCGATGTACTTTTGTTGGTACTTCTACTTCTAACTGGTTTTGAGAAAGAGAGAGTGGTTTTGCCGGAGCAATTAGTGTGTCAAAGGTGACTTGACTTTTACTTTGACGAAATGAATTTTGGATCGCTTCCCATAGAGAATCGAGCTCAGTCAAAATAGTTCCCCTCCTAAATTTATTAAATTACAAACGACATTTTATCATTATGAAAAAAAGTTTTCCACAGGTAAATAATCATAAGTGGATAATTCAAGAAAAAATACACAACACTGTGTGTAAATAAAAAACAGAATGGAGGAAAATGGGGATAAATAAAAAAAAAAAGAGATTTCCACTATGATTGTGGATAACTAAACATTGACATAGTAGCTTTTATATGAGTTATGAACAGTTTTTAACAGGGCTGTGGATAACTTTACTAACAAGTTGTGAATTGTTGAAAAACCTGGTGAAATCACGGTTGATAACTTATCCACAGATACGGAGAATACACAACACTGTGGATTGTTTTTATCACTCTGTGGATAAATAATAAATTCTAAAAAAATTTCACGTTTAATAATTTGAAAAAGTATGGTATACTTCCAGAGTATGTTTGAAGAGATCGTCTTTTTAGACTATAAAAACCAAACCATTCAGAATGAATAGGAGGTGCAATCGTATGAAGCGCACGTTTCAACCAAAGAAGCGTCACCGTGCACGTGTCCATGGCTTCCGTAAGCGTATGAGCACCAGTAACGGCCGTAAGGTATTAGCACGTCGGCGTCAAAAGGGCAGAAAAGTATTATCTGCATAATTACGGCCACTTTTAGAGTGGCTTTTTTTATTGTTAGGGCAGGGCAGTCAGCTTGACGAGCTATCGTTTCGTTGAAGTTGCGATGTCCGGCCCTTTTTTATATTATTAAGGCTGGAGATTTACATTATCATGAGAAAATCATACCGAGTAAAAAAGGAAAATGAGTTTCAAAGAGTCTTTGAAACTCATAATTCCGTCGCCAACCATAAATTTGTCATTTACCAGATGGCAAAACCGGGTCAAAAGCATTTTCGAGTTGGTATTTCCGTGGGAAAGAAGGTTGGAAATGCTGTTCACCGAAACTGGGTTAAACGCCGTATTCGGCAAACTCTCCTTGAAGTAAAGCCTTACCTACGGCAAGACGTGGATTTCTTAGTAATTGCTCGTCCAGCTGCGGATGGCCTGGAAATGGCGGAAACAAAAAAGAATCTTGTGCATGTTCTTAAACGGGCACACTTACTAGAAGAAAAAAGTGAGGATCGTTAATCAATGAAAAAGACAAAGAGGGTCCTAAGTCTTGCTGCGATAGGGAGTCTAACGTTCTTCCTTGCAGCCTGTTCAAATAAGCCAGTTACGAGTCATAGTACTGGTCTATGGGATCACTACATAGTTTATAATTTCTCGCGGTTCATCATTTGGCTATCAAACAATTGCGGTGGCTATGGTATGGGGATTATTATCTTCACGATTATTATCCGTGTCCTCTTGTTGCCATTGATGTTCTACCAGACAAAGTCAATGTTAAAGACTCAGGAGTTAGCTCCTAAGTTAAAGGCAATTCAAAAGAAATACTCATCAAGGGATCGCCAGTCCATGTTGAAGATGCAGGAAGAAACCAGCAAACTTTACAAGGAAGCAGGAGTTAATCCTTGGACTTCGATGTTGCCATTGATTATTCAGTTACCAATTATGTGGGCGCTTTACCAAGCTATTTGGCGGACTCCACAATTACGGCACGGGACATTCTTATGGCTTCAATTAGGCCATTCTGATCCTTACTACATTTTGCCGGTTCTGGCAGCCCTTTTTACTTTCTTGAGTTCATGGCTCTCAATGGCTTCAATGCCTGAACGAAATGCGATGACTTCTGCAATGACGTGGTTTATGCCGATCATGGTATTCTTTATGGCGTTAGGTTTTTCCTCAGCAATTACCTTGTATTGGGTTGTTTCTAATGCATTCCAGGTAGTTCAGACGCTCTTATTACAAAATCCATTTAAGATTCGTCGTGAACGGGAAGCAAAGGAAAAACAAGCAAAAGCAAGAAAGCGGAAACTTGAAAAAGCTAAACGGCGAGCATATAGTAGCCGGAGAAAATAATTTAAAAAATAAAAAGAACAGGAAAAGTAATTTTCCTGTTCTTTTTATTTTTTAAAATTAGTTTGATATTCAAAATAATTTTAGAGTGTTACTTCAAAAGAAAATTAAGTAAATTGATAAATGATTAATGTTGATATAACAACGATTGAGAGCTGCACAGCAGTGTTGGTAATTGGAAATTTATTAGATATAAATTGACTGATAATTTACATTTAGTTTGACAATCAAAATAAATGTAAATATAATTTGAACATCGAATATTTTGATGTTCGAAATACTTTCTTTGAGGAGGGTAATTTCTTTGGCTATAATGACCGCTCAGGAAATTATGGATTTAATTCCTAACCGGTACCCAATTTGCTATATCGACTATGTTGATGAATTGGATCCCGGAAAAGAGATTACGGCAACTAAAAATGTCACGATTAATGAATCATTTTTCCGGGGACATTTTCCTGGAAATCCGGTAATGCCCGGAGTGTTGATTATTGAAACGTTGGCACAAGCTGCTTCAATCTTAATTCTTAAGTCTCCTGAGTTTTATAAAAAAACAGCTTATCTAGGAGCAATTCATAAGGGAAAATTCCGGCAGGTAGTTCGTCCTGGTGACGTTCTTAAATTGCACATTACCATCACTAAGAAGCGCAGTCGAATGGGAATTGTCGATGCGGTCGCAACAGTAGATGGAAAAAAAGCATGTAGTGCAGAATTAGTATTTATTGTTGCTGATCGGAATGAAAAAATTTAAAGGTAATTTTCGACTATAATGTATTTTGATGAGTAAAATTAATTATTTTTAGCAACTAAAACAATAAGGAGTCAAAACATTATGGCTGACGAATACCAAAAAATTAATGAGTCTTTAATCAGAATCTATAACGGGATTTTATGGATTGAAGAAAAAAAGTTACGAGAAAGTACTTTTAATGATTTAACAATTAAGGAAATGCATGCAATTGATGCGATTTCAATGTATGATCATCAAACTAGTTCTCAAGTAGCTAAGAAACTTCATCTTTCACCAGGAACAATGACTGCAACGGCTAACCGATTAATCGCAAAAGGATATGCTAAACGGTTCCATGATGAAGAGGATCGGCGGATAATTAGGTTAGGTTTGACCCATAAGGGACGGGTCCTTTATCGTGCACATCGAGCTTACCATAACATGATGGTAAAAAGTTTCTTGAAAGATATGAGTGAAAGTGAACAAAAGATAATTCATAAGGCCCTTCGGAATCTTGAAGACTTTGTGGATGATCATTCTTAGTGAGCAGGGGAAAAAGAAGCAATGGATAATTGGAAAATTGTATCAACCGCAAGTTACGTGCCGCCATTAGTCAAAACTAATGATCAGTTAAGCGAACTGATGGATACAAGCGATGAATGGATCAAAACACGGACTGGAATATCTAACCGGCACATAAGTCTGAAGGAAAATACTTCTGACCTAGCCGTTAAGGTTGGACAAAGGTTGCTTAAACAGACTAACTGGGAACCAGAATCGGTTGACTTAGTTATTGTGGCAACGATGTCCCCTGATTCATATACTCCTTCAACTGCTGCAATTGTCCAAGGAAAATTAGGGATGACTAAAGCGCTGGCATTTGACATTTCAGCTGCTTGTTCGGGATTTATTTATGCGTTAAGCGTCGCTAATGGATTATTAGCTAGCACTAATAAATTGCGGGCAATTGTGATCGGAAGCGAAGTGCTTTCGAAAATTATTGATTGGCACGATCGAACGACAGCAGTACTGTTTGGTGATGGTGCTGGTGGAGTAGCAATTGAAAAAAGTTCTGAACGTCATTTGATGGGAATGGAATTGGCAACATTTGGTAATCTAGGTAACAAATTAGTTGCGGGTCAAACGACAGTTGGCTCGAGTTTTCCCAAGTCGGTTACTTCAATAACCCCATTTCGAATGAATGGTCGAGAAGTATACCGGTTTGCAACTCATGAGGTACCGCGATCTATTCAGGAAGCCTTGGATAGTGCTCAAGTTACAGCAGAACAAGTAGATTTATTTTTACTCCATCAGGCAAATGCCAGAATAATCGCACAAGTGGCTAAGCGGTTGAATCAACCACTGACTAAGTTTCCGATCAATATTGATCGGTATGGAAATACATCTGCAGCTAGCGAGCCAATTTTACTGGATGAATGCGTTCGTAGTGGACAGATTCATCGTGGCTCGTTAGTTGTATTAGCTGGCTTTGGTGGTGGTCTCACTACTGGAGCAATGGTAATTAAATATTAATAAACAGAAAGAGGAAAAGAAAAATGACTAAAGAAGAAATTTTTAACACTGTTAAGGACATTACTGCTGATGAATTGGACGTTTCTGCAGAAAAGATTACTTTGGAAACCCATATTCAAAATGATTTAAATGCTGATAGTTTAGATGTTTTTGAAATTATGAACGAATTAGAAGATAAGTTTGACATTGAATTAGATGACGATGATGCCAAAGTTGAAACTATTGGTGACGTTGTAGACTACGTTGCAAAGAAATTACCTGCTGATAAGTAATAATGAAGCTCGGAATTCTTTTTAGTGGTCAGGGATCACAGAAGCCTGGCATGGGACTTGATTTATTAACCGATAGCCTATTTAAGCAGACAATTCAAGAAGCAAGCGAAGCAACGGAACTAGATATTATTCAGATCTTAAAGAGTGAACATGGTGAATTGGATGAGACCAAAAATGTTCAACCAGCATTAGTTGCTGTTAGTTGCGGAATTTATAAAATGCTCCAACGTGATTTGCCCAAATTACCGGTTGCGGGGATGGTTGGCTTATCGCTTGGGGAGTATGCTGCATTGATTAGTGCAGGAGCATTGTCGCTTGAGCCTGGTTTGAGTTTATTAGCCGATCGAGGACGGTATATGCAAGTTGATGCTGATGCTGTGGCAAGTAGTTTGGCTGCACTGATCAATCCTGATCTGGATATCGTTAACCAAGTTTTAGCAGAGCATCCTAAGGTGGCAATTGCTAACTATAATTCGCCACGTCAGTTAGTAATTGGTGGCCCAGAAAAGGAAGTTCAATTAGTTGCTGAATTATTAAAGCAACATGAAGCAGCTAAGCGAGTAGTTGTATTAAATGTCAGTGGGGCTTTTCATACCCCATTGTTTAATCCAGCACGACAAAAAATGCATCAGCGATTAAAGAGTGTGGTATTCAATGAGCCAGAAGTTCAGGTAATGAGTAATACCACTATTCAGCCTTTTACTGCTGATAATATTGCAGAAATTCTTGAACGCCAATTGGCACAGCCAACCCATTTTGGGGAGGATCTTCAAGAATTAGTTGAACATGAACAAATTGATGGGGTGCTTGAAATCGGTCCAGGAAAGACCCTTAGTCGGTTTGCTCGCCAAGTAAACAGAAACTTAAGTAGTGAACATATCGCCTCACTTGAGGACTACCAGGCATTTATAAAGGAGCATCAGGAATGGATTTAAAAGATAAGGTGGTTCTGGTTACTGGAAGTACCCGTGGGATTGGAAATGCGACTGCATTAGCCTTTCTGCAAGCGGGAAGTAAGGTAATTCTCCACGGCCGCCATTCATTGAGTGCAGAAGAAGAGGAAAAGCTAAAAGATTTTCAGGGTAAATACACTTCTATCTCTGCGGATCTGTCTAACCCTGATGAAGTTCAGCAATTAGCTGATTCTGCTTGGCAAATATATGGTCATATAGACGTTGTTGTGAACAATGCTGGAATGAATAAAGATAAGCTAATGATTGCAATGAAGCAGAGTGATTTTGACGATGTCATTAACGTCAATTTAAGGGGAACTTTCCTATTAACGAAGGCGATCTTAAAAAAGATGTATAAGCAAAAGAGTGGCTGCTTTGTAAACATTGCAAGTGTAGTTGGAATTCACGGGAACGTTGGTCAGGCTAATTACGCTGCTAGTAAGGCGGGGATAATTGGTTTGACAAAGACTGTTGCCCAAGAAGGAGCGTTACGTGGTATCCGGAGTAATGCAGTTGCTCCGGGGATGATTGCTAGTGACATGACGGCTGCTCTATCAGAACGTAATCAAAAAAGAATAGTTGATCAAATTCCGCTAAAACGATTAGGGAAACCAGAAGAAGTTGCCCAATCGGTACTTTTTTTGGCCCAAAATGACTATATGACGGGACAAACTATCGTAATTGACGGCGGAATGACCATTTAGGAGTGGATAAAATGACAAGGGTAGTAGTTACTGGAATGGGTGCAATTGCGCCAAATGGTAACGGATTAGATGAATTTGTTAACAATAGCTTAGCTGGAAAAGTTGGGATTAAACCAATTACTAAGTTTGATGCAAGCAAAACTGGAATTACAGTTGCTGGTGAAATTGATGACTTTGATCCAAAGGAAGTTGTTGGTAAAAAGGCTGCTCGCCGGATGGATTTATATTCTCAATATGCGATCCAAACAGCGGTTGAAGCAATTGAACAAGCCGGGATCACTGAAGAAAATACAGATCCAGAGGATTTGGGAGTTATTTATGGTTCAGGAATTGGTGGATTAACCACAATTCAAGAACAAGTAATTAAGATGCATGATAAGGGACCGCGGCGGGTTTCACCAATGTTTGTTCCAATGGCAATCTCAAATATGGCTGCAGGAAACATCGCAATTCGTTTTAACGCCCAAAACATTTGTACATCAATTACTACTGCTTGTGCTACTGGTACGAATTCAATCGGTGAAGCTTACCGTCAAGTGAAGGAAGGCCGGGCCCAAGTGATGATTGCCGGTGGTGCAGAAGCATCTGTTAACGAAATCGGAATTGCGGGCTTTGCGTCCTTAAATGCCCTTTCAACAAGCGAGGATCCAGAGAAGGCTTCTTTACCATTTGATAAAGACCGAAATGGTTTTGTCCTTGGTGAGGGTGGCGGAACGCTTGTCCTCGAAAGTTTGGAACATGCTAAGAAGCGAAATGCCAAGATCCTTGGTGAAATTGTCGGTTACGGTGCCACTTCTGATGCATACCATATCACCGCTCCTGATCCGGAAGGTAAAGGTGCAGCACGGGCAATGCAAAAGGCAATCGATGAAGCTGGAATTCAAGCTAGTGACATTGATTACATTAATGCCCACGGAACCGCAACCCATGCCAATGACAGTGGTGAATCTCTAGCGATTAATAAGGTCTTTGGTGAGAATAGTCAGGTTCGTGTTAGTTCTACTAAGGGGATGACTGGGCACCTCCTAGGAGCTGCCGGAGCGATTGAAGCAGTCGTTACTATAGCTGCCCTAGAAAAGGGAAAGTTACCACAAAATGTTGGATGCTTTAATCAGGATCCAGAGTGCAACATTAACCTAGTAAATGCTGATAACCAAGACGATGCTGATGCAGAATATGCATTAAGTAATTCCTTTGGCTTTGGTGGTCATAATGCAGTATTAGCTTTCCGAAAGTGGGTGGATGATTAAGTGGATGTTGAAAATGTTCAAAAAATTATGGCAGAGTTTGAAAAGTCATCTGTCCGGGAATTGAAAATTGAGGACGGTAACTTTCATCTCTATCTGAGTAAAAACGATCGACCGACTTCTCAAGAGCCGGTAACTAATACTCCTGAGGTTGCCGATCAGCCAGTAAAGCACTCAAAAAAAGAACCAAGTGGAGTTCAAATTAAAGCTCCCCTCGTAGGAACGGTTTACCTTCAATCAAAACCAGATCAACCCCCATACGTTAAGATAGGAAGCCACGTTAATAAGGGTGACGTTGTTTGTGTGATTGAAGCAATGAAGATGATGACGGAAGTAAAAAGTGAAGTTGCTGGAACAGTTTCTGCTATTAACGTTGATAATGGCGAGCTGGTGGAATATCAACAACCACTTTTTGAAATTAGAGAAGGAGAATAGCAATGGCTAAAGTTGATTTAGACGTCACGGCGATCCAAAAGATCCTTCCTCACCGATACCCAATGTTGTTGATTGATCACGTTGATGAATTGGTTCCTGGTGAAATGGCGGTTGCACGTCGTAATGTGACAATTAATGAGGAGGTCTTTAACGGACATTTTCCTAATAATCCTGTATTACCAGGAGCACTAATTGTTGAATCCCTAGCACAGACTGGAGCGGTAGCATTGTTATCGTCTCCTGAATTTAAGGGAAAGACAGCTTACTTTGGCGGAATTAAGACCGCTGAGTTTCGTAAAGTCGTTCGTCCTGGAGATGTGATGCGGTTAGAGGTTCGCCTAACCAAGATCCACCGCAATATCGGTGAGGGGAAGGCAGAAGCAACGGTTAATGGTCAACGAACTTGTTCAGCAGAATTAACATTTTTTATTGGATAAGGTGAGTGGTGAGATGTTTTCGAAAGTATTAGTAGCAAATCGGGGCGAAATTGCTGTTCGGATTATTCGTTCCCTTCATGAATTGGGAATCAAGTCAGTTGCCGTTTATTCTGAGGCTGACCGGGAAAGTCTCCACGTTCAATTAGCTGATGAAGCAGTTTGTGTCGGTGGAGCAAGACCTCAGGAATCATATCTAAATATGAAGAATATTTTATCTGCTGCTATCGGTACGGGCGCCCAGGCAATTCACCCTGGATTTGGTTTTCTTTCGGAAAATAGTAAGTTTGCTGAAATGTGTCAGGCTTGTGGAATTACCTTTATTGGCCCGGATGCAAAGATTATTGATTTGATGGGAAATAAAGAGCATGCTCGGCAGCAAATGAAGCTGCTTGGTGTTCCGGTTATTCCAGGTAGTGATGACTATATTCAGGATGTAAATGAGGCAAAACGGGTAGCAGCAAAAATTGGTTACCCGGTATTAATCAAGGCTGCTGCTGGTGGTGGCGGTAAGGGAATTCGGCGGATTAATAATGAAGCAGCGATGACTGATTCATTTAATGAAGCCCAAAGCGAAGCCAAATTAGCCTTTGGTGACGATCACATGTATATCGAAAAGATCATGGAGAACGTCAAGCACATTGAAGTTCAGGTATTTCGTGATCAAGCAGGCCATGCGGTTTACTTCCCAGAAAGAGACTGTTCACTTCAAATTAATAAGCAGAAGGTCTTAGAAGAAAGTCCGTGTCAGTTAGTAACTGAAGAGGAACGAAAGCAACTAGGCCAGATTGCTTTAAGGGCCATTAATGGGATTGATTACTTAAATACAGGAACAATCGAATTCTTAATGGATCAGGATCATCATTTCTATTTCATGGAAATGAATACGCGGATTCAAGTTGAACATACTGTAACGGAAATGGTAACTGGGATCGACCTTGTAAAAGCACAGTTAAAAGTGGCGGCTGGCGAAAATTTACCATTTACCCAGTCAGATATCCAAATTAATGGTGCGGCAATTGAATGTCGAATAAATGCAGAGGATCCTAATAATAACTTCATGCCATCTATCGGGAATATTAAGTACTTGTATTTACCGGTTGGTAACTTGGGAATGAGAATCGACACAGATCTTTACCAGGGTTCAAGGGTGACACCATTTTACGATTCAATGCTTGCTAAAGTAATTGCCCTTGGTCATGACCGAGTAGAAGCAATCGAGAAAATTAAACGGTTACTTAACGAGATGGTTATTGAAGGAATAAAGACTAATCAAGAAATTCAATTGGCAATTCTTCAGGATCCTACTTTTATTAAGGGCAATTTTACAACTAGTTACTTAGAAAAAGTATTTTTAAATCGGTGGAAGGAGAACCATAGTCGCAATGAACTTATACGATCATGACAACACTCTTACAGCCCATCATATTAAAGCCGATCAGGAAGCCGATGCTAAAGTACCGGATAATTTATGGACAAAATGTCCAAAATGTGAAACGACGGTTCTTACTGATGATTTAGATCAGTATCAGACGTGTCCAAATTGCTTCTACGGTTTTCGAATAAGTGCTAGGCAACGTCTAAAATGGTTGGTTGATCAATTTACTGAATTTGATACTGACTTGCAGACAACTGATCCCCTTAAATTTCCAGGATATGCTCAAAAACTTGCGAAGGCCCAACAACGAACGAAATTAAACGATTCCGTGTTAACAGGAACCGCCATAATTGATCAGGAAAGGTTTGGGTTAGGGATTATGGACCCAACGTTTATTATGGGGTCGCTTGGAACTATAACTGGTGAAAAGATTACGCGGTTATTTGAACGATCAACTGAACAAAAATTACCTGTAGTATTATTCACTGCTTCAGGGGGTGCCCGGATGCAAGAAGGAATTATGTCGTTAATGCAGATGGCAAAGGTTAGTGCAGCGGTTAAACGTCATTCACAGGAAGGGCTTCTGTACGTTGTCGTATTAACTGATCCGACCACTGGTGGCGTAACGGCAAGTTTTGCGATGCAGGGCGATATTACTCTTGCTGAGCCACATGCTTTAATTGGCTTTGCAGGACGACGAGTCATTGAACAAACGATGCATCAAAAGATCCCTCATGATTTGCAGGATGCAGAAACCTTACTTAGTCACGGATTCATTGACCGAATTGTTCGTCGTCAAGATGAGAAACAAACTCTACAATGGCTATTAAAATATGGAGGGTGATAACTTGACTAAGTCAGCAGGTCAAATCGTTGCAGCATCACGAGCTGAGCAAAAAATAACTGGTGAGCAGATTGTTCATTCGCTGTTAAGTGATTTTATGGAGTTACATGCTGGTGGAATTGGTAGCGATGATCCAGCTGTTATTGGTGGAATTGGACTTTTTCATGAACAACCAGTAACAGTAATCGCAATTGATAAGGGTGACACGATAGACAATAAGGTGAACAAGCACTTTGGTTGCCCTACACCAGATGGTTACCGAAAATCACTGCATTTGATGAAACAAGCCGCAAAGTTTCACCGGCCAGTTCTTTGTTTTGTTAATACTCCCGGAGCATACCCAGGACAAGAGGCGGAAGAAAATGGTCAGGGAAAAGCAATTGCCCAAAATATTATAGAAATGAGTCAGTTACCAACACCAATCATTACCGTAATTTTTGGTGAAGGAGGCAGTGGAGGTGCCCTAGCTCTCGCTAGTGGTGATCAAGTTTGGATGTTAGAAAATAGTACCTATTCTATTTTGTCACCGGAAGGGTTTGCTTCAATATTGTGGAAAGACAGTAGTCGGGCGGATGAAGCGGCTCAGATTATGCAATTGACCCCTCGTGATTTGCAACAAAAACATATTATCGATGGGATTCTCGAAGAACCAAACGATCATCGGCAGGTTGTCCAGAATATTGATCGAGTTCTCCAGCAGCAGCTTAGTCAACTGCAAAAAATGCCAGTAGAAGATTTGGTGAAAAAGCGGTATGAACGGTATCGTAAATTTTAGTGGAGGTTTGATGAGAGTGTCAGGAATTTTAGCAGATAAGAAGATTATTGTAATGGGAGTAGCTAATAGGCGTTCAATTGCTTGGGGATGTGCACAAGAAATGGAGCGTCAAGGAGCAACCATTATCTATACATATCAAAACGATCGGATGAAGCGTAGTCTTCAACGGTTAGTAAGCGATGATGCTCAACTATTTGAATGTGACGTTGCAAATGATGAGAGTATCGAAAGAGCTTTTACTGATATCAAAGAAGTTGTTGGCTCTGTAGACGGAATCGTTCACGCAATTGCCTATGCAAAAAAAGAAGAATTAGGTGGTTCAATCCTAGGTGTTAGCAGGGATGGTTATGCTCTTGCCCAAAACATTTCAGCATATTCATTAATTGCAGTTGCAAAGTATGCTCAAACCCTAAAACTCCTTAACGATCCAAGTAGCATTGTCACCCTGACTTACTTTGGTTCTGAACGGGCAATTCCAAACTATAACGTGATGGGAATTGCTAAGGCAGCCTTAGAGGCAAGCGTTCGTTACTTGGCACGTGATATGGGCGATGCTAATGTTAGGGTCAATGCCATTTCTGCTGGGGCTGTGAAGACGCTAGCGGTTACGGGAATTAACGGTCACGCGGATCTATTAAAAATGTCACAAGAACGGACTGTTGATGGTCAAAGTGTAAGTTTGAAAGAAATTGGAGGAACTTGCGCATTCTTGATGAGTGACCTATCAACTGGTGTCGTTGGTGATGTGATTTATGTTGATAAGGGTGTGCATTTAATTTAATGAAACAAATAATGAAAAATGACTTATCTGAAGAGAAGATAAGTCATTTTTATTCTAATTTTTCTGGAAAAATAATTGTAAAGTCGCAAGTCACATCAACTCAAGAGTATGCTAAGCATGTTTTAGAAAAAGATTCGTTAGAAAGAGAATTGCTAGTGGTCGCTAACCAACAAAGCGCGGGCTACGGGAAACTTGGTCGAAAATTTTATTCACCAGCCAATGCAGGAATTTATATGACAATTGTTTTGCCTCATAAGACACCACGAGAAATTCAACAGAGTGGTTTGTTTACTACTGGTGTCGGTGTGGCCGTCTTGAACGCACTTCATGAATTTTATCCAGCCTTTCCGTTTCAATTAAAGTGGGTAAATGATATCTACCTTTTTGGAAGGAAAATTGGTGGAATCCTTTGTGAATCAGTATATCAAATTGAGAAACATTCTTATTGTTACGTTACAGGGATCGGCCTTAATATTAACGTGAGACAATTCCCTCCTTCGTTAAAAAATATTGCAGAGACAATTACAGATCGAGGCGTGGACAGGAATAGGTTGATTGCAGAGATGGTAAAGCAGCTAATTGAGATAAATGCAAATTACCAATCCGGCGAGTTCTTAGATCAGTATCGGCAGTATAATTACCTTGACCAACAAATAGTTAAAGTAGTACAAGAAAAAAATGAAATCATTGGTCGGGTATGTGGGATTGATAGGGAGGCAAGACTGGTAATTGAAGATAAACATGGTAAGAAACTGTCACTCACTAGTGGTGAGGTTACAAAAGTTTACTGTAACTAGGTCTTGGTTGGCGTAAATAAGGGTTCCGTTGTAAAATAGCCTGGTTAAGTAATTAGGATGGAGATGAAATCTAATGGGACGTTATACAGGAGAAACTGTTGAACAAGCAGTTGCCTCTGCTAGTAAGAGAATTGGGGTAGCAAAAGAACAATTAGAAATTACAATTGTTCAGCAGGCACGTCACGGGTTCTTGGGAATCGGCCGCCGAAACGCAATTATTGAAGTATCAGTAAACAAAACCCAAAAAAAGGCTGAAAAGCATGAGCAAATTCAGAAATCCCACAACACAAAACGGCAAAGTAAGCGTCAACGGGATCTCAAACCTCGTTATGAGCCGGTGAAAGAAAATGAGGTTGATCCAGCTGAAATGAAGCGACGTCACGAACAAAATGTCAAACGGGTAAAGAAAGTAAGCCAAGATCTCGCTAAATACCTGAAAGACGTGTTTAAAAACTTGGGGATTGAAGTTAATCCCATTATTAAAGATGTTCGTTCTCATGAGGTAAAGATTGACTTACAAAGTGAGCAATCCGGTCGGATAATCGGTCACCATGGGCGGCGAATTAATGCAATAGAGCAAATTAGTAATGCCTTTATGAATTACCTCGGTGCAGAAAAGACGACGGTAATTTTAGATACGGCAGACTACCGTCAACGTCGCGAAGAATCCTTACAGCAATTAGCAGAACGTTCTGTAATGGAGGTTGTTTCTACTGGACAGGCTGTGTTCCTTGACCCAATGCCAGCTCGTGAACGGAAACAACTCCACCAGGAACTCCAGGATAACCCTCACGTGAAAACCTATTCTCATGGTCGCGAACCATATCGCAGTGTTGTAATTGCACCTAAAAACTAAGTCTCATGAAACAACTGGGCTTAATAGTTGACATTTTAAGATGATGAAACTAAAATAATTGCGGTTATAAAATTTAAAATACTTGTTAAAGTAGTGAAAGTGCTTTGACCATGTGATTGCCAAACCATTGGCGAATGACGTGGAGGGCGCTTTTTTTATTAGAAAGGAGTCTGGACGGTGGCCAATACTGATAATGATACAATTGCAGCGATTTCGACCCCAGTTGGGGAAGGGGGAATTTCGATTATCCGGATTAGCGGGGATAACGCAATTCCGGTGGCACAAAAAATTTATCGGGGAAAAGACCTCGCCAAAGTTCCCACAAACACGATCAACTATGGTCATATAATTGACCCTGATAATAATGAAGAAGTTGATGAAGTGATGACTTCGGTAATGCGTGCCCCCCATACATATACGTGTGAAGATGTTGTGGAAATTAATTGTCATGGTGGATTACTCGCGACTAACCGGATCCTTCAACTAGTACTAAGCTATGGTGCTCGAATGGCAGAACCAGGTGAATTTACCAAACGGGCCTTCTTAAATGGGCGCCTTGACCTATCTCAATCAGAAGCTGTAATGGACTTAATCTGGGCAAAGACAGATAAGTCAATGAAAGTTGCCTTAAATCAGCTTGATGGGAACTTATCCCACTTAATCCGTAAGCTCCGGAAGGATATTTTGGATGTTTTGGCCCAAGTAGAGGTTAATATTGATTATCCAGAATATGATGCGGTTGAAGAAATGACGACCAAGATGCTTAAGGAAAAAGCTACTGAAATTCGTCAACGGATTGAAGCGTTATTGAAGACAGCAAAGCAGGGAAAGGTCCTTCGGGAAGGATTAGCAACTGCCATTATCGGGCGACCTAACGTTGGTAAGTCCAGCTTGCTTAACTCTTTATTGCATGAAGATAAAGCGATTGTTACTAACGTAGCTGGTACAACTCGGGACGTGATTGAAGAGTATGTTAACGTTAATGGGGTACCATTGAAGTTAATTGATACTGCCGGAATTCACGATACAAAAGATCGGGTTGAAAAAATTGGGGTTGAGCGGAGTCGGAAGGCCCTAGATGCTGCCGACCTTATCTTATTGTTAATTGATAATTCAGAAGAATTAACTGCCGAAGATCGGGAACTCCTTGAAGTAACTAAGGACAAGCAACGAATTGTAATTTTAAACAAGACCGATTTACCAAATAAGGTTGACCGAGATGAATTAAAGAAACTAGTGGGCGACGATAAGCTGATCGAAACTTCAATCGTGAAGAACGAGGGGATGAACCAGCTTGGTGAAACTATTAGTAAGATGTTCTTTGAAGAGGGAATTGAAAATAATCAGAGTAGTGTAATGGTAACGAATGCGCGACATATTGGGCTGTTACACCAAGCAGACGATTCTTTAGGTGATGTCCTTAAAGGGATTGCTGCAGGGATGCCAGTTGACCTCGTACAAATTGATATGACCCGTAGCTGGGAACTTCTGGGTGAAATTACGGGTGACAGTTACCAAGACGAATTGTTAGATCAACTTTTTAGTCAATTCTGTCTAGGAAAATAGGAGGAAGAAAATGCAAATAAGTGAAGCAGTACAATACGATAGCGATAATTATGATGTAATTGTCGTTGGGGCTGGCCATGCAGGAAGCGAGGCGGCTCTTGCTGCTGCCCGTATGGGAAACAAGACTCTGTTAGTAACCATTAACCTCGACATGGTTGCTTTCATGCCATGTAATCCGTCTGTTGGTGGTCCTGCTAAGGGGATTGTAGTTCGAGAAATTGACGCCCTCGGTGGGGAGATGGGCCACAATATTGACAAGACTTATGTTCAAATGCGAATGCTCAATACCGGTAAGGGACCTGCTGTCCGGGCATTGCGTGCTCAAGCTGATAAGCATGCATACCACCGCTCGATGAAGGAAACAATTGAAAAGCAACCGAACTTGGACCTTCGTCAGGCAACCGTCGACCAATTAATTGTTGAAGATGGCGTTTGTAAAGGGGTTATTACAAATACTGGTGCCCGTTACCGGGCTAAAACAGTTGTTTTAACTGTTGGAACTGCCGCTCGGGGAAAGATTATAATTGGTGAATTACAGTATGAGTCAGGTCCAAACAACTCCAAATCTGCTGTAAAACTTTCGGAGAACCTTGAAGAACTTGGCTTTGATCTTGAACGATTCAAGACCGGGACCCCACCGCGAATTAATGGGAATACAATTCACTATAACGAAACTGAAGAGCAACCTGGTGACAAGGAAGTTCACCACTTTAGTTTCGATACTCCTGATGATCATTACTTACCATTAAGTGAACAAATTTCATGCTGGTTAACTTATACTAATCCGGGAACTCATGAATTAATCCGTGAGAACCTTGATCGGGCCCCAATGTTCTCTGGGGTAATTAAGGGAGTTGGGCCACGTTACTGCCCATCAATCGAAGATAAGATTGTCCGGTTTGCGGATAAAAGTCGTCACCAAATCTTCTTGGAACCTGAAGGGCGAGACACTGACGAATGGTATGTCGATGGATTATCTACTTCAATGCCAGAAGAAATCCAACAAAAGATTTTGCATTCTGTTAAGGGACTAGAAGATGCTCAATTGATGCGTCCAGGATATGCGATTGAATATGATGTGGTTGCACCCTACCAACTTCACCCGACCCTTGAAACTAAATTAGTTAAAAACCTTTATACTGCTGGTCAAACTAACGGAACTTCAGGTTATGAAGAAGCTGCCGGTCAAGGATTGATCGCAGGGATTAACGCAGGATTGCGTGCTCTTGGAAAGAAGCCGTTTGTTCTTAAGCGGTCAGACGCTTACATTGGGGTAATGATTGATGACTTAGTAACGAAGGGAACTAAGGAACCATATCGTCTATTAACTAGTCGGGCCGAATATCGATTAATCCTTCGCCACGATAATGCTGACTTCCGTTTAATGGAGAAGGGCCATGAGATTGGCCTTGTCAGCGATGAACGTTATGCCAAGATGGAAAAGAAGGAAAAGCAAGTTCAAAACGAAATTGCCCGATTAAAGAGTGAAAAGCTTAAGCCAAACAACGAGAAAGTTAACCAATTCATCGAGGCCCATGGGGATAATCGCTTGAAGGATGCGATTACTGCAGCTGACTTTATTAAGCGTCCGTACATTAATTATGCGACGCTAATGAAATTCATTCCAGCACCAGCTGAAGAGTTAGATCGTCACGTAGTTGAACAAGTAGAAATTCAATTAAAGTACGCTGGTTACATTAAGAAGGAAGAAGAAAAGGTTGCTCGATTGAAGCGGATGGAAGCGAAGCGTATTCCTGCTAACATTGATTACGAAAAAGTTGATGGTTTGGCAACAGAGGGTCGGCAAAAACTTGAAAAAATCCGTCCTGAAACTCTTGCACAAGCTTCTCGGATTAGTGGGGTAAATCCTGCTGACTTAGCAATTTTGAGTGTCTATATTCGAAAGTAAATTTCGGTAATTTAAAATGAGGTGTAGTTTGAGGTTAAGTTTGATTTACGCCTCATTTTATTCTATTTACAAATATTTTGAGAATCGCTATACTGAAGATTGATTTAAAAAGCAAACGAGGCAAGTAGAGATGAGTGAAAAGATTAGTCAACCCCGCAAGGATTTTCAACCGATCCTGTTAGGGACAGACTTTAATTGTTACGGAATGGCACGGTCTTTTTATCAAGAATTTGGTATTAAGAGTATTGCTTATGGAGTAATGCACATGGCACCAACTCGTTATACTAAGCTAGTTGATGTCCATGTTGTTGAAGGATTCAATGAGGATCCAGTATTTATTGAAACAATGCGTAAGATTGCTGCAAATCTTGATCCAAAGAAGAAGTATTTACTACTTTCTTGTGGAGATGGTTATACAGAATTGATCGCTAACCACTTGGATGAACTAAAAGAGCACTTTATTTGTCCATACGTAAATGCAGATCTCTTCAATAAATTGGGAACGAAAGAAACGTTCTATGACGCAGCAGAAAAATATGGGCTTCCTTACCCAAAAACAAAGATCATCACTAAGGAAGAAGTTGAATCTGGTGAATCAATTGAATTACCGTTTAATTTTCCAATTGCGTTAAAACCTTCTGATAGTGTCGAATGGCTTGATATTCACTTTGAAGGTCGAAAGAAGGCCTATGTTTTAGATAAGCGTGAACAATTTGATGAATTAATGCCAAAGATCTATGAGGCTGGTTATACCGGGAAAATGATCGCTCAGGACTTTATTCCAGGTGATGATTCCAATATGCGGACTGTTAACGCTTATGTAGATTCTGAACACAATGTGCGGATGATTAGCCTAGCGCACCCATTGCTAGAGGATCCGTCACCAGTAGCGGTTGGTAACTATATGGTAATTTTGCCAGAAAAGGACATGGTGATTTATAAGACAATTCAAAAGTTCTTGGAAGAAGTAAAGTATGTTGGCTTTGCGGATTTTGACATGAAGTATGATCGGCGTGATAAGAAATTCAAGATTTTTGAAATTAACCTTCGTCAGGGTCGGAGTAGCTTTTACTGTACCCTTAACGGCTATAACTTAGCTAAGTATGTGGTTGACGACGTAATTGATCATAAGCCATTTAAGGGAACTGATTATGCTGAAGGAAATATGCTCTGGCTTAATGCTCCCAAGAAGGTTTTCTATAAGTATGCTAAAGAAAATGAATATAAGGAAAAGGCTAAGAAGCTTTTGGAAGCAGGGCAGTGGGGCACGACTGCCTTTGATAAGAACGATAGCTTTAAGCAACGGCTATTAATGCATTATTCATTCTGGTTGATTAATAAAAACTACCAAAAGTACTTTGTACAACGTTAAGAAAAGGAGAACTAAAGATGTGTGGAATTGTAGCCTTCGTTGATAACGAAGATCCAAAACTTAAAGATAGCTTGATTCGGAAAATGAAGAACCGGATCATCCACCGTGGACCAGACTCAGAAGGTCAATACGTAGACGAAAATGTTGCGCTTGGTTTCCGACGGTTAAGTTTCATCGACGTTAAGAGTGGTAACCAACCAATCTTTAACGAAGATAACAGCATGGCTATTGAATTTAACGGTGAGATTTACAACTTTAAAGAATTACGGGAAGAATTAATTGATCTAGGACACACCTTTAAGACTCATGCTGATACTGAGGTAATTCTTCACGGGTATGAGCAATGGGGTGACGATGTCTTAAAACGTCTCCGGGGAATGTTTGCCTTTATTATCTGGGACTTCAAAAATAAGGATATGTTTGGTGCTCGGGATCACTTTGGGATTAAGCCACTTTACTACGGGAAAATGAACGGCACTTTCTTTGTTGGTTCTGAAATTAAGGCCTTTCTTGATCACCCAAACTTTAATAAGAAATTAAATAAGAATGCGTTAAAGCCTTACATGACTTTTCAATATTCAGCAACTCAAGAAACATTCTTTAAGGATATTTACAAGTTGCCAGAAGGCCACTACTTCCACTATAAAGATGGTCAATTTGACATGAAGGAATACTGGGATGCAGACTTTGATCCTCAAGACGAAGGGTTTGATAAGGCCGTTGATAACATTGAAGATATCGTGACTAATTCCGTTAAAGCACACTCTTTTGCTGATAAAGGGATTAAGGTTGGGTCCTTTCTTTCAGCTGGGGTTGACTCAAGTTACGTTACAGCAATGATGCGACCAGATAATACTTTTTCAATTGGTTTTGATAGTACTTATGATGAAACTAAGCAGGCACGTGAACTTGCTGCTAAGCTCAATCTGAAGAATACTGATGCAAAATTAACAAATGAGGAAGCATTCCATACTTTCCCATTGATTCAATACTACTTGGATGAACCTGACTCAAACCCATCAGTTATTCCACTATACTTCTTGACCCGTCTTGCTAAGGAAAATGGCTATAAGGCTATGCTTTCTGGTGAAGGAGCGGACGAATTATTTGCTGGTTACATTGACTACGGTTTTAACTCCAACTCAATGATAATCCGTTGGTTTACTGATAGGTTACGTGAATTACCACAAGAAAAGCGGTACAAGATTGCTAAGTGGTTAGAGGGCAAGCACTTCCATGGTCAATTACACATGTTCCGTGCATTGGCACCAGTTCGCGAATCGAAATTTATTGGACAAGCGTACATCTTCTCCCCAGATGAAGCCGCTGATATTCTTCAAGAGAAGTACAATTGTGGCCCAACAATTGATGATATTATTGACCCAATTTTGAAGAATGTTGAAGATAAGGACATTGATGAAGTTGCCAAGAAGCAATACCTTGACATTCACAAGTTCATGCCTGGTGATATCTGTTTGAAGGCCGATAAGATGAGTATGGCTAACTCACTAGAATTGCGGGTACCGTTATTGGATCGTGAAGTGATGCGGGTTGCTGGTCATACACCAACAAAGTACCTCTTTAACCGTCACGGGACTAAGTGGGCTTTTCGGATGGCAGCTAACCGTCACCTTCCTGAAGAATGGGCAACACGGCCAAAGATGGGCTTCCCAGTTCCAGTTCGGGCATGGCTGCGCGAAAAGAAGTACTATGAAGAAGTTCGAGACCTCTTTGAACAAGATTTTGTTAAGGAATTCTTTGACCAAGATAAGATTTTGAAGTTACTTGATGACAACTTCAACGATAAGATTGACGGTCGACGGAAGATCTGGACAATTTACACCTTCTTGGTATGGTATAAGCAATACTTTATTGATGACTTCATTCCTGAAGAAGTTAAGAAACTTGATGAGGTGGCTGAATAAATGCTCACACTAAAAGAAATCACTGATTTACTAAAAGAAAATAATCTTTATAAGGAAATTATTGTTAACGGTAACTGGTACTATACCGTTCCAGAAAATGTGAAAAATACCGAGATTACCGATCTATCCTATGACTCCCGTAAGATCAGTGATGGCACCCTGTTTTTCTGTAAGGGTTTGAAATTCAATCCTGAATATTTGGCAAGTGCCATTGAAAAAGGAGCAACGGCTGCGATCTCTGAACTTGTCTATACTGACGAGTTGGATCAGCAAGCTCAATCAACGCCACAAATCATTGTTACTGATGTGCAAAAGGCAATGGCAGTAATTGCTCGTCACTTTTATGACTGTCCCGATGAAAAGCTTGAATTAATTGGCTTTACGGGAACGAAGGGAAAGACCACTTCTGTTTACTTTACGCGCCATATCTTGGCACATGAATTTGGTCCAGTAGTTGGTCAATTTTCATCAATTGATGAATGTGTTGATGGGAAGAACTTTATTGAAGCTCACCTGACAACTCCAGAATCCTTAGATCTTTTCCGGATGATGAGAGAGGCTGTCGATAACGGAATGAAGTACTTGGCAATGGAAGTTTCTAGCCAAGCTTATAAGAAGTCACGAGTTTATGGTCTTCACTTTAACATTGGCGTTTTCTTGAACATTTCACCGGATCATATTAGTCCAGTTGAACACCCTACCTTTGATGATTATCTTTGGTGTAAGAGTCAGATTATCGTAAATAGTGATACTGTTATTCTTAATCGGGATATGAAGTATTATGAGTTACTTGCACAAAAGGCTCATGAATTAGGCAAGAAGTTAATTACATTTGGTAGTGACGAAAGCGATGCTGATTACCGTTATCATGGTAAGGATCACGGTTACTTTGATGTTTCGTCACATAACGACACCTTGCCAGCAGTTAATGGTGAATTCCGAGTAATGATTCCAGGACACTTTAACTATAGTAATGCCTTAGCCGCAATCACGGTTAGTGCCCAACTCAAGGATGATTCAGCCGATTTTGCTCAAGGATTGAAGGAAACACGGGTTCCTGGCCGGATGGAATTTCTTAAAAATAATGCTGGCCTAGTTGCCTGTGTTGACTATGCTCATAACTACTTGAGCTTATCTGAAAGCTTTAAATTTATGAAGCACGAATATCCTGATGGTCGGTTAATTGTGGTCATCGGAGCTGCTGGTGGGAAGGCTGAATCCCGGCGGAAAGATGTTGGTCGGGCGCTTTCTGAATATGCCGATGTTGCAATCTTAACGAGTGAAGATAACTTCTTTGAAGACCCTCACCACATTGACGAAGCTATTAAGAAACACATTACTAACCCAAATGTTAAAGTAATTATTAACGTTGATCGGGTAGCCGCAATTAAGCAGGCATTTGAAATGGCTAAACCTGGCGATGCAATGTTTATGGCTGCAAAGGGCCGTGAACAATTCATGCACGAAAAGGGCCAAGATATCCCGTATATTGGTGATTACCAATTGTCACAGAAGCTAATGGAAGAGTATGATAAATAATGATGGGGTCAGATTACGCTATTTACCGTTTTTATGGTAAACTTTTCTTAGTTTTAATGATTTGAAATCGAGGGATAAAAGGTAATGAAAGCATTTCGTCAAACGATGAGTTGGGTAATCCCAATTGTAATTGGATTATTGATTGCCCTGTTAATCAAGCAGTTCTTATTCCAAATTGTGCGGGTTGATGGTCCGTCAATGTTACCTAACTTGCAAAATAATGAACGGGTATTTTGTTTGAAGACTGCAAAGATTCACCGCGGGAGTGTAATTGTCTTTGATGCCAATGGGGTTGATCCTCAGGTTGCTACTAAGACTGATTATGTAAAGCGGGTCATTGGTGTTCCGGGTGATACTGTCCGTTCAGATAATGGTAATATCTACGTTAATGGGCGGAAAATTAATCAGAACTACATTAACAAGACCCAACGAACTTCTGGAACCGGTGATTGGACATTAAGAAGTGTTTCAGTTCAAAATAACTGGTTACGAAACAGTGGCGCAACAAGGGTTCCGAAGGGTGAATACTTTGTCCTTGGGGATCACCGGAGCGTTTCTAATGATGGCCGTTACTGGGGATTTGTACCAAAGAGCAAGATCGATGGCGTTGTTAAGGTTCCTTCTTGGACTGGGACAGCCACGACACGATACAATGTTAATCAAGAATGGAAGCACTATTGGGCAAACTAAAGTGTAAGCTCAAATAAATACCGTATTTTAAATTTTATAAACTGTTCTAAAGATTCTAGCAAAAAACTAGTATTCTTAGGGCAGTTTTTTTATCATTATTAGATAATACGATGGATAGAGATCCATTTTTGATAGGAGAATAAATAATGCGTTCAAAAAAATTATCAGTAATCTTATTAACAGCCACTTTAGCAATAACGTTAGTTACACCCCCAGTTTCACAGGTTATTGTTCATGCGGATGATCAGGTGACGACGAGTTCGAACTCAACTTCAACTACTCAGACACACACATTGAATAAGTCATACGTTGTTTATGGTGCTGGGGCAACAGATAAAAATGAATTGAGTAATATTTTGGGGGTTAATGGCGAATTTACGACGCTTACGGCAACTGCTAGTGATTATCAAAAGTACATTAATCCAAATGATTCAACTACCAATGCAGCTATGGTCAGCTCAGTTTCCATTGTTCCTACTGATCCAGGTTCTGGGGTTAAGGTAAACGTGAAGAAGTTTAATGGCCAGAGTAATATTACTAAGGTAACTGCTCAGCAATATGCAATGGTGGCCCAAATGGCGGGGGTGACGGACGTGACAATTACGGTTTCTGCTAACCGCCCAGTATCAGGTGAATCAGCACTTACAGGGGTTTATAAGGCGTTAAATGCGGATGGTATTGATTTAAATAGCCAGAACACTCAATCAGCTAACCAAATGTTGAGTGCGACAAATGATGCAATTGATGCCAATAAGGATGATAGTAGTTATCCTGGTAAATTAATGGCAGCTGTTGGTGATACGACTAAAGAGATCAACAAGCAAAAACGTAGTGGAGAACAGCCAACGCAAGTTCAAATCGAAAATACCTTGAACCAAAACCTGAAGAGACAGAATATTTACAATGAAACAAAGAACCACACAACCACGATTGTAAATGCACTAGTTCAGTTCAATAACGCCCCGATTAGTTCAAGTAAGGACTATAGTTCTCATGTTAGCGACACAATTAATAATGTTAAAAATTCGACTGGTGATATGATGAATAAGGCTAAGCAGTTCTTAAATTCAGAGGACGGTAAAGCTGCCCAGCAACAGGCTCAGTCTTGGTGGAATCGCTTTGTGAACTGGATTCAGAGATTCTTCAATTAAAGTTAATTTGACGAATAGAGTAACTTTTTATATATTAATAAACAACAGTTAACGATTAAATACAGTGATTAGGAGTCAATATTGACCCTGAGTAGGTGAAAGTCAGGGAAATCGGTTTGAAAAGAAAGTAACCTATGAGTAGTTAGGGTGACGGAGAGAAGTCCTAACCGTGAGCGACCGTTATTGCATCATCGTATTTTGATTTAATTCCAATGTACGAGCTAAGGCATTGTTAGGGATAATGGTGTAAAAAAGGTGGTAACACGTTCTGGCGTCCTTTAAGCAACTAGCTTAAAGGACGTTTTTAATTGTTGACGGTTAAGAGAGATTTATTTGGGGGAAATAAAAAATGAAAGTGACAAAAGTTACGGGGCGGCAAACTTTGGTAATTGCATCCTTAATTTTTGGTGTGTTATTTGGTGCAGGAAACCTTATTTTTCCGGTCCACTTAGGACAATTGGCAGGAGCTCACTGGTTGAGCGCAAGTAGTGGCTTTTTGATTTCCGGGGTCCTTTTACCGTTACTGGCATTACTAGCAATTAGTATTACGCGTTCAGACGGTATTTATGATCTGGCACGGCCGATAGGGCACTACTATGCACTGATCTTTTTAGTCCTTGTTCAAGCAACACTAGGTCCACTATTTGCGATGCCGCGGACAGCAACAGTTCCATACACTATTGGTTTTGCCCCGCATGTTTCAGTAAGTGCTAATTCATTTGGCTTATTAATTTACACCGGAATCTTCTTTGCAATTGTGTATGGTTTAACCGTTACTGAAGCAAAAATTACGGATCTTATTGGAAAAATTCTTAATCCAATTTTCCTTGTCATGCTGTTCATTATTTTTTTCTTGGCGTTTATTAAGCCAATGGGGAATACACAAACAACACCAGTTACGGTGGAATATACTCACCACGCATTTACGAGTGGCTTTCTCCAAGGATATAACACCATGGATATTCTGGGATGTTTAGCCTTTGGTGTCGCAGTAATTAGTGCGATTAAGGATTTAGGTATTCAAGACACAAGAAAGATTTCATGGACCACTGCTAAAAGTGGGACAGTGGGGATCTTGGGAATCGCCGTTATTTATATGTTTCTGATTTGGATGGGGGCAACTAGTCTTCACCAGTTTAAGATTGCGGATAATGGGGGAATAACATTATCCCAGATTGCTGACCACTACATGGGAGTTGCGGGAAATGCATTATTAGCGACCTTGACCTCCGTTACGTGTTTAACAACTGCGATGGGGCTGGCGGCTGCCTTTTCGGAGGATCTACACCACTTGTTTCCCCGGATTTCTTATAAAGTATTTTTATTGATCAACTGCTTTTTTTCACTCTTGGTCGCTAACCTAGGCCTAGATAAAATTATTACTTGGTCAACTCCGGTCTTAATGTTTCTTTACCCATTGGCAATTACTTTAACGCTTTTGGGAATTACATCACCGCTTTTTAAGACCGACCCGATTGTTTATCAGGTGACGACAGGTTTAACCCTTATCCCAGCAATTTTTGACTTGGTAAATCATTTGCCAGCAGTATTGCAAAAGACAGTGGTTGCTCAGGCGATGGTTGGGATTGCCCACCACTATTTTCCGCTATTTTCCTTAGGATTTTCGTGGATTCCCTTTGCTACTGTTGGATTTATCGTTGGTAATTGCGTTCGATTGTTACGAAATAAAAACAAGAGGGTTAAACAAAATTAAGAAATTAAATGAGTGATTTTTATGCTGATTTTGGTTATACTTGGTTCAACTAAAATTAGTAAAGGGGCGATTAATAATGGAGATCACGATCAATGGTGAAAAACGGCAATTAGTTGGTAATCCGCCAGTAGTTGGTGACGAATTCCCGCACTTTAAGGTATTTGATAAGAATGACGATAAAATAAAAACTCGTCAGTTACTTGGAAAGGTAACGTTATTAAGTGTTGTTCCAGATATTAATACTCCAGTATGTAGTATTCAAACAAAGAAGTTTAACTCAACGATGGATCAGTTCCCGGACGTTAACTTCTTAACGATCTCAACCAATACGATTGAAGATCAACAAAAATGGTGTGCAGCTGAAGGTGTTAAGAACATGCAGTTGGTATCTGACAAGGAAGAATCCTTTGGTTACGCCTCCAAGTTACTAATTCCAGACGAAGGAATCCTTGCGCGGTCAGTTTGGATCCTTGATAAGGAAGGAAAAGTTGTTTACCGCCAAATTGTTGAAGAATTAACAGATGAACCTGATTACGATCAGGCATTGGCAGAATTGAAGAAGTTAATCTAATACTGATTATTAAATAAAGTATAAAGACCTCAAGTTCGATAGAATTGAACTTGAGGTCTTTATCAATGTTAGCGGTAATTAAATTAGTTTATCAAATATTGAAGAAAATCCCGATAACGGTAAAGATGATTTCACTAATTAAAATTAGCTGTAAACTGATCAGGATGTTAAAAAAAGTAGTCATTTTATCTGGACGATTAACGAATACTTTAATTCGGCGGTAAACAAGGGGAATGGTAAGTAAGCTAAGAAGAGTAAATACAGGCAAAAGCCGAAGAATTACCGCTGCAATAATTGCAATGTAGCTAAGAGCGTAGCAACTAACCAGCACCTTCATGGCAGCAGGACGACCAATATAATAGACGAGAGTTCGCTTGCCAATCTGAACGTCCTCTTTGCGATCACAAATATTATTTCCAAGCATAACGTTACTGATCACCAGGATCGCTGGCAGAGAAACAAGGAGGCCCGTTAACCAAAAGAAAGGATCAAAATGGGGTGAATTGTAAATATTAATATAAATAGCCAATAGTGTAATATTGTATCCCATTGTGATTCCAGAAGCGGGTTCCCCTAAAGGTGTTTTAAGGATTGGATGATGGCCACCAGAATAAGCATAGCCGATTATGAAACTTAAAATTCCAATTAAAAGAAGGGGCCAACCAGCCTTAATTGTAAGATAAATTCCGATGATTGCTGAGATTAGAACTAAACTGCCGATAATCAGCCGGGCCCAAGGTAAGGCAATTTTGAACTTAGCGATTATATTATTTTCAGAAACAGAACCACTGGAAGTGAATCGTTGGTAGTCGGTGTATTGGTTATGACCATTAACGGCAAGGTGAAAACTAATAACAGCAATAAAAAGAAGAATTGTGTCACCTAAATTAAAGTGGCGATAGTAAAAGTAGGTAAATGCGCAACCTAGCAAGTAGGGTAAAGCAGAAATAACTGTTGTTTGAGCTTGAACAAGTGCAGCAAATTGTTGCCGATGATTAGGAATATCCATAAACAAAAGTCCTTTCAATGAATGATTAAACCTGCTCTATCATACTATAAGAGGTAGATAGTTTTTAGTGTAGTAATAAAATAAGGCCAGAAAAATTCTGACCTTTTTGTAAGCTTTGGAGAGTTTAATTTATTAATTGTCTTGTTCTACATTAAGAACCTTTTTACTTTGGGCATTAATTTTAACCTCAGTGGACTTCTTACCATTTACAACTTCAACTTCCCAAACTGGGGTACCATTTTCATTTTCAAGAGTCCAGGATTGCCCCTGACCTTTTTTGGCAGCTTTCTCAGCAATTTGGTTGGCTTTTTTGCGACTAATGAGTTTATCTAAGTTTAGGTGGTTTTTTTGCTCACCATTATTAGCGGGTTCAGAATGAGCATTCGTTACTTTACCTGACTTAGCATTTACATCGGCACTATATTCTTTCTGGTTATCGCTTCCGGAAATTTCATAAACAAATTTATTGCCTTTAGTTTCTAATTGGATTTCATCAATCTTGACGTTCTTAAACTGCTTATTAAATTTCTGTACGGCAGTCTTTTCATCGATTTTAATCTTACTTTGTGAAACGGTAGCGGCAGAAGCAATAGGGGTGGTTGCAAGGACTACTCCACCTAAAGAACTAGTGGTTAAGACCGTAACCGCAAATAAATGGATTGCCTGTTTCTTGAATGATTTTTTTGTCATAGTAACCTCCTAATTAATATTAATTTGTGTGCTATAGTTATTATATTATAATGTAATAGTAATGAACATATAATAATAGTTATTTATCTACTAAATTAGTTGAAAGAAAGTTAAAATTTAGTTTTAATCAAGAAAAATAATTTGAAAATACTTGTAATTTTGAGAAAGAATTGATATTATTATTTGTGCTGTGTTACATTATGACCCGTTAGTCAAGTGGTTAAGACACCAGCCTTTCACGCTGGTATCGTGGGTTCAAATCCCGCACGGGTCACTTTATTGGGCTATAGCCAAGCGGTAAGGCAACGGTTTTTGGTACCGTCATGCGCTGGTTCGAATCCAGCTAGCCCAATATAATAAAGGAGCCTGCTAAGTCGTCAAGACTTAGCAGGCTTTTGTTTTACGTAATTGTTTCATATGAAACATCGATTAGAAATGTCCTTTAACATCCTTATCAGAGAATGAACTCGGATCCGGGATGAATGAAATATCAGTATCAACAATTCCAAACTTTTTCCGGAGTATTCGTTCAATCTTTTCGGATAATTGGTAACTTTCAAGAATTGTCATTTTGGCATCGACCAAAACGGTTGCATCAAGGGAAACAACATTGCCGTTATAATGGGCCTTTAGTTCAGCAACATGTTTAACTTTTTTAACCTTAAGGATTGTTCTTCGATATTCTTTTTCAGCCTTAGGATCAAAGTAATCAACAAGGTTCAAACTTGTTTGGAAGAAGATTTTTAATCCGGAATAGAGGATAAAAAAACCAACGATGATACTTGTAACGCCATCAAGCCAGGAAAGGTTAAATAGAAGTGCGCCTGCGATGGCAATCATTGTTCCAATACTAGTAAATGCGTCAGCTAAGCTATCCTGTGCTGATGCGAGGAGGGCAGCATTTTGAAGTCGCCGGCCAGCTTTTCTGTTCATGGACCAAACAATTAACATAATTACAGAAGCAATTCCCGCCCCAATAATTGCTACTGGTTGAGGAACAACCCGACTTGCAGGATTTATGAGAGCCTTAATACCGTCGATTATAACGTCAATGGCAATTACTACCATAATAACTGCAGTTACCAACGAAAAGACTGTCTCGTACCGCCACCGGATAAACTGCATTCGTTGGTCACCACCGAGAATATTTTCGTTTTCATCTGGCATTTCTACTCCAGCGATATCATCGTCATCAACATCTTGAGCAATGTGGAGCCCCATCATCAGAAGAAAGGTTGAAATAATCCCTGATAAATTATTAAATGCGTCAGCCCGTAAAGTCTGCGACTTACTAATTTCGGCTAACCAATATTCAATTATAGAAATGGAAATGTAGGCAACCAAATTAAAAATTAAGTGTCGTTGCGACGACCGAATTTTAGCTAACTCGTTCGCCTGATTATGTTCCCACAGGTTCATTTCATGATTAATATGCTTTTTTAGTTTATTCAATTTAAATACTCCCTAAACGCAATTAACTCCTATCATAACGCTTATTCATATTTACTAAAGAAATTTAAACAAAAACGAGGAATATAGGGTAAGATCTATTTCCTCGTTATTAACTAGTTTTTAATTGCTTTAGCCAAGCGATGTAAACCATCTTTAACTTGAGCAAGGGGGTAGGCAATATTGATCCGAATAAAGTCGTTTCCGTTACCGTGGTAATAAGTTCCAGGGTTAATAATTAAGCCAGTTTTTTGACGAATCTTTTGTGCGAGGACTATGCTATCATCCGTAACTTCACTAACATCAATCCATACAAGGTAGGTAGCGGTTCCTGGAACGACATGAAGTTGGGGTAAGTTCTTCTTAATAAAGGCTTCTAAGTATTCGCGATTGCTTAATAAGTATTGCTTAAGTTGGTAAAGCCAGTCAGCACCATGAGTATAAGCAGCAATTGTACCTGGAATTGCTAGTAGGTTAGGTTCAGCAACTTCATACTTATTGATTGCTCTGGTGAAGCGTTCTCGTAAGATTGAGTTAGAAACAATCCCAGTGGCAGCATGAAGTGCAGCGACGTTAAAGGTTTTACTAGTTGAAACTAAAGTAACCAAGTTTTGGCGGCAATCTTCTGGCAAGGAGAAGGTTGGAGTGTAATCAGGACCTTTAAGTACTAGATCCCCGTGGATTTCGTCACTAATAACGATCACTCCATATTTTTGGGCTAACTTAATAATTCGGATCAATTCATCTCGTGTCCAAACGTAGCCGGTTGGGTTATGAGGATTACAGAGGATCATCAAGGTCGTTAGTGGATTACGCATCTTTTCCTCAAGATCTTCCCAATCAACAGAGTAGGTATAAGAATTTTGGTCATACCTCATTTGGCTTGCCAAAGCATGGCGACCACTATTCAAAATGGAATTGTAGAAAGTATTATAGACTGGTTCCATTAAGAGAACATTGTCTCCAGCATGACTGAGGTGGTTAACACTAGCAGTAATTGAAGGAATTACCCCCGTTGCAAACCGCATCCAAGAAGTTTGTGCTTCCGCATTATGTTCGGTTTTATACCAGTGTGCAACAGCATTAAAGTATTCTTGATTAGGATATTCATAACCAAAAGCACCAGAATTGATTTTATCTTTCATTGCTTGCATAATCTCCGGTGCGGTCTTGAAGTCCATATCAGCAGTTGTCATTGGTAATTCGTTAGATTTAACGTCCCATTTTTCTGAATTAGTATGGCGACGATCAAGAATCGTATCAAAATCGTATTTCATTTTTATCATCCTTTGGGTGGCTTAATTTTTTCTATTCATATTCGATTGTACATCATTTTCAATCAAAAGATGCTGTTTAAGATAAGCAGGGTAAGTATACAGGAATTGAATATTAGATGATTAATGATAGGTATTTTCACTTTTAATCTCTTGGTGTTATGTTAATTTCAGTGTAGTAAGTATATTAATTGCACAATGTGATTGATTAGGATTATTCTTAAATTAATAGGTATTTGGAAGAGCAAAAGATCCAGTAAAGGGGAATAATAAAAATGCAGGAAATAAAGGATGACTATTACGATGGTGAACGTCCACTTTATGGTATTCATGATACAAAATTAATTAATACAACATTTGGTAAGGGTGAGTCACCGTTAAAAGAAACGGCTAATTTAGACTTAAACGGGGTTCTTTTCACGTGGAAGTACCCATTATGGTATTCCGATCATATCAAGGTTACGGATACTATTTTTGAAGAGATGTCACGTTCGGGAATTTGGTACACCAATGATATTGAAATTACTAACAGCACTATTCAGGCTCCCAAGGAATTTCGACGGTGTGATGGAATCACTCTGGATAATGTTCATTTTTCTGACGCTGAAGAAACGATGTGGAACTGCAAGAATATCAAGATACACAAAGTTTATGCCAATGGTGATTATCTAGGGATGAATAGTGAAAATATCTATGTTGATCACCTTGATTTAGTTGGAAACTATGTCTTTGATGGTGCCAAAAACGTAGAAGTCCATAATTCACGGTTAGTATCGAAAGACGCCTTTTGGAACTGTGAAAATGTCACCATTTACGATTCTAAGATTAGTGGTGAATATTTGGCATGGAACACGAAGAATATTACCTTTGTTAACTGAACTATCGAAAGCGATCAAGGACTATGCTATATCGATCATTTAACGATGAAGAACTGTCGGACACTACGAACTGATTTAGCATTTGAATTATGCCGAAATATTAATGCTGAAATTAAGGGCTCGATCATGAGCATAAAAAATCCGATCAGTGGTCAAATTAAGGTTGATCACGTTGATGAGATTATCATGAATGATCCGAAGATTGATCAAAATAAGGTAAAAATTATTCAAAAAGAACAATAGTGATTGTTTGTAGAATTAAAAGTGGTATTATTAACTATAATTTAATTCTAATCTTATTTTAATAATAGGAGGTATTCAAATGTCACGAAAAGTTGCCGTTATTGGAATGGGGCACGTTGGTTCAACGGTTGCCCATTATATTGTTGCGAATGGCTTTGCTGATGACTTGGTATTAATCGATTCAAATGCGGATAAGGTTAATGCTGATGCCCTTGATTTTAGGGATGCAATGCCGAACCTGCTATACCATACAAATATCATTGTTAATGATTATTCGGCATTGAAGGATGCTGAAGTAATTGTCTCTGCTATCGGTAATATTAAGTTGGAAGATCAACCACAAGCAGACCGATTTGTTGAACTTCCATATACTTGGAAGGCAGTTAATGATGTTGCACCAAAGATTAAGGAAAGTGGCTTTTCCGGGAAAATTGTGGTTATTACTAACCCAGTTGATGTGATTACTTCCTTATACCAAAAACTGACGGGTCTACCAAAGAACCAGGTAATCGGGACAGGAACATTACTTGATTCTGCTCGAATGAAGCGGGTAGTTGCGGAGAAGTTTGATGTTGATCCACGTTCCGTTAGTGGGTATAACCTTGGTGAACACGGTAATTCACAATTTACTGCCTGGTCAACGGTTAAGGTCCTTGATCAACCAATTACGAAGCTTGCTGCAGAACAAAATATTGATCTCCAAAAATTAGATAAGGATGCTAAACTTGGTGGTTGGTATGTCTTCAAAGGGAAGAAATATACTAGTTATGGCGTGGCAACTGCAGCTGTGCGCTTAGTTAACGTGATCTTAAGTGATTCTCGAACTGAGCTTCCAGTATCTAATTTTCGTGAAGAATACGGTGTTTATCTTTCCTATCCTGCCATTGTGGGACGACAAGGGGTTATCAAGCAAAGTCAGCTTAACTTAACTGATGAAGAACTGGAAAAGCTTCAAAACTCTGCTAACTTTATTAAGCAAAAGTATAGTGAGAGTTTGAATAAGTAATCAAAGATTCGATGATAATAGTTGAAAATAATCTATCCATGCTATAATATAGCCACGATGATTAAGATGCTGGCGTGCAAATTGGAATCAGTTGGTTACTTATTCCGAGTCGGCGGGGTACCTGAAAAGGTGCTCTTTTTTTATACTCGAAAAAGTAACACTATGAGGCCGGAGAAATCCTGGCCTTTTTTATATTCTCAAATTTACCGTCTGTGTTACCAATTCAACCGTTTATGATTAATTTTAAGACAATTATTAGTGAAACACTTATCGTTAAAAATAACCTATATCTTCGTATAGTAACGTATAACTTGATTAGAATAATTATGGGAAATTAACGCATTAAAGTAACCGTGATAAAAAATTATGGTTATTCATCAGTATGCTGTCTATCATTTGACCTAATTACTTTGATTTAATTGTTAATTCAGATAATCCGGTAAGCTCGAAAGGACTTAAGTAGCGTGTTTTCAATACAATATCAATAATTTTTTCTTTTGATAATGGTTTGGGTTGTTGAAACCAGATTTTAAGAATGGACCATAACTGACTTACTATTAATTCTTGGGCAAATTCTAGTGGAATTTTTGGGTGCAAATTATGATACTTTTGCACCTGATTAAACTTTTCTTTTAATTTTTCACTTATTAAGTCCATAAATTGATTACGAGTTTCTAAATCTCCTTTGGGTCCTAACCATGATTGACAGAATGCCCAATTATCGACAATGAAATCAATAATTCTTTTAAATAAAGAATAGGGTGTACCTATAGAATCTAGATTATAGTAATTAGTAACATTGGGAAGTTCTTCTCTGACTATCTTACTAACTTGTTCTAGAAAGTTATCCCGATATTTACTAATTAGATCAGGCTTATCAAGATAGTGCCTATAAAATGTAGTTCTATTAATATGAGCCAAAGTACTAATTTGTCTTACTGTTATTTTATTTAGTCCTTCGTCATTAATTAATGTAACTACTGCATCACGAATGGAATTTTCTGTCCTAAGATATTTAAGATTAGTGTTCATACTTTCTCCTTAAATTTAAAGCAACACTTTTTTAAAAAATGCTGATTGTTTCTATTATATCAATAAATTATAGTAAACAGTAATTAGAAAGTAAGGAGTGAGAAAAGTATGTTTGGTAAATTTATAAAAAGTAAAGGTGTGTTTTATGCATTCTTAATATTGTTAACATATAGTTTTTTAGTATTTACAATTTACTTTACTGGATATAAGCCACTACCTAGTCATGTAACAGATTTACCAATTACATTAGTAAATCAAGATAAAAATAGTAGTCAGTTAAATTCTCAACTAAAGCAATCATTAAGTTCTTTTAAGACTGTACACGAAACTGACAATCTAGGAGAAGCAGTTAGTGATCTAAAGAGTCGCAAAACTTATCTGGTAATTGATATTCCAGAAAACTTTAATAAGAATGTTAAAAACAACGAAAATGCGAAGTTAAACTTTTATGTTAATGAAGCTAATCAATCTTCAGTTGTTAGTGGAATGAAAAATGTTGCTACTAAAATTGGGAATGCTGTTAATAATAAGGTCCAGTTAGAAAAAGGCAAAGCTGTATTAACTCAAACAATGATGCAACAAATTAAGTCAGCACCTGCTATAGTTCAAGCACAACAAGCACCTGTTGCTCAAACGAAAGTTAATGATCTTTACGGTAAAATAGGTAATTCGGTATCAACTGATATTCATCGTGTTAATAAAGTAGAAACAGGCTTTAATAACTCAATGGCCCCTTTCTTTATTAGTTTAGCGGCTTACCTAGGAGCAATGATTGGGACCGTAATACTTTACGGAACTTATGCTAAATTTGCTAAGAAAGTAGGACGCTTTAAATCATTTGCGATGTTAGAAGGTGTGTTTGTTGGCCTGGCAGTTATTGGCGGGGCAATTGTTGCTACAATCTTAATCTGCATGACCAAGAATGGCGCAAGCAATTGGTTAAGCATTTGGCTTGCCCATGCACTAGAGATTATGGGAACTTACAATCTAAACCTAATTTTCCTTCTTCTACTTGGTCAAGCTGGGACAACTTTAAATATTTTCTTAACTATGTTTCAAGTTATTGCTGGTGCTGGAATGATTCCAGTACAAATTATGGGTAGTTTCTTTAAAGCAATTCATGGCCTGGCTCCAATGTATTACAGTATTATGGCCAACTTTGATTTACTTTATGCTAACGGAGCTTCTAATAATTTAATTTGGTCAGCATTATTATTAATAGTTGGGTATATCATTGTAAATCTAATTATTGTTACCTTCCGAAAGAAACAACCAATGCTTAATTTTGAAGACTTTGCTTAATCAACACAAATTAATTATTCATAAATAGTTGAAGTTTTATTTGTGTTAAGTTGAAATGTGCGGTCGAGAGTTTAATTATATATTCTATAGTCTTAGTAAATAAGTACTTGGTTGTTTTTGGATGCTCAAGGAATTGACGTTGTCAAACTGATAATTTGATGTCATAATAATTATATCTTAGGTACTTGCAGGCGATACCTAGTACAACATTGCCGTCGATAGAAAGGATATTCGATGAGAATCAATGTTTTGCAACATACGCCAAATGAAGGCCCAGGAATAATTCAGCAATGGTCACAGGAACGCGGTCATGAGATGTACATATATCATCCATATCAATTTGGTAACCTTCCCACGGCAAACAAGACAGATATGTTGATCGTTCTTGGTGGACCAATGAGTCCTAATGATAATTTGGGATGGATTAAGAAAGAACGGGTCCTAATCCATCAGTTACTTGATGAACATAAACCAATTTTTGGGGTTTGCTATGGTGCTCAGCAGATTGCCAAAACCCTTGGGTGTGCCGTTAAAAAGGCTCCACACAAGGAAGTGGGTTGGGCATCGGTGTATTTAAAAAGCAGTATTATCTCGGGGATTCCGAAGAAGTTAACTGCACTTCACTGGCACGAAGAAATGTTTGAGGTGCCCGACCAAGCGGAACTGTTGTTTAGTAGTGATTTGGTTAAAAACCAAGGCTTTATCATGAATGATAATGTGATTGGACTTCAATTCCACTTTGAGCCAGCAGCTGATAATGTTCGTGAAATTGCAGCTAACGATACTCAATATCCATTACAGAATAATGATCTTCATCAAACAGGAGAAGAAATTATTCACCATAGAGTCCCGAGTGAGAATAAGCGGGTAATGGCTCAATTACTAGATTTTATTGCTAATAATTAAGGACAAAATTCTTCTCGCTAAGAATACATTTCTATAAAAATAAAGCGAAAAAGAGGTCGTAATGACTTCTTTTTCGCTTTTTTGATCATGGATTAGTGACTTATTAAATGGAATTTTTTCTAGAATTTGAGCTATTGATAGTGATGACAGGGTTGATCTTATGTGAGAACTGAGTAATCTTCTTGTTTTGTTTCACGGGAAACATTCCTAATAAAGTTACACTTACTAATAAAATAGGTAGGTGAAAATCCACTGAACTTAAAGTGATTTGAAATTGATTAAGGTTAACTAATATAATAAAGAAAACATTAATCGGGAAAGAAGTGGAAGAATAGTGAATCAGGTAATAGTCCTTGGAAGTATCAACGTTGATTCGATTTATCAAGTTGCTCGTTTTCCGCAACCGGGAGAAACAATTTCTGTAAAACAGAAGAGTTATGCTCCAGGGGGTAAGGGAGCAAATCAAGCAGTTGCGGCAGCCCGCTCCGGTGCTAGGGTATCTTTTATCGGTGCAGTTGGTGCGGATAATGACGGTCAAGAAATGATTAAAACGTTGGCAGAAAATGATATTGATACAAGTGGAATTGCTGTTGATCCGGATAATGGAACGGGAAGTGCAGTGATTACGGTCGATGAAAATGGTCAAAACGATATCATGGTATATGGTGGGGCTAACCAAGCCATGACGAAAGATAACTTAGATGATTTACCACAACGACTAAGTAAAGCTAAGTTTATTGTTGCTCAATTAGAAACGCCACAAGAAGTAACGTTAGCTGCTTTTAAATTAGCAAAGCAACAGGGCGTTATAACAATCCTTAATCCAGCTCCAGCTAACGAATTAATTCCAGAACTGTTAGACTATACTGACGTTATTGTTCCAAACGAAACTGAAAGTGAGCTGCTAAGTGGGATCGCAGTGAATGATGAAGAGTCACTGCTACAAAATGCGGAATTTTTTAAGAGAAACGGTGTAGAAAACATAATTATTACATTGGGTGAACGGGGTGCTTTTTATACTACAGAAAATGAGCAGGGGTTAATTCCTGCATTTAAAGTTAAAGCGGTTGATACTACAGCAGCTGGTGATACCTTTATAGGTGCGTTGGTTTCACAATTGGATACAGATCTTAGGAACCTCGAAGTTGCATTAACATATGCACAACGGGCTTCGAGCTTGACAGTTCAGGGAATGGGTGCAATGCCATCAATTCCCCTTGCTGATGAAGTTAGGACAGCGTTGAAAGAGTAGCAGAACCGGTGGTGACTTTTTTACACCGGTTTTTAGGATCATAGATCAGATTTAACATTGGTAATTAGCAATAAGAAAGTCTTTCATATTCTGTGGTTCGTGACCAGTAAGATGTTGAAAATCATTAGTGACTTCATCCATTAATCCCATTGCAGCTGCATGGTACATTGAGGCTAATTCGTCACCATCACCTTCTGTCCGGTATATGTCTGCAAATTCCTTTAACGTTACAGGGCTGTAACCAATGTGATTACCAGTAATAGCGGACATAATCCTGCTGAGTTCAACCATATTATAATTTTGCTTCATGGTTAAGAGATAATTCTGTCCATGATCATGAAAATATGGTCTTACAGCAACATTAGCGATCGCTTCTGCACTGTCTTTACGGCTAATAAAGCTCATTGCCTGATCACCAACTGGATAGATGATATTTTGTCGTTTAATTAGTTCTGGAAGATAGGGAACTAACGGATCGGCATAGAGGGCATTTTTAATTACTGCATATTGAAGACCAGAGCTGGCAAGTCGCGCAGGAAGATATGCATAGTAACTAGCCATCTGAAAGGGATTATTAGCTTGGTCAGCGATGAAACTGACGTCAATAATCGTTGAGACACCGGCTTTTTTAACTGCAGTAAGGGTGTTTTCAAATTCGTTGATTCGTTCTTGGACCTTGTAAGTGAGACTTGGAATGTAAATTAAAGCATCAACACCCTTAAAAGCCTGAGTCATCATTGTGATATTTGCGTAGTTAATTGAGGCTATCTCGTAGCCAGCAACTTTCAAATCTATTGCCTTAGCAGGAGTGTGCACCCCTAAACGGATGTTATGAGTTAAAGTTAGTTTGCTGAGCTCCTTGGTGACGTAACGACCAAGATGACCAGTAGCACCAGTAATTAAGTATTTCATTTCCATCATCCTTTCCTTATCTGAATAATATTGTAACTTTAAAAGTTACATATATTCAATGTAAAAACCTCTAATTTTCATTTTTGAAAATTAGAGGTTAATTTATTAATCGTATTAGTTTTAATTAGTCATCGCCATGGGTGAACCGGATCTCTCGTGGCTTTCACTAATATATAAATCTTTTGAAAAGTTATTGGTCCCATGTCCTATCAAGAAAGATACCTTTAATATCTGTAACGTAATATCTGTAACGATTACCTAAATCAATTAATTCAAAAAAGAGTGGAGTACAAACATAGGTCTTTAACAACTTCTGTTATGTACTTCACTCTCTTTTTAGATATTTTATGGACGCAAACGATTAAGCATCCGTGGGAACGGAATGTTTTGGCGAATGTGATCTTGAAGAGTAATCCATGAAAGGAATCGTTCAAGTCCCATCCCAAATCCAGAGTGAGGAACAGAACCGTACTTTCGGAGATCATCGTACCAACCGTAGTCCTTTTTGCTTAAACCATTCTCTTCCAGTTTGTTAGTGATGTATTCGTAGTCGTATGAACGTTCAGAACCACCAATGATTTCACCATAACCTTCTGGAGCTAACAAGTCAGCACAGATAACTTGACGATCATCTTCAGGATCAGTAGGCATGTAGAAGGCCTTGATTGCCCGTGGGTAGTTCATGATGAAGACAGGCTTGTTAAATTGATCAGCTAGGTAAGTTTCTTCTGGTGAACCAAAGTCATCACCGTACTTGGAATCGAAGCCGCCTTCTTGCAGCATTTCGATAGCCTTTTTGTAGGTAATTCGTGGATATGGTAATTCAGTAAATGGCTTTAAGCTTTCAACGGATCGACCAACCATTTCAAGTTCGGTTGCACAGTGGTCAATTAAGTCTTGCACAAGGTAAGCAACGTATTGTTCTTGAATCTTCAAACTTTCATCTTGGTGCATCCAAGCCATTTCTGGTTCGATCATCCAGAATTCAGTCATGTGACGACGGGTCTTTGACTTTTCAGCCCGGAAAGTTGGCCCCATTGTGTAAATCCGATTTAATGCCATGGCACCAGCTTCACCATAAAGCTGACCTGATTGAGATAGGTAAGCATCTTCATCAAAGTACTTAACATCGAATAATTCGGTAGTACCTTCTGGAGCACTGGCAGTTAATTCTGGAGCATCAAATTGAACAAAACCATGCTTATCAAAGAATTCCATTGTCGCTAACTTTACCCGACTCCGGATCCGCATTAATGCCCAAGGCTTACGGGAACGCAACCATAAGTGGCGGTGATCAAGTAAGAAGTCAATCCCGTGTTCCTTGTTACCGATTGGGTAATCTTCACTTTCGCCAACGATTTCAAAGTCTTTAATATGGATTTCGTAGCCAAACTTGGACCGCTTATCTTCAGCGATTTCACCAGTTACTACAAAACTAGTTTCTTGGTGCAAATCGTGCTTTGCCATATCAAACTTTTCTTCGGGAACATCATTTTTGCGGATAATTCCTTGGAAAAAACCAGTTCCGTCACGTAATTGTAAGAAAGCGATCTTCCCGCTGGACCGCTTGTCAGTTAACCAAACACCAATCTTAACGGTTTCCCCAACATGTTGAGGAGCTTCACTAATCTTAATTGTTTCCACTGTGTTTAACTCTCCCTTAATCAGTTATTTTTATAGAATTTGAATGTGTGCTGCTTGACACTTTTCCAACATCTCGTCTGGCCAGATACTTGCTTGGACTTCCCCAACATGGGCCTTACCAAGGAGAAGCATGCATAGCCGAGATTGACCAATTCCTCCACCAATTGTATATGGTAATTCACCGTTGAGCAACATCTTATGGAATGGTAATTTTTCCCGATCAGTTGCACCGGCTTGTTCCAGTTGATACTTCATTGATTCTGGGCTAACACGGATCCCCATACTAGAAATTTCGAGCTTCTTTTGAAGGGGTTCGTACCAGAAAATAATGTCACCGTTAAGACTCCAGTCATCATAGTCAGGGGCCCGACCGTCGTGCGGTTTACCGGACCGCTTTAGTTTATCACCAATTTTCATTACAAAGACTGCGCCCATTTCCTTAGCGATCTTGTCCTCACGTTCCATTGGTGTAAGGTCTGGCCAACGATCTTCAAGCTCTTGGGTTGTAACGAAGTGAATATCGTCTGGTAAGTGGTAAACCGCTTGAGGGTACTTATACCAAACTTCATCTTCCATGTGTTTGATTACCTTAAAGATTTGGCGAACCGTATCCCTAAGGGTTTCTTCAGTCCGTTCTTCTTTGCTAATCACTTTTTCCCAATCCCATTGGTCAACGTAGATTGAGTGGAAGTTATCCAAATCTTCGTCTTTTCGAATGGCGTTCATATTGGTATAAAGACCTTCATGGAAACCAAATCCGTACTTCTTTAATGCCATTCGTTTCCACTTAGCAAGGGAATGGACAATTTCAGTTGTTTCATTAGGCATGTCCTTCAATTCAAATGAAACTGGCTTTTCAATCCCGTTCAAGTTATCGTTTAACCCGGTACTCTTTTCAACGAACATTGGTGCTGACATTCGTTGCAGGTTTAGTTGCTTACCAAATTCGTCTTGGAAGGTTTCCCGAATGTAGCGGATGGCAGCTTCGGTTTCGCGAATAGACAATTTTGGATCGTAGTCCTTTGGAATAATTAAGTTCATAATTAGCAACTCCTTAATATGTTTAGAATCGGAGATAAATAAAAAAGCCTTTCATCCCCAACATCTAAGGGACGAAAGGCTTTTGTTCCGCGGTACCACCCAAATTGTCTAAAATAATTTTAGACCATCTTATCGAGTACAAGAATACTCTTCCGGCGAGATAACGTACCGGTGACGACTAAGCCTACTTTAAACGAGGTTATTTGGGTTAGCAGCATGGAAAAAGGGTTTTTCAATAATCCAGGTGCTATCGGTCTCACACTATCACCGACTCACTGTTAGACTGAAAATTATTTACTCGTCTTTTTCATCGCATTTGAAATTATAACTGTATTCTAATTGAATTTTTAAAAATTGCAACCACTTTTTAAAAAGTTTTTTGTGAATTTTATTAAATTAACAATAATCTCTAAAATAAAAAAACATGGGTTTGACTGTAACACAAAGTAATAGTTTAAGTCATGGAAAAAAGCAATTGAGCTTATTGTCAGGATCGTAATATAATAGAAACTAGCCGAACAAACGTTCATGAAAGGAGGAGAACCATGAATCAGAACGATATTATTCGTTATATCCAACAACAATTCGGGATCCAGCCAAACTACCGACTGGCAAGTCGGTGGAATGCCTGTGTTTTTTCGTCGCCAGTTTCTGGAAGGTGGTTTGCCCTCCTAATTCAACCACAAGGTAATTCTGATTGTGCTTATTTAGAGATTCATTATGGAGAAGACTTCGTGGACGATCACGATTTAATGCCAATTTTTTCACCAGCAAAGCGGATGAAGAAACCAGGTTGGGTCGGAGTAACGATTGATGAGAACACGCCTAAAGAAAAAGTAAATCGGGCACTTGAGCAGGCTTTCCAAAAATCCTTAAAGGAAGCGGAAGCACCGACACGTCCTGAAAAGTTAATTTACGTTCCGCCGGTTGACCGAGAAGCTGCCTACCATGATCAACCACTTTCCTTTTCTCGGCGGCCTATCCCGTTCGCTAAGCCACGTCGGATCCCGAAAGAAATTTTGAAAATGAATTCCCTCTATGACTATACTCTGCCACCACTCATCGGGAGGGCAAAGAACTTTTATGTTCAGGGAATGAGCGTTGCGGATTACCAAGATGACTACGACTACCAGGGTGAATTTCAACATTATTTTCCCGTTTATCATGACATGACAACTGCTCAACTTCGTGGTTACTTCACCTGGCGAACCAAGCTTCGTTCTGGTAATTATCCGAAAGCCCCAACCTCCTTTGTTTACGTCTACCTTTATGAATTAATTAATCAAATTGGGGTTTCATCATCGCTAGAAGGTTACAAAAAATTAATAGCGTTTAAAAAAGGTTACGCTAAGCTAATGGACAAGAAGATGGTCGAATACTTAGCTCAGTGGCTCCGTGATTATGTTGTTTATTACCAATTAGGATCGGGGAAGATTGCAGAGCAGTTTACGGAACAGCTAAAGGAAGATTCTATTTACAATAACTTAATTGATCCTGAAGAAATACCAGCAGAAAAGGTAATGACTTGCCTAAGCACAATCTCATCTTATCAATTAGCTAATTGTCCACTGGTTAAGCGTGATCCTGAGTTACTTGCCCGAATCATTAAAATTGTTTGGCAACGACTCTGTTCACTAACCGATGAAGATATTGTAAAAAACTATCTTGGTTGGCAGGGAGAAATGACCCAGCGACCATTTGCCAACGCGGTTTTTTATGATCAAAAAGTTAGCCAGACATTTACGTGTCAGGTAGACGATCAATGTAGTTACTCTTACCGAAACGGCAAATGGAGTTATCAGTATTACCTTCCCGCAAAACGGCGGAAGCAGAAAATCGGTAGCCTGCTACATGAAATTGACCGCCTCATTCGCCAGACCTTTCATATTGGTCGCCAACTAAAGCCACGGCCAATTAGTGAAAAGATTCTTGCAGAGATAAAACCAGCGATTATTGAAGCTCGCCAGCAAATTGCCGAGGAGCGGCGACCAAAAATAAAAATTAACCTGGGAGATCTAGAAAAGATTCGAAAAGATGCTTCGGTAACTCGAGAAAGTCTCTTAACCAATGAAGAACGACAGGCTGAACAAGAAGAGGAAGCTAGTAAGATTAAACTACAACCGGTACCAATAAAAGAGGAGCAACAAGCCTTAAAGAATGAGCTTGGTTTGTCGAAAAATGCGATGTACCTTCTGACAAAGTTATTGGCGAATGAAGACTGGCAACCGTACTTTAAAGAACACCACTTAATGGTTAACATTGTTGTTGATGAAATTAACGACAAACTATTTGATGAGCTTGGTGATACAGCAATTGAATTTAATGATCAGGATCAGCCGCAAATCATTGACGATTACCGTGACGAGGTTGAAGAAATAATCAAGGAGGATTAGGAATGCCAGAAAAACGCAAACGAGTACCTAAACGAATTGCACAAACGATTTTAAATTCACTTAAGGGTGGGGTTGTTCCCAGAATCGGGCTTCCCTATATTACGGTAGGGCGAAAAGAAGAAATTATGGCCCTCCTTCACGATGTCGATATTATTTCAGAAGGGGGTGCTTCTTTCCGCTTTATTGTTGGTCGGTACGGTTCCGGAAAGAGTTTTTTACTTCAAACCATGCGTAACTATGTGATGGACAAGAGATTTATCGTGGTCGATGGTGATCTTTCTCCCGAAAGGCGCCTTCACGGTAACAACGGTCAAGGACTTGCAACATACCGTGAATTAATCCAAAACCTTTCAACGAAAACTCGTCCTGAAGGTGGTGCGTTGAATTTAGTGTTAGATCGGTGGATCAGCTCAGTTCAGGCTAAGGTGGCCAGTGAACAAGAAATTTCTCCAGATGATCCTAAGTTTTCCGCTGCTGTTGATCGGGAGATTTACAAGGTAATAACGTCACTAAACGAGTTAGTTCACGGCTTTGACTTTGCCAAGCTTTTAAACATGTATTACCAAGCCTACGTAAATGATGATCAAGAGACTAAAGCAAAGGTAACGAAGTGGTTTCGGGGTGAGTATGACCGGAAAACTGATGCCAAAAAGGAACTAGGGGTTAACATCATTATTACCGATGATGACTGGTACGAGTACTTGAAGCTGTTTGCGTCATTCTTCCGTCAGGCTGGTTACCAGGGGATGATGATCATGATTGACGAGCTGGTTAACATTTATAAAATTCCTAACAGTATTAGTCGGCAATATAACTATGAAAAAATCCTGACAATGTATAACGATACTCTTCAAGGGAAAGCCAAGTACCTTGGCATCATTATGTGTGGGACACCGCAAGCAATCGAAGATCGTCGTCGGGGTGTATACAGCTATGAGGCTTTACGCTCACGATTAGCCGAAGGAAAGTTTGCCCAGGATGGTGCGCGTGATATGTATGCCCCAGTGATTAGGCTTGAAGCATTAACGGCTGAAGAAATGCTGGTGTTGACCGAAAAATTGGCTGACATGCACGCTAACTTATATGGGTATGAGCGGACGATTACTGAAGATGATCTGGCAACTTTCATCAAAATTGAGTATGGCCGGATTGGAGCAAGTACCAATATTACTCCCCGGGAAGTAATTCGGGATTTTATTGAGTTGCTTGATATCCTTTGGCAAAACCCACAAACTAACGTCAAATCGTTGCTCGAATCCGATAAATTTAACTATAACCAATCTACAGCTGTTTCTAACGATACTGACGAAAATTTCGCGGAATTTAGAATATAGGACTAGATAGTTTATAAAGGGGAGGTGAACTTTAATGGATGTCTTTTCACGCTACGCACCGTTTATCCAGGATTATATCTATAATCAAGGTTGGCGGAGCTTACGGGCAATTCAACAGGCTGCTGGTGAAGTGATTTTTAATGGTGACCAAAATGTCTTACTCTCCGCACCGACTGCTTCTGGGAAAACAGAGGCTGCCTTTTTTCCGATCCTAACCATGATGAGCGAAGAACCACCAGCTTCTGTTGGCTGCCTATATATTGCACCGCTAAAGGCATTAATCAATGATCAATACCAGCGGTTAAACGAACTTTGTCGTGAACCAGGAATACCGGTTTGGCGCTGGCATGGGGATGTTGCCCAGTCACAAAAGCGTAAATTACTTCGCCATCCGTCTGGAGTCCTCCAGATTACTCCAGAATCACTAGAATCCTTGATGATCAATAAACATATGGATATTCCCCGTCTTTTTGGTGATCTGCGCTTCATCGTAATTGATGAAATTCACTCAATGCTTCGTGGTGATCGTGGTGGCCAGACTTTCTGTTTGATTGAGCGGTTAGCCAAATTAGCCGGGTGCCACCCGCGACGAATCGGTCTTTCAGCGACAATTGGTGATCCCAAAGCGGCGGGTCAGTTACTCGCTGCTGGGACAGGTAAAGGAACGGTAATCCCGAAAATTGCTGATACCCATGAAGTTTGGCGGCTCTCGATGGAGCACTTTTATAAGGATCCTATTCAGGCCGGAGATGATGCCCAAGAACGAGATGCCCAGCCAGTCCTGGATAAGGCAACGGATAAAGCGCCAACCATGGCTGATCCAGGATTAGCATATGTTTTTGAACACACCCGGGGGAAGAAGTGCCTAGTTTTTACTAATAGTCGTGAAGAGTGTGAGGCAGTTTGTCAGTCTTTACGGGCCTACTGCGAGGCCAACCACGAACCAGATCGCTTCATGATCCACCACGGAAATCTTTCAACGGCATTTCGGCAGACTGCTGAAGAAGCGATGAGAGACGATAATTCATTAATGACGACTTGCGCAACCGCAACTTTGGAATTAGGAATTGATATTGGGCGCTTAGAGCGAGCATTTCAAATTGATGCGCCATTTACAGTTTCTGGATTCTTGCAGCGGATGGGACGAACGGGTCGGCGCGGTGATCCGCCAGAGATGTGGTTTGTCATGCGTGAAGAACACCCCGAGTCCCGTGCAATGCTACCGGAATTAATCCCGTGGCCATTAATTCAAGGAATTGCCTTGGTGCAATTGTACCTTGAAGAACGGTTTGTGGAGCCGCCACGGACGGGTCGTCTGCCTTATAGCTTGTTATATCACCAGACGATGAGTACCCTTGCCTCAAGTGGTGAAATGACTCCAGCTGAATTGGCCTCCCGGATCCTCACGTTGTCATATTTCCATAATATTAACCAGGATGATTACCGGATCCTACTCCGCCACCTTATCGAAATTGATCATATTCAACAAACTGAAAATGGCGGTTTGATCATTGGCTTATCTGGAGAACGGGTTGTTAATAACTTTAAGTTTTATGCGGTTTTCCAAGAAAACGAAGAGTTTAGTGTGCATTCGGGATCCGAAGAGTTAGGTACCATTGTTAAGCCACCACCGGTTGGTGATAAAATTGCAATTGCGGGTCGTGTCTGGGTAGTTGAAGATATTGATCGTCAACGCCACCAGGTATATTGTCATGAGGTGAAGGGCCGGATTCCCGCATACTTTGGGGATGTTGCAGGAGATATTCACCCGCGGATCCTTGAACGAATGCAGCAGGTCCTTGTTGAAGATAAAAAGTACCCTTACCTAATGGTGAACGCTTCGGCTCGGTTGCGAGAAGCACGAGAAACAGCTCGTGCTGCTGGAATGCTAAAGAAGTCACTGATTAATCTTGGCGGTAAAATGTGGTGCTTCTTCCCTTGGACTGGAACGTATTCGTTCCTTGCTCTTGAACGACTTCTTCGGTTAAAGTGTGCCCAACGATTGGGACTTCGTGGCTTTAATTCAGTTCGTCCTTATTACATGGAATTTTCCATGGATGCCAGCGAGGAAGAGTTCTACCAAATCATAAAAGAAGAAGCGGCAAAGGACTTCGATCCGGTCGATCTTGTATTTGAAAATGAGGTTCCTGTATTCGATAAGTATGATCAGTATATTCCGGACGAATTGATCAGAAAGGGATTTGCTCAGGGTGTTCTTGATATTAAAGAAATGCGCCGCTGTGTCCGGCGACTAGTGCGGCAATATAATAAAGATCGTAAATAGGCTTTCAGGATCGACTTGATGTCGATCTTGAAAGCCTATTTTGTTATATGTGAAAGTCCTCAAAGTTTATTTCATAGAATCTTTGAGCTAAAGTATCTGTTATTCAGGAAGGTGCATCAATGCGGCAACACCCATTCCACCACCGACGCAGAGGGAGGCAACACCCCGTTGCTTTCCTAGATCTTGCATTTCATGAACGAGGGTCACAACGATCCGTGCTCCTGAGCAGCCGACTGGATGACCAAGGGCGATTGCACCACCGCGAGGATTGACCTTATTGTCATCGAGCTTCAGTAATTGTTCACAGGCAATTGACTGACCAGCAAATGCTTCGTTTAGCTCGTAAACGTCAATTGCATCCTTATCAAGGCCAGTTTGGTTAAATAATTTGCTAATTGCATAATACGGTCCTAATCCCATAACTGCCGGATCAAGACCTACAGTGGAGGAAGCCTGCCATTCGACGAGTGGGGTAAGATGGTATTTTTTAACAGCCGATTCGCTAGCAAGAACCACAGCTGCTGCACCATCGTTGAGTCCAGAAGCATTTCCGGCGGTAACGGAACCATCCTTTTTAAAGGCTGGTTTTAATCCTTGAAGGGCTGTGAGTGACGTATTTGCTCGTGGGGCTTCGTCGGTATCAATTTCGGTGTCTTGGTGGTGGACTGTGACGTTAACTGGAGTTATTTCGTCATCAAAAGCATGGTCCTGTTGAGCTTGAATTGCTTTTTGGTGACTCCGAAGGGCAAATTTATCCTGCTGGTAACGAGCGATTTGGTAACGTTCATTAACATTTTCGGCTGTAATCCCCATTGCATAACCACCCCAAGCATCCTTGAGGGCATCGTTTTGCATCGTATCAACTAATTCACCGTTACCGAATTTGTATCCTTGACGAGCGTTTAAGAGGACGTATGGAGCCCTGGACATACTTTCCATTCCCCCAGCAACAATGACTTGTGCCTGTTGGGACTGGATTAATGAAACTCCAAGGGTAATACTGGATAGACCTGATCCGCAGACGTCATTGATTGTAATGGCTGGGATTGATTGATCTAATCCGGCAGCCATTGCAGATTGGCGAGCAGGGTTTTGCCCAGCACCAGCCTGAAGGACGTTTCCCATTAATACTTGATCAACCTTATCTGTTGGAATAGTAGCTTTTTCAATCGCGTCTTTGATTACCGCCGCACCAAGTTCAATTGCAGACTTTGATGAAAGGGTCCCAAAGAACTTACCGATTGGTGTCCGTTGGGCCGCAACAATAAATACTTTTTCCATCAATCATTTCTCCCCAAAATAAAATTACTGTACTAGTTTAGCGGGGAAAAGGTAAACTCGCAAGCTTTTAGTTTTGACTTTATCCTTATACTTCTTCTTGACGTTTTTCAAGAATTATCTATCTAAATGATTTAAAAATCAAAGAGGCTGAGAAATTGATAAAATTCTCAGTCTCTTGAGAAGTTAAATTTGACTTTATTATTTTTAGTCCGTTAAACCAGCATTATTATAGGCAACTGGATCGCCGACGTTACTTAATGCGTCGTCGATTGGGGTCTTACCGGAACGCATCATAATGATGTGACCAATAGTCTCCTTGTACTTGAGGGTATCAGCAAGAACCTTTGCAACGTCAGAAATTGGGTTAGTGGTATCCTTACCGTCACCAAATGTAACCATTCCAGTACCTGGTTCTTCCGTAAGGGATGCTGGTTGAACAATGGTGTAGGCTAACTTTGTATTATGGATAAGGTAGTTATCTGCAAAGAACTTAGCAATGTTGTAGTCGGTGATATCGGCGAGGGCCTTATACTTTGACCACATTTGTGGCTGAAGAGCGTACATTGAGCTCAACATAATGTAACGTTTAATGCCATCACGTTCGGCAGCCATCATTGTTTTAACGGCACCAAATGCATCTGTTTGGAGGAGATCTTTGCCTCGAGAACCAGCAACGAAATAAACCACATCGCAACCATCCATGATCCTAGCAATTTCTTCCATTTCAGCGTGAAGATCAAGCTTGACTGCTGAAACACCATCTAGTTTGATAATTTTTTCTGGGTTGCGTGAGCCCGCAACTACTTCGTTACCATTTTCAATGAGGTCCTTAATTAGGTCTGTTGCGACTCGGCCAGAGCCACCGACAACAAATACTTTACTCATTATAATTCCTCCTTTTTTATCATTAGTATAATTTTAACCGTTAAATTAAATTCAAGAAAGCGATAACACTTCCTAAGGTAATTAATAGACGACCAACGAAGAAGTGAGTTATGATTAAGAGGTGATAGTTACCGTAGAATTAATAGAAGAAGGGATTATTGTGACAGAAGAAAAATATTTAACCACAAAAATGGTTAAAAAGTATCAAAAGATCTTTCATGACCGGAAAGATGCGGAAGTAATTGCGCGGGCGGTTCAAAAAAACGGGATTAAGAATGCCAGTGAAGATCCAACAGCTAGTCAACGTCTTCATCGGGCATTTTCCTATGAAATTAAAACTGGAAAACCAAGTAACCAACGGCACAGTGGTCGTTGCTGGTCATTTGCAACCTTGAATACGATGCGGCATAAGTTTGCAAAAAAGTATAATTTTAAGGACTTCGAACTTTCCCAAAACTACTTATTCTTCTGGGACCGGATCGAACGGGCAAACATGTACTTCCAAAAAATCATTGCAACCGCTAAGAAGCCGCTCCATGACCGGACGGTTGACTTTTATTTGAGCTTTGCTTTGAATGACGGTGGTCAATGGGCAAACGCAGCTTCAATCATTGAAAAGTATGGTGTTGTTCCGGAATATGTAATGCCAGACACTCATAACACTCGTGATACCAGTGACGTAGCTGAAGTCATGAACTACCTTATGCGCAAGGACGCATTGGAATTACGGCACATGGTTAATGATGGCGCGGACGAAAAAGAATTAGCCGAAGCCCAACAACGGATGATGGCTGATGTTTACAAGGTTGCGGCCTACTCATTTGGTGAACCACCAACAAAATTTGACCTTGAATTCCGTGACGACGATAAGAAATTTCACCAGGTTCTCGGCCTAACACCATTGAAGTTCTATCGGGAATACTTTGACACAAACCTGAATGATTATGTTGTCATTACGAATGCGCCAGATCATGAATATAATAGGGTTTACGCAATGCCAACTCAAGATAGCGTTGCTGGTGGAATTCCAATTAAGTTCGTTAACGTTCCATTCAAGTACCTCCAAGAAACCGCAATGAAGCAATTGAAGGCCGGGGAAACTGTTTGGGTTGGAAACGATGTTCTCCAACAAATGGACCGGAAGCGTGGCTTAATGGACGCCAAGTTGTTCCAACGGGCCCAATTGTTAGACGTTGATTTTGTCATGGACAAGAAGGATCGGCTTGAATCAAAGCAAGCCATGGTTTCTCACGCAATGACGCTCACTGGTTTTGATCTTCAAAATGGTGAACCTACTCGGTGGAAGATTGAAAACAGTTGGGGCAAGGATAATGGTGATAATGGGTACTTTGTTATGACCCAAGACTGGTTCGAACAATACACCTATGAAGCAGTGATCAATAAGAAGTATTTAAGTGACGACTTAAAGAAGCTTGCTGATAGTGAACCAGTAACGTTACCAGCATGGGATTCATTGCAGTAATAAGGGAAAACCAGAAGAAAAGTATTAAATTGAAAAAACAGCTGAGCAAATTTTAGTTTTGCTCGGCTGTTTTTAGTAAAAAGACTAATTGAATTTGAGTAATTCTAAGGGTGCAATCATCCGACTCTTAGTGAGAAGTGCTGAAAATTGAGAAATAGGTTCAGGGTTTTTCTTTTGAATCCAGATAGTCATTAGGTCCATAAGACTTCCAACGAAAATTGCTTGAGCATAGTCAGATGGGATTCCTGTATTAATTTCGGCGCCATAGTCGGATAAACGGTGGCTAATTTCGTTTGTGATTAATTTGTAGATCTTGCTTTTAAATTGGTAGTCGCCATTTTTAGATAAAAGAACGGCAAGACTTTGACGGTGCTGATTAATCACGCTAAGGATTCGCTGAAAAGTTGCTTCCGTATTCTTAAATAATTGGGGATCCTTAAAGCTAGTTACGGGTTTGAGTTGTTGATGATCTTCTGCCAATGACGAATGGATCTCTTGAATAATCTGTTGTTCCATTTTTGTTAGTAAATCATATTTATCAGTGTAGTGAACATAGAAGCTCCGACGACTAATTTTAGCAATTTTAATTAAATCAGTGACTGTAACTTTTTCAAATGGTTTATGAAGAAGCATTTTGATTAAAGCCATTTGAATTCGTCTTGTAGTCTTTACTACTCGAAAATCTTGTTTCATTAGTACCTCCCTGATTAATCGATCTTATTACACATAATGAGTAAAAATGATAATTTGATACTATTATATCAGTGGATAGAATGACAATAAAGATTAACAGGGGAGAGATAATAATGAGTAATCAAATTAAGGTTCATGTCATTCATACCGGAAAAGTAATTGTGGATAAGGCCCTCCCTTTTCATCATTCAACGGATCGCCCATTAGCGTGGACGGGATTTCTTCGGCCCAAAAGCGACTTGATCAGTGTCCCTGTATCTGCTTACTTAATAGAGCATCCCAAGGGACTAATTCTTATTGATACGGGGTGGAATAAAGTAAACCAAACAAAGTGGGGTCAGATTAGAAATCTTTCATTTCAATATCCAGTTAATAAGGCCGATCTTCGAGCTAGTGAAACGATTGATTGTCAATTAGCTAAGTTAGGATATCAGACTTCAGATATTGATTATGTCTTGATGAGTCACCTTCATTGCGACCATGCTGATGGGTTGCGATTAGTAAAAGATGCTAAACAAATATTAGTAAGTGAGGAGGAATGGCACGCCGGCAGGACTGATCATTTTCATTATCTTCCGCATGAATGGAAGGGAGTGAAAATGGGAACATTTGCTTATCAGGAAACGGGTGAAGGTCCCCATCAACGATCATTTGACCTCTTCGGTGACGGTTCGATCAGAGAGGTATGGGTACCAGGACATAGTGTAGGTTTATCGGCAACCATTATTCAAAGTTATAATACCAGTCAATACATGCTATTAGCTGCAGATGTTGGTTATGCTGCTAAGTCGTGGAAGGAAGGCTTAACGCCAGGAGTAGTAATTAATCGCCAGGAAGCAGCTAACTCACTTAACTGGGTTAAGAGAAAATCTCAAGAAAGCAATAATATTGCAACGCTTGCCAACCACGACCCGGAAGTGAAACCGGGAATTATTACCCTATAATGAACATACCTTGGTTTCAAATCTTTATGATTAGTCTATAATGAATACTAAATCATCAGAAAGAGGCCGAAGCTGAATGGCGAAAAAAGAATCAATTTTCACTAAAGATGTTGTCCTTGTAATGGCAGCGTCGTTCTTCTTTATTTTTAGCAATATGTACTGTAACCCGTTAATTAATGGTTACGCCCAAGAATTAGGGGCTTCAAGTGCGTTTGCTGGGATTATTGTGGGGATGATGAGCATTGTCGCAATGTTCCTTCGTCCAATTGCCGGAAATATGACGGACCACTATTCAAAGTACCGTTTGGCATTCATTGGTGGTTTGCTATGTTTTGTGGGAGTCATGGGCTATGTGATCACACCCAATAGTGGCCTTCTCCTTTTTTTTCGGTTAATTAACGGTCTTGGTTATGTGCTGTGTACCGTTTGTATGACAACCTGGCTTTCTTACTTAGTTCCGTTGAACCACGTTGGTGAAGCGATGAGTTTTTACGGTCTAATGAATGCGTTAGCGATGGCGTTTGCCCCGGCTGTCTCCATTAACTTGTACCGGATAATTGGTTATCGGGCAGCGATCATTATTTCCGCATTAGCAGCGTTAATGGTTGTCGTGACGGTTCAATTTGTGGGTAATCGTGCACAGCCAAAAGTTCAACCGCAAAGTGAAAAGAAAAAGAAATTTCACTTGAAAATTATCCAACGTGATTCATTACCGGTTGCTGCATTAACTGCATTATTCGCCATCCCGTATTTTGTCACGCAGGCGGATATTGTTGCTTATACGGAACAGCGGCATTTACCAATTGCTGTGGGTTCATATTTTCTGATTTATGCGATTGTCCTTTTAGCTATTCGGCTATTTTTACGGAACCAGTTTGATACTGTTCGCTTTGGGCCATGGTTAATCACGAGTACAGTTGCGACCGTCTTTTACCTGATTATGCTTGCCGTTATGAGGACGAATATTGAAATGGCGCTCGCTGCTGCGGGGATGGCATTTGGTTATGGCCTGATTTACTCGGTTTGTCAATCTACCGCAATGATGTTGGCGCCGGAAAGTGAACGAGGGTTAGCTAGTTCAACTTTCTTCTTGGGACTTGATATTGGGATGACTTTAGGACCAATCCTTGGTGGAATCATTGATAGTACAATGCCCGTAAAGTGGTTCTATCCCGTAATGCTGATAATCATCCCGCTAATTATCATAATTTACCTCTTTAATCGGCAAAAATTAAATAGTGCGGTTGGTAATCATTAAAAATTACTTGGCCTCTGTAAAGACCCAGTAATTTTTTTCTTAAATATACTATCTATAATTGGTACAGGAGATTGATGTTGCACGGTAAATAATTAGTTTGAGTGAGGATAAAATCCGTCGTTAGTTCTTTAGTAGTATTAAAACTCGATTTAAATTCACTATTTGCATCATTTGTCACCGTTAGTTGGTACTTTTAACTTGTGGCAATTCGTTAACGAGTGTTAGTAAAGGAAGTTTGACCAAGTGATCTGAAAGCAAAACGAAGAGTTCGTATAAAAGTCTTTGTTATTTTCAACCTTGGGTTGTGGAGATAAAGTAGAAATTTTCTTGACACTAAAAAAATGTATTTGTTATTATACCAACGTAAAGTTTTAGCGTATAACGGTTCAGCAAAACTCATTCAAGAGTCTTGCTGAACTTTTTTTATTTAAGGAGAGAAATTTATGAAAGAATTCTATATGCGATTACCACGTGATGGTTATGAGACTATTCTTTTTATGGGGATCGTTTCTATTATTTCTGTTAATATTATTGCGCCTCTAATTTCAATGTTAGAAACTGGTTTCAGCGTTCATAACTATTTAATGACTCTTACTATTATTCCTTTAATGTGGGTAGCCGTAGTCATTATCGTTTTTCTTGCACAAAAGCCTGCTACAGTTTTAAAAGATCATTTAGTTAATCAAAATGACAGTTTTAGAGCCCAAATTACTGTTGATATTTTATGCCATGTGGTTATCGTTTCAGCATTAATGACGATTGTTGGGACTTGGATCGGTCAACGTCAAGTATCGCTAGCACCTTTTTATACCTATTTTAACAATTGGCCTCGTAATTTTGGTATTGCTTTAGCAATTGAAGGTTTACTTGCTCAACCAATTGCTCGCCAGGTATTATTTATTAAACACTTGCACACCAAAAAGTGGCGTTAAAATCATTTTTCCACCAAAAGGGGTAGACTGGTGGTAAAGGAGTGATTGAAGTGGAACGGGCAAAAGTAATTATTCATATGTATACGTCAATTGACGGCAAAATTGATGGTGAGTGGGATGGTCGTCCGGGAGATAAAATTTCGGGTGATTACTATGATGATCAATTATTTAAGTTAGGGAGTGCGAACGCAAACGGCAGTAATACCATTGTGATGTATGCAGCCAAGGGCCACCCAGATTTGAGTAAATACGATGGGCAGCAAATTGAATATCAAGATTGGGTGCCAGATGGGATTCAGTCAGAAACCTGGGATGTTAGTTACGACCAGCGTGGACGAGCTGGCTGGGAAAGAAATTATTTCCCGTATGCCGGAAGAAAGAATCGGGCGATTGAAGTTGTTACAAAGCAGGCACCAAAGAGTTACCTTGCTTTTCTCCAATCAATGGAAATCCCGTACTTAGTGTGTGGTGAGCAAGAAATTGATTTTGCAGAATCACTCGTCAAATTACGAAAGTACTTTGGCATTAAAACAATGGTCCTCGGTGGTGGGGCACTGATTAATGGAGCCTTCCTTAAAGCAGGCCTGGTAGACCAAATTTCACTAGTTGTGGCTCCATATATTTCTGGCGATCGAGAAAAGAAGGGGACGTTTGATACACTTGGTTCCTTCGTTGATCAACGATTTCACATTATTCAAATGAAGAAATTAGGTGACGGGGGAATGCACCTGATGTTCGATCGGGATTAAAGAGTATCCAAAATAAAAAAACAGAAAGAGGCTGGAAAATCACTTTTTTCAGCTTCTTTCTATTTATAGTCTTTTACTTTTATTCAAAAACGTTATACCGAGCATTATTTGGAAGTCTAAATCCAAGTTTATTATAACCATTCCAGTGTGTTTGCTGGTGGTACATTGCGGTTTCGTTATTATCAACCGTGGTGGAATCGAGGTCAAGGGACGAGCGAATAACTTTAGAAGTTTTGTTCATTTCCTTTGGGGTTGCAATCTGGAAACTGGTCCCTTCGATGATTGCATCCTTTCCTTGTAGATGGGTCCGTTCAGTATTATCCATTGCCTTGTGGTAGTTAAGGTATAAAGAAACAATGTTATTAATTGGCATGTCAGTCCGGATCCCATCCTTAGTCGCAAGGATAATTTTGTTAGCAGCGGAAATTGAGCCGTGTTGCTTAAACGAGTCAATTGCTGAACTAAGGATTTGTTGACCTCGCTTTTGCCGACCGTAATCATTATTTGGATCATCATAGCGCATCCGGGAATACTTTAATGCTTCATTTCCGTTAAGGTGTTGCTTTCCCTTCTTGAAGTGGTGACCTTCATAAGTAAAGGCAAATGGGTTATTAACATCAACCCCACCAACGGCATTAACAACCTTCTTTAAGGTTCCCATATTTAACAAAGCATAGTAGTCAACCGGGACGTCGAGTAATTCTGATACTTGCTTTTTGGCTAGTTTTGCCCCACCAATTGCATAAGCGGCATTGATCTTAGCATATTTGGTACCCTGCTTAGCATTAATCTTAACCAGGATATCCCGTGGAATGGCGACCATTAAAATTTTCTTCTGTTGGGGGTTAACGGTGATTAACTCCATCGTATCAGTATTCCCGGCATAGGAAGTTCCCCGGCCAAGCGAACCAACGTCGGTCCCCATTACTAGGATACTGAATGGGTGTTTATCTTTTAGTTTTTGAGGAAGGGCCTTTTTATTACCGACAACAGCTTGATCCGTTGATGTTTTCCAGATTCGAAACTCGTGAAAAGCTGTCACGATAATTCCTAAGCAAATAATAACTGCGAGCCACCGAAGTAAATGGCTTTTAGGCTTCGGTACCCCATGCTTCGGCTTATACTCTTTCATAATTAGTTCTCATCCCTCTCTGTAGTTTTTAAAATATCTAGTTTAAAATTCTAACGGTGATCTTGTGACAAATAAAATACTAATTTAAAATATTGAATATATAAAAATTGTATATGGGAGAAGAATAATTATGAATATTAAGCAGCTTCGTAGTTTCCTCGTAGTCGCCCAAGAACATCAGATAACAGCTGCAGCTAAGTTATTGTATACCACCCAACCACCATTATCATATCAAATTAAACAACTAGAAAAGGAAGTCGGTACTAATCTGTTTACACGTAAACCGTATGGCTTGGAGTTAACCAATGCAGGCAAAAGTTTTTACCGCTATGCCCAACAGATTGTTAGCTTAGCAACGAACGCAGAAGAGGAACTAAAACGTGAAGATAAAGGGACGATGGGGAGTATTCGTCTAGGAATTATTTCATCAGCAGGAAATATTATTCCTAATCCTAAGGTTCGACAGTTTACCCAGTACTATCCAGAGGTCAATATTCAAATTACGGATGCAAATACGTTCTCCTTAATCAATAAGCTTAATAACAACCTGCTTGATCTAGCAATTGTTCGGGCACCGTTTAATATGCAGGGATTAGCCACTAAACAGATTGGCAAAGACAGGATGGTTGCGGTCGCTAACCCGCAGTACTTTGCCTTACCAAAAGGCGAATTAAATTTAAAGGAAATTAGCCAGCAACCGTTGATCCTTTATCGGCGGTTTGAATCGATGTTTAACGAAAGCTTTGCCCAAAATGGGTTACGACCATTTTATGCGGTCAAGTGTGATGATGCTCGGACAGCAATTCACTGGGCTGATCAAGGGATGGGGGTTGCTCTTGTTCCACAATCGATCGGCCAAGTTTTTTCGGATCAGCAGTTACGGTTGGTCAATTATTCGCAATGGAATACTCAAACAATGGTGGTGTGGCGAAAGGACCAGCCAGTAAAGCCAATCGTTGATAAATTTATTCAGGCATTATGAATACGGAGACTATTTCTGCTGCTTTCTTGTTTTAAATGATGGAGGTACTTTTTGCCAACAACACAGAAACATTTTTTACCGAACTTTTTTCATCTTATTGATACACATAATTTTAATATTCGGATTGGGCGCAACCTGTTGATCACCCCAATTGTTAAGGTAACGGATGGCAGCGTAGAGGTCCTCTCCTTCGGGGGTTAATCGGTACTCAACGTGTGGTGGAATGGTGTTAAAGCTTTTTCGGGCCACAATTTCCGCATCACTAGGTTCGCAAAGTTGATCGCTAAGAACCTTGTGAGATGTTCCAAGCTGCCTGACTAGTTCTTCGGTCCGTCGGGGGAGGTTAGCTAGTAGGCAAAGGATCACCGGCTTCCATTTACCGCCAATGATGGAAAACGCGTAATCGGCGCCAGTATTAAACATTTTGGTCAAAAAAAGACCTCTCTTCAGTACTTTCATTATATTATGAAAGAGAGAAGAGGGGTTGGTGAACTATTTAATTAGTTTGAAAACGGCTTCGTCATCAAGGTAGTCTTTTTCACCGGCAGGGGCCTCGATTGAACCAAATGGCATTTCAGCACGAAGTTTCCATGTTTCGGGAAGATCGAATGCTTGGTGAATAGCTTCGTCAATCAGTGGATTATAGTGTTGCAGACTAGCACCAATATTATATTCTGCAAGGGCGGTCCAAACGGCTTGTTGAGCACCCCCAAGGGCCTGTTCTGACCAATCCTTAAAGTTATCAGCATAACTTGGGAATTGTTCCTCTAATTGGTGAACAATTTTGGTGTCAGTAAGAAAAAGAATTGTCCCGTAACCAGCGCGGAACGTTGCGATCTTGTCCTTGGTCTTCTGAAAAGCAGTGGGATCCTTAACAATATTCTGGAGAGTCTCTTCAACGATGTCCCAGACCTTATCGGAATTCTTACCGAAGAGGACGACTGCACGAACAGTTTGACTATTAAAGGCACTTGGTGAATTACGAACCGTAGTTTTAACTAGGTCGAAAATTTCGTCTGGGGATATAGTAATGTTGTCACCAAGGGCATAGATTGAACGACGCTTAGCACTGGTTTCGTTGAATTTTGATTGCATAATAATTCCTCCTTATGATAATTTATTCTTTAAGATTTTACTTACTAATAGTAATCAAATACTGATTAGGATACAAGAAGGGAAAATTTTTTCACCTACTAGAGCGAAGGGAATGGTGTTAATGACAAACCAAACTAGCCAATGCTCAATTGAAAAGACGTTGAAGCAAATATCGGGAAAGTGGAAGAGCGTTATTATTTATATGCTCTTAAAACATCCCGTTTGTCGATTCAGTGAATTACAAAGGTTTATCCCTGACTGTTCGCGGCGGATGCTGGCTTTACAATTGAAAGAATTGGAACAAGATGGTCTGATTACAAAAAAGGTTTATCCGGTTACCCCGCCGAAAACAGAATACTCACTAACTGAACGCGGAAAAGATTTACGGACGGTAGTTGAGGGGATGCAGGAGTGGGGAAAACACTAATTTGGCCAATTTGCTAAAAATTGTTAGGTTATCTTCTGCTTGATAATAAAGTGAATGTTACTTTAGGGGAACTATCTTACGAGAAAACGCTTACTTTTAATAAGCCGATTACTAATTATAATTAAAGGTGAATTAGCGATTGGGAGGAAGATAAAATGACAAAACAAGCTGAACTTGGTGGTGGTCAAAAGGATAGCTAGCTTGGAACTTACCGGAGAGCGGCTGATGTCATTTCTGATCTTGACTATACTATTATTCGTCCCGCTTGGTTAACGAATAAGGATGAAGTTGATTATGAAACAACGGAACGTGGTGAAGCATTCAAGGGGACAGAAGTTTCACGGAAGTCGATTGGTAATTTTGTTGCTAAGATCATTGATGATCCTGCCCCATATGCCCGCAAAGACTTCGGTGGTAAGCCAAATGCTGATGGTGACAAGCCAAGCTGGTATTAATGAAATAAGCACCAATGGGACTAATATCACAGCCCCATTGGTGCTTTTACTTTGGTTGGGATTCATTATCGGTATTGGTAATCTCGCTGGGCCATCTGAAAAAGGACCCGATCATATTTTTGGGTACCATTTGAGAAGTTAGCGGTAAATTTCTCAATTTTACCGCCCTTTTCAATCTTTCCGGTAGATTTTTTGGTAATTAGACCATTGTTGATTATAACTTTATTCCCTTTAATCTTGTAGTATTTCTTGCTGGTAACTTTATTAAGGTATTTGCGATCAATAAGGTAACGATTAATAGTTCTTGGAGCAGCCTTCTCTTCCTTGGTGGAATCCTTATTAACTACTGGCTTACCCGATTGATCGGTATCGGTAACGTTAACGTATGCTGACTTGCCATTAGTTGTGAAGAAGACATACTGGTGGGCGGTTGTGTAACCATTTGAATTGATAAAGGTAACGAGGTAGACATGATTATTTAATGACTTTTGAGTCATTGCTTGAGCAGTTTTGTCCGTGATCGTTAAAGTAATAAAAAGCGTCATGGCAGCGATAATGATTGACAATAAATGCTTCTTCATAGTGAACCTCCTTTGAATAGTTATCTTCATTATAACAGCTTAAATTTATTTAAAGGTGTTATAGAATTGCCCAATTTTAAAGTAAAAAACTGGTTCCTGATGAAGGGATAATGTAAGATTTGGTATAAAAATAACCTAAGTTAAGGAGGCTAACTAAAATGGCAGAAAAAACATTTACTCATAAAGAATTAGCTAAGTTTAATGGTGAGAATGCTCAACCAACATATGTTGCTATTTCGGGTACAATTTATGATATTTCTGGTAAGGATGCCTGGAAGAATGGCAAGCACCATGGTAATGTTGCTGGAAAAGATTTAACCGATGTGCTTTATAACAAGTCTCCACACGGTGATAAGGTATTGAAAGGATTACCGGTTGTTGGTAAGTTAGTATAGCAAAAGTCCTAGAAGGTTAATTATCCTCTAGGACTTTTTTAGGGGAGGTATTCATTTGGCATTAAAGTTACCCCCAGACTTGTCTGGCGATCTCCTTAACGAGATTAATCTTTGCCCACTGTTGTTCCTCGGTTAGGATATTTCCCTCTTCAGTTGATGCAAAGCCACATTGGGGACTTAAGCAAAGGTGATCGATTGGATGGAATTTAGCGGCTTCATTAATGCGGTTAATAATTATTTCTGGATCTTCAAGTTTACCCGTCTTGGAGGTAACGAGACCAAGAACAACATATTTATTATCGGGAACCTTTGCTAATGGTTCAAAACCACCCGCACGTTCGGAATCGTATTCAAGGTAAAAGGCATTAACGTTTTCTTGAGCGAACAAGGTGTCAGCAACGGGACCGTACCCACCAGCGGCAGCCCAAGTAGAATGGTAGTTACCACGACAAATATGGGTGTTGATGGTTAAATCATCAGGTAGCTCTTCAATTGCCTCATTGTTGACATGGAGGAAGCGCTTTTGCAATTCTTTAAGCTGTGAAGTATCTGCGTTTGGATCCTTCTTTTTTAAGTTAGTGAAGTTATTAACAGAAATTCCCCACGTACAGTCGTCTAGTTGTAAAGTTCGGCAGCCAGCAGCGTAAAGGTCTTCGATTACTTGGTGGTAGGCCTTTGCTACGTCGTGGTCAAGATCAGCTAGGTTAGGATAAATTTCTTTAACACTTTCTTGGTTTTCCGGACGAATTAACTCTTCAAGAAATTGTGCAGGTGCTGGAATGGTTTGTTTAACTTGTGTTCCGTGTGAAATATGATCACGGACAAATTTGAAGTAGTTTACAAATGGGTGATTTTCACCACTAATTTTTCCAATGACTTGAGCAGAATCATTCCGCGTTTCTTCATCGTGGAAGAAGTAACCATGTTTAAGATTAACGTGCCGAACACCTTGAAGACCCCAAAAGAAATCAAGATGCCAATAACTTCGACGGAATTCACCATCAGTAACGGCTTTTAATCCGGCTTTTTCTTCCTTATGGATTAAATCGACAATACAGTGGTCTTCTACTTCAGTAAGGTCAGCTTTACTAATCTTTCCTTGAGAAAACTTTGCCCGGGCATCTTTTAGTTCTTGTGGGCGGAGAAAACTACCGACAATATCATAGCGGAATGGTGAAGTTGTACGAGTTGTAAATTGAGTTATGTTAAATTCATCCTTTCTTGGTTTAGATAAGTTCAGGAGATGAGAGCAAATAAAAACGTCCCTAGGAAAAAGCAGTTGAACTTCTCCTAGGGACGTTAAATTCATTATTCAGAATTAACGTGTTACCACCCTAATTTAACCAGGCCTCACAACCTGATCCTTAATAGGTACACTCGAAAGTAAACCTAGACGTTTTATCGGTCGTCAATCGTGAACGACTAACTAAGAATTAGCTCATCGTTCTTTAAAGCTCTAAGACCATCTTCGCCTAAGTCTGTCAGGTTGCTTCTCATCTAATGCAACTCTCTGTGCTGATTTTCTAAGACTACTCATCTTTTCAAAGCAATTTGTAAATTTGATTGTCAATATATTAGAATATTCTCATTTTAATGTCAATAGAATATTTATTTTATTTGAAAAATAAGTTTAACAATGTCATTAATAATTGGTTAATTGCTTGATGTATTAAATAATGAATTGTAAAAAAATGGTTGACAATTTTTAGCAGTCGAATTATATTAAAATACAATTAAAAATAAATTATAGAACACGTTGATAAGAAGAGTAATTAAAGCTTATGTTTGCAGAGAGTTCCTGGTTGGTGAGAAGGGATAACAAAACCTTAATGAAAATCACTTTGAGTGCCAGGATGAAGTTAGTGATCTGTGGTGGGAGTAGCCCATTATCGCTACCGTGTTTAACAGTTAATGTTGAACATTTGAGGTTAGTGGTGTGAGCTGCTAACGAATTAAAGGGTGGTAACGCGCGACAGCGTCCTTAGATTAGTTAAATAATCTAAGGACGCTTTTTAATTAATAGGTGGAATCTTATCAACAAAACTTGCGTATTCGAGAAAAGGAGTTGCATAATTATGAAGTTTACAGTTGTTGGTGCCGGAGCAATGGGGCTTCGTTTTGGTGTATTACTACAAGAAGCAGGTAACGAAGTAGATTTTGTGGAAGGTTGGCAACCACATTATGAACAACTGAAAAAGCAAGGTGGCGTTTACGTTACTCGTGAACGCCAAAATAAACACCTTGTTCCAGTTAATGTTTATACACCCGAAGAATATACAGCTACTGATGCGGATTTTGTGTTCTTTGAATTAAAACAAATGTAGCTGGCTGAGATGTTGAAACGGTGTCAACACTTCTTTAAGGACCAATATGTTTTAACTGCAATGAACGGGATGGGACATATTGAAAAATTGCTGAAATATTTCTCTAAGGAAAAATTAGTTGCAGGGACAGCACTGGTTGCAACAATTTTAACGGGTCCGGGAGAAGTTGAATTTGTAGGTAAACCAGGAGTGGGGACGACTAATTGGGCAAATTATACTGAGAAGCCAGATGAAAAGACTAACCAATTAATGGAACAATTAGAGAAAGCTAACTTTAATCCATCATTAAAAGAAAATTTTATGGGAACTTTAATGGCAAAGGTGGTTTTTAATTCTGTTGTGAATACGCTATGTACGATGTTTGAAATTACAATGGGGGAGTATGCTTCTTTTGATAAGGCAAATGAATTATCCCGTCAATTAATTGATGAGGCATATGACATTTGTGAACGTGCTGGTGTGCAATTAGTTAATAGTCGGGAAAAAGAATTAGAAAGCATCAATTATGTTTCAAAGGTTGGTAATCCCCACCATTACCCATCAATGTATCAGGATATGAGTCATAATCGACCAGTAGAAGTAGATTATATCAATGGCTATTTCGTTAAGCTTGGTCGAAAATATCACTATGAGGCTAAGACGCATAATTTCGTAACTAACTTGGTTCACCTTGCCGAACACACGCGGAGTCAACGCTAATAGGAATTATAAAAAATGGTAAACATTTTATATTTATTGAAAATGCAGTAATGAGAAGACAAAATTAGTGAGTAAAAAAGATAATGTTACTGATATTCAAACGATCAATCACCAGGATACCATTCATCTAGGTTACGTGACGGTAAACGGATCTACATTGTCCCTGTCCATTTTTCCTATTAAGTAAAGTAACGATCAGTACACTTTTTATTTTCATGGTGAACCACACGAGTGTCGTTATAAATTAATTCAAAAGACACATGTGCGACCTTTGAATTAAATAGTTGTCAACAACTACATCGAGGAGTTAAGATTGCCTCTAATTAGTCGGCGAGTTATCAAAGTGTTCTCGAGGAAGGAGAGGTATCCCTGCTCGAAACATGAGAAAAAGTTTCATTAAAATTAATGATGAATGATTGTACGGGGACAACTAACTTTGTTTTTCCAGAAGATCATTCAAAATATGTCCAGGTTTATAGGTTGTCAGCAACTAACTTATCTTACCGGATCCATACACCACATTAGCAGAGGAATAAAATAAATAGTAACATGATTACTATTACTCATAAAAACGAATAGCACAGTACGAAATGGCCTTCAGTACTCGATAAAGCCGAACTGAAGGCTTTATCGAGTACTTCTTAAAGGCTAACTACGTGGCAATATAAAGCTAGGTTTTGAACGTACAAAAAAGCTCTATCATGCAGATTTACCCGACGATAGAGCTCTTTTTCTTATTCTTCTTTTGTAAAGTTAAATTCATCCGCATGACGAAGTGAGTAGCAGAAGTAAATAATAAGGCCAAGGGCAATCCAGACGAGGTATGTCAACCAGGCAGTAATTGAAATGCTGACAAGGAGGACGATGCAAATGATAATTGAAAGCACTGGGATCGTTTTACCAAATGGTACCTTGAAAGGACGGTTGAGTTCTGGGTAACGCAACCGGAGAATAATAACAATTAGAGAAATTAAGGCAAAAACCATTAGTGAACCGATATTAGCGATTAGTGCTAAGTAGTGGAGGTTAAATTCTCCCGCTAAAATAGCAGAGAAAATCCCAACTAACCAGATTGCTCGATTAGGACTTTGTGTTTTAGCATTTACTTTAGCGAGTTTCTTAGGAAGAAAGGCACTCCGACTCATTGATTTAAGAATATTAGAACCAGCATAAATAAAGGCAAAAACGACGGCCATAATCCCTAAGACTGCCCCCAGTGAAACAACTTCAGCTACAAAGCTGTGCCCCTTAACGATTAAGACATAGGACATAGCTTCTGAAACATTTAATTTGGTGTAGGAAACCACCCCAGTCATCACAAGACTAACAAGAATGTAGAGGGTTGTGGAAATTACTAAACATAAAATTATTGCCCGGGGAATATTTTTATCGACGTCTTTTGCATCTTCAGCCGAGGTTGCTAATGCATCAAAGCCGAGGAAGGAGAAGAAGACGGCGGAGGCACCAGTGAAGATTCCCTTATAACCGTATGGGAGGAAGGGGTGCCAATTACTTGCATTAACGTGAGGAACGCTAACAATAATGAATAAGAGGATAATAAAAATTTTGACCCCAACAAGGAAGTTGTTAATCAACTTGCTCTCACTCGTCCCCCGGGTTAAGATAATTGTCATTAAAAAGATCATCAGAACGGCAGGAAGGTTAACATAGCCACCGGCAGCTGGGGTAACTAAGAAGCGATGAGGAAGGTTGAAACCAAGAACTTCCAGAAATGATTGAACGTAACCAGTCCAACCATTAGCAACTGTCGCCGTAGTGGTAACGTAAACTCCAATAAGTGTCCAGCCAGCCAAAAATGCAACAAACTTACCAATGGATACCCATGCATAGAAAAACGCACTTCCAGAATTAGGTAAACTGGTTGTTAGTTCCGAATAACAGAGGCCAATTAATCCACTAGCTAATGCGGCAATTAAAAAGGAGAAAACAATTGCGGGGCCAGAATCTTCCGCGGCAACAATTCCAGTTAACACTAGAATTCCCGTACCAATAATTGCGCCGATACCTAAAATGGAAAGGTCAAAGAGACCGAGAGTTTTCTCATGTTCTTTACCCTTTGGTAACTGATTTTGCATAATGATGATTCCTTTCAAAAAATACAGAAAACTGAACCTTAATTTTACATTAAAAAATGCTGTGAAGCAAATTGATGTCCTTTGTAACCGCTTGCTTTGGATGCGATTTATAAAGAATTACTTTTATCATTTTATAGTTAGAGTTACGTATTTATCCTTTTTATCATAAAATAGGGAGGAAGACTTAAAAAGAAAGTGGATGGGATTAATGGCATTGCATAAATTAGTAGTAATTTCTCTTGATTCGATGGGCTTTCGTGATCTTAATGAGCTCCGTGAGTTTGTTCCCCACCTTGATCAATTAATAAAAAGAGGAACCTGGGTTAAACGAGTTAAGGGGATCTTTCCAACATTGACTTACCCCTCACATACCTCAATTATCACTGGTCAATATCCGGCAATTCATGGCATTGTAAATAACACTAAACTCCAACCACGGCGAAAGTCGCCTGATTGGTATTGGTACCGGAAAGATATTAAAGTAATGCCACTTTATGATGTTGCTCACCAATCTGGATTGACGACGGCGGCCTTCTTATGGCCCGTTACTGCTGGAAGTAAAATTGACTATAACTTAGCAGAAATCTTTCCTAACCGGATTTGGACAAACCAAGTGTTAGTTTCACTTAAGGCTAGTTCGCCACTATTTCTTTATAAGATGAATCATCGCTATGGAAAATTGCGGCGGGGAATTAAGCAACCGTGGCTTGATGACTTTGTAACTGCATGTGCGGTAGATACAATCAAAAATAAGCGTCCCGATTTAACACTAATTCACTTAGTTGATATGGATAGTATGCGTCACCGCAATGGGGTCCGTTCGCCACAAGCTAAAGCCGCTCTTCAACGCCTGGATAGTCGTGTAGCAAAAATTATTCAGGCAAGCCGAGATGCGGGAACGTACAGTGATACGGATTTTGTAATTCTTGGGGATCACTACCAGATTAATGTTGAGAAAATGATCCACCTTAACGTGGTATTTGCAGAACATGGGTTACTAACCCCAATTAAAGGAAAAACAACTTACAAGGATAATTGGCAAGTCACTGCTAAGACCTGTGATGGTGAAACGTATGTCTATGCTAAGGACTATGTTAACCTCAGCAAGTTAAAGCAGTTAATCGCTGGTGTTGAGGGAGTAGAACGAATTTATGATGGAGCGGAAGCAGTAAAACTAGGTGCTGATCCTCGATGTGCGTTTCTTGTTGAAGCTAAACCTGGTTACTACTTCACAGATGAAGTTAATCGACCGGCAGTTGTTGAAAAAGTTGATCCTAATTCACTGGGAACTCATGATCGCTATCGTGCTGTTCATGGTTATGGTCCTAACCAACCAAATTACTTCACGACAGCTATCTTTGCGGGACCAAGTATTAATCAAGGGAAAACGGTGGAGACAGCCCATTTGGTTGATGAGGGGCCGACATTTGCAAAAATATTAGGACTCCATTATCCAGCCCCGACAGCAGGGCGGGTAATTCCAGGAGTGATTAAGAAGTGGGGTTAATTGTTTGAAATTTACTAAGCAACAATGGCAATGGATCTTTTATGACTGGGCTAATTCGGGTTATGGAATTTTAGTGGTAACCGCTGTTCTTCCAGTTTATTTCAAGGCAGTTGCAGGTGAAAGTGGTATTAATGCAGCCAATTCGACGGCACTTTGGGGGTATGCAAATAGTTTTGGGACGCTGGTTATTTCTTTGATGGCGCCATTACTCGGGGCATTAGCGGATTACCCAAACTCAAAACGACGCTGGTTAAATTTTTTTACCTGGATCGGAATTATAATGACGTTTGCCCTAGCAGTAATTCCACCAAAGCAGTGGGGATTATTGCTGCTTATTTACGTTTTTTCAATTATTGGTTACTCTGGTGGAAACCTGTTTTATGACGGCTTTCTTACGGATGTTGCTGATGATCAGCAGATGGATGCAGTTTCGACTACTGGTTACGGAATGGGCTATCTTGGTGGTGTGATTGTATTTATTATTTTCCTCGTTGCACAAGTGTCTGGTGGCTTTAATTGCCTTCTCAGCAGTTACGGGATTGCTAAATTTAGTTTTATCCTGGCGGCAATTTGGTGGGTCATTTTTGCATGGCCATTGTTAAGGTACGGCCACCAAAACCACAATGTTCAGGCAGTTACTGATCCAGTAATGGATAGTTTTCATCGTTTAGGAAGAACGCTTCACCACATAAAACGGTATCGAAAGATTTCCTGGTTTCTTGTGGCCTATTTCTTTTATATTGATGGCGTTGATACTATTTTTACAATGGCAACCGCGATCGGAAAAGATTTAGGAATCGAAACGACCATGTTAATGCTGGTATTGCTTATGGTTCAATTAATTGCGTTTCCCTTTTCGATCTTATACGGGTTCCTAGCGCAAAAGACATCTAACCGGTTAGCGATTTTATTAGGAATCATTGTTTACTTGTTTATTTGTTTAGATGCATTACATTTAAAATCATTAGCTGATTTTTGGGTTCTTGCAGTGTTAGTAGGGACAAGTCAAGGAGGACTTCAAGCATTAAGTCGCTCTTATTTTGGTCAACTAATTCCTAAAAACTCAAGCAGCGAATTTTTTGGCTTTTATAATATTCTGGGTAAATTTTCCGCGATTCTTGGACCGGTAATCGTAGGTTTTGTAACCCAATTAACAGGAAAGTCAACTGTGGGAGCAGCCTCATTGAGTATTCTCTTTTTGATTGGTTTGGTTATTTTTCTGCTCCTTCCACGGTTAACCAGAGAAAGTGGTAATTAGAATGGTAGATATTGAGGGGGATACCGTTTAAAGACGAAAATCATATTGATATTAAGCGGTGCTAGTGGCAGGAAATTTAAAGCATAAAAAAGGTCAGTGAATTTTTCACTGACCTTCTTTTTATGCTTAATATAGAAACTTACTTTTCGCGTGAGTATGATGCAATATCAGCAAGAATTTCGTTCATAAATGAATCTTGGCTCATTTCGTTTTGTTCCTTTTCACCGTACTTCCGTACAGAAACACCATTGTTGTTCTTTTCTTCGTCGCCGACAACAAGAGTATATGGAACCTTTTGAGTTTGAGCTTCACGAATCTTGTAACCCATCTTTTCATTCCGGTGGTCTACAACGACACGGATGTTAGCAGCCTTGAACTTCTTAGCAAGTTCATCAGCGTATTCACCGTGAGCATCTTCGTTAACGGGGATGATGTGAACTTGTTCAGGAGCTAACCAGGTAGGGAAGGCACCCTTGTAAATTTCAGTAAGGTAAGCAATGAACCGTTCCATGGTACCAACAACACCACGGTGAATCATAACTGGCATGTGTTCTTGGCCATCGTTACCAACGTAGGTTAGGCCAAACCGTTCTGGGAGCATGAAGTCTAATTGGATGGTTGACATTGTTTCGTCGTTTCCTAAAGCAGTCTTAGTTTGAATATCAAGCTTTGGACCGTAGAATGCAGCTTCACCTTCTGCTTCGTAGTAGTCAAGGTTTAAGTCGTCCATGGCAGCCTTCAACATTGATTGAGACTTTTCCCACATTTCATCGTTAGCGTAGTACTTCTTGGTGTTCTTTGGATCACGAAGAGAAAGACGGAAACTGTAATCAGTAATATCAAAGTCCTTATAAACGCTCATGATTAACTTCAAAATCTTAGCGAATTCTGAACGAATTTGGTCAAGAGCAACGAATGTGTGACCGTCGTTCAATGTCATTTCACGAACCCGTTGAAGGCCGGAAAGGGCACCAGACTTTTCATAACGGTGCATCATTCCAAGTTCAGCAATCCGCAATGGAAGGTCACGGTAGGAACGAATGTGGTGCTTAAATACTTGGATGTGACTTGGGCAGTTCATTGGCCGTAATTCAAGCATTTCACCATCACCCATGTCCATTGGTGGGAACATGTCATCGCGGTAGTGTTCCCAGTGACCAGAAGTCTTGTAGGCGTCCAGGTTCATCAAAACTGGAGTGTAAACGTGCTTGTAGCCATCAGCAACTTCACGGTCAATGATGTAACGTTCAATTGTCCGACGAATAGTAGCACCCTTTGGCATCCAGTATGGTAAACCGGCACCAACCTTAGGATCAACAAAGAAAAGGTCAAGTTGGTTACCGATAACCCGGTGGTCACGTTCCTTAGCTTCTTGACGCTTCTTTAAATCATCTTCTAGGGCATCCTTCTTGAAGAAAACAGTTCCGTAAATCCGTTGAAGCATTGGGTTAGAAGACATTCCCTTCCAGTAAGCCCCAGCAACGGAAAGAAGACGAAGGTTCTTAACCACGTCACCGTAAACGAGGATATCGGCATCAGCAATAGCTTTAACATCGCCAAGTTGGTACATTGCAACTTTACCATCCTTAGCACTTTCCTTAATCAATTCACTTGAATAAGGATCAGCTTCAACTTCAGCAAGGGCATCTTCAAGAGTAACTTCAACAAATTCAACCTTTGCATCGTTTTTTGCAAGACCCTTGATAATATCTTCAAGAGCTGGTAATTCATCAGCAGAAACTTGTTGGTTATCCTTGTCAGAATCAACGTGGAAGCCGTCTTCATCGGCAACAGCTTCACCAAGACGAATTCCCTTAAATTCTTGCTTTAAAGCAGCTTTCAACATTAATGCGGAAAGCTTTCGTAATGCTTGTAAACTTTCTTTTGAATCACGATCGATCTTCTTAACTGATCCATCTGGTGACATAACAGCGACTTGAGCCATAAAAAATCTCTCCTTCTTTGTAAATAAACAAAAAACGTCCCTAACGCTATAAAAGTTAAATAGCGTTAGGGACGTCAATTATTTCATAATTAGCGTGGTTCCACCCATCTTCAGGACGTACTAATAGCGTCCTCTCTAAGGTGTATTAACGGACACGACCCGACTCCCCTTATTTCGGTGAGTGATGAGTAAAGGTGGTACAACAAAAGTTAGATCCTCAACGATGCTTCCAGCCTTGGCATCGACTCCCTGGTAGAGGGTAACTAAAGTGCATATCCTTTAATTGCCTATGATTATATCACTGGGAGAGCGGAGCGCAACCCCCTTTTAAAAAAGTTTTTAGTGGTTAGGACTTGCCGAAGTTGCAGGTGTAGGAGCAGAATGGCCGCTGTTGGTAGCTCCACTATTACTGTTATTATTTTGGCTATTGCCAGAATTACTTGGTTGCTGATGATTATCGCTACTATTGTTATTATTTTGGCTTGGTTGTTGAGCGCTTATTTGGTTATCATTTGTACTGCCATTACCATCGTTAGTTTGGGACTGTCCCTGGCTACTGTGCTGTGTTCGTGAACTGCCACCATTGTTTCCGGTTGAGTACGAGAAGGAGTAGGTATCCTGGTTATCGTCATCGGTTGAACTAGAAGAGTGATGACTTTTATGGTGCTTCTTTTTATGGGATGATGATTTACTACTAGTAGAAACAGTGGTGTCATTAGTATCAGTATTAACAGGGTCACGTTGCTTAATTAAAAATACGATGATCATAATAACGAGAATTACTAATAAAATTGCGAGAAGAATTTTAAAAAGACGATTCTTACCGTTAAAGTGAGGCATCTTTAGCTTCTTTATTCCCTTGTTAAGGTGAGAACGGCGATTATTATTTGAGTCATAAAGTTGAACACGGGTTGGGCGTTCATTATTATTTTGGTTATTCAATGATTTCACCTCAGAATTAAGGATGAGATTTATATTTCAAAGATACATTATAACATTTAACCGAGTAATCAGCTGAATTAGCATCATTTGAAATCAAAAAATTAGGAGCTGGGGATAAAAACTCCAGCTCCTAATTATATCTTTACTTTTATTTAGGGAGGAAAAGATATAAGAGTTATCTTATACTTCCTAATATATAGATAAAATTTGAAGAAATTATGAGTTAAAGATAAAAGAATCTTTAATCTTCAGCGAGATCTTTATGATTACCTGTCATCTTTTCTTCTTTTTGGCCGAATCCACGACCTTCAGCGGCAAAGCGCTTGTCACCACGATATAATTCAACACATGTCCAAGCCAAGAGAGCAAGGATAATGATGATAGTGATGTAAGCTAATACGTCTGAAGTATCTTTTGACCAAATATTGAAATCTTCATAAGTTGAAGGCAGGTTGTAAAGATTTAAGAATGTTAATGCAATAACTGAAATCCAACCACAAACCTTAACCCATAAACGGTTACGGAATTCACCCATTTCAACTTCACTGTTAGTCATCATTAGTAGCGGCAACATTGAGAACGGAAGAGCAAATGCCAAGAAGACCTGTGAATTTTCCATCAAAAGGTTCAAAGCAGTGTGTTGTTGAATAGTTGATTCACCAGAAGTCATACCAACACAGATCAGAACAGGGATAACTGAAATGATTCGGGTAACAAGACGACGTGCCCAAAGAGGCATTTTCATGTGAACGAACCCTTCCATAATTACTTGGCCAGTTAAGGTACCGGTAATGGTTGAATTTTGACCAGAAGCAAGTAAGGCAACAGCAAACAGTGTTGAAAGTACACCAGATTTAGCTACTGCAATGAGAATTGGGTTACTAAGCATTGAAGTGTTGTTCAAAGCAGCATAAAGGCCAAAGAATGAACTATCTTGAACTGCACCAGTTTTAAAGACGGCAACCCCCATAATTAATAGTAAGGCGTTAACGATGAAGGCCAAGGACAATTGAATGTTAGAGTCCCAAGTTGTAAACCGAACCGTTTGACGAATACTATCCAAGTCGTTGTGATCGATTTGACGAGTTTGTGAAATTGCGGAGTGAAGGTACAAGTTGTGTGGCATAACGGTTGCACCAATGATACCTAAAGACCCACTTAATGGAGTAATTCCACCAATTTCCGGTGACTTTGCAATTGCCTTAGTAGAAGGTAGTAAAGCCGTTAAAGCAGCACCCCAGTTAGGATGAGATAATGCAACTTGATAAGCAAAAACAAATAGAATAACTAAAATCAAGCAAGCAACAATTGCTTCAATCTTCCGGAAACCAATCTTTGTTAATAAGAGCAATACAAGGACATCAAGAACAGTAATAAATACTGATGGAATCAACGGAATATGGAATAGTAAGTTAAGGGCGATTGCGGCACCAATAACTTCGGCAATATCAGTTGCCATGATTGCAAATTCAGTCATAATCCAGAGAATAACACCTAATGCTTTACCGGTACGGGCCCGTGTTGCCTGGGCCAAGTCCATTTGACTCACGATTCCGAGTTTAGCCGCCATGTATTGAAGTAACATCGCAATCAAACTTGAAATCAAGATAGTAGTCATTAAGGTGTATTGGAAACTCTGACCACCAGTGATTGAAGTAGCCCAGTTACCGGGATCCATGTAACCCACAGCAACTAATGCACCAGGACCAGAATAAGCGAATAATGTTCGCCAAAAACCTTTGCCATGTGGAACCTTAACAGTCCCGTTAATCTCTTCAAGAGACTTACCGTTAGCATATTCAATTAAATGATGCTTACGGTGTTGATTTTTTGTGTTGTCCACGCCAAATCCACCTTTCATCTTTTTTTGTTAACACAAATTGAACAGATCGGTTAACTTAAATTGATTACTTTTTTAGGTTAACATAAAAAATAATGTATGACAATGGAAGATTGCTGATTTGACGGGCTTTATTAAGGGGGGAGAGACCACAAAGATAAATTTTGGTTGGCTTAGTAAGGATCAAACCGCTTTCAAAAAAGAAAATAAAATTTAAATTAATAAAAATAATTAATTCCTTCTAAGATAACGGTAGATTGTGAGAGACTCATAAAAGATATAGTAAATTTATGTTAACCGGTTGACAGCGAAACGCTTATTCCCTTATAATCAAACGCGTAAGATAAAAGAAGTATTTCACAAGCGAGGTATTTATTAAAATGAAAGCTCTTGTATTAACTGCTGTTAAAAACTTAGAAGTTAAAGATGTTGACATGCCTGAAATTAAGCCTGACGAAGTGTTAGTTCACACTGCTTATGCAGGAATTTGTGGTACTGACCACGCACTTTACGCTGGATTGCCAGGTTCTGCAGATGCTGTTCCACCAATTGTTTTAGGACACGAAAACTCAGGTGTTGTTGCCAAAGTTGGCTCAGAAGTTACTAATGTAAAAGTTGGAGATCGTGTTTCTGTTGACCCTAACATTTACTGTGGTGAATGTAAGTACTGCCGGACTTCACGTCCAGAATTGTGTGAACACCTTGATGCAGTTGGTGTTACCCGTGATGGCGGCTTTGAAGATTACTTCACTGCTCCTGCTAAGGTTGTTTACCCAATTCCTGATAGTCTTTCATTGAAGGCCGCAGCCGTTACTGAACCACTTTCATGTGCTGTCCACGGTGTTGATCTACTTACTCTTCACCCATACCAGAAAGCTTTGGTTATCGGTGATGGTTTCATGGGTCAACTGTTTGTACAAACTCTCTTAGCACAAGGTGTTAAAGAAGTTACTCTGAGCGGTCTTTCTGAAGATAAGTTGAAGTTAAACCACGATAAGTTTGGTGCTAAGACCATCAACACTGCTAAGGGCGAAGAAATCCCTCGTGATACTTACGACATCGTTATCGAAGCCGTTGGTCGTCCACAAACACAAGAACAAGCTGTTGAAGCAGCTGCTCGTGGTGGTCAAGTATTGATGTTTGGTGTGGGTAACCCAGATGATAAGTTCTCCATTAACAGTTACGAAGTCTTCCAAAAGCAACTAACTATTCAAGGGGCTTTCATTAACCCTTACTGCTTCGAAGACGCCATTGCGTTGATGGGTTCAGGTAAGGTGGACGTATTGCCATTGCTTTCACATGAATTTGATTTTAAGGACGTTGATGACTTCGTTAACGGTCGAATTAAGGGTGTTTCTAAGGCTGTAGTTAAGGTAGCTGGTGAAGAAGCTTAATTAGAACTTTATTTAGGGACTGGAAATTCTAATCCAGTCTCTTTTTTATAGTTTTCGTTGACACGGTGTCACTTCAAGCTATAAGATAGGACTAATCATGATGACATGATGTTACCAAGGAGGCGTTGAACAGTGCCTAGTACAACATATCAGCATTTACCAAAAGAAAAACAATTAAAAATTGAGGCAGCCCTTTTAAAGGAATTTAGCAGCTATAGTCTTGCAGACGCTCAAGTAGCAAGGATTGTAAAGGACGTTGGCATCGCACGGGGAGCATTTTATAAGTACTTTGAAAATATTCAGGCGGCATATATTTACCTTTATCAACAGGCAGTTCTTGAGATTCATACTGGAATTGTTGGTAGGCAAAAACTATCAGCAAAAGACTATTATCAGCAGGTTTCTTTATTTGTAAACGTTGTGAATGGGAGCAAGTATCATGAAATGATGAAACTTCACTTTGAAATCAATGAACAACTTGTCAAGATTGCTGATAACCGTAACTTGAGGCCCAAGAGTGCTAGTGAGTGGGCGATTATGATTTTGAGTCATGAAACAATTCGCGAATGCTTAGAAAAGCCCAGTCAATCTGTAAAACTTTTGAAGCGTTACTATCAAGCAGTTATTCCACTAACCAAGGAGGAAAAATAAATGTTCTTAGCGATTAAGGAAATCATTCATGAAAAACTACGCTATGGTTTGATTTTAGCGATGTTTGTCTTAATCAGTTACTTGATAATGATTTTAATGGGACTAATGCTGGGACTAGCTAATGAAAATACCGCGGCAATAAAGAATTGGGATACTAAAACCGTGTTTTTAAACAAAAATAGTAACGATAATCTTAGCCAATCATTAATTAACCGCGAACAAATAAAAAAGTTTAAGGCTAAAGATACAGCTTTAATCGGTGTGACCCCCGTAGTAATGAAGACAGATGATCGAGAAGAGCATAAACAAACTGTCCAATTTGTTGGTTTGAATAGGGAACAGTATATTTATCAAAAGAAATTGAACCTGGTGAGTGGCCATCGTCCACAAAATAACAGGGAAGTAGTTGTGGATGAAAGTTTACAAGATCAAGGTTACCGTTTAGGGCAAAAGATCACACTTAATTCTTCAAAGAATTATCGTATTGTTGGTTTTGGTCGCAGAGCTAAATTAAATATTTCTCCTGTAGTTTATGGAAGTTTAGACGACTGGCGAAGTCTAAAGGGAATTAACGACAATATTGTGGCTAGTGGAGTTATTAGTAATCAAAAGCTTTCTACAAGTGCTTTCCCCCAACTGCAACGTTATTCAGTCCAAAAATTTATTGACAAATTACCAGGATACACTGCTCAGAATACGACTTTCATCTTTATGATTAGCTTTTTGATGGTAATTTCATTGATTATCATTGCGGTCTTTCTGTATATTTTAACAATGCAAAAGATGAGTCATTTTGCTGTTCTACGAGCTCAAGGAGTTCCAGCCAAGCACTTAGTTAAGGCAACGATGGCTCAGGCGTTAATTCTGGTAGTAGTTGGTTATATCGGAGGTGTAATTTTAACGGAACTAACTTCACTATTATTACCGACTGCCGTGCCAATCTTAATGAATTGGCCATTAATCAGCTTACTTGCAGTAGTGATGGTGATCTTAGGGTTAGTTGGAGCGCTATTACCAGTAAGATTAATTCTGAAAATTGATCCGGCTAAAGCACTCGGTTAGGAGGTAGAAATGACGATAGCAATTAAACTAGAAAATGTAAATAAGTCCTTTGGTAAGGGGGTTGGTAAGGTTCACGTATTAAAGGACGTTAACTTTGTGGCAGATCTTGGAGAATTATGCTTAGTCTTAGGTCCATCGGGATCGGGAAAAAGTACTTTTCTAACAATCGCGGGTGGCTTACAAACTCCCGATAGCGGAAAAGTAATTGTTGATGGTCAAGATTTCATGAGTCTATCGAATAAGGAGCGAGATCAGTTTCGGTTAAATAAAATCGGCTTTGTTCTTCAATCATATAACTTACTCCCATACCTAAATATTGCTGACCAATTTAAGTTAGTCCAACAGGTGAAGAAGGAGGGGAACTTAGAGCCAAAGGAATTTCATGAACTACTAGAAGAACTTGGAATTGAGAAATTATTAAAACAATACCCGGCTGAATTATCTGGGGGACAAAATCAACGGGTGGCGATTGCTCGAGCATTGTATACTGAACCACAAATTGTCTTAGCCGATGAGCCAACATCAGCTTTAGATAGTGACAGGGTCGAATTGGTTGGGAGATTATTGAAAAAATTAGCGGTTAAGCGGAATAAAGCTGTGATTGTAGTAACTCATGATCTTCGCTTACGACAATTTGCTGATAAAATTTATCAATTAGAGGATGGAAAATTAAAGCAAGAGGAACCTAAATAATAATTTCCCGGGGAATGTTAATAAGATTTAGTCTAGATCACTTTTGGAAATTATAAAAAGACTTAAATCTTGATATAATTATTTATAATAAGCGTTTAGATAGAAATTAGGAGGAAATCATGGCCTTTCTAGAATTAAAGGACATTTACAAGTCATACTACCTAGACAAACAAGTATTTCCAGTTCTGAAGGGAATTAGTCTTTCCTTTGAACGAGGTGAATTTGTTTCAATCCTGGGGGAGTCAGGTGGCGGAAAGTCAACCTTAATGAACATTATCGGCGGACTTGACCGTAAATTTAGTGGGAAGGTAATCGTTAACGGGAAGATAATCGACCACAGTAAAGAAAAACAATTGGATAATTACCGACGGTCGACCGTTGGTTATATTTATCAATCGTATAACCTGATTTCACATTTAACGGTTCTCGATAATGTTCTAATTGCTCTTGATATGACAACTTTGGACAAGAATGCTCGACGAAAGCGTGCCCTAGAGTTACTTGAACGAGTTGGCTTAGCCGATCAAGTTAATAAGCATCCTAACCACTTGTCTGGGGGACAAAAGCAAAGGGTAGCAATTGCCCGAGCACTTGCTAGTGATCCACAATTAATTATTGCTGATGAACCAACCGGGGCACTGGATTCCGAAAATACTAAGGAAATATTGAATCTCTTAGATGATATTGCCAGGGACGGAAAATTAGTGATTGCTGTTACCCATTCGCAAGAAGTAGCGGATCACGGTACCCGGATTATTCACCTTGCTGACGGTAAGATTGATGGTGATAAGCGGATCCGCCCAGCTTATCCAATTCCGGTTGATCCACAACGACTTCAATCACGCGTCCTTCCAGCACTAGCCAGTTACCGGACTGCATTTAAACACTTAATATATAATTTCTGGCGGAATTCGCTAATCATGCTTGGTACTGCAATCGGGATCTTTGCAGTCCTTCTGTTTAGTGGATTAGGAAATGGGGTAAATGGTTATATGCAGGACCAGATCAACTCATTGGCAAACCCACGTAGTATGACTATCTTAAAGAATACAAGTGGGAAAAAGATGACGCAGGATCAACTACAAATGTCTGCTCAAAATATGATGGCTGATCCCCAATCAATGTTTATTAAGCAGAGTGAAATTGACCGTGTAAAGAAGATTGCGGGAGTTTCTTCAGTTGAAAAGGGATATATGTTACCGAGTTACCGGCTATCATATAATAACCTTCAACAGAGTGGGACCTCATTAGAGAGTTGGACCGATTCAACAACTACTCGGGGAATTACCAAGGGTCATAAACCAGAAAATAACGAAATTGTTCTTACTAAGCAACAGGCTATCCAATTAAGCAGTGCTAAGAACTATAAACAATTAATTGGTAAAATCGTTCAAATTAATTTTAACTGGGTTGATAATGCGGGTAAACCGATTCAAGCTCAAGGTAAAGTCAAAGTATCTGGGATCTCGAATGGTACTAGTGTTCGAACGTCACTTAATTCCGCAACATTGGTTAGAATGCTCCGGGAAGCAAATGGTAGTGTTCAGCCAAACTTCCTCTCAGTAAATGTTAAGGACCTTAGTCAGGTACAAACTGTTGCTGACAAGATTAGTAACTTGCGTAATAGTCAGCATAAACGGATCCTTGGAGCGATGACAGTTGGCTCAATTTTGAAAACTGTTAATACTTATGTTAAATTAGCGTCAACTCTTCTGGCCGCAATTGCCGGAATTTCCTTATTAGTTTCTGCTTTGATGATTATTGTGACAATGTATATGTCAGTTTCAGAACGAACTAAGGAAATTGGAATATTACGAGCGCTCGGAGAACGTAAGAAAGATATTCGACGATTATTTACGTCTGAATCAATGTTTATTGGATTCTTCTCAGCGATTCTTGCCTTAATAATTGTCTTCTTTGTGACATTAGCGATAAATCATGGCTTTTACCACTTAATCAAGTACAACATTATTCAAATTACTTTTGGTAATATAGTCTTTGCATTTGTAGTAGCGTTAATCATCTCGTTCCTAGCTGCGCTATTGCCAGCTCGGCGGGCAGCTAACTTAAACCCGATTGATGCACTTGCTGCTGATTAAATACAGAATAAAAATTAGCGACCGATACTTTAGGCTTTTTCATCCTAAGTAGTGGTCGCTTTTTATATTTAATAAAATGACTACCTTACAGTAGTTAATTGAAAAATATTTTTTAATGGTATTATCGATGAATTATCTGTTTTGCGTGTGAAAGAACGTCTGCAATTAATGTCATTACTTGTGGATCTTCAAGACGATAAAAAATGGCCTTGCCATCACGCTTTTGCCCAACAAGATTAAACTTGCGAAGCAACTGTAATTGATGGGATACGCCTGATTGTTCCCAGTTCATTCGTTCACTAATCTCTGTAACACTCATTGAATCTTGAATTAAGAGATATAGTAATTGAAGCCGTTTGGGATTACCGAGTAACTTAAACAGCTGACTAATCTCCTCAATATCAGAAAAGGTTCTCCCCGTTTGACTAATCATGTAATCACCCTTCTTACTATCTAAACAAGACCAAAACATATCAAGTATATAATACTATTATATAACAAAAAATGCTTAAATATGATTGCTTTATCATACTTAAGCATTTTGGTTTAATGATTTAGTTATTAATTAGAGGATAATGCGTTGCCCAACAATAATTTGGTTAGGATTAGAAATATTATTTAACCGTGCCAATGTTTGGTAACTCATCCCGTAACGAGCAGCGATCGCAGAAAGTGAGTCGCCGGCCTTAACAGTGTAAGAACCGTTATTATTTGATGAAGGGGTTACATAACGACGTGTGTTGGTATTACTATTAGCACCTAGGTTAAGGGTTTGGCCAACATAAATACGGTTAGGGTTGGAAATATTGTTCAACTGTGCCAATGTTTCATAACTCATCCCGTAATGGGCAGCAATTGTTGAAAGTGAGTCGCCGGCCTTAACGATATAAGAGCCGTTGGCGGAAGAAGTGGTGGTAACACGCTGTTGTTTAACAACATTTGATGAAGTTGTTCCAGCGCTTAACTTTAGTACTTGACCAACATAAATATGGTTAGGGTTAGAAATATTGTTTAGCCGTGCCAATGCTTCGTAACTAGTCCCGTAGCGGGTAGCAATTGCAGAAAGCGAGTCACCAGCCTTAACGGTGTAGTTTCCAGCTGGAGTACTACTGGTTACTTGGCGACTTGAAGTTGAAGGAGTAGAGTTAGCACTTAATTTCAATACCTGACCAACATAAATGCGGTTAGGGTTAGAAATATTATTTAAACTTACTAATGATTCGTAACTTGTACCGAACTTATTTGCGATGCCGGAAAGAGTGTCACCGGATTGAACTGTGTAAGTTCCCTTAGCGTTAGAAGTGGTTGAGCCAGGGTTACTATTGCTACTTGAAGTGTTGTTACTACTTTGTGAACTTACCTCTTGCCGGACGAGAAGGTGTTGACCAACATAGATTCGGTTAGGATTATTAATGTCATTTAATGAAGCTAAGTGGTTAACAGTAGTACTAAACCGGTTAGCAATTCCAGAAAGGGTATCCCCAAACTGAACAGTGTAGTAACCAGTAGTACTTACGTTTGAATTGCCACTGTTATAGCTACTATTATCCCCATTATTATTCTTGTTCGTGACAACTTTTCCGGAAAGGGCAACTGAATCGAGTTGGGTTAAGTTGTAGGTCCGAACCAGGCTAATTAGTGAATTTGCATATCGTGGGTCAGTAGCGTAACCATCTTGGTGAAGTTTATTGGCAACTGAAACATAATTAGTATCACCAAGAAGGTTTCGGTAACGACTATTAACGGTTAAGAATCGACCGTGGTCCTTAACAGATTCAGAGTTGTTAGGATATGCCCGGAAGTTAGCATTAACCATTACAGAACGACCACCATAAACTTCACGAGTTGGCATAACTACGGAATTACCGTTATAGGATCCCTTAATTCCGAATAAGTTATGAGCGTTAGTAGAAAGAGTTGACCGTCCCCAACTACTTTCCAGAATTGCTTGGGCAACTGTAATGGATGGAAGAACGCGGTATTGGTTCCAGCCATCGATTGCTCCTTGAGCGACACTTTCAATAAATTGTTGTGAATGGGCATTATTACTAAAGTGAAGGGAATTTAAATCAACTGAAGAGGCCGGTGCTTGAGCTGCATAAGCGGCAGTAGTAGTTGCTGAAGCAGTAGTCGTCTGTGGGGCAACTGAAGAACTAGCAACACTAGCTGGTACTGAACTGGCAGATGATGCGCTAACAGCCGAAGTAGCAGCACTAGCTACCTTGCTATTTGATACAGCAATAATTGCTGAGGCATTAACAGCACTACTATTGCTGGAAGCACTCTGACTAGAGGTGGAATCAGCTGGAAAATTGCTGGTACTATTACTGTTGGAATTAGTGGTTACTTCAGTGGCATTACTATTTGGTTGAGTTTCATCGGCATGAGCTACAGCACCTGTTGCGGTTAACAAGGTAACGGCAGTTAAACCGGCGAACATCCACTTTCGACCGCTCTTATACATTTTGTAGTGCGTTGTCGAATTTGATAGTTCTGAACGATTCATTATCTTGACTCCTCTTAGATGAATTTCTTGAAAAATTTATTAACTAATCGAACAATAATTAAAAGATAACAAAAAAGTAAAATTGTTAAGAAGTTATTAAGATTTCAAACTAAATCCAAAATAGCATTATTAGTTTAAAAGAGCAAGTGATTTTAACATTCATCATTATAAGTAAATTAATATTTGACCATTCTTATCAATTGAAAGATAAAGTTCTAATACAATAACAGACAATCAATATATAGTGTTATTTACTTGATTTAAGTAATCTTATTTTAACTATTACTTTTAAGATTGGGATATAATAAAGAGTAGTTTGATAAAGATTGGGGAAGAAATATGGTAGCTAAATTAAAAGATGTGGCCAAATTAGCAGGGGTTTCCGTAACAACGGTATCACGAGTGATTAATAACTATAGTTCTTTGAGTGATAAAACAATCAAAAAGGTTCGTCAAGCAATGCGCCAATTGAATTATCAACCCAATGCTCTTGCACGGGCAATGCAAGGAAAGCCTTCAAAATTTATTGGCTTAATCTTTCCCAATCTTACTAACCCATTTTTTGCTGAATTAGTAAATGAATTGGAGCACCAACTATTCTTACAAGGTTATAAGACGATCATTGCGTCATCTGCTGAAAATCGAGAAATTGAGCATGAGTACTTAAATATGCTTTTTGCTAATCAAGTAGATGGAATTATTTCTGGTTCCCATAACCTGGGGATTGAGGAGTATCAGCAATTAACTGCACCAATCGTTTCATTTGACCGTTATCTTTCAGATAATATCCCGATCGTTGCTGCTGATAGTTACCGGGGTGGTCAGTTAGCTGCTCAGTTTATGGTGCGTCACAATGTAAAACGGTTGGTGGTAATTGTAGATGAAGATACTTCAGTCTCCCCAACGTTAAACCGCCTCCAGGGAGTGGTTGACTACCTAAATGAACAGGGGCAAGATTTTACAACTTTAGCTAAAGAAGAAATAGATAAAACACCCCTTCCTGATCAGTTTACTGGTGTGATTGCATCAAATGATGTTCAAGCGTTGAAAATCATTTCCCAGTACCAACAAAGGGGCTACCAGCTTAATGATGACTTTTTCGTTACAGGATATGATGGTTCTCAGCTTATTCGCCAAGTTGCCCCGCAGTTACCAACTGTCGTTCAGCCAATTTACGACCTTGCCGAAAATCTTATCTCAACATTACTTAAACGAATTGCTAATCCTACGAGTAAGGTTGATTCAGTAACATTACCGGTAAAATTTAAAGAGTAGGTTTGTCTTGTATAAAGAAAAATGGATTTAGGTGAAATCTTTATGATTTACCTAAATCCATTTTTTGTCTGGAACTCATATTACAGTTCCTTCTATATCTACCGATTAATTTTGAAATTAATCGGTACTGCTATTATTACTTTGCATGAACCGTTCAATTAGTTCTGCTTCTTCATCTGTTGCGTCACTATTACCAGATTTGATATCGTGGATTCGTTCAACTGATAAATGGCTACCAAAGGCAACTTGGTTATCGTTCATGTCTTGTTCACGTTCAAATTTGATCAATTCTTGGGCAATTTCGTTCAAATTATCCATGAAATAAATTTCCCCCTTACTGCAATTAGCATGGCTAATACAAGATTAACTATTTATATTGTAGAACAATCTTTACTTCGATGCCAAACTTAAGTTTATCACAGTTTGAAAAATTGAAATCGAATAAATATTTAAGTTTGATATTATGAGCGGACAAGGACGGCATTTTGTGTGATAATCAATATAAAGCTATTGAGAAGAAATGGAGAATTAGAATTATGAGTTGGAACTGGCTAGGCTGGTTGATGTGGATCCTTGGAATTGTATTTTTAGGCTTTGTAATTCACTATATTCGAGTAAAGCAATTGATGCTAATTGCTAAAACTAAAAAGCGGTTTGATGGTAAGTTATTTATCCAGTATGTGGTGATGAGTTTAGTAGCAATTTTTTGGTTAGGGGGGTTACTCTATCTTCACTTTCAACCAGTAAATTATAATGATCACCAGCAAATACGGCTCTCAACAAAGTATCAGCCGTTACAATTGCACGACCAAGGAAACGATTATTACTATGTTCTTGCCAAACGAAGTGTTGCAGGAAAGAAGATGATTGTTTCCTATACTTATTGGGCTAATGATTCTAAATATATAGTTAGTTCTCGTTTTAGTTCAATTAGTGATGGAAAGCGACTCATCCCTGTTGAAGCGATGAATTTACCGTGGAATAAGCAGAAACTTCAGAAGATTGATAATGAATCTGGACACGCATTTGCAGCTGAGATGATAGGAAACTATCGGAACACGCCACTAAATGGTCTTAGTCTTCGTGCTAATCATGTTGCATCTAGTTACACCCTTCTTCGGGTACCACAAGAAAACATGGTTGCTGAGCATTAACTACTAGAAACACACAATATGAGGCTGGGAGTAAACTAACCTGGTCTCTTTCTTTTTATTAAGTAGTTTAAAAACGTTGAGGAGTCAAAAAAGAACGAATGAGAAAAAATGTTAAGCTAAAATGGGTTGCCTTAGCGAGTTTGTTAAATAATACTGGGGCTGCCTTTATTTGGCCATTAACGACGATGTATGTTAATAAATACTTGGGACAAACACTAACAACAGCAGGAATAGTAATGTTGTTAATTTCTGTTGCAATGATGGTTGGAAATTATATGGGAGGCTGGTTGTTTGATCATTGGAATTCATATCGAACAGCTTTGTTGGGAGCGATTTTTTCGACACTTCCAATTATTCTTTTAATTTTTATTCATAGGTGGCCCTGGTATGCAATGCTGATGATAATCAATAGCTTTGGTGACGGAATTAATATGACGATCGTTAATTCCTATGGGACAGCTGTTACCGATCATCCGACACGTTTTGTTTTTAATTATGTCTACATGGCATTTAATGTTGGTGTAGTTTTAGGAACGCTCTTGGTTGGGGCTCTGTTACCAATTAGTGTTGTCCTTGTTTTTAGTGTTGCAGCTTTCTTTTATGTCGGGTTAACTTTGATGGTTCTGTTTACATTTAATATTGAAGTGCAAAGCATAGAACAACGGCAAGCCGAGGTTTACCTAAAGATTAAGAGACACACGAAGTTCATTACCTTAGTGGTTTTGATCCTGATTAATGTGATGACGATTCACATTAGTTATTCATTATGGGAGAGTGTCATGGCAGTTCATATGACGAATATGGGGATCCCGTTTTTTGCCTATAGCCTTTTATGGACTTTAAACGGGATTATTATTATAATTGGTCAGCCATTAGTTAATAAATTAAGTCCACATATGCGTCTTTCAACGCAGATTGTGGTGGGAATATTGATCTTTGCTAGCTCGTTTTTTTTTCTGATTTTTGCCAAAAACTTACCAGAATTTGTAATTGATTTTGTGATCCTAACGATTGGTGAAACGTTAAGCTTTGCCGGACTACCTGCCTGGATTACTCAATTAACTGGAGCTGAGAATGCCGGCCACTATCAAGGACTTTACAATATTGTTATCTCCGTTGGGCGAGCAATTGGACCATTATATGGAGGATACGTAATTGAACATGGTAATTACCAGGAACTATTTCTTTCTGTTTATGGACTGATGATGATCACCCTATTGTTTGTCGGAATTAAATTATTTCATATTCATCACCAGCAAGCACGTTGAAAGGTACCAAAAGTCCGCTAGCTATGGTAAAATCACACATGGATAATCAGTAATAATTCAGTTTAATTGTTAATTATAGAGAGACGATTTAATTTACTAGTCGCCCTCTAAGGCACTATGTCTTAGGAGGGCGCTTTATTTTGAAGGGAGTACCAGTATGGAATACCAAAAACCAAAAGGAACTGCAGACTTACTACCAGGAACCACTAATCTCTGGGAAAAGGTTGAAGGAGTTGCCCGTGAAGTTTTCGATCAATTTGGCTATCGCGGTATCCGGACACCAATGTTTGAAGACTACAATGTTTTTTCGCGAAATGTTGGTGATACTTCAGATATCGTTGAAAAGGAAATGTATGACTTCCATGATAAGGGTGATCGCCATATTGCTCTGCGTCCGGAAGGAACTGCTGGAGTTGTTCGGGCATACGTTGAAAATAAGCTTTACGGTCCTGAATATCCAAAACCATACAAGGTTTACTACATGGGACCCATGTTTCGTTATGAACGACCACAATCTGGGCGACAGCGTGAATTTCACCAAATTGGGGTTGAAGCATTAAATAATGAGTCACCACAAATTGATGTTGAAGTTATTGCAATGGCAATGCAGCTTTTTAAACGTTTTGGTGTTCCCAATGTTAAGTTAACGATTAATACTTTGGGTGATAAGCAGGTTCGCGAAGATTACCGGAATGCGTTGATTAACTTCCTGAAACCACACTACGATGAATTAAGTTCTGACTCCCAAGAAAGGATGTACCGGAACCCACTTCGCGTATTAGACAGTAAGGATGCTGGTGACCAAAAGATTGTTGCTCAAGCTCCATCTATTCTTGATTACTTGGACGATGAATCACAACAATACTTTAACCAAGTGCAGACCCTTTTAAAAGAATTAGGAATTGAATACGAAATTGACACTAATATGGTTCGAGGATTGGATTACTACAACCATACGATCTTTGAAATTATGTCAGATTCTCCAGTGTTCGGTGGTGGTTATACAACTGTTTGTGCAGGTGGTCGTTACAATGGCTTAATTAGCCAGCTTGGTGGCCCCGAAGAGGGGGGAATTGGATTCGGAATGGGTGTTGAGCGGTTAATGCTTCTCCTTCAACAAGAGAACCCAGAATTTGCCCCTCAAGATGAACTAGACGTGTTCTTTGCGAGCGCAAATGCGGATGGGGATGACTTGGCTTTTAAGATTTTGAACCAAATTCGTGATAAGGGCGTTGTTGCTGATAAGGATTACAGTGGGGTTAAGGTTGGAAAGCAAATTAAGGAGGCTTTCCGGCGTAATGCTAAATACTTTGCTGTCTTTGGTGAGCGTGAAGTTGAGGAGGGACAATTCCAATTAAAAAACGCTGCCACTAAAGATACCGTTAATATTAAAATTGCTGACTTTGTTGCTGAACCAACAAAGTATTTGCGTTAAAAAATAAGGGTGGGAAAACAAGCTGTTTTCCCACCCTTTAATTATTAGTTTTAGAAAATTATTTTACTTCAACTGGTGTTTCTGGAGTTTGGCCCTCTACTAATGCGAGGTTATTATCAAATGCCTTTACTACCATGTTACGGACTGCATGAGTAGTGTAAAAGGCAGTGTGTGGAGTTACCAAAACATTAGGCCGGTCAATTAAGTCTTTTAAGACCTTATCAGGAAAGTCCTTCCCAGTCCAATCTTCGTTAAAGATTCCGACTTCGTTTTCGTAGGTATCCATTACAAAGCCAAATAGCTTGCCACTATCAAGTGCGCGGACAACTGCAGCGGTATCCACTAATGGTCCTCGAGAAACATTAACGAGAACCGCGTTGTCCTTCATTTCAGCAATGGTTTCATCATTAATCATGTGGTAATTACTGTCCATTGCAGGAACGTGGAGAGAAATTACGTCGGCCTGCTTATACAATTCGTCTAATGAGTCAACATAGTATCCCTTCTTGTCTAATTCAGGATTCTTATAAACATCGTAGGCAATTACTTTAGCACCAAAGCCTTCCATGATTTGCATGTAAACGCGACCAATATGACCTGTTCCAATAACTCCAACAGTCTGATCGCGAACTTCGCGCCCAATTGTTGGTGCCCAGCGAAGGTCGCCATGAGCAATTTTAGCATCAAGCCGTTTTGTTTGTCGTAAAATTCGGGCTGTCTGAATTGCAGCATGTTCTGCAATAGCGTTTGGTGAGTAGACAGGAACATTGGTAATTTCAAAGCCTAACTCCTTAGCCTTATCCATATCAATGTTATCAACCCCAACGTTACGTAATGACATCTTGGTAATCCCCAAGTCGGCCAAAGCTTGAAGTGTTTCAGGAGTGTAATCTAGCTGTTGGTAGACAACTACACCGTCAGCTCCCCTTGCTAACTTTGCTGTTTCGGGGGTTAATAATTGATCGGTATAATCTACATCAACTTCTGGGTGGGCAGTTGCCCATTCTTTTAAGTATGGTTCTTCATCTTTACGGATACTAAAAGCAAAAATCTTACTCATAATGGTTCCTCCATGTTAACAGTATAAGTATAGTAAATAGTCAGTTTATATTTAAAACCATGCAATAATTATCTGAGATACCCTAAGTAAAATCAAGTGTATTACATGATAGTTTACAGATTTAACTTAAAAATAATAATTAGGTGCAACAAGGTTCTCTTAATAAAGAGGAGGTCTATGGTAGTAGTTCGCCAACCTTATCAGCGAGAGTGGGGTAAATTGCCATCACTTTTTGCCGATACTCAGCGCCAGTAATAGCTAAACTAATAATTGGTAAGAAGTTATTAATATCGTCAGCAGCATAATCTCCAATTTCACTTGCACCAACTAATTGTTGACCTTTAAAAACTAGTGTTAGTGTACTAATTTTGTCGTTTTGGCCAGCGTAAAGGCTACTATATTTCAGTGGGATTGTCTTCACTTTATATTGTGGATTACTTTTAATTTTATTAGGGTTAACTCCAGCACGTGCGACTTCAGGAAAAGTAAATGCTGCTTGAGCAATAGTTGGATAAGCAATCTCTTGATTTGTTTTACCAGTTAGGTAGTTAAAAAGATATTGCCCTTCAAATTCAGCAACCGGAGTTAACTTTGGTTGCTTTCGGCTAATAACATCCCCAATTGCGTAAATCCCTTTAACTGACGTCATCAGGTGATCATCAACCTTAATCCCATGCCGATCATATTTAATACTAGTATTTTCTAATGCTAGTTTTTCTATGTTTGGATGCCGACCGGTTGCGTCGAGGACATAGTCGGTTTCTATTTCGTTATGATTAGTTGTAATCAGGAGTCCTTTTTCGTGCTGGCTAATTTTTTGTGTCTCGGTATTAAAACTAAACTTGATCCCGCGTTCTTTCATTGCTTCAACAAGAGCCTGATCTTCTGCCTTTGTAAATTCACGAAGGACACGATCGGAGTGAACGATTATTGTAACTTCAGCTCCAGCTGCTGCCACTAGTGTTGCTAACTCTAAACCAACGAATCCAGCACCGATTACCGTAATTCGTTTAGGAAGTTCTTTTAGTGAAAGGAGATCATAATTAGTGTGCAAGTATTCTTTACCGGGGATGTCTAAAATGTTAGGCGTTTGGCCAGTTGCGATAATGATATGGTCTGCTTGATATTGGTGACCATTGACGCTAACCGTTTTATTATCAATGAAACTGGCATAGCCGTCTTCTATATCATGACTTTTCTTAATGATATCCCGGGTTTCAGCTGGCCATGGATCAAAGCGGTTAAGTTTAGTCTTCATTAATGATTTCCATTCGAGCTTTGCTGGTTGACTAATTCCATGACCAAGGAGCTGTTGTGATTGAAGAACGGGACGGACGGCGCCTTCAAGGAAGATCTTTGGTTCACAACCATAATTAGGACAGGTTCCTCCGTATTCGAAACCTTCAATAACAAGAACCTTATGTTTCGTCTTTGCTAGTAGATTTGACATCTTGTATGCCGCTGGACCAGAACCAATTAAAATCTCATCATACTTCTTCATGTCCATCCCTCCAAAATTATTGTGTTGTTAGATTAAGTGTAGTCTAAATCGTGGATAGGGTAAAATAAAATTCTAGACAAAAAATCCCCAGAGCCAATGTAAAGCTCTGGGGAAATTTAGTTTATTTACAATTACAAATGGCATTTAAGCCAGTGTAGTTAACATCACGATTCTTGTAGTCTTCGAGAAGAATATTAATGATCCGGTCAAGATCACGTTGTTCATTCTCACTCAAAGAACGGTAAACTGCTTCAGCAATCTTTTCACGACGGGTGAGGAGCTTATGGGCAACCTCAATTCCTTCATCGGTTAAGTGAATTCGATACTTATCGTTATCGGTTGTAGTTGTTGCGAGATTATTATTAACTAGAGCACTTGTGGCATCATCCAATTCACTTGGACGGAAATCATAGTCAAAGATTAATTGATCACTAGTAAGGCCATCCTTATGATCACGAAGGATCCGAAGAAGATGGTGGAAATTATGCCGATCTGGGTATCCAGGTAAGCAGTATTCACCATGGCGTTCTTCATCGATGTGAACTTGGCACTTTAACATTTCTTGGTACTTTTCAAATTCCTTAATATCGAGAAATAATTTAGTTGTTAATTCTGACATTTCATTACCTCCAATTCGGACTATAGCGTCATACCTTTCATTAATATAATAATATTAATGAAAGAAAAATGTTACTATAACGACTTGGAGAAGGAAAATAAATGATTAGTCCTTTACTGGGTAAGTTCCCATATCGCTAGCGACTACAACCCGACCAGCATAGTCCTCACCATTACCTTTAGTTAAACCGATCTTATTCAAGGCAAAGGTAACAGTTGCAGTTGCTTTAACAGCGACACCCATTATTTCACCGGTATCGGTATTAATTCCTGATGGCATATCAACAGCGACAACTACGGCATTTCGATCATTGATAGCGCGGATTACATCAGCATAACTTCCTTCAACCGGCCGGTCAATTCCAATTCCGAAGATGGCATCGACAATTAGCGATGCATCGTTGAGAACATTAAGATCTGTAGTTTGGGGAATTTTGTAGTATTGGCAGATGTGGTCCTGAACTTTGTGCTCTTCTGAAGCGTGTTCGAGATTGCCGACATTAAGAATAGTGACTTTTACACCGGCAATATAAAGGAGACGGGCAATGTCGAGTCCATCGCCACCATTATTTCCACTTCCAGCGACAACGACAACATTTTGCAGGTTGAGTGGGAATGCGTTTAAAATCTCATCCCGAACTGCTAAGGCTGCCCGTTCCATCAATACTAATGACGGGATCCCGATTGTGTTAATTGTGTATGAATCATAGTGCCGCATTTGTTCAGCGGTAATCGCATCTTCTGCCATAATAGTAACCTCCTGAATAGATAGGCTACCTTTAGCTTAGCACTTTTTACTGAAGACCGGTGTGAAATAACCAGAGTAGAATCTATAGATAAAGATAGGTAAAATATGGGTAGTTCAAAAAGTTCGGAGGAAGATAACGGTGAGTAAAAAGGGAAAATACGAAGTACAGCGGTTTACGTGTATTCCAGTTGAAACTGATGATAACGGGAAATACAAATTAAAACTCGATCAGCAAGGTAACGCAAAGATTCATATTTGGCGAACCGGGAAACACACTAAAGGGAAGTACCAACGACCAGGTCAATTAATGTTAACGGAAAATAACCTGATGGCGGTTATCATTGCGGCTGAACCAATGGCATTTAAGGATCGCCACAGTGAAACGCCACTCCAGCGTTTTTTGACAACCTTTGTGGATGATGCTGTTTTGAAGCAAGGGTTAGCTTTGATGAAATAAGAAAAATTAGGTAGTAAAAAATCTAAAAAACTATTGCTAGTTAATTAGATCACATGCTATAATAAGTTCATTCATGTAGGTGTCCTTAATTTGGGCACAAAAGAGGTACCCATCCTATAACCTAGTCGGGGTACCTCTTTTTTAGTTTAAAATTTATTAATGAGTTGCATTATAGGAGTTAAATCGTTGTCATGACGCTAATGCAAACAATCTTTGCTTGTCAGTAATTACCTTGGCCTAATATACTTACTTCAGCTTATTTGAAGAAGGAGAAAATGAATTATGAATTTTGGTACACAGTTACGGGAACGACGAGAAAAACTCGGCTTAACCCAAACTGACATTGCTAATAGGTTATTCGTAACACGACAGACAATCTCGAACTGGGAGCAGGGTAAAATCTACCCTGACTTTAATATGTTAGTAAAGATTAGTGATGAGTATAAGATTTCGGTTGATTCGTTACTAAAGAGTGATGGTCAACTGAAAGGGTATTTAGAGCAAGGGAAGGATTATTTACCATACTGTATGGGTTATTCTTCTTGATAACAGGAGAACTAAACTATGATTCCTCAGTAACCCAATTTTGTCTGTGGGGAATTATTATTATCTTCTTAATTTCTTTTATTTATGGAGAATACACGAAACCGTTTTTCCTCGGAATAAACCAGAAAATATATTGGCTAAAACGGTCGAAAGTCAGACAAGAACGATCGTTACTTGGTAAATCGTGCAATGTGTTGTTATTTGCTATTGTGTTTCTCATGGTAGTGATGAGGAGTATTGTCGATTACTTATTGATGATGGGATTGACGATTGCCGGGCTGATGTATATTTTTCAAAAGTATATGTGGAAACAAGTATAGAGTTATTTATTTGGAATTTTATGGCAAAGTTTTCGACTAATAATTTCTAAACTAGAATGGGTTCTGATAATTCTAGTTAAATAATCATCAGAACCTGTTTTTCTAGTTATTGATATTTAATTCGAAGGCAATTCGGTGTGGATCGATCTTATCGTTAACTAAAATTTGGCCGCGTTTAGCGAAGCCGAAACTTTCGGCAAGACGTTGCATCCGGACATTTTTTGGATAGGTATCAATCCGGAAGTTCTTAATTCCCTGAATTTGTCCCATTGAGATTAGGTTAGAAAATAAATACCTACTTAAATGCTGTCCACGAAAATTATTAGAAATTGCTACTCGGTGAATTGTCGCATACGGTTGGTCAGTTACGTTCCAGGTTCCATCTGTTATTTCAGAATAGGCTGGCTCTGGAGCGAATTGAAGGGTGGCAGTCCCAGCAATTTCATTTCCAACGGTTAATACCCAATTAGTCTGATTTTTAATATCGTTTGCAAACATTTCTCGATTAGGATGACCGTCTTGCCATTGTGGACTACCATCTTTTTTTAACAATTCTTTAGCGCTATCCACGATTTCCATGATTCGGTCTAGATCGCTATTTACTGAACGGCGAATTGAGATTTGTGCCATTACATACTTCCCCCCCTATTAACATTTTTACCATTTTAATCCTTTTTACCATTCAAAAACAGGATGATCTTGATCAACGGTCCCACGCTTTGTTTGGCAATGGAAAATATTTTGCAGCTTTTCTTCAAGCTCTTGGGCTGCCTGATCGACTTGTTCCTGATTAAAGTCACTGAAACCATCGATCGGGAAGAAAACAGTTTTTGTATCTGGGGTAATCATCCCAAACTTACTTTGCCGCCAGGTCCAGCGTCTAGTTCGGACTTCATGGCCAACGGCATAGACAACTTCACCCTCTTCAGGAGCTTCAATCTTGTCGCTTCCCAGGGCTTCAAAGGAATCACCAGGCTCAGCTAAGCGCATCTGAATATCGGCTTGTGCTTCATCTAAGGTATGGGTCCCCATTGGAACCGTGTATTTCATTGAAATGGCGTTATTAAGATCGACGAGAGGATTAATGTGTGGGAGATCCTTTCCTTTAGAAAGACGTTTGAAAAGCGCTTCAACTGAACATGGGTAACGGTTGGGGTTAATGCCGATCTTTCGAAACGCTTCACGGTAAGGGATTATCTGGGGATCCTGTTTTACATTCACGTCTTGGAACCGCGCCTTTGCTTGCGTCATGTTTTCGTCCAAAAGTTTCGCGACTTCAGGGTATTCTTGGTGATTATCGATGTTGTCAGCAATCACAACGCCAATGTACATATTGGGGAGTTTTTCAAAGATATCACTGGTAATTTCAAATTTCATTGGTATCCTTCCTTTCAGTAAAGAAAAAGCTGGATCAGACAAAATAAATTGTCTCAATCCAGCTTTTATTTGTCGCTCGCTGTCCACTGAGCGATTATTCATAATAAGTATTTTTAAAATATCATATGAAAACAGTTAATACAATACTGATTTTAATATATTCAATTAGTGAATCGATAGTGCAAAAAATTATTTTCTATCTTTCTGGTATTTTAATGCACGTTCAAGAGTTCGATCGACAATAATTGATTGGGAATCTGCAACTGGGTATTTAGTTTCTGGATCCATTTCATTAGCATATGAAAGCTCAGTACAACCAAGAATAACGATATCACAGTGTTCTTCCTCAATCATTTTTCTTATGATCTCATGGAACTTTTCTCCATTGGAATGGCCACTCTCTTTGATATCATGATAGATTAGATCCCTAGTTAGTTCCTGAATTTCTGGGGTAGGTTTAATCTCTTCATAACCAGCATCTTTAATGTAGGAATCATAAACCCCAGCCTTGATAGTTCCATCTGAGCCTAAAATACCGACCCGCTTTGCATCAGGGGTTAATCGTTTGATTTCGTTAACCGTTTCTTGAAGCATATTAAGAATTGGAATGTTGGTAGCTGCTTGTACTTCAGAATAAAAATAGTGAGCTGCATTACAAGTTAAAACAAAGAATTCGGGATTAAGAAGACTTTGTTGCTTGACGTCTTCAATTAAGTCCGTTGCTGGATTAGGTTTATTGGGATCAAGAATTCGACTTGTTCGATCTGGTATCGTAGCATGATTGACAACGATATAGTCTAAGTAATCTTGATCGCGGTGTGTTGGTGTTCGTTGATTAAGAATTCGGACATAACTTTCGGTGGCTAATGTCCCCATTCCACCAAGAACTGTAAAGAACTTTTTCATACGGTATAACCCTTTCTATATTAATTGAATTAACATTAAAAGTTTTTATGAACAGTTTAAATATTACTTAGACAAGTGGCGTGGTGTCAATATAGAAGCAAAACTGAAGAAGTTTTTAAGTTACTTAATTGCGTGAACCTTAACGCCTAAGTCAGTAGCCAGTTTATCTGCAAGGATTACTGCTTGGTTATGTTCTTCGTCTTTGGCCCCGTAAAGGAGGATCACGTTTTGTGACTGTAACTCTTCCTGAACAATTGCCCGGAGAGTGTTGTAGTAAGAAGGGGTAGCCGCAATTTCACTGAGATAGCGTTCCTTAAATTCTGGGAAACGAGCAACATCGTGACCATACCATTTTCGAAGATCGTTGCTTGGGGCAACTTCCTTCATCCAGCGGTCCAGATGAGCCTTTTCTTTTGAAATTCCACGGGGCCAGATCCGATCGATAAGAATTCGATAACCATCTAGGTCTGCAGGCTTTGTATAAATTCTTTCTAACTTTAGTTCCATTTTAGTGAATCCCCCTTAAATTAGTGATACTTTTAGAATAGTACAAGTTGAGGAGGAATCAAGGATGTTAACAAAATATCAGCAGTTTTTTACTGGTCGACCAACTGAGGAAATCGCCCAATCGTTACTAGGAAAGCAGATCGTTTATACCAATTCTGACGGGACGAAGACTGGTGGGCTGATTGTTGAAACCGAGGCCTATCTTGGTGAAAATGATTCCGCTTCACATGCATTTAACGGACGCCGGACAAATTATTCCGAATCACTATATGGTAACCCGGGAAATATTTATATTTACCAAATCCGTGGGCACTATTGCTTTGATGTGGTTGTCCAAGATGCGGAAGAGCCACAGGGAGTGCTTATTCGGGGATTGGAGCCAACTGTTAACCAGGAACAGATGGCAACTAACCGGGGAATGAATAGTTTTAATGTTAGCAATGGTCCGGCTAAACTAGTTCAAGCATTAGGAATTCATTCTCGAGAACTTGACGGAAAGCCACTAGAAACAAGCCCACTGACAATTGATATTACATCTGGTAAGAAACCGCGAGAAATCGTTACGGGAAGCCGGATTGGAGTGAACTTAAAGGGTAAAGATGGACGAAAACCATACCGCTTCTATGTCAAAGGAAACCCCTATGTTTCCGGGCTACGCAAACGAGAAATGAACCTAGAAGACTATGGATGGGAGGGATAACTTTGGCCCTGACATATCAACAGCTCCTGATTACGGTCCCTTTAGTTTTGCGTGCCGGCAATGTTCCTAGCATTGTTGGGGAAGCTGGATTAGGGAAGACCGCCCTAGTTGAAGAAGTTGCGAAGAAAATGAATGCAAAGTTGTTTACGACGGTGGTGAGCCTAAGTGAAAAGGGAGATCTTGCAATTCCAGTTCCACCATTAACTAGCGATTCATTTGTTGAAACCAAAAATCATGGACGCTTGGCAAATGTTCAGTTCGGGTATTCTGAAACACTAATTTCAATCATTCGCTATTCTGAAGAGAATCCCCAAAAGAAAATCATTTGGTTCCTTGACGAGTTTAACCGTGGTCCCCAGGCCGTTCAAAGCGAATTAATGAACCTGGTCCTCCAACGGCAAATTAACAGTTTGCGTCTTCCGGAGACAGTTAAGATCGTGATTGCCGAAAATCCGGACAATACCATGGAGGGCTTCGAAAATAGTGAATACGCAGTTTCAACGGGTGATGCTGCAATCAAGGACCGGACAGTTCGGCTAGTAATGACTAGTTCAACTAGTGAATGGTTGGCCTGGGCCAAAAAGCCACTAAGGCAGGGAGGTCGCTCAAACATTAACCCATTAGTAATTGACTACCTAACCCGCTACCCAAGTCGGTTAATTCAGTCGCACCAATTTAATCTTGATCTGAATCCAACACCGCGAGCTTGGGAACGGGTTTCAAAGGACCTTGACCAATTACAGGAATTTCCTAGGGAGGTCCAGGAACAGTTAGCTCCTGATCTATTTAGTGGAGATTTAGGGACGGAAATTGGCGTTTCGTTCGCTGAATTCGTCCAGGCACATGGGATTCGTCTGCAAGTAAATGACATGATCGGACGGATAGATCTGGAAGAGGAATTTCAACAACTTGAGGAAGCAGATAAACTATCACTTTTACGTGAATGGCTTGAAAAATATCCAGAGACATTAGCCAAGAATGATGGAGCCACGAATTTTAGCGCCTACTTAGCGGATATTAGTCCAGATGGCCAGTATGCCCTTGTACGGCAAGTTGGCGAGAATGATGAATTGCTGAATAAGATGTACAGTGCTGCTAAAGAGAATCCTACGGGAGCGGTTGCTGAACTATATGAAACGAGTGCCCAAATAGCAACGTATGGAGATAAGGACGAATGAACCAGTTAGTAAAAATGCTGGAACAATTAGAGAAAAATCCGCAAGATAGCGAACTAGCTCAGCGTGTTTTGAACCAGGCAGTCATCCAGGTTTTACAAAGTCAGCGAATTTTAGGAGAAGTGCTTCTTCAGCTTCCCCGGCAGATTGTTCAGTATCGGGATCAGGACGCAATCCTTGGCTTGTTTTGGCATAATGATCGAATTGAGTTAAGGGTTGTTCCAGAGAAGATTGCTAGTTTAAGGAGCGATGAGTTAGTCGTCTTGCTGGAGCACGAAGCACTTCATCTCTTATGGGAGCACCCGTTGCGTTATGCAGATTCACCAACACCCGAATTGGTTCGATTGGCGACTGATATTGCAGTTAACCAGTATTTGCCAGAAGTTCCACGGGAAACAATGACTTTGGGTAAACTGCAGCGTTGCCTTCAGCAACAAGTTCCCCCGTACCAAGACTCAAGCGTTTATCTGCAACTCTTACGAAGTCTAGCGGAAAAGGATAAGAGAAAATTATTAGGCAGGAGAGCGGGAGATAATCAACAGACACAAAAAAGTAAGCCAACGAAACTGGTTCAAGAAACGCACCGGGGATGGCAACTGAGTAACAATCAGATTATGGCAGGTAGCCAGCAAACTCGAATAGCTCAATTAAAGAAGATCCTGCACCAAGCCTGGCTTAATACTCCCAAGAAGGATCGGGGCTTACTTCCTGGTGATCTAATTGCCCGATTAACCGCCACCAACTCGGCTCAAGCGGCCCTTAACTGGCGAAGGTTAGTGAGTAGACAATTAGGAGTAATGGCAGCGGGAAAAGAGGAGGCAGCATATCGTTTCAATCGGCGCCAGCCTTGGCGAATGGAGCTTCCCGGGACTGTTAGCCGATTAGTACCGCGAATATTGGCCTTTATTGATAATTCGGGATCGATAACCGATGAAGAACTAACCGTGGCATTGAACCAAGTTAGCTATTTAGCAAGTAATGCTCGCCTTCCCTTAGAAGTTTACCCGTTTGATGCCCGAATTCATTCTGAACAGCGACAGAAAATTGCGAATGGAAGACGGGTTAAGTTTCAACGAATTGGCGGAGGCGGAACAAGTTTCCAGTGTATTTTTGACTTTCTTCACGCGCAAAATGTAAACCCTACTAATTCATTAGTTTTAATTATGACTGATGGCTGGGGTGAGGAGAGTGTTAATACGTATAATTTTCGACATGTTGATTGGCTGTTAACAGGAGCGACAACAGATTTATCTATTCACCATCCAGTCGGTCGTATTTTTAGTTTAAAGAAGGGAACAGAATGACCGAATTATTAAAACCAACAGTAATGAAACAAATTTTAACTCATTCAAAAGAGTATCAACGTGCATTAAAACTCCTCAATGTTGATTGGAATTTAGGTAACCAGATGCTTTTTCGGGACCGGGTTACTGGGGCAGATGTAACGTTAGCTCGTCAACTACAACAACACCACCTGATAGTTGGCAATGTTAATCTTGATGATTATCAGGCAGTTGGACAGTTACTGAGCCAGCATTCTCAATGGTTCAGTGCTGCTGCACGACACGAACTCTTGAAGCCGTTTAATGGTTAGTACCTAATTAAAAATAGTATAATGAAATTATGATTAATAAGGAGGATGAAGAGCGTGACAGTGAACGAACAAGAAATAAAAAAAGACCTGTACGATGCGGTTAATGGGGAATGGCTAAAGACTGCTAAAATTCCTGATGATAAACCGGCTACTGGTGGCTTTAACGATTTGGTAGATGAAATCGATAAGCAGCTGATGGATGATCTCGATGCTTACGCGGAAGGCAAGGAGAAGAGTGACGATCCACGGTTCAATGAAATGGTAAAGTTGTACCGAATTGCGAAGAAGTTTGACTTCCGGAAAAAGGTTGGCCCACGACCACTAAAGCGGCTGCTGACCGGTGTTGAAAAATTAAAGTCATACGATGAGTACCAGGGGCAATGGCGGAACTGGATTATGGCGGGGATGCCATCGCCAGTCGCTTTTGACATTGATGCTGATATGAAGAATGCAACTGTTTATGCGCTCTTTGCTGCGGCACCATCCCTAATTCTTCCAGATAAGAGTTACTATGAGGAAGAGAAGAAGGAACAACACGATCAGCTTCTAGAATTGTGGTCCTCAATGGTTGCTGCATTAATGGATAAGCTTGGCTACGATAAAGATGAAGCCGCAAAGCATATTGAAAACGCCAAAAAGTTTGATGCCCTTCTTGCACCGAACGTCAAAAGTGCGGAAGAAGCAGCTGACTACAGTAAAATGTACAACCCACAAACTGTGGATGAACTAGCTAGTTCAACGGATCAACTTGATTTGGCTGATGTGATTAAGCGGTTAGTGGGAACAACCCCTGAAAAGGTAATTGTTACTGAGCCGGAATATTTTAAGGCTTTAGACGGGATTTTGAAAGATCACTTTGAATTATTTAAGAGCTGGGCACTAATTAATGTTATTCGGGCTAATGCAAGCTACCTTGATGATGAGATGCGTGAAATTAACGGTCGTTACAGTCGTGCCCTTTCTGGTAGTAAGAAGCCGGTTAACCAACGAAAGTTTGCTTATTACCTTGCCCGGGACGTCTTTAGTCAAGTAATGGGTGACTACTACGGAAAGAAGTACTTTGGCCCACAAGCTAAGGATGATGTTCACCACATGGTTGAACAGATGATTAAAGTTTACAAGGACCGTTTAGCTAACAATGACTGGTTGAGTAAAGCGACCCGCGATAAGGCAATCCTAAAGTTAGATAAGCTTGGTATTCAAGTTGGTTATCCTGATAAGATTCCGGCACTTTACGATAAGATCAAGATTGATGAAGGTGAATCACTAATTGCTAACTTGAATCAAGCTAACATTGTGGCTAATCGTGAAATGTTTGGCCGGTGGAATAAGCCTGTTGACCGGATGCGTTGGGAAATGAGTGCGGCAACCGTGAATGCTTATTACCATCCATTTAAGAATATTATCGTTTTCCCAGCCGCAATTTTGCAGGCGCCATTTTACTCATTGAAACAAAGTAGTAGTGAAAACTATGGAGGGATTGGAGCCGTAATTGCTCACGAAATCTCTCATGCCTTTGATAACAACGGTGCCTTGTTCGATGAACTGGGGAATTTAAATAACTGGTGGACTGATGAAGATTCTGCTCACTTCAAGCAATTGGCTCAAAAGATGATTAAAGAATTTGACGGAATCGAGTTCGCTGGTCAAAAGGTCAACGGCAAGCTAACTGTTTCCGAAAATATTGCTGATGCTGGTGGCCTGAGTTGTGCTCTTGAAGCCGCTAAGCAAGAAGATGACTTTAATGCTAAGGAATTCTTTATCAACTGGGCAACTATTTGGCGGATGAAAGCTACAAAGCAGTATGAACAACTATTGCTTTCCATTGATGTTCACGCTCCACAAAAGCTTCGTGCCAACATCCAAGCCGAAAACCTTGATGATTTCTATACCGCCTTTAACATCCAATCCGGTGATCCCATGTTTAAGAAGCCTGAGGATAGGGTGAATATATGGTAAGGAGAGTGCGAAGCCGTAAAAAAACTCCCTCGAGCTAACGATTTCGACTGTGTTGTCTAGGAATCACTAGCTCAAGCAAGTCCTTGGCGAGCACGTTTTGACTGTGTCGCCTTACCCATACCTAATTTAAAACAGACACAAACACCGCTTGTCTCATCATCTAAGATAAGTGGTGTTTTTGATCGCAATGATCCCTTAGCGTAACAATTACTGGGAGTATCTAGATTTTAGTATCAAGAATTATTTCCCGGGAAATTAATTTAATATTAGTGAAGGAATAACGGAACTTAACAAAATGATTGATAATTACCGCCAAGAACCATCCCTGATTCCCTAATAATGAGGAAAATTAGTGTAATGATCATTTTCACTATCATTAACTTGCTCGTTTACATTTTATTCATAATTTCAGGAGCAGAAAAGGAATATTTTTAACGCTTTAGGATTTATTTATAAGCACTGAGGTTATTTTGCGGGAGTTAGAAGAGTGACGTTTACTTTCAATTTGCCTTATAATTACAAAAGATAGTAATTATAAGGAGGGAAATAGATGAACCGGCTTAAAGCAATTCAAGGTGATATTACTAAAGTCCACGTTGATGCAATCGTTAATGCTGCTAACACAACGTTACTTGGTGGTGGCGGCGTTGATGGTGCAATCCATCGAGCAGCGGGCTCAGGATTGTACGCTGCTTGTTTGAAATTTCATGGTTGCCCAACTGGTGAAGCGCGAATTACCCATGGCTTTCGCTTGCCTGCAGAGTACGTTATTCACACTCCTGGGCCAATTTGGCGAGATGGCAATCATGGTGAAGATGAGCTGTTAGCTAATTCTTACCGGAATAGCCTTAAATTAGCTGAAGAAAATAATTGTCATACCATCGCTTTTCCTTCAATTAGTACTGGAGTATACGCATTTCCATTGGAGCGAGCTGCGCACATTGCGGTTACGACAATCCATAATTTTTTGAGGGATAGTCAAGTTATTGATGAAGTTAAAATAGTATGCTTTGATCCGGTGACACTTGCAAGTTATCAAAGGGAAATTGAAAAGCTCTAGTTAAATAATAAGTAAATTAAAGGTCCAAAGTTCAAAGATTGAGCTTTGGACCTTATTATTAATGCCTTTAGGCCTAGTTGAGCATGCGAACGGAGTGAGTATGCGAAACAAAAAACCACCTGCTTTGCGGGTGGGGGATAAGATTATATAAATAAAGACCTCTTTTGCCTTAAGATGTAGGTGTTCAAGCCAAAATCAAATAAGGGAAAAGAGGTTTAATTAATATGGCTAATAAACTAAATAGTTTAGCCCATACGAAGTGGTTATGTAAGTATCACATCGTATTCATTCCAAAGTATAGACGGAAAATAATTTACAATCAATATCGGAAAGATTTACGAGATTATATTAGATTACTATGTCAGTATAAAGGAGTAAAGATTATTGAAGGACATTTGATGCCTGATCATGTTCACTTATTAGTAAGTATTCCACCGAAGTTAAGCGTTTCGCAATTTATGGGATATTTGAAAGGAAAAAGTGCATTGATGATGTTTGATCATCATGCCAATTTAAAGTATAAATTTGGCAATCGACATTTTTGGGCAGAAGGTTATTATGTCAGCACAGTAGGATTAAATGAGTCCACCATCAAGAAATATATTCGTGATCAAGAGAAACATGATATGGTAGTCGATAAATTAACAACGATAGAATACTCGGACCCTTTTAAGGGTAAGGTGAAGTAATACTAACACTGCTTAAAGCAGTAGCGAAGTAGTCAGAGCATTTTGGCTTGGACGAAGGAAAAGCCAGCGCCTTGAGACGCTGGCTTCTCTTATCGGCTTTTAGCCGAAGAACAAACCACCCGTTTCACGGGTGGTTATGATT
>NZ_JACIUZ010000002.1 GCF_014145505.1 Limosilactobacillus fastidiosus
GCCTCTTCCCACGTTGGGACCGCAAAGCCCGTTTCCTTTACCTTTGCCAAACTCATAATTGAATGACGTGGACGGTAGGCTTTTTGGGGGTATTCGGCTGAAGTTACCGGGCTAACTTCTACATCCTGATCCTTCAAAATCTCCCGGGCAAATTCATACCAGGTACAAGCATCATCATTCGATAATTGGTAAGTTCCATATGGTACCTGATGGT
>NZ_JACIUZ010000020.1 GCF_014145505.1 Limosilactobacillus fastidiosus
TGTTTTTGCTTCAAATCGTAATGATTGAAGACCCTACACATTTGATTCGTCGAAACTTTGTTCAGTTTTCAAAGGTCTACTTGCTTAGCTAAGCAGCCAAGCAACGTTAATTATTATAACACTTGCTCATTTTGATGTCAACAGTTAATTTCAAATTATTTTATTAAATCGAATTTGAATTGCTACATCAAATAAGCAGCTTAAACAATATATCATAGCTTCAAAAAGATGTCAATATATTATTTATAATTAATTTATTGTCTCACAGACAACGGTAACTAATATACATTGTTCTTTAGCTTACGTCAATAGGAAATTTAAAAAGTATGTTTAAAATCATATAAACAGTTAAAAACTTCAATCGCAACCAAATCGATATCATCAAAGCGAAAGCGTTCATGTGGCCGGTAACGAATAAAAACAAATTCATCGCTTGAACAAATATACGTAACATCACAAAGCGGTATTCCAAATTGTCCAAACATTCTTTTCTGTCGACCACTCGTTTCATCTATTGTCATTGCTTGAAGTCGTTTAATAATCTTTTCTAGGTTTGACGATTTCAATATTCCTCTTCTCCTTTTATTTATTATTAAAGAATAACTGCATGACAAAGTCTGTCATGCAGTTACCCTTAATTTATTCATGATGTTGAACACGATTTGGTTTAACAATTAATGCAATTATCCCAGCAAACATCCCAAAGTAATATGTTAAGAGTCGCCAAAGAAGCATTGCTAAGACTAATTTGATATTTGAATTAACAAAGCTAGCAAATAAAACAGAAAAACTATATTCTGCACCACCCGCTCCGCCCGGGATTGGAAATAGTGAAATCACCATAAAGATCAACACATGCAGACTAACAACCATAATGAAATTAATATGGTGTACCCCTAAAGAAAGTAAAATAAAATACGGAATAACATAATAGAAAAAAAGTTGAGTAATTGTCACAAAACAAACTTTTACTAACTTACCATACTCTTTTTTTATTTTTAAACTTTCCTGATAGAAAGAATCGATCTTCTCATTTAGTAGCAATTTCATTTTTTCATACCGCTCAGCTTTCATAAACAATGCTAGCGGCTTGATAACTAAATTAGTTATTTTTTTTGTAAAGTGATACCAATACATTACCATTAATAGTCCGACAATAACAGCAAGGTGAATTGCAAAACCAAAAACGACTAACAATGCTAATGCATGAAGTTTCTCTTCAATATAGTGAAAACCAATTAGCAAGGATAACAAAAAATTAACTACAATCATTGCTTGAAAAACAACAAATTTCATCAAGAGAACTGAACTCGCAATTCCCCCATCTACTCCCGATTGAATCATAGCTACTAATTGAGCAGGTTGCCCACCAGTAGAAAATGGAGTAATCCCATTAAAAAGTTGCTCGATTAAGGGCAACCGAAGCGAATCCTTCCAGGTAAAATCAGGGTAGCGATCTTTCATAAAAATCTTTACCACAACTCCCTCTAAGCCGAGGTAAAGACAAATACAAATAACCGCAACAAGCATCCATCCCCAGTTAATCGTATTAAACTCTTGGACAAGAACACGGAGATTAATATCTCGTAAAGCATAGATAAAAATCCCAGCGCCAATTAGGAGCATTATACATAGTACTCCCCAATTACGTCGACTCATTAATTGGCCTCCTTCGCTTGTTGACGGTAAAAACGATCCCAAACTTTTGCAAGGTGATCTTTCGAGTACCGCTTAGAAGCTGCGACAGCCTGCTTTTGTAAATTTTGGAGTTGCTTGTGATTATGGATAAGCTCTACCAATTTAGTTTGCATTTCCCCCACATCCCTTGCCGGTTCGTAGTCACCATCAATAATTGAATGATACAAATCAAGATCACGGAGCATTACAGGCGTCCCACAACTAAACGCCTCCAGTACGGACATAGGAAATAGTTCATTAAACGACGGCAACAGAAACAGATCTGCTGCATTATTTAATTCTGCAATTTGTTTTCGACTAACGATTCCCGTAAAGAGTAAATTAGCTGGTGGATTAGCAACTACTTTTTTTAATTCACTATAACCATCAGTTAATCGCCCAAATGAAAAGCCACCAGCCCATACAAATTGAATATCCGGATTCTGTTTAGCTAATTTAATGAAATCTGGAACTCCTTTTCGCTCTTGAACCTGGCCGCTTCCGAAAACAACAAACTTATCCTCAGGTAAATGATACTTTTTTCGGTACTTCTTCCGCGTTGACTCATCAACCTGAAAAAAATTATCAGAATCAACAAAGTTTGGAATATAGGTAACGTGATCACGAGGAATACCGTAAGCAACCAATTTATCAATAAAGGACGGATTAACTACAACAAGGTGATCCATCCGTTTATAAAAAGCAATTACATACCGATAAAAAATTCCACGAAACGGTTGCGGAATTTTCAAACTTCCTTCTAAGGTTTCGGGAAGGAAATGAACATAACCAATTTTTCGTCCCCGCTTTTTTGAAAAAGTAGATAAATAAAATGGCAGATCAATCGTGTGATAGTGACTGATCTGACTTTTCCGGTATTGGTTAATTTCAATGTCAAATCGGTCGGCAAAGCGCGTTTTTAAAAGATGAATTAATTCCAAGTAAGCACTACCGACTCCTTGCCCGGCAACCTTATCGGCAGACGAAAACATGGTAATTTTTAACATTACTTAACTCCTTGATCGATGAAAAAGTTTCCGAAACGTACCCTTTTGTTGTTCAGCTTGTTCTTTAGTCATTGTTGCCTGACAATCCCGATAGAATTTTAAAATTCGCTGTGCAAATACTTCAGCTGAAATTTCATGAAGTTTTTCATCCCGCTTATCCTGTTCTTCTGGTGAACGTGGAGTATTGAGGTAGTGAAGGACCCCATTAACGAGATCGATCTGCTTTTGAAAACTAACCCCAATCGCTGGATCATCAATCAATTCATCAGTATAAACACTCCGCATTACAACAATTGGCAAATCAGATGCTAGGGCTTCATCATATGTTAATCCCTGTGACTCTGAATCAGAAGCAGAAACAAAGACATCCGCCATTTGATAATAATGATGTACATCGTCATTAGATATCTGTCCCGCAAACTGAATATGATCCGTTAAATGGAGGTGACGAACTTGTCGTTCCAAAGTATCTCTTGCGGGACCATCCCCCACAATTAATAGCTGTGCATCCGGCTTTTTCGCTAAGATATCCGGCATTGCTTCAATTAATGTATGGATGTTTTTTTCAAATGCAAGCCGACTTAATGACAAGAGTAATGGTGTATCGGGCTGATATCCCCATTCAGCACGCAATTTGTTCTTCGCCTCTATAGAGTCACGTTGACTATATACTCGTAAATTAATCCCAGTGGGAATAATCCGAATTGGCGCATCAACCTTATAAGCACGCATTGTTTCTAACACCCGCTCACTCGGCGCTACTACCCCCGAAATATTGTGAAGGTAAAGATGAGCTAACTTACCCACATCTTTCGGCTTTAGGATATGACCATTTGCAATATAGTGAAGGTAATCCTGGTACATCGTGTGATAGGTATGAAGACACGGAATATTAAGATGACGTGCAACGACCTTCCCCATTACTCCTAATGAAAATTCAGTCTGATTATGAACAACATCAAGTTGGAGTTTCTCCGCAATTTTAATAGCACGAAAAGCTCCCCTGACGGCAATTCGACGATCAGTAAATGAAACAAACGGAATACTTGGAAAACGATAGATTCCGTTCTCTTCGTCATCGTGTTTTGCCTTCGGATCCGTAGTAGTAAAGATATAGACCTGATGTCCCTGGGCAATCAGTTCATCACGGAGCGTCTTAATTGACGTCGCAACCCCACTTACTTGAGGAAAATATGTATCTGTAAAAAGACCAATCTTCAAGCCAACTGCTCCTTTTTATTTAATCTCATTTCAACATAAATGCATGATCATTATACAAAAGCATCTAACGATCCGCAAAATAGCATCTTAACAATTGTAGACTGATCAGCTACCTGGAACAAGTTATTTCCGAAAATATTAAAGTCACTTAAGAATTATTTGCGGACTTGTGGAACTTCTTGACGAATCATTTGCTCAACTTCTGAAGCTGTTGCAGCATTAATTGCTTTATGCACTAATGGCTGTAATTGGCGGGTATTAAGCTGGTTGATTAGAGAACGAATATGCAAAATATTACTACTATTCATTGAGAATTCATCGAGTCCCATCGCCATTAATAATGGTGTTGCTAGTGGGTTACCTGCCATTTCACCACACATACTTACCCACTTTCCTTCCGCATGGGCAGCATCAATAACTTGCTTAACCAAACGTAAAACAGCTGGATGCAATTCTTGATAAAGATAGGCAACCTGGGAATTTCCTCGGTCAGCGGCAAATAAATATTGAATTAAATCATTGCTACCAATACTAAAGAAATCCACTTCACGGGCAAAAGCGTCCGCCATTACAGCACTTGAGGGGATTTCAAGCATCATTCCCACTTCAATATCATCAGCTACTGAAACGCCCTGCTCTATTAATCGTTGTCGTTCTTCATCCAGAATTTGTCGTGCCTGACGGAATTCTTCAATTGTTGCAATCATTGGAAACATAATCGCTAATTGACCATAGACAGAAGACCGAAGAAGTGCACGAAGTTGTGGGCGCAAAACTTCAGGCCTAGCTAGTCCAATTCGGATTGCCCGAAAACCCAAGAAAGGATTATTCTCTTGGGGCAAATTCAAACTTCCTAGCTTTTTATCACCGCCAATATCCAAGGTCCGAATAACGACCCGTTGGCCCGGCATTTCGGTTAGAAATTGTTTGTAGGCTTTAGTTTGCCCATCCTCACTAGGAAAATGCTCATCTCTTGCATAAAGGAACTCACTGCGGACAAGACCAATCCCCTCAGCACCATTTTGACGGGCATCAACAATTTCAGCAAGTGTCCCAACGTTAGCCACTACTTTAAAGTGACGACCATCCGTGCTAACCGTTTGTTCATCCTTTAGTGCGCCCCATTCATTTTGTTCACGCGTAAATTGGGCTGCCAGTCGTTGGTAATGATCAACTTCCTCTGTTGATGGCCGGACGATTACCTTACCGTGAATTCCATCAACAATCAGTAAATCACCATTATTAATTACTTTAGTTGCATTTTGAGTACCAACAACTGCAGGGAGCGCTAAAGTCTTACTCATAATAGTAAAATGAGATGTCCGACCGCCTTCATTAGTTACTAGTCCAGCAACAAAGCGACGATCAAATTGAGCAGTATCAGTTGGAGTTATATTTTGAGCAACAAAAATTGCCCGGTGATCTAGTTGGGTTGGATCAGGAAGCTTAACTCCCATCAAATGACCAAGAATCCGTTTAGTAACATCCTTAATCGCTGTCGCCCTTGACGATAGATAATCATTATCGTTCATCTTCTCTAACACCTTAAGTCGATCATCTGCAGTCTTTTTTATCGCCCACTCTGCAGTAAAATGCTCTTGATTAATCTTTTCAATTATTTCAGCATGAAGGGATCGATCTCTTAAAATTGCCAACTGGTCATCGACAACCGCCGCTGCCCTTTTCCCCAATGTTACATGAGCATGTTGGTGAATTGCTTGTACTTCATTCAGCGTTAAAGCAAAAGAATCATGAAGCCGTTCGACCTCATGATTCTCATTGACTGAATATTGTTGGTTAACAGATAAATCCGGTCCCACTAATAGATAAGCAGGAGCAATTGCAATACCGTTGCTCGCTGCTAAACCATTTAAGAGTACGGACATTAGTCTGTTAAGCCTTCCTTCTTCATTGTTTCAGCAACAGCATCCAAAGCTTCCTTTTCGTCGTCACCCTTAGCAGTAATAGTAACTGAAGCATTTTGCCCAACGCCAAGTGACATAACACCCATGATGGACTTCAAGTTAACACTCTTACCTTCGTAAGAAAGGGTAACATCAGAATTATACTTAGAAGCTGCTTGAACCAGGATAGTTGCTGGACGAGCGTGAATACCTGTTTCAGAAGTAATTGTAAAATCACGTTTTTCCATAATTAATCATTCTCCTTCGAGCATATTAACAAATTGTCAGTAGCTATGCCCTGATAATTTCATTGTTATTATTTTAACAATTGTAAACTTTAATTACAAGTTCTCTCAACGATTGATTATCGCTTTTTTAATCGATATGTAAGCGTTCCCCCACGATGAGCCTCTGCTTCGATTTGCGTTCGGTATTGATAAGCATGAAAAACCGGCTGAAACAGCTGGAATTCTTCAGGAGTAATATCAAATTGGTTAATTTTTCCCGAACGTAAATCTTCAAGTTCTTGTTGATAATCTCTTTCTGTCATTTAACCACCTCATCAAATGATATCTGACTTTTTTCACCGTTCTTATTTTAGCATTCATCTTATGAGAGTGCTAAAATTTAATAGAAAGTTTAACTAATTTTTCTTAAAAACGAATCATTTAACTTGCAGTCAAACAAAAAGTAAGTATAATTAAAATTAATGGTCAAGAAAGGTCAAAAAGATTATAAACTTTTTTAATATCCGGATCTGTTAGTAATAAGGAGGTTTTTTATCGCGATGCTTTGTCAAAATTGTCATCAAAACCCTGCAACGATCCATTTACAAATGAACCTTAATGGTCAACGGGTTCAACTCGATTTATGTCAAAATTGTTATCAAAAATTACAAAATATGCAAACAAATATGATGAATGGAGGTAACGGAATGAATAATTTCGGTTTTGGAAGCCTCGAAGACTTCATGAACGCTCTAAACAATATGCAAAGTCAACAAGCTGCTGGTAATGGTGCAGCATTTAATAGTCAGGCCCAACGGCAAGGCGGTAATGGAGGCCGCGGCAAGGGAATTCTTGGTCAATACGGGATCAACTTAACTGATCTTGCCCGCCAAGGAAAGATTGATCCCGTAATTGGTCGTGACGGCGAAATTAAGCGGGTAATCGAAATCCTTAACCGGCGGACAAAGAATAACCCAGTTTTAATTGGTGAAGCTGGTGTGGGGAAGACTGCTGTTGTTGAGGGATTAGCGACTGCTATCGTGTCTGGTGAAGTGCCAGAAAAGCTTGCTAATAAGGAAATTATCCGTCTTGATGTTGTTTCTCTAGTCCAAGGAACTGGAATTCGGGGACAATTTGAAAAACGGATGCAACAATTAATGGAAGAAGTACGGAAGAACAAGAATATCATCCTCTTCATCGATGAAATTCATGAAATTATGGGAGCAGGTAATGCTGAAGGTGGAATGGACGCTGGAAACGTCTTAAAGCCAGCACTTGCTCGTGGTGATTTTCAACTTCTTGGTGCAACAACCTTAAACGAATATCGGAAGATCGAAAAGGATGCTGCCCTTGCACGGCGGTTCCAACCAGTGGAAGTTAATGAACCATCAGTTGAAGAAACAATTCGGATTCTTAACGGAATTAAGGGTCGTTATCAAGATTACCACCACGTTAAGTACACTGATGACGCAATTATTGCTGCTGCAAAACTTTCCGATCGGTACATCCAAGAACGGTTCTTGCCTGACAAGGCAATCGATTTAATGGACGAAGCTGGGTCACGGAAAAACTTAACGTTAAAGAACGTTGATCCAAACACTATCGAAAACGAAATCCATACTGCAGAAGCCCACAAGCAACAAGCTGCAGATAATCAGGATTATGAAAAGGCAGCCTTCTACCGTGATCAAGTAAGTAAGCTTGAAAGGGCCAAGAAAGAAGCTGAAGAAAATCATACTGAAGATTCTGCAACGGTAACCGTCAAGGACATGCAAGAAATTGTCGAAGAAAAGACAAACATCCCTGTTGGCGATCTTCAAGAACAAGAGGAAAATCAACTCCGGGATCTTGACAAGAAGCTTGACGAACACGTTATCGGTCAAAAAGAAGCTGTTGATAAGATTGCCCGAGCAATTCGGCGAAACCGGATTGGGTTAAACAAATCTGGTCGACCAATTGGAAGTTTCCTCTTTGTTGGTCCTACTGGTGTTGGGAAGACTGAAACGGCTAAGCAACTTGCTCAACAACTGTTTGGTTCTAAAGATGCTATGATCCGGTTTGACATGTCGGAATACATGGACAAGACGTCTACTTCCAAGTTAATCGGTGCCGCTCCAGGTTACGTTGGTTATGAAGAAGCCGGACAATTAACTGAACAAGTTCGGCGTCACCCATATAGTTTGATCCTGCTAGATGAAGTTGAAAAAGCTCACCCAGATGTAATGCACATGTTCCTACAAATTCTTGATGACGGTCGATTAACCGATTCACAAGGACGGACAGTTAGTTTCAAGGATACAATCATCATCATGACTTCAAATGCTGGTACTGGTGACGTCCAAGCAAGCGTTGGTTTCGGTGCTGAATCAGACGGCAGTACTCATTCAATCGTTGATAAACTAACAAACTACTTTAAGCCAGAATTCTTAAACCGTTTTGACGATATCGTCCAATTCAATGCCCTGAGTAAAGATGACTTAATGAAGATTGTTAACCTGATGATTTCTGACGTTAACAAGATGTTAGCTGATCGTGACTTATCAATCATTGTTCCAAATGATGTTGATGAGAAGCTAGTTGACTTGGGTTATGACCCAAAGATGGGGGCTCGTCCGCTTCGTCGTGTTATTCAAGAACAAATCGAAGATCGAATTGCTGATTATGTTCTTGATCATAGCGATGCACATAACCTTGCCGCTAAGTTAGACAATGATGGTAACATTACCGTTGTTGAAGCTACCGTTCCTGAAAAAGTCAGTAAATAACTAATCTAAAGGACTAAGAAAGTTTATTACTTTCTTAGTCCTTTTTATATTATTAACCTAATGGTCTTAACTCCATTAATGCTATAATAAATGTTAATAAACACAGCTGACGGGGTGAAACTAATTATGGAAGAAAAATTCAAAACGGGTAATCCAATTTGGGTTTACTACACAAATATTGATACTGGTGAAAATCTAATTGTTCCCCAACTCTTACGGGGATTCATGGGCGAAGAATATTCTGTGGAAAAAAAGCAATTTGATAGTTACCGCTTCCTGAAAAGTGAAGGGGACTTAACTGGCACATTTGATAATAAACCGCATAGCGTTCACCTCTATTACCGAAACGAAAATTGGGGTGAGGTTGAAGCAATTGAGATGTACCTCCACCTTGACGCTGTCACCCCTGTTTATGATATGCCAAACGGGATGCAAGTTGGCACCCCATTTCCTGAAGATGTTGTATTAAAAGCTTTTCATCGAGTAGCTACGAAGTCTGGGGAATTCTGGTATGAAATTGGGAGTGATCAATGGCTCAAGTACGATCACATGACGACGGTTGATAATCCCTTTAAAACTGAAGATAAAGCTTTTCAATCAAAGCTAGTCGATAATATGTCAGTCATTCCAATCAAAAAAACTAAAGCCACTATCGACTACCTCCCTAATCGATCCGTTGATGTTTTCGAACGACCGTACGGGGATAAGGTCGATGAACTCAAGGACGGTCAAGAAATTATCATTACTGGTAAAATGAGTGACAATGGCGAAATCACCTGGTATAAAGTCGGCAACGGTAAATTTATCACCAGTAACTATGTTAAATTGGAGGATCAGGACGATGACTAATCAGCAAACAATCGCAGTTGTTGGGGTTGGTAGCATGGGTTCTGCTATCATCAAGGGCCTAGTCAAATCAAAGCAATTTAGAATTATCGGTGAAAATCCAGATAATCTTCGCGTAACTGAACTAGGAGAAAAACTTGGTTTTACCGTTGTTAATAATAATAAAGATATTGTTAAAGCCAGACCAGACTTTGTTATCCTTACTACTCCAGCCCCAATCACTCTAAAAATTGCCCAAGAATTAAGCCAACTTCCTGCTTCTACAACAGTTATTTCCGCAGCGGCAGGAGTTCCTCTTAATAAATTACAAGCCGAAATTGTTAATGCAACGGTTGCCGTAATGATTCCGAATACCCCAGTTGCTGTCAATGCTGGAACAATTGGTCTTACCCTCCCCCAAGATATTAGTGACCAACAGAAAAATGATATTATTGACTTTCTCGAATTACTGGGAGATGTCATCCCCGTCAGTGAAGAACAGCTGGGCATTGTTGGTGTAATTGGCGGTTGTGGTCCAGCATTCGTGGACGTCTTCATGGATGCCATGAGTGACGGTGCCGTAGAAAACGGGATGGGCCGCCAAACTGCTTACCGCTTAATTTCAAGTATGATTAAGGGGACAGGTAAATTAGCCTTTGATTCCGCAATGCTTCCTGCTGAACTCCGCGATCAAGTTACCTCCCCTGCTGGTACAACTATTAAAGGTGTAGTCGCTCTCGAAAAGAATAAATTCCGGTATGCAGTAATCGACGCAATTAATAAAGCGGCAGGAAAATAAGACAGCTTTCTGCCATTTAAATTAAAATAAGGTCACTAATTAGCTATAAATTAACTAGTTAGTGGCCTTATTTTAATTTTTTATTAAGTCAAAACATTGCTTTGCCCGAGTTAGTTCTAATGCAACTGAGTCAAGAACTGCTTACCTAACTTTCCTCGAGCTAATAGTTCTCGGCAACATAGTCTAAACGTGCTTCGCCCGAGTTTCCTAGAGCTAGCAACCTCCTTCCTAGGCGCACGACGCCTTCGTCAGGAGAAATTGCTAGCCTTCCGAGAACTCTTTGGGGCGAAGACACTCTTTAATTATTTACCTCATCTTCGCCTTCGGGGCTTTGGGGATAATCAAGATCGGCATAATGGTGGTTAGCTTGCTTTTGAGCGGTTGATTGATTGGTATAGAAGACATTATCAGTAGTTACTTTATCACCGTTAGCAGAAACTAATACGGTTGTCTCCTTACCATTAATCTTCTCATGATGCAAAAGGTAGAATTGACCCTTGTTTTGCGTATCACACCAGCCACGGATATTTAACCAATTCTTGTTATGGGCGTCAACATACTTTGCGCTTTGCCAAGTCTGGGTTTGGGCTTGAACTGTCTTATTCTGTGCATCAGGACTTGAAAGAAAGTCAGGATATTGCTTGTACAACCAAGACTTAGTTGAATTATTGTTAGTTGAAACAGTAATCGTATGTTCACGAATGGTAAGAACCGTTTCTTGATTTCCATCGTCAGAATACCATACACCACGCATGGACTTCGGCGTAGTGAAGACTGCTTGACGACCGAATTCATGGTTAGCTGCATTATTCCGGCCTGAACGTTCATCGTAGACCTTACTCTTTTTGGTTAAATTTTGAACCTGACTTGCTTGGTTATGCTGGTTAATATAGTAAACCATGTCATTTTGACTAACGGTTCCAAGCTTTTTCGCTTTTTCACCCTTCTTAACATTCTCATAGATATTAATACTACCATCTTGATTCAATGTGTAAGCAACATCAGCAGAATTCTTTTCCGGACCAGCATTATAAAGGATCCCAGACCCATCTTCACCGGTTGCACCTGGATTATCAAGGCGGTAGTCACTCGTATCATAAAGATTAGTTCGCAAGCCGTTACTTTCTGCACCATGAGCAGCCTTAGCCCAGTCACCACCGTACTTCTTACTACTATAAATCGTTACTAAGCTACTAACCTCTTCTGGTGGCATATTTGTCGAATCAAGATTAACTTTCTGGTTATTGGTAATTGCTGAGCTGCCTGATGAACTAGAGGCAGAATTAGAATTAGCTGACTGTGCACCGCAGCCAGCTAATAATAATGCTAGACCAACAATAGATAATTTCTCGATTAATTGCTTATTAACCACGTTCAACACTCCATTCCTCATTTTTTATAAATGAACAATTATCAACTGGTAGATTATTCACCACTACTTATACGTCTTTATCTTAACCTTTAGCTACAGGTAAACGCAAATGATAACATCTGCTCAATTAAATTAATTATAAAAAATAGAACAGATCATTCTAAACAACCTGCTCTATTTATGTATTATTTACCACTTAAATTTAATCTCTCCGCAATTGCATCCGATCATTGAAGAACTTTGAAAGGACCACTACGATAATAATATAGATTCCCCAAACAACCCACCAAGTTGCTGAAGAAGATAAAATCGCCAACAAAATACTATCCGGTCCAAACCACGCATTATATTGGTAGCCAATGTTCAAACCGATTGTTGCCTGAATTAAAAGCATTAATAGGAGAATAAAGAGGATCGGCAACCCAATACCGACAATCCACTTCCAAGTCCGGTTAAGCAAACCAAAACCATTCCCGATCATCTGGAGGGTTAACACACCTGTCAAAAGAATTAATAATTGAGTTCCCATCGACTGCCATCCTGTAATTGGGTGATCTAATATGCTAAGTAATTCATCAATAATCCAAATTCCACAACTAGCTAATAAGAGTGCAGTAAGCCTGCCCCACCAAAGTGTCTTCCGTGAAATACCATTTTGGATTGTCCACTTAAAGTCCCCATAAGCACTAATTAGAAAGTAAAGCCCTAAAATTAAGTTAAAAATAAAAATTAGCGTTCCTGGAATTTCCTGTAAGTTGACCAGAAAAGAATCAAAGCGATGGTTAATTAATAGTTCAATCAGGTAATCGCCTAATTTAAAACCAACAATCCACGTGGTTGCGATCGCCAGTGCCCAACCAAGGCGGCGAAAAACATTAGTAATTACTAATTTTTGTTCATGACTAATCATTTTTATCCCCTCCCTCATTCGTCAAGTAAATAAACAAGTGCTGTAAGTCAGTATGGCCAATTTGAACTTGATCCGGGATTACCCGACCTTCTGGTAATTTGTCAAATACATGGGCCGTTCGAATATTTCCTAAATCCTCTGTCGAAAGAACATTTAACCCTTCAGTATACTGGTCAACTAGTTTTACCGGACCTGAAATTTCATAAGCCTTCCTTAATAATTCTTCAACATCCGTATCCACAAGTACCTGCTGATTATTAATCAGAATCACATGCTCAATTAAACGTTGAATTTCATCAATTAAGTGAGTAGAAAGGACAATTGTTCGTGGTCTGGCCTGATATGATTTAATTAGTTCTTGGTAGAAAACTTCCCGATAATTCGCATCTAACCCAAGAACGGGCTCATCCAAGAAAATATAGTCAGCACTAACGTTTAATGCCAAAGTGACCTTCGCTGCCGTTTTTTGTCCCGTCGATAACTTCGTAAATTTATGGGTCCCCTCAAGAGAAAAGCGCTTTAACATTCGCTCAGCATTCTTATAATCAAAGTTGCCATAAGCTGCATCGGCCAAGTCAAACATCTGATTAATCTTTACTTGCTTATAGTAAAGGTTATCTTCTCCAATGAGGAAAATTTTCCCAAGTGTTTGGTCAGTATTAACTTCCTGATCGTCAAGTTTTACTGAGCCAGCTGTTGGGAAAATCCGGTTACTGATGATGTTCAGTAAAGTTGATTTTCCAGCACCATTCCGCCCTAATAGGCCATAGATCTTCGCTGGTTCCAAAGTAAATGAAACGTCATCTAAAATCAGATGACGACCAAACTTTTTGGTTACCTGACTAATCTTTAATTGTTCCATCATGCTCCCCCCGTTCAATCAATTCAATCAAATGTTGCTTATTAATTCCTAATTTATGTGCTTCTACAAGAAGGGCTTTTACGTAATCTCTGTAAAAACTTTCTTTTCGTTGTTCCATAATTTTTTGTCGTGCTCCCGTTCGTACAAACATTCCTCGCCCACGGTGTTTCTCAATTAATCCCTCATTCACCAGGATATTCATTCCTTTAAGAACTGTTGCTGGATTAATATGAAGTTGTTGTGAAAGCTGGGTAGTTGAGGGAATCTGACTCTCCTCATCAAACCCACCAGTAAAAATCATTTCTTCCAGTTGAGTTGCGATCTGTTGGTATAACGGTGTCGACTCGTTAAAATGAAATTGCAATCGATCAGCTCCTTAGCATCCAACTAGTTATATGGTTAACCACTTATGCAACTAACTATATATAAAAAGAGGTAAAATTGCAAGAGGGGAAAATTTATTGATCAAAAAATCTCTACTTCCTTCAAATAAAGAAGCAGAGATTTTTTAAGCTATTTAAGCCTTAACATCCTTTTCATCATCCCTCACTGGATGTTCAATTCGATAAATATCAAACATATATTCAACCACGGTCTTTAAGATTGCATAGAATGGAATGCAAAGAATCATTCCCCCAATTCCGGCAATATGACCCGCAGCCAGCAACAGAACAATGATCGTTAACGGGTGAATTTTAAGCGTCTTGCCGATGATGTTTGGATAAATAATATTACCATCAATCTGTTGAACCACCAGAACAACAACAATAACCCAAATTAGTTTATCCGGTGCCATCGTCAAGGACACAAAAAGTGCTGGTGCAATCCCAATATACGGACCAACGTAAGGGATGATATTGCACAATCCAGCAACGATCCCCAGAACAAGTGCCAATGGTTCATGAATAAGCAAGTAGCCGACAGAAGTAAAAATACCAACAAAAAGACACTCAATTACTTGCCCAGCAATGTATGAGGATAAGGTATTGTTCATCTTGCCGAGGAGTTGGTTAACTTCCTTAGCATGGTGTGGTGAAAGCCACTTTTGAATTGCCGGAGCCAATTTTGAACCATCTTTTAACATATAGAAAAGCATTACCGGAACAGTAATAGTAACGACTGTAATATTAGTAATCATACCAATGATATCCCCAACTCGTTCAGAGAGTCCCTTAAGAATCTTCTGGGCATAGGCGGCTAATTGATGATCAAATTGACGGTAATAGGCATTCAAATCGACACGTTTTAATGGCGAATTCTTAATCGTATTGTTCATAAGTTTTTGCAAACCACTAACTGTTTGTGGCAAGTGGTTTACTAATTGACTAATTTCTTTTACTACTGGCGGAATCAATGCGGAAATTCCCCAAGCAATAATCAATATTAGAATTACAACAATTAATAAACTAGCCACTCCCCGATTCATATGAAATTTCCCAATCTTAACTTTCATAATCAAATTTAAGATCGGATTTAACATATAGTACAGGAATCCAGATAACAGCAATGGAACAAAGACTACGGAGAGGAATGTCCAGAACGGTTTAAAAATAAACTGGATTTTTGTACAAACAAAAATCAACGTTGCAATTGTCAATAATACGACCGGCCAAAATAGCCAATGATAAAATTTCTCTTTATTCATAATAAATTTCCTTTGCAATATAAAAGGCACCTAGCTACTAAGATTAGGTGCCATGTACTTCTCTTCTACGATACACTAAGACAATTTAATTGTAAATGAGAAAAAGGAATTGGTAGAAATTCAGAGTGATAATTTTTGTTCATTAAGTATTAATTATTACGCTTTTATTATGTTTTGTTACATAAGTTGTAAAAATGGCCATCTAAGTTGCTAAATATTTACATTAATATTTCAACTATGTTACAATATATATTGAATTGAAAGAAAACAACAACGTTACAATAACGTTGCCGGAAGGAGTGCTATTACAATGAAGATGAATAAAAAGGTTTTAGACAGTTCACTTATCGTTTTACTTGCTTTAGGTCTTGGTGGTTGTGCCGTTAGTGATTCAACTACTACATCACACAAAACTCATGAAGTATCAAGTTCACAAGTCATTAAGGAAAGTCACAAAAAGAGTGAAAAAACTGCTTCTACCAGCACTAAGAATGCGGCAACTACTAACAGCCATACTACAAGTACTAAAGTTGCATCTTCAAGTAGTAGTAGTACTAGTTCCGCTAAAAACGTAACAACTACACCCTCTGCTGCAAAGATAACTAATAATACTAGTAACAATCAGCAGGTTACTGCTCCAGCTAAAGCTACTACTTCTTCAAGTAGTGTTAAAGAACAGAAGTCTGTTCAACTTGGCTTAGGAGATGTTGCAACTTGGACTGATTCCCAAGGTGTTACCCATAATGTAGATAGTGACGGAATGGATCGTTACACTACTAAGGGAAGCTCACAAGTTCAATACAAGGATTGGTCAGGTGCTTTGCCAAGTGGTGTTACGGTAAGTCATAACGAATAAATGAAAAGTGTATGAAATAGCACTCTAAGAAAAACGGGAAGTAATCTATTAATGTGATTACTTCCCGTTTTTTAGTAAGAAATATTATTATAAAATCCCGTACTACTATATAATATCATAAATATTTTGGGTCATACCAGTAATCAGTATACTGTCCCTGATCACCATTTCCTTGATCATTAGTTGAATAGCGACTAACAATTACATATTTATGACCACTCACAATGGCATTCATCGGCAAGTCAAACTTTACACTAAAGCCAGAATTTGCTGCTGTTTTTACAGTAGGATAAACTCTAGCAACATCATTTCTTGTAACATTACTTGCCTTCATAACTGCTACCTGCTTATTACTAGTTAAATCATACAAAATAATAAAATGATTCTGTTCAAACTTAGTAATATCATTTGCATGCCACCCACTAGCTACTACTTGACCAGAGTTATTGACAGCAAAGTGATCCAAATACCCCTGATTAGAATAGTTACCGGTTATCGGCGAGAACCAATAATCAATGTAATTTCCGTTGCCTGCTGGATCATCGGTATAACGACTAATAATTTGAAGTTCACGATTGAGATTAAGCTTATTTAAGTCAAAACCAACCTTAAATCCAGACTTAGCCGCACCATTAATGTTAGGATATACCTTTGCAACATCTGGACGACTATTATCAGTTACGAGTTGACGGGCAATTTCTCTACTCCCATTAGAGCGATCGATCAAAATAATATAATGATACTTACGACTTGCAGATTGATTAGTAGCGTGCCAACCAGCAAATTGCAATTTACCATTTTCTACATGTGTACTATCCAAACAAGCATAATTATTCTGGTCAATTTTTACAGGATTAAACCAATAATCCACATAGTCACTATTACCGTCAGCCGAACTGCTATAACGGCTAATCACTCGAACATAGTCAGTATTGGCTAACTTATCACCTAAATTAATCTCAGTGCTGAAGCCAGAATTGTTGGCATTGTAGACACCATGAGCCTTCAAGACATCCGGACGACTAACAGGCTCAACTAATGTCCGGGCAATTTCGTGGTTATTTTGATCAAGAACAATAATGTAGTGATAGTTTCGTCCATTGGATAAATTAGTTGCATGCCAGCCACTAATAGCTAATTGACCGTCATTATTCGTACTAACATTATCCAACCAGGCATAATTCCCATTATCACTAGTATCCCAGTTACCTTGAATTACCCCAATATTGCTCAATGTACCAGAGCTATCTGAACCTGTTACCCACAAATAGTGCATATCAACATTTTCTACCCAGAAGTTTACGTTCCTTCCGTTGATGCTTCCATTACCGCTTCGGGTTCTTAATAATGAAGGATATAATCCCATTGTTGTAATTGGCTGATCAATTGTGAGAAAATTTTTTGCGTGCCCAAAGTAATCATCAGCATCATTAAAGAGCATTCCCGTGATCCCATAAAATACCATCGCCCGAAGATCATCCATTGTAGTGACTTTAAATAACGGAATCCGGTCATTATCAACTAATTCTATTCCTTTAGCCGTTGCGAATGGCCGGGCAATTGAATTAAACTCTGGAATATTATCATCATAAATCTGAAAAGCAGCAATGTTTTCACCATTAAAGCCAATAATTCCCGTATCATGCCAAGAACCGGTCATTAACGACTCATTCTTAGTCTGGTATTCCAATGCCATGTTACGAGTTGTGTTAATCGTTCCATTAGTTTGAGTAAATGGTTGCTTACCAAATTCAGCTCGTGCTTTATTAACAATACTTAATCCATAATTATTAATCTCACGTACTTGATTATCAGTTAAATTACGAATATCCACTTTTTCTTGAGCAGCTTGAGGATCTGATTGATAGTCATTATCGTACATTCCCTGAATAGTTGTCTTTTGTAACTGTTCTGAGGCAACTTTTGCTGCTGAAGATTCATCATCAGGAATATTTTTAATGGCATCTAACGTATATCCACTAGGGAAATTAATGGTTTGAGTTGCCTTTACCTGTACTAAATTATCCGAGTACAGTTCAACATTGTTATTAGAATTGGCTGGTGTTAGAACTGGCTGGCTAGTAACCGCAATATTAGCATTACTATCAGTAACAGTTGTTGAATCTGCCTGGACTTTATTTAATGCTAATCCAATTCCAACAATAGTAGTTGCAGTCATTAATGCCGTTGCATTAATTATTTGTTTTTTCACCCTATGTGTACCTCCCTGATTAAGACCTATAGAGTATCAATACAAATAGTATAACGTAAGAATAGTGAATTATTCTTCACATCATCATTAAAATCTATTTACAACTTACTTGTTAACTTCACATCCGGATACTTTTGCTTAAACCAATTCTCCGCAAATTGGTTTTCAAATAGGAATAATGGCTGATCATGAATATCCTTAACCAAGATATTTCGTGATGAAGACATCTTTTCATCAAGTTGATCGGGATCAATCCACCGAGCAGTCTTGTTCCCCATTGGTTCCATCACCACTTCAGAGTTATATTCATTCTGCATCCGGAACTTGAACACTTCAAATTGAAGTTGACCAACGGCACCAAGAATGTAATCACCAGAAGTGTAAGAACGGAATAATTGAACTGCCCCTTCTTGGACCAATTGATTGATCCCCTTATGGAAGGACTTTTGCTTCATCACGTTCTTTGCTGTTACCCGCATAAACAGTTCAGGAGTAAATTGCGGAAGCTTTTCAAACTTAATGTCTTTTTTACCAGTATAAATTGAGTCACCAATTTGGAAGTTACCAGTATCATATAGCCCAATAATATCCCCAGCAACGGCATTCTCAACGTTCTCCCGAGTATCAGCCATAAATTCAGTCACGTTGGATAAACGAATTGGTTTCTTCGTACGTTCCAAAGTAACGTCCATCCCCCGATCAAATTCGCCAGAGCAAATCCGTACAAAAGCAATCCGGTCACGGTGACGAGGGTTCATATTTGCCTGAATCTTAAAGACAAAGCCAGAAAATTCAGGATCAAGTGGCTTAACATCACCATCATTTTCTGTATGGTGGGCACTTGGCGCTGAAGCAAACTTTAGGTAAGTCTCCAAGAAAGTCTGTACTCCAAAATTAGTTAAAGCTGATCCAAAGAAGACCGGAGTTTGGTCACCGGCAGCGATCTTTTCTCGGTCAAGTTGGTTTCCGGCAATATCAACTAACTCCATCCCATCAAGAGCATCTTGCCATTCGCCATCACCCTCAAGCGGGTTATCTCCCTTAACATTTCCATCTTCATCGAGTGGCAAGTATGGATTTTCCGGATCTTCAGGGTGGGTCAAAGCTACTCGCCGATTAAAGCGATCGTAAATTCCTTTAAATTGCCGACCAGATCCAATTGGCCAGTTAATTGGGTAAGTTTCGATACCTAATGTATCTTCAACTTCATTCAAGAGATCTAATGGTTCTCGAGCATCTCGGTCAAACTTGTTCATGAAAGTGAAGATCGGAATTCCCCGCATCTTACAGATTTGGAAAAGCTTCTTAGTTTGTGGTTCGATCCCCTTAGCAGAATCAATCACCATTACAGCAGAGTCCACTGCCATCAATGTCCGGTAGGTATCTTCAGAGAAATCTTCGTGTCCTGGTGTATCAAGGATGTTAATCCGCTTACCTTGGAAATCAAATTGCATTACGGAAGAAGTAACAGAGATCCCCCGCTTCTTTTCAATTTCCATCCAGTCAGACTTAGCAAAATTACCAGTTTTCCGCGCCTTAACTGTTCCGGCTTCCCGAACAACTCCACCAAAAAGTAAAAGTTGTTCAGTAATGGTCGTTTTACCCGCGTCCGGGTGAGAAATAATGGCGAATGTCCGCCGCTTATTAACTGCTTCAGCAAGTTGTTTTGGTGACATTAATTTTATTTTCCTTTCTTTATTTAATTTTGCGCAATATCCTTATTAGTTTAATATATTCTGAATGGAGTTACAACGGTAATGAAAAAGAGCTGATCATCCTCAGCTCTTCTAATTATTTCATTTGGTTTGAAACATAATGTTTACCAGCCGTTACATCATATTGAACTAGCCGATAATCATATAGCAATTGTTTTTGCTTTTTACTTAATTGGTTTTCACTTACTAACTTTCCATCTTGGTTAACAAATTGGGTACTATTATTGTAGGAATTAACGTTTGAGCTTGACTGAAGCCCCACACCCATTGCTGGCAACTTCTCATACACATCCGTTAATAATGCCTGGTACCAATTAACTTTAGCGTTAGTTTGCTTAGCAACCATTGCAATAAAGTCATTAGGACTGACATATTTAGTATCAGTATAAAAATTTTTAGCACCATGTTGACGAGCATAGAGATTCGAATAAATAAAATAATCGGTTTCGTGTAACTTTACCCCGTCTTTCGCCATACTGTTTTGGTATATTCCTGGTAAATGATCACCATAGAAAACAATTGTAATTGGTTTTTGAATTTGGTCAATTTTTTTAATAAATTGCTCTACTGCCTTATCCGTGTAATGAATTCCCGTTGAGAAATCATTTACAGAACCAATGTTTGTACCATCAGAAACTCGAATCGCATTATAGCGCTGAATTTCATTGTAGTAATTCTGATCATACGGAAAATGGTTTTGCATGGTAACTAGGTTAATAAATTGACCACCTTGCTTTTTATTTAATTGATCTAAAACGTTTCGATAGGAAGTTTCATCAGATAAATATGGATTTCGATCAATCTTCTTCTGGTGACGAATCGGGTATTTTGAACCAAGGTAAAGGAATTTATCAAAGCCAAACTTTTCATATACACTGATCCGGTTATAAAAGACCCCATTATACGGGTGAATTGCAACTGCTGATTTGAATTGTTCAACAATTGAAGGATTCTTCTTAAGGTTTGTTACCAATTGAGTATACGGTGTTGGTAATGTTGGAGAAAAATTACTTAAGCTAAAGCCAGTTAAGGTCATGTATTCCATATTTGCGGTTCCACCACCAAAACCTGAACTAATCATTATCCCACCAGTATTATCCTTCATCATTTTGGTAATGTACGGAACTGGATTATTTTTCAACTTCACCCCTGGTACTCGTTGTGGATTAGCAAAGCTTTCACTTAAGTTAAAAATAATACTCTGCTTACTCAAATCATTAATTCTTGTTTGGTTAATCTCATTTGCCCGTAAATGGTACTTCCTTACAAGGTTGTTCATTGCCTTTTCCGAATAGCCAGCTGGTTTTTCCATTACAGTCACATCAATATTATTCATAAATTGAATTACGGGGCCATTAATTCGAGCGCCACTTAATTGATTGTAAAACATTGATTGGTCATCAATTGAATGCATGAAGTTACTCAAAGGCGTTCCCTGATGATTCCAGAAAAGACTAGTAGCAAAGAGTAACGGCGCAAGAAATATAAAAAGTACTCGTTTCTTTACTCCCCATTTTTCTTTAACCGGATACTTCTTTTCTAACCAAATCGTTAAGATAATCAATAAAATTAATACGGCCACTGCAATAGTCCAAACACTAGAACTAACCATTCCAAAAAGTTCTTTAGCAACTGAAACCATCAGTAAATCAGACGGCAAGATAGGTTCGTTCCGTGCAGCTATCTTCTCACGATTAGCTACTACGATTATGGCATTAATAAGGACAATCAGCATTAAGCTTACCCAATAACGCTTAGTCAGAGCTTGGATAAACTTAGCCGTAAGAAAAATTAGGAATGTTGTGAACAGAATAAGAAGTTCCCGAGTACCAAATGTATAGGCAAAAATATTATATGTTGCATCAACATTAGGACTAACAGTAAAGCCATTATTCATTAAAAGCATCGAACAAGCAGCAATAATATAGCTTAAACCGAATAGGAAAATATTTGGAAGCCGTTTTTTCAATCCATCCTTTATAATTAAGAATTGATTGTTCATATCACTCGCAGTAAAGTGATTAATTAGCTGATTAATATTTCTAAAGACAGTCAAACAAGTAATTAAGCTCCATAATTCAGCAATAACCATGGCAACTACCAAGGCGACAACCGTATAAATTGCTACCTTAAATGATGAACATTGATTGCCAATCTTCAACGGTAATAGTAAGCGTGCAATCAGCCCACTACTCTCTATTAAGACTAGGAATGAGAACAACATTCGCCAATTAAAATGCTTTACGCTCCTAATCATTAATGAACCAATTACATATGCAACAAACACGTTTAAAACATTAGTAGGTTCACTATACCGTTCGATTGTTCCACCACTAATACTAAAAGTTGGCATTAATCCTTGTAACAATACATTAATTACTAAAGCTATTAATCCATAACCAACTAACGGTTTACTTGCTAGATTAATCTGCGAACCAAGAACGAATACTAGTGCATAGAAAATTACAAGAAAATTTCCTGACCATCCCCAATTATTTGGGTAATTAAAGAACGGGATTGCAATTAAAGTCCAAGTACCAATAGTTATTCGTCTTTGCCAAAATAAATCTAATTGTTTAGTGAGCGTAACCAGTAATAATCCTAAAAGCGAACCAAAAATTAACGGATAGCTATTCCGGATAATTGGAAATAACGAATCTAAAAAGTTAGATCCAAAAATCGTCACCTTAGCTAACTGGTTACTACTCATTGCAACAATTGTACTAACTAAAACTCCAAGGCCTAACGTGTTAAGCCATACTTTAATTATGAACGATTCTTTATGCTGCCGTTTAGAAATATAGTACCCAAGTATCAGCATCAAAATATCGGGTCCGAGTACAGTAAAACCTTTAACAATCAAGTATGCACTTGTATGAAGACTTTGATTATTATAATCAGCAATGTGTGGTCCTAATTGCCAATATATTTGTGAAAATCCTGTCCATAGAAGAACAAGGAACAATAAAGTATTACTTCTTATCTTTTTCATTGCTTACCCTTTCTAAATAAAAAATAGAATTCAGACTTTTTCCATGATACCATATCTAATTTTTAATTCTTTATTATCTTAATACAATGAAAAAAGATCAGAACAAACTTAATCGTTCTGATCCAATTCTATCCCCTAACAATTTGATTAGTAGCTGACGCAAGATTTTCAATCAACTGCTTACCAACGTTATATGATGGCTGACGAGTATAAACAGCGATTGTGTATTTACCAGGAATATAACCAATACTGCTTACATTCCACTCGTTATTTGTAATATTCCACCCATTCTTTAAGTAGAATGATGAACTACCTGCCGAAATCCCCCAATTTTGACCTGCAGAAACTGAATCATTAAGCTCTTAATATAATTCCGTGATGCATCATTAAGGTAAGAATTACCATGTTTATAATAAATCTCATTCAGTAATTTAAGTTGATCCTCTGGAGTGGTCAATGTCCATCCCCAGTGTTCACCAGTATAAGATGCGCTCATTCCCAAGTCATGGAAGATGTGGTTTAACTCGCTATTCCCACCAAGATAAGTATTAATTAACGTTGTCGTTGCATCATTATCACTATTTCTGATCATTCGGGCCACTAAACCCTGTTGATAGCCATTAAGATTACCACCAGCATTATGGAGAATTTCTGAAAGAACACTTGCTTTAACAGTACTTGCACTAATGAAACGATTCCCGGGAACATTAGTATAGGAGATCACTCCTCCTGTTCCTTTGGACGAGTCACTTCATCATTAGTAATATTTTGGCTACTAATTTCTTGATGATTGGTGGAATCATATGCTATCAAATAATGGTATGGTCGATTTTCCGCTGCATTTGTTGCATGCCAGCCGCTAACACTTAGCACACCATTATTATTCATCTTAGCGGAATCAAGATAAGCATAGTTACCACTATCAGAATGATCATAAGTACTAGTTTCCTGCTTTTCACCAGTAGTCTGAGAAGCTACTTTACTTTGAGTACCCCCTACTTGTGGTTCATTAACTTGTGATTTTACATCAGCATTAACGTTAGATTGTGAAACCCATAATAGGAAGCCACAACTTGTCATTGCAAGACATGATGCTGCAACTTTTTTTGCATTTGAAATCCCCCAAAGTTTTCCGACTAATTTTCAATTACCACTCGTGTACCTGTTGGAACGTTATGCAGAATCCAGTAGGCATCGGGTACTGAAAGTCGAACGCAACCGTGTGAACCCGTTGAAACACCCAATTTAGCGGTTTCACCAGGGATATAGTTGCCTCGGTAATCCGTTGGTACACTGTGGAAAAGATACTCACCATGATTTAAGAAGGAAGTCCAATAATTGGCACCTTCCCCTTCAGACCCATTATAAAAACTATTACCCCGTTCAGGCTGAATATAATAGGTTCCGGTTGGTGTTTCACTGATACCGTTCTGGTATACCCCAGCCGAACAATACATTGTATAAACTATATTGTTACCATCCATTAAATAAACCCTGTTCTGACCAATACGAACATGGATCCAGAAATTATGGAGTTTGCTAACGTTAGGATATGGCACATATTCAGACGGTTGACGATAATCAATCGGTGTCCGCATTAAGTTAACATTAACTGGTCCTGATACATAATCAACATAATTACCGTTTCCCCTTGGATCATTTGAATAGCGATGAATTACTTTAACGATTTTATGCTGCAAACTCTCTGGGAGATTAAAGCCAAGTTGATAACCTGATTTTTCACTATTAAAAATTGCCGGATAAGCTTTAGCAACATCCGAACGGCTTCTATTTGCATCTGGTACAGATTGACGATATAGTTCATGACCATTTTGATCAATAAAAATCAAATATTGATATGGTTTATCAAGTGTTTGATTAGATGCATGCCAGCCACTGACATACATTCCCCCTTGAGAAACATCAATCCGATCAAAATTTCCAGCATTTGACTGATAGTTATCACTATATTGATCATCATTATCGACATTTCCTGCTGGATCAGCTGAGAAACGAAGAAGGACCTGCATATTCCCCGAAACTAATGCTGGATTTAACTTGACAACAGTATTAAATCCACTATTCACACTGTTGAAAACTTTTGGATAAACCCGTGCAACATCGGCTCTTCTATTTAAACTTAATTTTTGACGAGCTACTTCCCGGCCATTATTTAAGACAAAGATATAAGGATTTTTTCGCGTTGAAGAGTAGTCACTAACTACCCAACCAGTTACATGAAGTCCATCCTTTTGCATCTTAATGTCATCTAAGTAAAAAGCATGGCTATTTAAGACGACAGGTGAAGACCAATAATCTGTATATTGTCCTGAACCACCATTTTCATTACTACTGGTAGAATAACGGCTGACTACGGAATACGAATGTCCACCAACTAGATTATGATTCTCTAAATTTAAAGTTGTACTAAAGCCAGAATTACCCGCCTGATTAATGCTTGGGTAAGCCTTGGCAACATCTGGACGACTAACTTGCTTAACATTTTGTACAGCAACCTGTTGATTAGCAGTATTATCATACAAAATAATAAAATGATTATTTTCAAAATTAGCGACGTCATTGGCATGCCAACCACTAATTACTACTTGTTTACCATTACTCAGATCAAAATCATCTAAATTACCTTGATTTGCATAATTACCAGTGGTAATCGGATTAAACCAGTAATCGACATAGTCACTATTGCCATCTTTACTACCAGAATAACGACTAATTACCTGGAGCTGGTGACTAAAATTAATATTATTGAGAGGTAATTCAGCTACAAATCCTGATTTCTGAGCGTTATCAACACCTGAATACACTTTGGCGACATCTGGACGATCAACGTTCTTAACCAGTTGCCGTGTAATTTCCCGACCACCATTGGTCCGATCAATTAGAATCACATAATGATACGATTTATTGCTTGCCTGATTAGTCGCATTCCAGCCGGATAATCGCAACTTATTATTAACAACACTAGCATTATCCAGATTAGCATAATTATTCTGATCAATTGTAATTGGCGCAAACCAATAATCAACTGCATCCCCATTACCAAACTGATCATTAGTGTAACGACTGATTACTTGAACGGTCTTAAGATTAGCTAATTGAGACGATAAATTAAAACTAGCCTTAAAGCCGGAGTTCTTAGCATCATATACATTATGAGCTTTTTGGACATCTGGTCGACTAACTTCCTGGTCAGTAATATTTTGGCGACTAATTTCTTGATGATTGGTGGAATCATATGCTATCAAATAGTGATATGGTCGATTTTGCGAGGCGTTTGTTACATGCCACCCACTAACATTTAACTGCCCATTATCAGTTAGTTGTTCTGAATCCAGATAAGCATAGTTTCCGTGATCATTATAGTCATAACTATCCTTAGTTTGGCTGGACTGATTAATATTATTGCTATTTGCTTGCTGCTTAGGTTGTTGAACTTTATTTTGAGTAACTTCTAGGTTACTGGATTGATTCTCATCAGCACTAGCATTAAGCTGATTTATCCATAATAAAAAGCCGCAACTAGTCATTGCCAGACAAGATACCGCAACTCTTTTTGCTTTATCAAAATTAATTTCCATTATTTCCTCCCAGATGATTCTAATAATATTAATCTTATTATAGGCTAAAATTTAATCAGAAAAAACCTTTAAATTAAAAAAGCAATCTTTCAAAACAATTGAAAGACTGCTTATCATTTATTTTATTAGGCAAATACCCGACGAATTCCAGCAACAACTGGGTGTTGCCAGTTAACAATTGGGTTAATACCAACACGAGGTGGCCAACTATCAAGAATTTGGTTATTACCTAAGTAAATCCCAATGTGGATAATTGTCCGAGTACCTGGTGCATAGTAGAATACCAAGTCTCCACGTTGACGATCACCATAAGCAACATTCATAAAGTGCGGATCACTAAAGAGGTTCCGTGAATTGTATTCATTTCCAGGGAATCCATGATAAATAGAACTGCATGAAGTTGGGTTAATCCCAGCAGCATACAATGCTTGCATGACTAATCCAGAACAATCAACACCGTAAGCTGGGTATGATGAACAACCTTCTAACCATGGCTTACCAATATACTTAGATGCCTGACTAATCATTGATTCAATATGAGCTGCCCGTCCTTGACCAGCACCAGCACCCAATGGAGCAATGTAACTGTCAATTGATGTCCATTGATCAGCTGGAAGTCCTAATGCCTTCCATGTATTAAAGTCTACCCATCCGGTTGCTGGCAACCCGTGAGCTCGTTGAACATTCATGATTCGGTATCCGTCATCTACAGTGTAGTGATAACCACCAGTACCAAGACGACCCTTTACTAATTGAACCTTAATTCCTTCATAACCAGGTCCAATATTGTGACCAACTGGGCCGGATGGTTGGATTTGGGTGTAGCTAATTTGGTACATCCAACCTGGGTTTTGGTAAGCATTCAAGTAACGATTATTAATCCAGTTTTGTGAGTATTGACCCTCACCAGTTGCTGAATTACTGTAACGACTAATTACTTGGAATGCATCGTGATTGTTACCAACGTTAAAGTTGACATTGAACCGGGTCTTATTCACTCCAAGAACATTGCCATATTGATGAAGAAGATCATCACTAGGATTACCAGCAACTTCTTGACGACCGACTTCACGGTTAGTAGTTAAATCATAAAGAATAATAAAGTGGTGACTGTACGGCAAGGACATATCATCAACGTGCCAACCAGCAACGTTTACCGTACTACCGTTTTGACTAAAATTATCAAGCCACGCATTATTATGATTTAAGTCAACTACATTATTGTTAAACCAGTAGTCGGCATAATTACCATAATTATTAATATCACTTGAATCACTATAACGACTTACCAATACTAATCGATGTCCTGCCATTGCTGGAGTAATCTTAAAGGTAGCGTTAAAGCGTGAATTACCAGCATTGCTAATGTTACCATAACCATGACTAGCAACATCTGCACTAGCAGTATTCTTAATAATCTTTCGGGCTACTTCATGGTTAGCTGTCTGGTCAAAGAGGATCAGAAAATGATTTGGTAAAATTTGTGCTGCATCATCAGCATGCCAACCACTAAATGTAACAGTATCGTCAGAACCATTTACTGATGCCTGGTCAAGGTAACCAGCACGATTGTTGTAAGGAGTTAAAACATTACTATTAAACCAGTAATCTGCATAATTAGTATTCATACCAGCTTTAGTACTGTAACGACTAATTAGTACTAATTGGTGCCCTGCCATTGCCGGAGTGATCTTAAAACTAGTACTAAAACGAGAATGATCAGCATTGTTGATATTACCGTAACCATGACTAGCTACATCAGCGCTTGACTTAGTAGCTACTTCTTGGCGAGCTACTTCTCGATTAGCAGTCTTGTCATAAAGGATCAAAAAGTGATCGGGATAAATTGCAGAATCATCGTCAGCGTGCCATCCTGAAGCAATCACCTGGTTGCCAGAAACCCGGAAAGTATCCAAGTAACCAGCACGATTATTATTCAACTTTACTGTCTTGTCATTAAACCAGTAATCTGAGTAGTTGCTATTACCATCTTTAGAAGCACTGTAACGACTGATAAGAATAAATTGGTCCCCCATCATTGCTGGAGTAATATCAAAACCAACGCTGAACCGTGCATTAGCAGCATTAGCAACCGTAGCATAACCAGCCTTAGGTAAATCAGCACTCTTTGTATTTGTGACTAACTTACGAGCTACTTCACTTCCCTTGGTCTGATCATATAAGATCACAAAATGGTTTGGCATCGCAGCTGCTTGGTCGTCTACATGCCAGCCAGAAGCAACTAACTTATTTCCATTAACATAGAAATTATCTAAGTAAGCTGCCTTAGTAGTAATAACTGGGAACCAGTAATCTGTCCCGTTAGCGGAACTTTCACCGTTTGAAGTAGTAGTATACCGAGAAACAAGCCGCAAAGATTGAGCATTGTTTAACTTAGCAGACGGTACTTCAATGTTAAAACCACCTTCACCCGAAATTGGTGCCTTGGGGTAAACCTTTTGTACATCTGGACGATCTATTTCAGTAACCTTTGAACGGTACAATTCTTGGTTGTTTGCACCATTCAATACGATTACGTAGTGGTTCATCCCCTCTTGGTAATGGTTAGTCGCGTGCCAACCAGAAAAATTTACTGATTTGTCAGTGACATTTACACTGGCACTATCTAAATGACCATCATTTACTGGTGTTTGGTAATCAATACCAGTCTTTTGTTGATTCGTATCGGCCTTAGCGGTATTGTCTTGGGTTGTCTCAGCTTGAGAGCTAATATTATCGTTATCATTTACTAATGTTGATTGACTATCACTAGGTGTGGTATCTGCGTGAACAACAGTATTAGTTGTCACAAAGCCGACAGTTAAAGCGAACACTGTAATTGCCATGGTACACCAGGATTTACCAGCCTTAAAAAGTTTATAGTGCTTTTTGGCATCCATATAATGTTTTCCTCCTCAATAGCATGAAACTAAAATTTCAAACACCTTCATTAAATCACAAATTATAAAAATAGCAATAATAAATTTATCATTATGTTAAGTAAAAGTTTTGATCAACACAAAAAGACCAGCAGTAATTAACTACTGCTGGTCTTTTTGTGTATTTAACGATTTTCTTCAATCTTTGTGGTTGACATAGTTGAATGTTCAACTGTTGGCATACTTTGAATATTTCTAGTTGGTGTAGATCGCCGGTAAGTACTTTGTTCATAAGTTCGTTGACTATATTGAGAAGCATGTTCATTATAACTCTGAGCATGAGACTCATTACCATAAGTAACAGTACTAATAGAACTAGAACTTTGACGGTGGTAGTTTCTACCACGTGTCGTCACATAATCACTTCCGTTACCACTACCGGGATCATTATATGATGCTCCACCAGGAAGAATGAAATCTGTATTTGTCACACCATCATAAGTTGGTTGAGACTTGTACATCTTAGTTTCATGGTTAATAACTTTCTTCGGTTTTAAACCGAGTTGTTTCCGAATCAACCGCGAAATTCGGTTGATTTCCTTGGGACTAGCAATTTGGAATGATACCCCATCAATCGTGGCGTTCTGACCTTCGAAGTGATAAGTAATAACATTATTCATTGCAGCATGATAATTACCATAAAGAGTTGCAATATCATCCATTGGAATATTTGTTTTTACTCCATCCTTAACGGCATCTAAGAGCTTATTAGCAGTCGTAATAGAGCCAGAAGTCTTAAACTTCTTAATAACACTAGTAATAATTTGTTGTTGACGCTTTTGACGCCCATAATCATTATTTGGATCTTCATAGCGCATCCGTGAATACTTAAGTGCCAGTTCGCCATTCAGGTGTTGCTTCCCCTTCTTAAAATGGTGACCTTCATAGGTAAAGGCAAACGGATTATCTACCGTAACACCGCCAACAGTGTTAACAACTTTTTTCAAAACACCCATATTCAGAACGGCATAGTAATCAATTGGGACATCAAGTAATTCAGATACCTGCTTGACTGTTTGCTTAGGACCACCAATTGAATATGCAGCATTAATTTTTACATATGTTGGTCCTTCCTTGGTATTTACCCGGACAAGGGTATCACGTGGAATACTCGTCATCGTAATCTTTTTAGTCTTAGGATTAATAGTAAATAATTCTAGTGAATCTGTATTTCCACCTGAATTTCCCCGATCTAAAGCACCAACATCCGTTCCCATCGCTAGAACAGAAACAGGTTCACCTTTTTGAAGCTTCCGACTAATTTTTCCATTGCCACTACCAAAAATATTTTGAGCAGCAGAATGAATCTTATGGTATCCGTAACCACCACCAATAAGGACAATAATTACTAAGAACCAGATAATATTCTTTACCCAGCGTGGTGTGCGGTAATGATGAACTTCAGGCAATTTACCATCCTGTCGTGGCTTTGAAGTAGAACCAGCAAATGTAGCGAGAGACTTCTTTAAGTTTAACCCTTTTCGTGGACGGGAATTGCGAGCTTGAGTGCGATCCTTTTCCACTTTATCATGGATTCTTTTTTCCAATTCTCTTCGATATTCTTCACGCGATTCGTGATTTTCACTCATAAATAAATACCTCAGTTGATAATTGATATAACTTTATAATGATACTATAAAATAAAGCCAGCTTTCAAATAACATTAATAACTTAAGCATTATATAAAGAATTCTTAAACATATAAACACATAAATAATACTACACTAAATATTACTAGCAAACTAAGTAATGACTTTGAATGTCTAAGTACTTCTGCTGGATCTCCATCTGAACTATCGCTCTCAATAATCAAGCAATAATCTGCAACTATCATCATTGTAAATGGAACTGTCCATATCAAGTACCCCCCCTTTGATATAGTCCATAATGAGTAAAAGACTAATGTTAATCCAACAAAAACATACATTATATTATCCAGAAATTGGATGTTATACGCTTTAAGTACTTTCCGTGTACTCGTTCCTTTCTTTAACTCATTTCTTCTTTTTCCGAATCCTAAAAAGAAAGAAGCAGATATAACTGTGAGTAAAAGAGCATCTGATATCTTAATTTGTGACAAATAACTACAGTAGTATAATCTAATGACAAAGCCTAATGCAATTATTGCAATATCTAATAAAGGAGTATTCTTTAGCCCATTACTGTAAGCTATATTCAATATTAAGTAAATTATTGGTAATAAGAAGATGGCTATGTAATTTCCTACTAAGAATGATGCATAAACCATTATTAGGAATGCAATTACTAATAGTACCATTAAAAATACAGAAGCACTCTTTTTACTTATTTTTCCACTTGCTATCGGCCTATACTTCTTTTTAGGATGCTTACGATCCTTTTCAGCATCCTGAATATCATTAATGATATATACAGCAGAAGCTATAAGACTAAAGGAAATAAAGCCAAGAATTAATATCCAAATTTTACTTAAATTAAATATTTGTCTGCAAAAAAACAACGGTACAAATATTAGAATGTTTTTACCCAATGAAAAGGTCTAACGAGTTTTAAGTATTAAGTCATATTTTCCTCTTTTTCTAATCAGATCTCTAATATAAATAAATAGCACACATAACCAAGTTAATAATGAAACAACTAATGAGCATATATCAAGTATTGAATTATGGTAATTAATAACTACTTGTTTATTTCTTTTTGGCACTCGAATCTGAATTGTATCAACATTAGTTACTTGTGGCTTTTTAAACTTTTCAGTACCAACTTTTATCATGTCATTTTTATAAAATAATACTGGCAATTTGACAACACTTCCAGCTTTAATACCACTCAAATCATACTTCAACTGATTAGGCATACTTATTAGTCGATCAGCGAAAGGTACTTCTTTCCCATTTACAATTGCTTGATGATTTACAATTGCTGTATTAATTTTATCCTTTACTGCTACCGGAAAATAGTCAAATGAACCATTATGCCCATAGTAGTAAAATATATTGTTCCAATTTTCCTTTGTCAGATTATAACTAGACCCATTCTTAACTGGATAATTATGTTCAATAGTAGGTTTCCTATTAAGTAATGGAATATTAGAGCGCTACTCGATTATCTGATGACTAGCGGTTATAACTAATCCATTAGTTATAGTAATTAGAACAAGTAATGACACAATAGTTGTTACATAATAACTTTTCTTTAATCTAATAACTATATTTTCAACAATAAATGAAAGATAAATACAAAACATTATTGTTGCCAAGCCATTAAGGCGATATGGAAATTGTAAATTAACAAGTGGTGTATTTAGAATTGCTCCCCAAGGAAAAAGTTTGGTAGTTAATAATACTAAAACAAGTCCAGAAAAATATGAATACTTTTCTAATACTGCTGACTTCCGCAGATATATAAATCCTAATAAGAGCGTTAAAATTAACAAAAAGCCTACAACCTGTACAGGCTCATCGTTAATTGACGAATTGATTATTTGCATCGGTTGTTGAACAAAGTTAAAGTCTGTCCAAGATGCACGTAGATGATTCCCGAATGTTTGTTCAATAAAAGGAAACAGATAAAATGCTGTAAGTAATATACTTAAACCGACTGCCTTAAAAGCAGCTGTCATTCTATTAATTTATCAGTTACATTCCGCCAGAAGATTAATAGAGTAACTAACATAAAAAAGGCTGTCAAAGCGGTTGTTAACATATGATAATAGAGTAATAAAGACATTCCAATAGCTAAAAGTGGCAATTTTTGTTTATCACGATAAGAATCATTCATAAAAGTCTAACAAAACTAATGGAATAAAAGTGTAGGCAATTGATTCAGCTAGAACGTTTTGATTAAATACAAGATAAACACGATAATTAGCAAACGCATATAGTAATGAGAATATAAAAGCCCTTTTGAATAATTGTGCATTGCATAATAAGAAATACATAAAGTAATAAATGTTTCAAAGATAATTTCCAAATAATAAGCACTGATTGGACTATTCTTAATTAGTCGAAATAATATAAAAAGATACAGTAAAATCCAGGGATAAAGAAAGTTAATTCCACTTCCAACTTGATTAAATGAATATGTGCTAATTCGTGGAATTAATACTCCATGCTGAATATTATGGTAAAGTTCTTCCATTCGATTAGCATGAAACATAATGTCACCTGTGCCTAATATAATGTGAAGCCTTGCCAAAGCTCAATACATATACTTCGTCCTCACCTAACCCCCAAAAATATTGTTACAATCTGAGAGCTACCCATTAAAGAACATTCTCTAATAATTCAATTCTTCACCTTAACATTTACTCCAAAGTACCGATGATAAGTTCCGTTAGGGAAATTCTCAACATTATTTCCCACTTCGATGTACGAGCCAATAAGTGAATAACGATTATTTGGTGCGTCTATGTGAGATAAATTAATATCAGTTTTTCCATTCCTTTTTTGCATTAAAATATACTGATACCTATCATTTAATTGTGTATTAAATATTCTTGCTTGCTGTAATCCATTGCCCACTGTAATAAACGTAAGTAGCATAATTATTAATCCACCACTAATACCTATAATTCTTTCGTACTTATTATTTAATTTAGCTGGAACTAAATTAAACAATGCAATTATAAAGAATATAAATGCACCAAAATACGTTCTCCCTGCACTTTGCCCTTCAGGTGATATCGACATAACTAATATTGAAAGTACACCAGCGATAGTAAATATTATACTTATCTCAAACTTCTTATCATTACTAATACAATAAAAATAACTGACTAATCCAACTAATACTAAACATATTAAGATAATAATAACAGGATTATTATACAAGTATGAAAGAATTTGCAAAAGGCCTGTATATATTCTTTTTACAATACTTTCTTTCAAAAAGTCAGGATGAGAAATAATAAGCCGCGCTTTATCTCCAGGTGAAAAAATTAGAATTAGAAATCCAGTAACTACTGCAACTAATCCAAGAATTTGCTTAGGGTTAAATTTTCTATTATGGAGATAGTCTAAAAAAATAATACTAAGACACGCAAAAATGATTCCACCCGAAGTATTCTCATTTCCTAAACCAGACACAAAGCCAGTTAAAATAATTAAAAATGTTGATAGCCATTTATGAATATTATTATCGTCATTAATAAACAAATACAAAAAGCAAAGAAAAATAACCATCGTAATAAGGTAATTACCAGTACCTGCTCTCCAAATATAAACACTTCCAAAATCAGGTGTGAAAAGGAAAATAAATGAAGTTAATAAAATGATCTTAAACGGAAAGAATTGATTCTTAACACTTATCTGAGTCAGTTTAGCTATCATAATTATTAAAGCAACGAAAAAAATAGCCGCAGTCAAGCTACCCAAAAATCGTCCTTCATACATTAAAATTCGCGAGAAAGTTTGCCCGAAGAACCGACCATTCCAATGGACGTAATCCCAACATCCCTCTTTCAAGATATCACCAAATGACTTGGATAAAGCTAAATCCAAATCTTCGTTCATATAGGGAGTTTTGTAATTCCATACAAACATCACACAGCCCATAAAAATAAGCCAAATTAAATAAGTAATCTTATTGATGCTTTTTTTACTCATTCTTAATAATATTCCCCTTTCATAATCATCTTATATCTTTACATCCCGCACAATAACAACGTTTATACTTTTCATCATTCACTTAATTAATACGCAATTTATTAATTTTACATAAAATACATAAAATACATAAAATATACCAACAATGTTGTTAGTAATGAAATAGAAAAAAGTAAATACCAGATTTTATTTACTGAACTTTTTATAGTTAATGTTGATGTTCCCTTAGGAAAAGCTATTCTCATTTGTCCCTTCGTAGAATACAAATGAGTCTTTTTGTTATTTACTCTAACTTCATATGGAACGTTTTCATAATAAGCTAGAGGAAGTTTATATACACCATCCTTAGCTACTTTTATTTCATACTTTACACTACAATGATCCCAGGATTTCTTAGTAATCTTAAACGGTTCTCTATTTTTCTGAAGCTTTCTATGCATTTGAATTGGAACATAATCATCAAATGAGGTTTGAGGAGAATCTAAAACTTTTGACCAGGTACTGCTACTTACTGGAGTCCTACTTACATCTCCACGTAGATTATAATTAATTATTGATGAAACAGAAGTTACAACTAACATCACAAAAATTACTATTACTTTTACAAAATTAACCTGTTTTACTTCCAGCCATAAAAGAAGACTAATTACCGTTACCAAAATAGTAAAAATAAAGAATCTTCCAGTCATTTGAAAATTACCAATTGTGTATTTAATCAACTTATACTTTGTATTTAACGGGAAAAAATCATAAATTATAAATAAAGATGAAACAGCTACTATACAATATACTCCCCATTTTTTTATTGAGCCTCTCTCCCTCAACACTTCAAAAAGCAAAAATAATATAATACCACTTGTTATCAATCCCAAATTCCATGAAGAATAAGCCTCATGAAATGAGTTTGCAACTAGATTATTAAAGGAATCAGTTAAACTAACCTGACTTGTATATTGCCCTGGTATAAATAAATCATTCTTCTTACGTATAAATAATAATTGTCCTAAAGTATAACTAGACGACATTAAGGAAATAACTGCGCTCACAAAAATAGTCTTTATTTCTTTAATAGTAATCTTTCGTTTTATTATCCTAACAATTTCAACAATAAATATATAAATAACAACAGCAAGTAAAGATAAAAGATGGGAATTGGCTATTCCAATAATACCTATCGATAATAGTAATGTTCCTTTAACGTACTTACTATCACATATATAGTACATTCCCACAATGACTAATGGAAAGTATGCATACGCCGTTCCTTCACCAAAGTCAAGTCGTGCATATAAATCTATTAAATGATAAGTATTAAATAAATATAAAGAAACTGCTATAAATCGATATGAAAACCTTTTTGTAAAGTAACTCGCCATAATATACATATTGATAGCAGTAATCAGATTCAATAAAAATAAACCGATTGCTAGTGCTTCATAGCTCTTTTTTATCAACATAATCGGAATAATTATGAACCAGTCCGCTAGCCAGGGATACATGGCAATGGATGCATTTAAATTATTACCTGCTCCAAAAACGGTTATCATGATCGGTAACCGACAATTACTTAATGAATTCGCAATTTGCGTAAATCGTGACATGTGAAAAAGAGCATCCCATGATAAATTTAGTCTATTAGGATAAAATGCGGGAACAGTGACAACTAATGACAAAGCAATAATTATTGCTAATACAATAATTTGTCTGTTATATATTTCTTTGATTTTTATAGATTTCATTATGATTTATCCTTAATTTAAGGTCCAATTAGTAACCCATTTAAATATTACAAAGGTACTATTATTTTCTGGAGATTATAATTAAACTTTACGAATTGCATAAAGCAACACAACTATCATTGATGAAACAACAATTGCTTGTACAAAAGTAATTGAATACACATAATTATGAATAATCGGGTAAACACAAAAGGATGAAATACTCCCCAAAGAGGAATTGGTAATCTCATTGTGCCTAAGGATGACCAATTATCTGCATCAAAGGGTACTAATGGTGATATCTGTGTAAAATATATAAATAATCCTATAAATATTATTGCTTGATATAAATAATTTTTTTTGCTTTTCACAATACTTTTCTCCTTAATATCTTAATAAGTATCTCTTAGCTTTAATCCTAGATTATTTAGCTTAAATATTATTAAATGAACATTTAAAACCATCAGTAGTTTACAAAGCGTAAGGTTTAAATTACTCCCCTTTTTTAGTTATCTTTTTTACTATTAGCAACTACTTTTCTTTCAGATTTATGGCTAAAGTTATTGAAAAGAGGTAATAGAAGCAAACCTTCAATACTAATTAATGGTAAAACATAACGTAATAGAATCACAGGACTAAAAGCCAACAATATACTCCAAAAAATAATTGGCATAATAAATACGGCCAAATACCTCTTTTGTTTTTCAACTATCACGCTACCAGCAGAAATGATTATTATGAAAAGAGGAGTGGCTGCACTAAATAATAATGAAAGAATTGGTAGTTTCTCATAATCTTGGCGACAGGAAAAGGAGCCTACTTTCCTCTGAAAAGCTGGAAATAATCCTTTCCTAAAGGTCTTTTGCTTTTGATTCGGTAATAATACCAAACTCTGAATTTCATAATAAGGCTCAAATGATAATGTATCCTTGTTCATATCTGGATACCATAATTGAACTGTTAACCTACAAAAAGCATTTATATACTCACTAGGGTATTTAGCACCAATTGCTAGATATAATTTAAGAAATTTAAGAGGATCCTTTCGAACATACTTAGCATTAAAAGTGGTTTTTACAGGATCTGAAATTGCCTCAAGTGGTCCTTTATAATTGCGATAGTCAGGAATATATCTTTTAACTTCCCTTATCTGACTCTTATTGTTTTGTGGATGTCGAACTATTGCTCGAGCCATCTGACATTCTGGAATGCTAAGTGTTTCTTTAAGTGCATCATTATGATTGTTTATAACATTAAAGCTGGTTAAAAATGGTCCTGAATATACGACAAATACTCCTACCGCTATAGCCGCTGTAACAATTAATTGTTTCCTATTATTTTTAAATAGATAAGATAATATCAGAACAGTCAAAATATAAACAATCATTGCCTGTTTAAGAAAGGCCATACTTAAAAAAGAAATAATACCAAATGAAAGAATAGTTACCCAATTATGTAAATAATCTTTTATCCATATAATCTTTAAAAATTGTATTTCTAAAATAATAAATAACGCTGTAAAAATAACATTCTTAGTAGTTGTTACTGCCATAATTGGATAAAAAGGTATAATCATAAATGCTATCCATGAACCTAAAATTAAAATTAATGCTTTAGTATATTGTGCAAGAAATGAGACTAGGTATGCCAATGAGAAAGAAAAAACAAGCGATTGTAATGCCGAATATACGGTTGCTCCTATCCACCAGGGAGCTTTTAATTTACCTATTGTTATTCCTAGTAGATAAGTGTGTAACACTGGATGATGACTATTGATGTTATGAGTTATAAATTCATTAACTTGAACAGGTCCGTCATAACCGTAAATACCTGGAAAAAAGGCAATAAAATATGGCAACCAAAATAAAATGATTATAATCCAAATGACTATTAATCCATGCTTCAATGCTAAAAATGAAGTTATCTTGTTAACAACATTTTTATCTAACAAACTAGATTTAATTTTATAAGATAGTAAAGAACGTACTAAAGCAAACCAACAAGGAGTTATCATTAGTATTTTTATATAAGTAACAGGGGAAAATGCCAAAGCATCATCTAGTAGTAAAGTATTACGTCCCAACACTAAGCTAGTAGAAAAAAATAATGCTATAATTATCGCACCTATGTCCTTACGCCTATCTTTGACTAGTAGAAATAAGTGTTGAAATAATAAATATAATCCAATAAAAATTACTAAGCTATATATACTGTTTCCTATGACAGTTTTATCATTAACCTTAATGGTTATTGCTATACCAAATGTGGACAATAATGACAATATCAGTGCTGAAATAACTGATTTTTGATTATCCTTTAGATTAATTAAATTCAATTCTTATCTATTCTCCCTTCCCAGATTGCTTCTTTAAGTTGGAATTCATATTCACGTCGTTCCTTTCTCTGTATTGCATCCAGAATTAATCCACTGTAAAAAGAAATAATTCCAGCAATAAAACAAAATCCACATACTACTAATGTTGGCATATTTAACACTTTTCCGGTACTTTGATATGGAATCCAGACATCTGGTATAAAAAAACAAAGTGATAATACAATTAGTAATAATGCTAAAAAATTAAAGAAGTGTAAGGGCTTATAATTCCTATATAAGGTAAAAATTAATCTTAAAACTTTATAACCATCAGAATAAGTACTCAATTTACTCATACTTCCAGCTGGACGATCCCTATAATCTATTACATGATTCTTAACAGATAAATTATTAACTGCCGCAAAGATACTCATTTCCGTTTCAATTTCAAAGCCATGTGATAATACCGGATAAGTTTTGACAAACTTATAACTAAACGCACGATAGCCAGTCATAATATCTTTAATATCCGTATTAAAAAATAGATTTATACTTTTTCTAACTAACTTATTACCAATGCCATGAAAAGGACGCTTATTTTCTTCAAAATAACTTGAGCTTAACCGATCGCCAACAACCATATCATAGTTACTTTTCAAAACATAGTTAGCCATTTTAGGAATTTCCCCAGCAGGATATGTATCATCCCCATCAATCATGATATAGCACTGAGCTTCAATTTCCTGAAACATTCTACGAATAACATTTCCTTTTCCTTGCTTATGTTCATGACGTACAACAGCCCCAGCCTTTCTTGCTAATTTAGCTGTATCATCAGTCGAATTATTATCATAAACAAAAATCATCGTATCAGAGAACTCCGTAGTGGCTTTTTTACATTCTTCAACAACTTTCTTAATTGTTTTTTCTTCGTTATAACACGGTATCAAAATTGCTAATTTTAGCATATTAGTTTATCCTCATTTCTTGAAAAAAATCATCAGGTTAAATTTCAACATACCCTAGTATCATCAATAAATACTCGATTTAATAATTCTCAGTAAATTAATAAGCTACTTTTATTGATATTTACACATACTTATTTAGAACTTAAAAAATTATTATCATTAATAATAGCTTTTAAACTACAAACAATAATATCTTATCACATTTGATATTACTACTTACATTTAACCTAAAAGAAAACTCAAATATATAACACACTCTATCCAATCTGATGATCATTAAATAGTTCTATCTACCGTAGTACTTAATAGTATAAGATTCAATAGACTCTTTAATTCTTATACTATTAATTTAAATTAATTATCTACTGTAAAAAACACCCCCTTCATTTGAAGTGCCCCATAATTGTTGGACAAAAAAACCAATTGTGAGGCGTTTTTTCTATGTCAAAATATTCTTCAAGATTTAAAGCAACAATTGTCAGTGAATACTTAGCTGGTCAATCATCATCTGAACTGAATCGTCATTATCATGTCCCACAAAGACAAATCCAGAAATGGGTTCAAATGTTTAGAATGAATGGTCCTCAAGCATTACAACGACGTCGTCGTAAGCGTTCATTTACGCTAGATTTTAAATTGGCTGTGATAAACTATTACCAAACTCATGAGGAATCATTAGCGAAAGTTGGTACAAAGTTTAACCTGCTTCCTTCACAAATAGACCTTGGGATAAGGGATTTTCAAAGTGATGGAATTGAAGCAAACCTCATCAGAAGGGTAGGCCACCGAAGGTGCATAGAAAACAACATAATCAAAAATACTGGCGTCATTTATCTGAGAAAAATGAAGTCGATCGTCTCAAAGAAGAACTCGCAAAGAAAAATCAAGAACTACATGAGACTAAGTTAGAGTTAGAAATCACAAAAAAATCTCTAGCCCTGTTCGGACCCTCAAAGCACGTGCCAAAACGCAAATAGTGGATCAGATCAGGGAAGAACAACAACAGTATCCCAAGGAACAACGCTTTACGGTAGCTGAAATTTTACGAGCAATTAAGTTATCAAAATCTACGTATTATGATGAGCGTCAACGGATTTTGCATCCATCCAATAAATATGATCATATAAAACAAGCCAAACAAGCCATTCTTAAAATTATCGAAGAAGGACGCGTTTGTGGTCGATTAACCTACGGTTATCGACGAGTCAAATTCAAACTCGAAAAGTTAGGGATTCACTTAGCTGATGCAACAGTTGAATCATTAATGTATCAGCTAGGTGTTCAAGTCAGTTTGTATAATCGTCATCGTAATCATCAATATCACTCGTATATTGGTCGTGTAGGTATGACAGCTGACAATTTACTAAATCAAACTTTTGATAAAACTGAACCATATCAGGTCATTCATACCGATGTTAGTCAAATTAAACTAGCTAATGGTCAGTGGGCTTACATATCAGTTATGCTTGATGAAGCTAGTAAAGAAATTCTCGCTTTTCAAATCAGTGCACATCCTGATCGTTCATTAATTATTAAAACGTTAAAGCAATTACAGAAGCAGTTACCTACTAACGCAACGCCAGTTATCCATTCTGATCAAGGATGGCATTACCAACTTCCTTACTATGTTCGCCAACTTAAGGATCATCATTTCGTACAAAGTATGTCCCGTAAGGGAAATTGTTTAGACAACGCACCAATTGAAAGCTTTTTTCATCTTTTTAAGGCTGAATTACTTGACGGGTTTCCTCCGTGCAAGGACTTACTAGAATTTAAAAAGTTATCTTTGAAATATGTGCATTACTTTAACCATGAACGAATCTCTTTAAAAACGAAAGGTATGACTCCAGTCGAATACCGAAATCATGCCTTAGCAGTTTAATTCTTTATTTTGTCCAACTTTTTTATTGCACTTCATTTTGCTTAAAGTGTCCTTGCCCCAAACCAGTATTGGACGTAATTTCCTTCACCGTTTTGAGCATCAGAGTAACGTGTAATAATTTGCAACATGTGACCATTCTTTAACGCATTCGCTAATACTTGGTTCTGACTAGCATCGAATGAAACATCAAATCCTGATTGATCCGCTCCATAAACAGACGGGTATACTCGAGCAACATCCGACCGAAATGAGCCGTTAGTTACTACTTTTCGGGTAATTTCACGATTAGTCGTGGCATCATACAAAATAATATACTTAGTCTTTGCACCGACACTTCGGTCATCTGCAAACCAACCAGTCGCCCGAACAACGGTACCATTTCGGTAAAATGAATCAAGATTACTATGACTCACATTACTGCTAAATCGTTTAGGATTATTAACCCAATAGTCAACACGGTGTCCTTCACCATTTTGAGCATCATCTGAGTAACGGGCAACTACCTTTAAGGCATGCCCTTGAATTAAAGCTGATTGCAATGCAGCATGATCAGCTACCTTAAAGCTTACCTTGAATCCAGAATTACCAGAATTAGTAATCCCTGGATAAGCTTGAGCAACATCTGGCCGACTTACTGTACTTGCTTTTACGCGTGCAACTTCTTTTCCGGTTACATTATCAATCAAAATAATCCATTGATAAGGATCAGCAACTGATTGATCTGCGGCATGCCAACCTGTAACTTCAATTTGACCATTCTTTAATTCAAAGCTATCAACACATGCTGAATCCTGGTTAAATGTTTTTGCATCAAACCAAACATCAACAGCATTACCATTTCCAGCAGCATTATCTGTATAACGAGTAACTACTTGGATGGCATCTCCATTAGCAATCGCAGAACGTAAAGCATCATTCATCGCAAAATCAACATTAAACCCGGACTTGCCACTTTGATAAACATTCTGGTAGGCATTTTGGACGTCTGCCCGTGAAGTTGCACTAACTTGTTGACGAGCAATTTCGCGCTTAGTAGTTTTGTCATAAAGGATTACGTAATCGTATGGTCGACTAATACTTTGGTTAGTTGCGTGCCAACCAGATACATGAATTCCGTTATTAGTTAAATTAAAACTATCAAGATATGCATTATTTTGTACAAATGATACCCCATTAAAGTAATGATCATTATAATCACTATTTCCATCATTTGAAGAAGTGTAACGAATAATCGCCTGAATCCGATGGCCAGCGCCAATTGCTTGTGCAAGGGCACCAGTTAATTGGAAGCTAGCATTAAAGCCTGAATTATTCGTTCCGTAGATTGATGGATAAGCACTTTGCACATCATTTCGCGTAACAGCTGATACCTGTTGCCGGGCCACTTCACGACTTCCATTATCTTGATCAAGAAGAATAACGTAACGGTTATCCTTTCCCTGGTTACTATTATCTGCAAACCAACCACTAACATTCAGAGTATTAGATGCAGCGCTAATGCTCATATTATCAAGATTAGCCGCCTGTGTAATCCCGTGACTATAATTCTTGAAAAGGCCAAAGTCAATTGTCCCATCGACAGCACCATTAAAGCGGTCAGTATACTGCCAAGCACCATAACCAAGGCTCCGTTTATAGTTAATCCGAATTGGAGTAGCTCGATAATCATAGTAGTACATCGCTACCCAGGTACGATCCTTTCCGACGGTAGAGCTAACGTTATACTGCTTATCGTAGTCAAGACCCGTATATACAGCATGATTCGTATAACCTAAAGAACTCAAAGTATTCCAAAAGACATTTAAATTATTAACGATCCCCGCATATCTTGTTTCCGAAACACTTTCAACATCCGCAATCATCAGTGTATCATTACCTAAACCAACTTGCCGTGCAACAGAAGCAAAGTGGTTTGCTTCGGCCTGTGCTTGGATAGCATTAGTAAAACGGACAAAATGATATGCTGAAACGTTCATTCCTGCTGTTTGGGCATTCTTAATTTGACTTTGAGCATACTCATTTGTCCAGCCCGTACTTTCAGTTAACTTAACAACGACATTTTGAACACCCATATTCTTGTAGTTTTGGAATGTTCCGACAGTCATATTAGGTTGATAAGCTGAAATATCAATAGTATCAGCTGAGCTAGCTACTGGAGTAGAAGAATTTACTGCAGTCTTACTTTCAGTAGTGGCAGTTACTACTGGTGTGGCACTAGAAGTTGTAGTATTTGCTGATAAGGCACTATTAGCGTTATCAGTGACTGTTACTACATTACTATTATTATCTTGACTTTGAGATGCTACTTGAGTGGTATTAGTTGCTACATTCGTCTGATTATTAATTTGGTCATCAGCCTGAGCACGAGCATTAATAAAACCTAGTGATACTAAAGTAGCTAATGTTGCGGCTGAAACAGTATAGAACTTTCTTACAGAATGAGTATTGCGCTTTTCTCCCGTTGACAAAATTATTCTCCTTATTTTGTATATAACAGTTTATTAAACATTATTATAATACAACGTTCTCAAAGAGATTCCATTACAGAACCAATACATTACGATAACAATTAATTAAATTGAGTTAGGAAGCTGTGTAACGCCTCTTCCCACGTTGGGACCGCAAAGCCCGTTTCCTTTACCTTTGCCAAACTCATAATTGAATGACGTGGACGGTAGGCTTTTTGGGGGTATTCGGCTGAAGTTACCGGGCTAACTT
>NZ_JACIUZ010000021.1 GCF_014145505.1 Limosilactobacillus fastidiosus
ATTAATGCCTTTAGGCCTAGTTGAGCATGCGAACGGAGTGAGTATGCGAAACAAAAAACCACCTGCTTTGCGGGTGGGGGATAAGATTATATAAATAAAGACCTCTTTTGCCTTAAGATGTAGGTGTTCAAGCCAAAATCAAATAAGGGAAAAGAGGTTTAATTAATATGGCTAATAAACTAAATAGTTTAGCCCATACGAAGTGGTTATGTAAGTATCACATCGTATTCATTCCAAAGTATAGACGGAAAATAATTTACAATCAATATCGGAAAGATTTACGAGATTATATTAGATTACTATGTCAGTATAAAGGAGTAAAGATTATTGAAGGACATTTGATGCCTGATCATGTTCACTTATTAGTAAGTATTCCACCGAAGTTAAGCGTTTCGCAATTTATGGGATATTTGAAAGGAAAAAGTGCATTGATGATGTTTGATCATCATGCCAATTTAAAGTATAAATTTGGCAATCGACATTTTTGGGCAGAAGGTTATTATGTCAGCACAGTAGGATTAAATGAGTCCACCATCAAGAAATATATTCGTGATCAAGAGAAACATGATATGGTAGTCGATAAATTAACAACGATAGAATACTCGGACCCTTTTAAGGGTAAGGTGAAGTAATACTAACACTGCTTAAAGCAGTAGCGAAGTAGTCAGAGCATTTTGGCTTGGACGAAGGAAAAGCCAGCGCCTTGAGACGCTGGCTTCTCTTATCGGCTTTTAGCCGAAGAACAAACCACCCGTTTCACGGGTGGTTATGATTTTAAAAATAGAATTTACCCTCAATTACGTTCTTTTATATTGGAGGTGAAGAAATGGAAAGATTCCGTAAGTTGATAGAAGAGGCGATTAAAGACCGAAGTTCAGATCTCTTTATTCTTCCGTACCAAGATAAGTACCGTCTTTTAACTTGTGTTCAAGGAGAAAAAAGGTGCGTTACTGAATTATCTGCTGAGGTTGGTCAACAAATGATTACCTATTTTAAATATCGGGGGAATATGACTGTTAGTGAACATCGTCGACCACAAATTGGAGCACTGAAGTGGCACACCAATAATAAGACAACAGTTGATTTACGTTTATCGACTGTTGGTAATTTTCGTTCGCAGGAATCAATGGTCATTCGTTTTATTTACTCTTTAGCAGAGCTTGAGTACCGATTAAACTTGCCCGAACAATGGGAGAAAATTACCAAATTAACTCATCAGCGGGGATTGATTTTATTTGCCGGACCGATGGGATCAGGAAAAACAACAACCATGTACCAGTTAGCGAAAGGATTAGCTAGCAAAGAACTTGTAATGACAATTGAAGATCCAGTAGAGATTGAAGAAGCTAATTTTTTACAGTTGCAGGTTAATGATAAGGCTGGAATGGGATACCAAGAACTGCTAAAAGTTGGTTTGCGTCATCGACCAGATGATTTTATTATTGGTGAAATTCGTGATAATAAAACGGCAAACTTAGCAGTACAGGCGGCCTTAAGCGGGCACTTGGTATTAGCGACTGTCCACGCCACAAATGCTTTTGGTGTAATTGCAAGAATGCGCCAATTAGAGGTTGAAAAATATTATCTTCAGCAGTGTTTGACAGGAATTTGCTATCAGAGATTATTGCCCCTTTATAACGGAACGGCCCTCTTATTTGATTTATTAATGGGAGAAGAGTTATTAGTTGCAGTTGAGGAAGGAAAAAATCGGGGGATGAGTAATGAATGGCAACGACAAGTTGAAAAGTTATATCGAGAACGGCAATTATCGTTGGCAAATTACGAAAAATTCAAGAATGGTTAAGTTTCGTCACCATGATCAAGCTGAATGGCTACTATTAATTGCTGATTTATTACGAAGTGGTTTTTCTCTCCGTCATGCGGTTGAGTTTTCGGGAACTATTTTAAAAAGGCACCAGTTAATTTTTCACAAAATTAATATTGCTATGGGTGAGGGAAAAACATTTGCAGATTGCCTAAAGCCTTATATTAAACCAAATTTGTATTATCAACTCCTCCTTGCAGAACGACACGGCAGTTTGGAAGAGTGTTTACAGGAAGTTGGAAAATTGATGGTTCTTCAGGAAAAACAACGACAAAAGTTAATGACGTTGTTACAATATCCATTAATTTTAATCTTCTTATTAGTGGGGTTAATGGTGGCGTTAAAGTTCTTTGTTTTCCCAGAGCTTTCTCAGTGGCAAGGAGGAAATCATGAAAGTTCTGAAAATTATTATTTGCTTGAAATGTTTGCTTATTTTGGTGGTAGCTTTTTCGTATTAGGATGTCTAACGGTATTACGCTGGGTAAGGTTAAATCAGTTACAGAAAATAAACGCTCTTTGTTCGTTACCAATAATTGGAAAGTGCTATCGGTTATACTATGGCTATTATGTTGTGACTAACTTGGCGATGATGATTCGTCATGGCTTAACGATTAAGGAGATTTGTTCAATTATTGAGGAAAATCAAAAACAAAGTTTCTTGTCGTTATTGGGGAAAATTACCAAAGATGCTGTAAATCAAGGACAAAAATTAGAGACCATTTTTCATGATGTACATTTCTTGCCAGATGAACTCAGGATAATTGTGGAAAAGGGATCAACATTATCAAACTTAGGACAGGATTTAACCGCATTGGCTAACATTTTATTTCAACGACTTACTAAACGAATAGAGCGACTATTAATGCTTATTCAACCAGTCGTCTTTGGGGTAATAGCCTTAGTTATTATCGGTCTTTACTTGCGATTGCTATTACCGATTTACGATTCAATGCAGGGGGTGATCTAATTTGTTAAAAAAGCGTGAAGCATTTACCTTACTAGAAATGTCAATTGTTTTATTCATTATTAGTCTGTTAATTTTAATTATTTTACCTAATCTAACCGCGCAGCGAAAAAGTGCCAAGCGCATTCATCGCGATGCGATGGTATCCGTGGTTCAGACACAAGTTGATGAGTATGAAAATGATGGTGGTAAAGAAAATGTTAGCTTAGAAGAGTTGAGGGAGGCAAAGTATCTAACAGCTGCTCAAGTTAAAAAAGCTCATGAACAACATATTGTAATTGTGGATGGGAAGGTTATCAAACGGTGAAACGCTGTGGTTTTACTATTCTCGAAACAATTATTGTTTTAGTATTAACCGCTTTAATCGTAACCTTTTCGTTCCCTAGTCTTAGTCGGAGTCGACAAGTAGTGGCTGAACACGAATTTTGGAATGATTTTCGTCAGGAATGGCAAGCAGCTCAGGTTCGTTCTAAAACTAGACATATTGAAACAGCAGTAACATTTGATTCATCAAGTTACCAAATTGAATTTGCTTGGCTTGAACACTACCAACCAGTAAAAAAGAGGTTAACTGTTCCAGAAACACTATTGGTAAGAAAGTTTGATGACTTTGAAATGCATGAAAATGGTTATACAAAACCCCGTACTCAAGAGTTTCAATCGTCAATTAACGGCACAACATATTTAATGCGGATCCAGCTTGCTTGGGGAGGATATCGAATTGAAACAAGGTAAAGATAAAGCATTTATTTTGGCGGATAGCCTTATTGCCCTCACAATTATTTCACTTAGTATTACGTTTACCCTTGTTAGTCATGAATGCTTAATCCAGCAAAGTAAACGGCAGCAAGTAAATTTAGTAGCAAGCCGAATGGCTAAGGAGGCAACTGATGAACTGGTTGCAACTAACCGACCAGTATTTATTAAACAAAATGAATTTAGTGCGGTTGCTTCTCGAAAGGGTGTAAACGTTTATCGATATCGTCAGCCAATTTTTGAGGTAAGAAGATGATTAAAAGAGCTTTTACTTTAGTAGAATGCCTAATCGTGCTAATTATTATGTCTCTTATAACATTATTGCTTTCTCTTCAAATTAGGGTCATTAAATCGACTACTACTAAGTCTTTAGAAAGGCCTCTTGATTGGTATATTTGTCTTACAGAGCTAGAGTCTCAGGATCATCGATTCATGCTTGAAAAGGTTTCAAACCAAAAGTTACAGTTAATTAGTCGTTCTTCTGGATTAACTTATGAGCTTTATGGAACAGATCGACTCTACTTAAGTCGGGCTAATCGGGGTGGTTATATGCTACTTTTTAGTGATATTAAGTCTGGAACAGTAATGTTTAATGAATTAGCTGGTTCACGAGTCAAAATTCAAGCGGAACGAAAAAACGGTCAAAAATTAATTGGGGTGGTTAAGTTTTATGAGAAAACAACAAATAAAGACTCGTCCAGGATACGCTCTGCTAATTAGCTTAATTTTATTGACTCTTTCGGCCGGGGTAGTAGTTTTTGAATTTCGGTATCAAAAACAGCAATCAATGGTTAATCATGAATTAATGTTAAAATTTCAAAGTCAAATTAGACAAAATCTCGATAAGTTAAATGATAATTCAAGAGAAAAAGTTCCCAATTTAGAGGGTGAATCTGGAAAAAAACCATTAAATAATGTTCGGTTGTAAAGCGTTACCTTGAATTTAATAGACATAATCGTTAAACTTAAAGATGGATGATTGTAATGTAATGGAGGTGACCATATTGTCACAACAATCAGTTCAAAAGTTGTTTGAGTTGTTTGATCAGGGAACGATGCTTTTACAATCTGCATTAAATAGTTCATACTTAGATGCAATGTTAGAAAACGCGGAGAACATTATTGATAATAATACTGTTCGTGTAGAAGACGGTGTTCCTGATAAAGAAACTCAAGAAAAGTTAGCGAAAATCTATAAGCAACTTGATCTTAAAAATGTTAATGCGGAAGCAATTCGTCAATTAATTCAATTGAGCTTTTTAAAGGTTATTCGAAAAGATGCCATTCAGGCAAATCATCAAATGACACCAGATACAATTGGTCTTTTGATGGCATTCTTGATTGAAAAGGTAACTAAAAATACTAAGATTAAGACAATTTTTGATCCTGCGGTTGGTACGGCTAACTTATTAACTACCGTAATTAATCAGCTCGATAAAGATGAACACGAAAATATTCAAGGCTTTGGGATCGATAATGATGATTCGATGTTAAGTGTGGCAAGCGTGAATGTTGCATTGCAGCACGCTAATGTTGACTTGTTCCATCAAGATTCCATCAGCGCTCTGGATATCCCACAATGTGATTTGGCAGTTAGTGATTTACCAATTGGTTATTACCCGCTTGATAATAATACTAAAGACTATCAAACTCGTGCAAAAGAGGGACATTCATTTGTTCATCACTTGTTAATTGAACAATCGATGAATTATCTAAAGCCAGGGAAATTTGGTGTTTTCCTTGTTCCAAGTAGTTTGTTCCAAACTAAGGAAGCAGAAGGGTTTATTAAGTGGGTCCATTCTGTTGCTTACCTCCAAGGATTCGTTAATTTACCAGCTGAACTATTTGCTAATCCGGCTGCACAAAAGTCGATTTTATTGTTGCAGCGACATGGAGGAGATAGTAAACAAGCTGCCAAGGTTCTCCTTGGTGAATTTCCATCTTTCAAGGATAAAAATAAGTTTGCCAGTTTTATGCAGGAAATTAATGATTGGGTTACAACAAATATTAATAAATAAAGGGGACGTTATCAGATGTCAAAGACAATTGCAGTTAATGCCGGAAGTTCAACGCTAAAATTTAAGTTATTTGATATGCCAAGTGAAGATGTTGTTGCTGAAGGAACAATTGAACGAATTGGCGAAGAAATGGGCCACGCAAAGATTAAGTATGGTGATGGTCAAAAGCATGAAGAAGAACGTGCTTTTGCTGATCACGGGATCGCTGTTAAATATTTGCTTGATCAATTAATTAATCTTGATATTGTTAAGAGTTACGATGAAATTACTGCAGTTGGTCACCGGGTAGTTGCTGGTGGTGAATACTTTAAAGATTCTGCAGTAATTAACGATGATGTAATTGCAAAGATTGATAGTTTAGCTGAATATGCGCCATTACATGATCCAGCTGAATTGGTTGGGATTAAGGAATTTCGGAAGGTCCTACCCAATGCGTTTGCTGTTGCCGTATTCGATACTTCTTTCCATGTGGATATGCCAAAGATGAACGCACTCTACAGTGTTCCTTATGAATGGTATGAAAAGTATGGTGCACGGAAGTATGGCGCTCACGGTACTAGTCACCGTTATGTCGCTACGCGTGCGGCTGAAATGCTTGGTAAGCCATTGAAGGATTTAAAGTTAATTACAATGCATATTGGTGCAGGAGCTTCCATTACTGCTGTCAAAGGGGGAAAGTCCTATGATACTTCGATGGGATTCTCTCCACTAGCCGGCATTACAATGGCAACCCGTTCAGGGGATGTTGATCCATCCTTAGTTACTTTTATTCAAGAAAAGCTTGGTAAGACTTCTTCAGAAATGATTGATATTTTAAACCACGAATCTGGAATTAAAGGGATTTCTGGCATTTCTCCGGATATGCGTGATATTCTTGCTGCTGCCGATAAGGGTGATAAGCGTGCACAACTAACTCTTGATATTTATGTAAACCGGATTGTTCGTTATGTTGGCGCCTATATTGCTGAAATGGGTGGCGCAGATGCAATTGTCTTCACTGCGGGTGTTGGTGAAAACAGTGTTCCAATTCGGAAGATGGTTACAGATAAGCTAGCTTACTTTGGTATTAAGATTGATCAGGAAAAGAACAACTGCCATGGGGTGGAACGTGATCTTTCTACACCAGATGCAAAGATTAAGACGCTATTAATTCCAACTAACGAGGAATTGATGATTGTTCGTGATATTGAACGCTTGAAGAAACAAAGTAAGTAATTTATTATAAAATCGGTAGCTAAGGGAGAAATGATACTCACTTAGCTACCGGTTTCTTTTTATTTAAATTAAAGATAAGGGGTGAAGAAAATGCAATTTGTTACGGCTGATACTCACTTTTTGGATGAGCACCTGTTAGGAATTGATAAGTTTGCACCACGACCATTCCTGACGGTTGAGCAAATGGATCAGGAAATTGTTCAGAATTGGAATGAACTAGTTGGTGAAAACGATACTGTATATCATCTTGGTGATATTGCTGTTTATTTTGCTAAACCTCAATCAAAGGCATATGAAAAGATTTTTGAAATTCTTAACTCGTTAAATGGCCACCTAGTCTTAATCAAGGGAAATCATGATAACCGAGGATTGTTTAAATACTTAGCGAAGAATAATTATTTCTTTGAAGGAAAACCTAAATTTTCCTTTCATGATGTTGGCGTGTTATTAAAGTATGATCACTGTCAATATTATTTAACACACTATCCTATGATGTTAGGAATTGCACCACAAATTATTAATTTGCATGGACATATTCACCATTATGCAGTTCCGGCAAAAGAAAATATTAATGTGGGAATTGATTCGCCGGAAATTGACTATTTATTACCAGAAAGGGTTTCATTTGGAGCGCCACTAAGATTTTCCCAAATAGAGAAAATTGTAAATGGTAAAGCAGATGATTTTACAAAACGTGCTTAGGATCATGGTATGATGTTAACTAAATAATACGAATAGGAACTGGGGTGAAGTGGTTGAATCGAACGAAAATTCAAGAATATATCAATCAACGTGAAGAACAACGGGTTGATTTATACCATTATGAAGCACAAAGCGGGAATAATTTTCTTTTAAATGGTCATCAATACAAGTTACTAAAAAATTATCGTGATGGGTTTGATGGTGAGCAATTAGCTGCTCGCTTTAGTAATATTTTGAATAAGTATGATTATATTGTTGGCGATTGGGGATATGATCAGCTGCGATTAAAGGGATTTTACGATCCCGGAAATCCACTGTTTCGACCAGAACAAGGAATTGATACAATTGAAGATTACTTATTCGAGGATTGTAATTTTGGATGTCCATATTTTATTGTTCAAAATTGTGACGTTCGTTTGCCTAAACGTCGTAGCCGACGTCATCGCAAAGGACGTTCACCAGTAATTAAAGAGCGACGGCGGCAACTTCATCAGCCAGAACCACGAAAACGACACCACCAATCAGCAAAAAGGGTTAAGGCTGGTAATCACCAGCAAAAATTTGTTATCCACCAACGAGTAAAGAGGAATCAGAATGAAAAGTAAATATCAAGGCTACTTCATTGATCTTGATGGGACAATGTATAAAGGAACAAAACGAATACCAGCAGCTCCAAGATTCATTAAACGACTTCAAGATGCTAAAAAGAAAGTATTGTTTGTGACCAATAATAGTACACGTTCACCAGAATTTGTTGCGAATAATTTAATTACTAATCACGAGATTAACGTAAAAAGTGAGAATGTTTATACAACTGCACTGGCAACGGCTGATTATTTAGATCAGATTGCTGGTGAAAAGCGCAGAGTATATGTTGTTGGCGAAAGTGGATTGCGGGATGCACTAACAAATTGCCAATTTAAGATTACTGCGGAAAAACCAGATTATGTAGTTGTTGGATTAGATTCAAAAGTAACCTATGACAAGTTAGCGACTGCCGTTCTACTTATTAGAGCTGGGGCAACTTTTATTGGGACTAACTCTGATAGTAATTTGCCTAATCAACGGGGGATGGTCCCTGGAGCTGGCTCGTTGATTAAGCTTGTTGAATATGCTACCCAAAAGAAACCAATTATGGTTGGTAAGCCGGAGAAAATTATTATGGAGATGGCCTTGAAAAAAAGTGGCCTTACTAAAGAGCAAGTTGTAATGGTGGGTGATAACTATAATACGGATGTTAAGGCGGCTATTAATTTCGGCATTGATAGTTTATTAGTATACTCAGGACTATCTACAAGAGAGGAAGTCAGTAAAGAAAAAATACAACCTACTCATCAGGTCGATAGTTTAGATAAATGGAAGGTTGAATAGTGAAGGTAACAATAAAAAGCATCTTGTTAGTATTAGAATATTTTCTAGCGGCAACTTCGATTGCAATAATAGTTGCAACTAATGTATCTATTTTTTTACTTTATCCTTTTGAAAGGGGAATAGATTGGGAGAATGTGATAATTAACTATCACCGACTATTGATATATCTTCAAGTTCCAGGAATTTATCACCTTGCCTTTCAGCACTTACCAATTAGTAATAGTGCGATTGCACATTTTAGAATGATTCGTCATCTGTTGATTGCTAATGAAGTGTTATGTGTTACTAGTTGGGGAACGATTATTATAAATGACAGGTACGAAAAAAAGCGAAATCAACTATACTTGTTGATTTCGCTTATTGATTATCTATGTTTTACGTTGTTAGTAATGGTAGGACTAGTAGTAATTGATTTTAATAGAGCGTTTATTGCATTTCATCGTTTAATGTTTAGGGATAGTAATTGGATTTTTAATCCATCTACTGACCCAATTATTAATGCGATGCCGCCAAATTTCTTTTTAAAGCTATTTTGTATTTGGTTTGCAATTAGTATTTTGATCCTTATTGGGTTTAGAGTGACCAACAAGCGAAGGTTACTTCGTGGTGAATTTTGCTTTTAGGTAGCTAACAACAGCTGGAATCAATGTAACGATGATAATAGCGATGATGATTACAGAAAAATGCTCCTGAACGAAAGGAAGATTACCAAAGAAGTAGCCGGCTGTGCAACAGAGTACAACCCAAGAAATACAACCGATAGCACTATAACGGATGAATTTTCTATAGGGAAAACCAGATCCAGCAGCAGCAAACGGGGCAAACGTTCTAATTATCGGCATGTAACGGGCGAGAATAATTGCTGGTGCTCCATGCTTTTCAAAAAAATGTTCAGCTTTTTCGAGACTATCTTTATCAATTAATTTTCCGAATAACGAATGATTAGATAAGCTTTTACCAATTCGGTGACCGATATAGAAGTTTAATGAATCGCCAAGCATACAAGCTGCTAAGAAGACAAAGAGAAATATCCAAATGCTAAGATGATATTGTAGATTTGCTGCCAATGCACTTGCAGCAAATAATAATGAATCACCCGGCAGAAATGGAAGAATTACTGCACCAGTTTCAATGAAGATAATCGCAAAAAGAATGAGATATGTTGAATCACCAAAGTTATTTACTATTTGAATAAGGTGACTATCAATATGTAAAACGAAATCGATTAGTGTTGAGATCATTGACTAACTCCTTTTTTATCACAATACTTAGTAAGTTTATCAACCGTTGCTAGCTTTGTGAAGAGCTATTTAGAGGCTTTTATAAAGTTTAATAATATGGAAGAAGGAATTATGAGATCTTTTTTTAAAAATATGTTGACAGAGCATTGAGAACAAGGTATAGTAATTAACGTTGTCAGCGAGGCAATGAATGAATTTCAAAAAAAGAAATTAGTTGTTGACTTAATTGGGACAGCATGATATATTATAAAAGTTGCTTGTTGAGTTCGGCTTTTCAAATTAAACAAAATAATTTGAAATTAACTGTTGACATCAAAATGAGTAAGTGCTATAATAATTAACGTTGCTTGGCTGCTTAGCTAAGCAAGTAGACCTTTGAAAACTGAACAAAGTTTCGACGAATCAAATGTGTAGGGTCTTCAATCATTACGATTTGAAGCAAAAACA
>NZ_JACIUZ010000022.1 GCF_014145505.1 Limosilactobacillus fastidiosus
ATTAATGCCTTTAGGCCTAGTTGAGCATGCGAACGGAGTGAGTATGCGAAACAAAAAACCACCTGCTTTGCGGGTGGGGGATAAGATTATATAAATAAAGACCTCTTTTGCCTTAAGATGTAGGTGTTCAAGCCAAAATCAAATAAGGGAAAAGAGGTTTAATTAATATGGCTAATAAACTAAATAGTTTAGCCCATACGAAGTGGTTATGTAAGTATCACATCGTATTCATTCCAAAGTATAGACGGAAAATAATTTACAATCAATATCGGAAAGATTTACGAGATTATATTAGATTACTATGTCAGTATAAAGGAGTAAAGATTATTGAAGGACATTTGATGCCTGATCATGTTCACTTATTAGTAAGTATTCCACCGAAGTTAAGCGTTTCGCAATTTATGGGATATTTGAAAGGAAAAAGTGCATTGATGATGTTTGATCATCATGCCAATTTAAAGTATAAATTTGGCAATCGACATTTTTGGGCAGAAGGTTATTATGTCAGCACAGTAGGATTAAATGAGTCCACCATCAAGAAATATATTCGTGATCAAGAGAAACATGATATGGTAGTCGATAAATTAACAACGATAGAATACTCGGACCCTTTTAAGGGTAAGGTGAAGTAATACTAACACTGCTTAAAGCAGTAGCGAAGTAGTCAGAGCATTTTGGCTTGGACGAAGGAAAAGCCAGCGCCTTGAGACGCTGGCTTCTCTTATCGGCTTTTAGCCGAAGAACAAACCACCCGTTTCACGGGTGGTTATGATTTAATCGTAAAATTCGGTGGTATTCCAATTGTTAACAGCTCCCACTTGGTTGAAGAACATGGTATCATTAAAGAGATACTGAATTTCGCTTTTTTCTAAACAAAATACAAATTATCGGAGGTGAAAATGGTGGAAGAAAACCTCGCGATTGTTGATCTCGGCTCTAATTCGACAAGGATGGCAATTACTAAAATAACTCCTGATGGTCGTTTTCGTGAAATTAAACGGGTGAAGGAAAATACCCGTCTTTCTGAAGGAATGGGCCGAGAGAAAATGCTTCAGAAAAATGCAATGGATCGAACCATTGCTGCACTAAAAAAGTTCAAAAAGATTTATTCTACAATCCCTAACATTAAGGTGCGAGCAATTTCAACTGCGGCAGTTCGTCAAGCTAAAAATCGTCAAGAATTTTTGAACCGGGTTGAAAATGAAGTTGGTATTCATCTGCAGGTCCTTTCCGGGAAGAAAGAGGCATATTACGATTATTTAGGTGTCATTCGGACACTTAAGCTCAACCACTGTTTAATTTTGGACGTTGGGGGCGCAAGTTGTGAATTGGTCTTAGTTCAGCAACGACGGGCACGGGACTTGATTTCACTCCCTGTTGGCGCTGTTAACTTATCTGAGCAATTTCATTTAGGGGGATATGTTCGTTCCGCTGATCTTTTCCGAGCACAAGTTTCGATGAATAACCGTTTGACAAAGATCCCATGGCTTCGTTACGCAACAAGGGTTCCGATCGTTCTCTTAGGTGGAGCTAACCGGACACTAGCACGGATGACACGGGCATATCATCATCATGGTCGACGACATATATCAGGATCAATTCATGGATACCAATTATCTTCGCGGGTTGTTTTTGCAACTTATCGAGAATTATTGACTAGAAATCTTGCCCAGCGACGGCGGATGCCAGGGCTGGAACCAGAGCGTGCCGACATTATTATTGGTGGAATGTTACCACTCGTATCACTTCTTCAACGGAATAGTGATGGTCGGGTGATCTTTTCTGAAAGTGGCGTTCGTGAAGGGATTATTACGGAGTATGTTAACCAAAGGAAGAAAAAATCATGAGTAAGACACAATGGGCACACGGCTTTTATAGGCTAACTCCTGAACAACGGCGACAAATTTTAGCCGATCAATACTACCTTTCTTCAACCGAACAGTCATTGTTAGCTGAGCAGGCAAGTAAGTTAGGGAATAATCTAGTTGAAAATTATATTACTGATTATTCCTTACCTGAGGGTGTTGTTACAGGCTTAGTGGTTAACGGTAAAAGTTATACGTTGCCCTTAGTTGTTGAAGAGCCGTCAGTAATTGCAGCAGCAAATAATGGTGCTCGGCGGATTGCTAAGTCAGGAGGATTTTATGCGGAAACTTCTTCCCGAGCATTAGTTGGTCAAGTGGTAATTGATCAGGGGGAAGATCCGGTAAAGAAAATTAACTGGTTAAAGAAAAATGAAACAACTTTTCTTGAAATTGCTAACGCAGCTCACCCATCAATGAAAAAACGTGGCGGTGGTGCTAAGAAAGTTCGTATTCGTCAAGTAGGACGCTTTATAAGCATCGATTTGTTAATTGATGTTTGTCAGGCAATGGGAGCTAATACGGTTAATACAATGGCCGAAGCAGTTGCTCATTATTTAACGGAAAACGGGATTAATGTGGTTACTGCAATTCTTAGTAACTATGCCACTGATAGTTTACAAACAGTAACTTGTAAGGTTGCTTACCGAGATCTTGCTACTAAGCAAATGGATGGTGCAGAAGTTGCAAGACGGATTGTTGATCTAAGTGAATTAGCTCAAGTTGATCCGTACCGTGCCACAACCCACAATAAGGGGATTATGAACGGGATTGATGCGGCCATGATTGCCAGTGGTAATGACTGGCGGGCAATCGAGAGTGGTGCCCATGCTTATGCAAGTCGCAACGGCCAGTATCGGGGCCTGAGTATCTGGAAAATTATTGATAATCAACTTGAGGGAAGTATAACTCTTCCGATGCCAGTTGGTGTAATCGGTGGTTCGATTGGCTTGAATTCACTAACTAAGCTAAATTACCATTTAAATGGGATCGAGACTGCTCAAGAATTAGCTGCCGTAATTACTAGTTTGGGATTAGCCCAAAATTTTGCGGCAATCCGTGCATTAGCAACTACTGGGATTCAAGCAGGACATATGAAACTTCAGTACCGTTCTCTTGCAATTAGCGTCGGTGCTAAACAAACAGAAGTTGAACAACTAGTAACAAAACTTAGTCAGCAGTCACATGTTGATCAAGAAGTTGCCAAGCGGCTTTTGGCAACCATACGAAAGGAGTCTTCCAATGAGTGAAGAGCAAGAAATTAAATTAAATAAGGCGAACAAGGCCCTCCTCGATCAGGTAAATGAATTATATCCAGAAGGTTCGGTTTTTATTCAATTTAAGGGCGAAAAGTCTGGCTACGTTCGTCACGACCAAGCAACCCAACAAACAATTCCCGGAGCATTAATAATCTTGATAACCGACTTAACCGAGCCAAATTACACTGCTTCTCACGAACTTCTTCATTTGCTAATGCTTCTTCGGGGCTTCCCACAAATTTTCTTCCAACTTTCTCTCGGGGATCGGGAATTAGATGAACAGATGATGATTATGTCGACTGATCTCTATAATGTTGCGATGCATCGGGTAGTAGTTGCTGAACAGCGGAAGCACGATTTCATTAACGAGCAGGTTGAAGAAGAATACCTAAAGGGGATCGAACACACCTTAACTTCCGAAAGTGAGGATGACGATGAACGAGCATTACGGTTACTAACCCTGTTAGATGCTCTTGTTTTCTTTGGGGATCACCTTGCTAAGTATGAGGAAACGTTAGAAACTAATTATCCGCAAGCTTTGGCAGCTGCCAAAAAGATCTATGCTGAAATTACCAAGAAGCCGATCAAGAATGCCTTTGATATGTGGCGGTCAATTGTCAAGATCTACTCCTTGTATGATCAGCAAATGGAAGAGTGGGGATTACCTGCATTGAACAATAATAAGTTTACAACCCTTTCCCCAGTGCTAAGTGAACGGCAATTGCGTCTTGAGGTTCGTCAAGTCTTTGAAATTTTTAATTCCGGGATGAAGGATCGCAAGACAGGAAAGCCAGCGTATGTTGGCCTTCGGCGGAATATTGACCAAAATTCCTTCACAACTGCCAAACATTCACCTGAAGAATTTAAGAGGATTTATGATCAACCAGTAAAGGAATTCTTAGAACAAAATCATATTCCATATATCATAAGGAAGTAATTTGATGGAACAAAAAGTACAACAATTGTTTGATGATGCACAACGAATTGTTTTCTTAACGGGTGCTGGTGTATCTACCGCTTCTGGGATCCCTGATTTTCGGTCCGCAAATGGCTTATACACAAAAGACCGAAATGCGGAATATTACTTAAGTCATCGTTACTTTGAAAGTGATCCAGATGGCTTTTATAAGTTTTGCAAGGAAAATTTATACTTTCCGGATGCTAAGCCAAATGTTATTCACCAAAAACAGGCGGCTTTGACCCAGCAGGATCGGGCGACGGTAATAACTCAAAATATTGATAATCTTTATGAAGAAGTTGGCACGAAGCACCTGATTGACTTTCATGGGAACCTCTTCAACGTGTACTGTGAGAAGTGTCATGAGAGGGTACCGGTAGAGGAGTATTTGAAGAGCCGCCTTCACCAAAAAGATGGTGGTGCTTTGCGGCCTGATATTGTCCTTTATGATGAAGGAATAAAGCAAGAGGACATTATTAACTCTGTTCAGGCAATGCAAGCAGCCGATTTGGTAGTAATTGTTGGTACTTCAATGAAGGTTTACCCGTTTGCGGGATTGTTAGAATACCGAAATTCTGCCGCAAAAGTCTTGGCGGTAAATCAGGAAGCTCTTCAGTTGCCATGTGAGTTTGAAATGATCCAAACGGACGCGACAAAGTTCTTTGACGAACTAAAAGTTAAATAAAAAAGAAGCTGCCGGGCACGAATCAATAGGACTAAACGCAACCAAGCAGCTTCTTTTTTGATTAGAATAAATAATTAATCGAAATGGATCACTTTACCAGCGACCTTAAATGGCATCCCTAGATGACGTTTTTCGTTACCACGCTTCTTTAGTGAAAATACGTTCCGAATAGTCTTTGTAGTTAATGACATTTTGATCGCTCCTTTCATATTTGGATACTTATTGTTGCCTTATTCAAAATATCATGGATAATCTCAGAATGGAACAACGCTAAGAGACGGTCTCATCTTGAGAAAGAACAGTTTTTGTATATTTTGCGTGGAAATAAGGAAAATGTGCATAAAAGTTACTAAATCAGCACTAAAGGTAAAGAATAAATGAGTATAAATTTATTTTAGGAAAATAAGAAATTACTGAGAATGGATGGAGGAAAAAGGTAAATGAAAATTACAATGGGGCTGACAACTTGGACTGAACACCCAGCGTTAATTAATGATCAGCAACGGCCCGTAACGTTAAATGAATACGCACAGCATATGCCAACGGTTGAAGTCGATACTTTTTTCTATGCTTTACCTCAGATGGCAACAATTCAAAAGTGGCTGTCCCAAGTCCCCAGTGAATTTCAGTTCATCATTAAAGCGCATCAGGGAATGACTCTTCACCAACGAAACCAAGAAAAGGGCGAATTAGCATTGCTATTTCAACAATACCGGCGGACAATTGCACCGTTGATTGCTGCAGGACAGTTGAAAACAATTCTCTTTCAATTTCCACCATACTTTGATTCTGAAGTAAAAGATATTGAATATTTAAAGCTGATTCGTGATTGGATGGGCGACTTACCAATCGCAGTTGAGTTGCGAAATAATTCATGGTACCGTCCAGGAGTGATTGATTCACTGGTTTCGTATTGTCAAGACTTGAGATTTACGTTGGTAGCGGCGGATGAACCTCATAATACGGTAACCTCTGTGCCGTTTTACCTTGCGACTACTAACCCTAAACTAGCGATGATCCGTTTACATGGGCGAAACCGGAAGGGCTGGGATAATGCGGGAAAAGAATGGCGAAAGACCCGGACGCTCTACCGTTATAACCACGAAGAATTAGGTGACCTTGCAAAGAAGATTAATCAGGTTAAACCACAACCACAGGAACTCTGCGTAATCTTCAATAATAATTCCGGTGGAGATGCAGCACCCAACGCCTTCCAACTACAAAAATTAATGGGGGTTAAGTTTACGGGACTTGCTCCGCGTGATCCCCAACAACTTGATCTCTTTTGAGCTTGGAGTAGGTTGTGGATAATGCTATACTAAAGGTTAATAAAATTAGGAATTGATAAGAAAGAGGGGCCTCATATGGCTGAACAAAAACCAACTTATTACATTACGACGCCAATATACTATCCATCTGGTAAATTACATATTGGTAATACATATACAACCGTTGCTTGCGATGCTGAAGCACGTTACAAGCGCTTAATGGGATACGATGTCTTCTATTTGACGGGGACTGATGAACACGGTTTAAAGATTGAACAAAAAGCCGAAAAGCTTGGTATGAAGCCACAAGAATACGTGGATAAAATGGCTGCAGGAATCAAGCAACTCTGGAAGACAATGGAGATCACTAATGATAAGTTTATCCGGACAACGGACGACTTCCATGAAAAGGCTGTTCAAAAGATCTTTCAAAAGTTTATTGATCAAGGCGATATCTACAAGGGAAAGTACAAGGGATGGTATTCAGTTGATGATGAAGAGTACTTTACCGAAAGTCAATTAGCTGAAGTTTACCGTGATGACAACGGTAATGTGATTGGCGGAAAGGCTCCATCTGGGCATGAAGTTCAACTGGTTGAAGAAGAATCATACTTCTTCAAGATGAGTAAGTATGCCGATTGGTTGATGAACTACTATAAGGACCATCCCGACTTTATCGAACCACACACCCGGGTTAACGAAATGGTTAATAACTTCTTAAAGCCAGGTCTAGAGGATCTTGCCGTTACTCGGACTTCCTTTAACTGGGGTGTTAAGGTACCTAATGATCCTAAGCACGTTGTTTACGTTTGGATTGATGCTTTATCCAACTATATTACGGCTCTTGGTTACGGTTCAGATGATGATAGTTTGTTTAAGAAGTACTGGCCTGCTGACGTCCACATGGTCGGCAAGGAAATCGTCCGCTTCCACACAATTTACTGGCCAATTATGCTCCATGCTCTTGGCCTACCACTACCAAAGCATATTATTGGTCACGGTTGGTTGACGATGAAGGATGGCAAGATGTCAAAGTCAAAGGGAAACGTGATTTACCCTGAAACCTTAGTTGATCGCTACGGCTTAGACGCTACTCGCTATTACCTTTTGAAGGCAATGCCATTTGGTAATGACGGTGTCTTCAGTCCAGAAGACTTTGTTGATAAGGTTAACTTTGACTTAGCAAATGATCTCGGAAACCTGTTGAACCGGACTGTTGCTATGATTAACAAGTACCAAGATGGTAAGCTAGTTGCCCAAAATGATGCGACAACTGAATATGATGCTGACCTTGAACAAACCGCTGAGAATGCAATTGCTGAATTCAAGGAAGAAATGGATAAAGTACACTTTGCAGATGCCTTATCAGCAGTTTGGAAGTTAGTTGCCCGGGCTAATAAGTACATTGATGAAACCGAACCGTGGGTATTGGCTAAGGACGACAGCAAGAAGGCAGAATTATCAGATGTAATGACTTACTTGGCCAAGAGCTTACGGGTAATTGCTGCTTTGATCCAACCGGTAATGACCCATGCACCAAAGGAGATTATTACCCAATTAGGTCTTGAAGGCACTAACCTTGACCTAGCTGAATTACAATTCAATGATTTTCCCGAAAATGCTCAAGTAGTTGCTAAGGGGACCCCAATTTTCCCTCGACTTGATGTTAAAGAAGAGGTTGAGTTCATTAAGAGTCAAATGAGCGCTAACCAAAAGCAAAAGGGACGTAAAGCAATGGAACAAGCAAAGAAAGAAGCGCAAAAGACGGTGAATGAAGAAACAACAGAGAAGAAGCAGATTCGGTTCGATGCTTTTGAAAAGATTGCACTAAAGGTGGCCCAAATTACCTCGGCAGACCACGTTGAAGGAGCTGATAAACTTTTGAAGTTCCATATGGATGATGGGACTGAAGAAGGGCGGCAAATCCTTTCGGGAATTGCTCAATGGTATCCAGATCCATCAGTCCTTGTGGGGAAGAAAGTTGTGATTGTTGCTAACTTGAAGCCACGGAAGATGCGTGGAGAAATTAGCCAAGGGATGCTTTTGTCTGCCGAAAAGGATGGCAACGTTACAGTGGTGACTGTTCCAGATTCATTGATTCCTGGAATGAGTGTCGAATAGTCGGACTTACTAATGAGTAAACAACATAAAAACTGGCGTCAGGTTTACGATTCGCATACGCATCTAAACGATGACGCCTTTTATAATGATGTTCCGGCGTTTGAAGCACGAGCAGCTCACTATGGGGTCACCCAGATGAATATTGTTGGTTCGAATACAATTTTGAATGAGCGGGCGTTAAAACTAGCTCATAAATATGAGAACCTACATGCGATCATTGGTTGGCATCCCGAAGATATTCGTTCTTACAATGAGGAAGCTGAAAAGAAACTGCTTAGTCAATTACATGATCCTCAAGTTGTTGGCATTGGTGAAATTGGGTTAGATTATTTTAATGATCAAACATCGCCTCATGATCAGCAACAGGAAATCTTTGCTCAGCAACTTGAAATCGCTCGTCAATTGCACTTGCCAGTTTCAATTCATGTTCGAGATGCACTTGATGATGCCTATTCAATCCTGCGCGATGCTCATATTGACGAGTATGGTGGCGTAATGCATAGTTTCAACGGTTCACCTGAGATGGCTGAAAAGTTTATGAACTTAGGAATGGCAATTTCATTTAGTGGTGTAGTTAGTTTTAAAACTGCAGAAGACGTTCATAGAGCGGCATTAGCTGTTCCTTTAGATCGGATGATGGTTGAAACGGATGCTCCTTATTTGACGCCAATTCCCTATCGAGGAAAAGAAAATGAACCGGGATTCACGAAGTTTGTGGTGAATGCAATTGCCAAACTAAAAAATGTTGATGCTGAATTAGTAGCATATAAGACCTTCCATAACGCAGAACAATTATTTTTAACAAAGAGAGAGCTAAATGAAGAAGATTAAAGAAGTAATCGTCGTTGAAGGAAAAGACGATACCAAACAGATCTTAAAGGCGGTTAATGCCGATACTTACGAAACTAATGGTTCAGCATTATCAGAAGTAGATATTGCCCGATTAAAAAAACTTCAAGCAACTCGGGGGCTGATCGTGTTTACCGACCCCGACTTTAATGGGGAGCGGATCCGTAAAATGATTAGTAATGCTATTCCAGGAGTAAAGCACGCATTTATTCGTCGTGATCAGGGGGTTCCGGAATTTAAAGGGAGCCTTGGTGTTGAGCACGCAACGCCAGAAGTGATTCGAACTGCCTTAGAAAAACTTTATACTCAAGCAACGGCAGAGAATAGGGAGATAACCAGTGCTGATTTAAAAGCGGCTGGATTAACCGGAAAAACCAATTCACGTTACCGTCGAGAACGCTTGGGCCAGATTCTTGGAATTGGCTATGGTAACGGAAAACAACTTTTGAAACGGTTAAATATGTTTCAAATTCGTCGAGATGACTTTGAAAATGCAGTTCAACGATTAGATCAGGAGGAGATAAAATGAGTGAGTCAACACAAATAGGTAACCGTAAAGCAACTCGTTCAATTATGAACGAGTATGGGATTCACGCTAAGAAGGGGTTTGGTCAGAATTTCTTAACAGACCCGGAAATTCTTGACCGAATTGTTGATGCTGCAGAAGTGACAAAGAAAGATAATGTAATTGAGATCGGACCCGGAATTGGTGCCTTAACTGAACAACTGGCTAATGCTGCTAGTCAAGTTGTTGCGGTAGAAATTGATCAGGATTTAATTCCAGTCTTAGAAAAGACATTAGCTGATCATAATAACGTAACGGTGATCAATCAGGATATCTTGAAGGCAAACCTGCCTGAATTGATTCAACAACAATTTACTGATCCGACTAAGCCAATTAAGGTGGTTGCTAACTTGCCATATTACATTACCAGCCCAATTTTAATGGGACTCCTAGCTAGTCCCGTTGAATGGACATCAATTACAGTAATGATGCAAAAGGAAGTAGCCCAACGATTAACCGCCAAGCCGGGGACAAAACAGTATGGGGCATTAACGTTAGCAATTGAATACCAAATGGATGCAGAAATTGCCTTTAATGTTTCGCGACATTCGTTTATTCCAGCGCCGAATGTTGATTCTGCGATTGTGGTTCTTAAGCAACGTCAACAACCACTAACGGTAAAACCATTTGATAAGCAAAAATTAATGGGCTTTATCCGGGGATGCTTTGCTCACCGGCGGAAGAGTCTGTGGAATAACTTACAAAGTGTAATTGATAAAGATGCCGAAACAAAAGAAAAAATGATAAAAGTTTTAGAACAACTTGAGCTCTCACCACAAATCAGGCCAGAAAAGCTAACTTTAAGCCAATTTACTGAACTATTAAATGCACTTTATCAAGAAAATTTAATTTAAAATACGATTGAATTATTAATATAGTTGTGATAAAATTTGACTTTTATGCCAAATGAGCGTATAGTTCAGCTTGTGAGGTGAGATGTTTGGCTAAAAGTATTTTAGAGATTAAGCAAGAACTCGAAGGTCGTGTTGGTCAACGAATTTTGGTGACTGCTCAAGCAGGTCGTAAACGGGTTGCTAAGCACCGCGGAGTACTTAGCAAGACGTACCCAGCAATCTTTGTTGTTCATGTTAATGAAGGACAAGGAGAGATTAATCGGATCACTTACAGTTATACTGATCTCTTAACACAAAATATCTCGATCGATTTCGAAGATGAAGAAGCACAAGCGTAATAATATTAAAGAGATTATGAAAAGCATTTATGTTTTTTCATAATCCTTTTTATTTTATTTTTAGAAGACATTTTTCATAACTTCTTTACAGGCGTTTCCTCTGCTATAATCAAGATAAATATTTGATTAAACGAGGAGGTGTTTTGGATGCTGATCACTGAAAAAGCGCCAGCAAAGCTTAATTTAAGTTTGGATTCACCCATGCGATACCTTGATGGGATGCCTAAGTGGGATATGGTAATGGTTTCGGTTGACTTGGCAGATTACGTTTCAATCGAAATCTCCGATCAACCTGGAAATATAAATGTTTACACCGATAGTAGCTTTCTTCCGAATGATCAACGAAACCTTGCATTTCAAGCAGCTAATATTTTACGAAATCGATTTCATCGTCGTGATGCGTTAACGATTAATATTAGGAAAAATATTCCGGTGGCGGCGGGATTAGGTGGTGGATCATCGGACGCCGCCGCAGTCTTAAGAATCCTTAATTCAGCATGGAATCTTGGACTTTCACTAGAAGAACTGGCTCGTTTGTCGCTATCAATTGATTCTGATGTTCCGTATTGCGTTTACGGAAAGTTGGCACACGTGACTGAACATGGTGAAAAGATCGAATTATTACCCCCGCAACCTCATTACTGGGTAGTCATTGCTAAGCAACAAATAAGTGTGTCAACACCGCAGATGCTTCGACAGATTGACTATACCCAGATTAACCACCTAGAGAACCAAAAGCTAATTCGAAATTTACAAAATGGTGATTGGCAGGGGGCGACTAAGTACATGGGAAATGTATTAGAGCCACTAACAATGCGTCATTATCCAGAAATCAAACAGTTAAAGGATAAGATGTTATCATTGGGAGCAGATGTTGCCCAGATGAGTGGAACGGGACCTTCGGTTTTTGCGATTTGCCATACAGAATCACGAGCACGGCGAGTCCAAAATGGGATCCGTGGTTTTTGTAGAAATGTTAATATTGTTACTCTTTTATAATTTAATTAACTGGACTTTTCTAATGCTGAAGAAAAGTCCAGTTATTTTGATAAATAACAAGTAAAAGCCGAACATTTATGTTAAAATCGAATGCGATTAATACTTTTGGAGGATTAGATATGAAGGTCAGACGTAGTAACCGCCTTGTTGATATGACAAGATATTTAATGGAACACCCTCGCTCCCTCGTTTCCCTCAAATTTTTCGGAGAACGATATGATTCTGCTAAGTCTTCAATTAGTGAGGATCTTAGTATTATTCGTCATACTTTCCATTCATGGGGAATGGGACGTTTGGAAACAATTCCTGGTGCAAGCGGTGGTGCCATATTAACACCGTTCTATTCAAAGGAAAATGCGGAAAGGGCCATTGCTGATCTGGTTACCGCGGTGAGTGATGATACCCGGCTATTACCTGGGGATTATGTTTACCTTTCAGACTTGATTGGTCGTCCTGATATCTTACGTCGTGTGGGTCGGTTAATTGCTACCCAATACGTTGATAAAGATGTCGACGTGATTATGACAGTTGAAACTAAGGGAATTCCGATTGCCCAAAGTGCCGCGATGTATCTGAATAAGCCATTTGTAATTGTGCGGAATAGTTCCCATATTACAGAAGGACCAACAGTTAGCGTTAATTACGTTTCAGGTTCAGTAAAACGAATCAAGAAAATGGAATTATCACGGCGGACCCTTTCAGCTGGAGCAAACGTTGTCGTAGTTGATGACTTTATGAAGGGTGGCGGAACCCTTAACGGGATGAAGTCACTGATTGAGGAATTTGATGCAAACTTGGTTGGGATGACCGTTTTAGCAGAGGGAGAAGTTTCTGGTAAACGGTTAGTTAATAACTGTACTTCATTAATTAAGGTGAATGCGGTTGATGATGAGAAAAAAACGATCCAAGCTGGACCAGGAAGTTTTATTAAAGATGTTTTTGAGAAGGAGTAAGCTAGCAAAATGAAGCGGAATGCGATTATTTTAGCAGCCGGTAAGGGAACCCGGATGCGGTCAAAGTTATACAAAGTTTTACATGAAGTATGTGGGAAGACAATGGTAGAGCACGTTGTCGGTCAACTCGAAAAGGCTGATATTGATAATATTGTGACTGTTGTTGGCTTTGGCGCTGAAAAGGTTGAGGAAGTCATTGGAAACCGGACTAAGTTTGCTTTACAGAACCAACAATTGGGGACTGGTCATGCGGTAATGCAAGCTAAAGATCTTTTAGCAGATAACGATGGTGAGACCGTTGTGGTTAGTGGTGATACACCATTATTTACCGCTGATACATTTAAGAAGCTATTTGAATATCATGAACAACGTCATGCCGCCGCAACGATTTTGACTTCTGTTGCCCCTGATCCGACGGGTTATGGCCGGATTGTTCGCGATGAAGTTGGTATTGTTGAACGGATTGTTGAGCAAAAGGATGCTACTCTTACAGAACAATCAATTCATGAAATTAATACTGGTGTTTACTGCTTTGATAATAAGAAGCTTTTTGCTGCATTGAAGGAAGTCAATAATAATAATGCACAGGGTGAGTACTACCTTACTGATGTAATTGAGATCTTGAAGAATAAACAAGAAATTGTTACTGCTTATAAAATGGCCGACTTTGATGAATCGATGGGAGTTAATGATCGCGTTGCCCTTGCCCGTGCTAATAAGATCATGCGTAAGCGGATTAATACCAAGTTAATGGAATCCGGTGTTACAATGGTTAATCCGGAAACGACATACATTGATGATGGTGTTAAGATCGGTCAAGATACTGTTATTGAAGGTGGTGTTGTGATCAAGGGAAATACCACGATCGGTAGTGACTGTTACATCAGCGCTCATTCACGAATTGAAGATTCAACAATTCATGATGGGGTAACAATCACTTCATCAACGCTTCAAGAAGCCGAAATGCATGATGGTAGTGATATTGGCCCTAATAGTCACCTTCGTCCAGATGCAGAAGTTGGTAAGAATGTTCATATTGGTAACTTCTGTGAAGTTAAGAAGGCCTTTATTGGTGAAGGAACTAAAGTTGGCCATTTAACTTACATTGGTAATGCCACCTTGGGTAAAAATATTAATGTGGGATGTGGGGTTGTCTTTGTTAATTACGATGGGAAGAACAAACATCACACCAACGTTGGTGATCACGCCTTTATTGGTAGTAACAGTAACCTGGTTGCGCCAGTTAACCTTGCAGCAAATGCTTTTGTTGCAGCTGGCTCAACAATTACGGATAACGTTGAAGAATATGACATGGCAATTGCGCGTGCACGGCAGGTTAACAAGGAAGCTTACGCCAAGAAGTTACCTTGGTAAGATTTCTGCTCTTGCTTTTTGTGCGGCAAATTTATATTATTGAAGTGTTGATATGATAATGTTTACTGCATACGTAATTATTATTAAATAAGGGGCTGGTGACATCATTGTCGCAGCTTCTAGTTTTGAATTAATCCAGTGGAGGATGCAATGACTACTAATCATTATTTTGACCCTAAATTGAAGATTTTTGCTTTGAATTCAAACAGGCCACTTGCTGAAAAGATCGCTAATCACGTCGGCGTTGACTTAGGTAAGTTGTCGGTTGACCGTTTCAGTGATGGTGAAATTCAAATTAACATTGAAGAAAGTGTTCGTGGTGATAATGTTTACGTTATCCAATCCACTTCTGCACCGGTCAATGATAATTTGATGGAGCTTTTGATCATGGTTGACGCTTTACGCCGTGCAAGTGCAAAGACCATCAATGTGGTAATTCCTTACTATGGTTATGCACGTCAAGACCGGAAGGCACGTAGCCGTGAACCAATTACTGCAAAATTAGTGGCTAATATGCTACAAAATTCAGGTGTTGATCGGGTGATTGCACTTGATCTTCACGCTGCTCAGATCCAAGGGTTCTTTGATATCCCTGTTGATCATTTGATGGGTGCCCCTCTTTTAGCCGAGTACTTCATTAATGAAGGGGTTGCTCAAGATGCCGTAGTAATTTCACCTGACCATGGTGGGGTTACCCGTGCTCGTGCATTGGCTGAATTCTTGAAGTCACCAATTGCGATTATCGATAAGCGTCGTCCGCGAGCTAACGTTGCCCAAATTATGCATATCATTGGGGATGTTAAGGGTAAGAAGTGTATTATGATTGATGATATGATTGATACAGCCGGAACTATTACTTTGGGTGCCCAAGCATTAATGGATGCTGGTGCAGAAGAAGTTTATGCTTCTTGTACCCATGCAGTTCTGTCTGGTCCAGCAATTGAGCGGTTAGATAAGTCACCAATTAAGGAAGTTGTTGTGACGGATTCGATTCAACTACCAAAAGAAAAACGAATTGATAAGATTAAGCAAGTATCAGTTGCACCATTAATTGGGGATGCTATTAAACGGATTAATGAAAATCGTCCAGTTAGTCCTTTGTTCAAGAAGGTTTTTAAAAGCGCTGAACTTTAATCAGTGATACTTATAATTTTAGAACGTGATTACTAACAAAAGGATAGTAATCACGTTTTAAAATTTTAACGATATTATTAAGAGCATGGTAGGAAAAGTTTGAGAAGAAACGGTCATGGTATAATTAAGGTTGAAAAAAGGAGGAGTAATTATGATAGTAAATAAGTTCTTCAAGAATGTTTCGGTAGGTGCAGCTGCGTTAACGCTTGTCCTAACGTTAGCCGGATGCGGTAATAGTCAATCAACAGTTAGTTCTCAGAAGAACTCGTCTACCACCAGAAATACTCAATCACCTGAAAACGATTCAATGAGGGTGGTTCGTTCAGCAAACCGTTCAATTCGGAATAATAATTTTCAAGAAGCGTATGATAATTTAAACAGTACCAATAATCGTTCTAGTGAAGCCGAGAATTTAAAGGGTGATCTTCAGAATTATTTAACTGCTAAGCGTGCCTATAATAATGGTGACTACCAAACTGCATCTAACAGTTTAAAGCCGTTAAAGTCGACAAGTACTGCAATGCGTGATGCTTACGCGAGTCTTCAATCAAAGATTAATAAAAAGCAAATAACTAAGACTTCAACATCTTCGTCAAGTCAACGAGTTGCTAACCAACAGGCATCGAATAAAACAAGTGGTGGTGTTGTTGAGGCTTTTGCTAATAAGATGGGTTTTACCGGCGAAAAGGGTTATTCGATTATCCCAACATCAGCTAGCGGTAACATATATAAGTTAGAAGTTCGCCAGAATAATAGTGATAACACGGTTTCTAACATGGTTGGAATTTACCAATACAATAGTCAAACCGGTGCGGTTACCAAGTTACAATAGATTATTAGACGGGGAAGGGAATAATTTAGAATTGACCTTACTCGTTTTGGCAGGTGAGGATCGATGGGTACTGTATTAACTCTAGATCAGGAGGATTTATTTAGAAGAACGATGGATTTCCCGTTTTGGACACCGTGGGAGTTAATTTTTTAACCGGCTGCTTATCAATGGTAACCCACAAATCAACGGGAAAATTGTGATCGATATGCAATTCTTGGCGGAATACGCCTTGTTGGTAATCGTTATTTAATTGGTGATGGGATTAATGAACAGGGATTAGTGTGCACTGAGTTACTTTTTCCGGTTGTGGCAAGTTATGGTCAAGAAGAGAAAGGAAAGTTGAATCTGACCTTGCAGGATTTCATTCATTGAGTATTGGCAAGCCACGCAACAGTTCAAGAAGTGGTTAATGATTTAGTGAATATTACTGTTGTTAAGAAAAATGGTTTGATGGTCAACAGCATCCATATCACTGGTTACTAAAAACGAGCATCATTCACATAACTATACCCACTACCAAGCAATTGTTAATCAAAGGAGTGGTGAGTGCTGTTTCCGTAATCAGTTGGCTGATTTAGTGTATGCGGCGTGGAAGAAAAAGCGATTAAACGGTTTGATAGTATAAAAAGGGCTCCAAGGTTTGAACTGCCCTAAAATTGTTAGACAAATCTAACAATTTTAGGGTGGTTTTTTATATGACGAAGTATTCAACACAATTCAAAATTAAAATTGTTCAAGAATATTTACAAGGTGGAATAAGCCAAGATAAACTATGCAAAAAATATGGTATGGCGGATAAAACAGTCGCACAGCACTGGATTAATTTGGTTAGAGAACACGGCTTTGAGTCTTTAGTGATTAAGCATACCAAGAAACGGTATTCAGTTAAATTTAAGTTACAAGTCCTGAATTATTGCCAAACTCATGACTTAAGCGTAGAAAAAGTAGCTGCTCATTTTGGTTTAAATAAATCACTCGTTAGTTTATGGTATGGTAAATACCAAAAAGAAGGGATTGCCGGCCTTCAACCGAAGGTAAAAGGCCGGACTGTAAAAGCTATGAAAAGACATACGACGAGTAATAAAGAACGGGTAACTAAAGATAAACAATATCAACAGGAAATAGAAAAGTTAAAAGCAAAGGTTGCATATCAAAAAATGGAGATTGATATCTTAAAAAAATTGCATGCCCTAAGACAGCAAGAAGAAAAGAACAAGCAGCAGTAATTCAAGTGCTTAGGGCAGACTATCCATTAAAGGAGTTACTGGCTTATTTTAAGATGCCAAGGTCGACATACTATGAACGGTTAAAGGCAATCCAAGCAACAGATAAATACGGCCATATTAAACAAGTCATCAAACAGCTTTTTCGCCAAAGTCGGGAAACATACGGTTATCGTCGAATCTATTACAAGTTAAAGAAATTAAACTATACAATTAGTCCAGAGACAGTACGTAAACTGATGAAACAGATAGGATTAAAGGTTTGTGTTTATAGCAAAAGAAGCCATTATTCTTCTTATCGAGGTCAGCTCGGGCGTGTAGCACCTAATATTCTTAAGCAAAAGTTCAATGAACGACAGGTTTACCGAGTCCTGCACACCGACATAACGCAGCTAAAATTGGACAATAATCAGTTTGGCTATATTTCAGCAGTTATTGATGAAGCCAGCAATGAAGTCTTAGCAACGCAGGTTTCCGCTAGTCCTAATCGAATTTTGATTGAACAAACACTGCAAGAATTAAGCTCCCGACTACCAGCAGGTAGTCAGCCAATTATACATTCCGATCAAGGTTGGCATTATCAATTACAGTATTATCGAAATGAGTTGGCTAAAGCTAATCTTACTCAAAGTATGTCTCGGAAGGGAAATTGCCTAGATAATGCACCAATAGAAAGCTTTTTTAACCTAATGAAACGCGAATGCTTAAAACGGTTAAAGATTTCATCGATCAACCAATTACGTGAAATCGTCCAAGACTATGTTTCTTGGTTTAATTACGAGCGAATTTCATTGAATAAGAAAGGATTGACTCCGGTCGAATATCGGAATCAATCCATTAATTAAGATTTAATAAAAT
>NZ_JACIUZ010000023.1 GCF_014145505.1 Limosilactobacillus fastidiosus
ATTAATGCCTTTAGGCCTAGTTGAGCATGCGAACGGAGTGAGTATGCGAAACAAAAAACCACCTGCTTTGCGGGTGGGGGATAAGATTATATAAATAAAGACCTCTTTTGCCTTAAGATGTAGGTGTTCAAGCCAAAATCAAATAAGGGAAAAGAGGTTTAATTAATATGGCTAATAAACTAAATAGTTTAGCCCATACGAAGTGGTTATGTAAGTATCACATCGTATTCATTCCAAAGTATAGACGGAAAATAATTTACAATCAATATCGGAAAGATTTACGAGATTATATTAGATTACTATGTCAGTATAAAGGAGTAAAGATTATTGAAGGACATTTGATGCCTGATCATGTTCACTTATTAGTAAGTATTCCACCGAAGTTAAGCGTTTCGCAATTTATGGGATATTTGAAAGGAAAAAGTGCATTGATGATGTTTGATCATCATGCCAATTTAAAGTATAAATTTGGCAATCGACATTTTTGGGCAGAAGGTTATTATGTCAGCACAGTAGGATTAAATGAGTCCACCATCAAGAAATATATTCGTGATCAAGAGAAACATGATATGGTAGTCGATAAATTAACAACGATAGAATACTCGGACCCTTTTAAGGGTAAGGTGAAGTAATACTAACACTGCTTAAAGCAGTAGCGAAGTAGTCAGAGCATTTTGGCTTGGACGAAGGAAAAGCCAGCGCCTTGAGACGCTGGCTTCTCTTATCGGCTTTTAGCCGAAGAACAAACCACCCGTTTCACGGGTGGTTATGATTAGTTACAGGATTATTTAGCCTAAAGAATAAGCTATTACTTTGATTGGCTGCTTTTGTGAACTTTGAAGTTGGTGGGTAACCTTACCATTTGCGTAATAACGTTCAGTAAATGAAGCCCATCCCTGATTAAGGAAAATTTCAACTGAACTAGTATCCACTAGTATTCGTAATTCCGTTAGTGGCCCAGCTAATTGAGCGTATCGTTTAGGATCAGCTCCACAACGAATCAAGGTTACATTTTGTTGATTAATAATTAATTGGATTAGGCAACTATCCTGATCAGTCATTTGCCAGGTTAATCGATCAATTCCATCTGCGGAAAATTTAAATTGTAAATCAAGATGCTGACTATCAGAGAGAGTTAAAGATTGTGGCTTGGAAACTGTAATTACATCATCAAGAACTTTATCATGATGCGAATTATTAATTTCAGCAACGGGGTAGTTATAAAGGTGATCACTTATAATTTTAAGTTCACGTGGTAATGTTAGCACACCGGCCCAACCATAGGGATCCTCTTTTGGTTCACCTTCAAACGTACTCATCCACCCAACCATGATTCGTCGGTGATCCGGGGTAAGGAATGTTTGTGGGGCGTAAAAGTTATGCCCGGAATCAATATCACGGAAAGGTGTTCCGGTAAATTGAGGTTTTGATAAATCAAGCTGACCAATTGAGTAGCAAGATTGGGAATAATTTAGAAACTGGTTTTCCTGCTTGTCCATTCCCATTGGTGAACACATAAAGACATCTTGGCCATTAATCTTGAATAGATCTGGACATTCCCACATATATCCTTCGTCCTTTGCGGAGCTTGCTTCAGCAATTGGCCCCATTTCTTGCCAGTTGGTTAAGTTAGAAGAACGATAAAGTAATACGCGACCTTGATCCTTGTCCTTTGCACGGCTGCCAATTACTAGATAATAATAACCGTCTTGGAACCAAACTTTGGGATCACGAAAGTCTTGTGAATTATCTTTTGGTGCAGTGATGATTGGATTTCCAGAATACTTAGTAAAGTGAATCCCGTCATCACTGTAGGCAAGGTTTTGTACCTCGAAGAAGTGATTAAGATCATGATCTGCGTAGTAATGTTGGCCCGTATACAATAAGTAAAGCCGGTTGTCTTTTACAATCGCGGAACCAGAAAAACAGCCGCCAGGATCTTCCTGGTCTCCTAGAGTCAAGGCAATTGGTAATTGTTCCCAGTGAACAAGGTCTTTACTTCGAACATGTCCCCAATGCATTGGGCCCCACTTTGCAGAGAAGGGATGATATTGATAAAAGACATGGTAGTATCCGTTAAAGTAACAGAGACCATTTGGATCGTTAAGCCAACCCCCTGGTGTCGCAATGTGATAAGTGGGACGGTAACGTTGATTCGTAATTTTACTGGTATGATACTGGTCCATAATTAATTACCCTCCTTTTGGTAATCGCTTTCAAAGAGAGTATAAACCATTAGGAGGGTAATTTATATATAGAGATAAAGTTGAATCGAGTTAATTCTCTACTTCTTTAATTGGCTCATCCACAATTTGGCGATATACTCTGGTCGTTAATGCGTAGAGAACCAGGTAGAGGACAATGAGGCCAACAGCAACAATGATTCCAACGGTAACCATTAATTTAAGGTTGTAGAAGTTAAGTTGGACCATGATTTGTCGGATTGCCGGGGTAGCGAAGCCAAGATTAATAATCGCTCCGATGACTGGTAAGAGGAAGACCATTAAAACTTGGCTGTGGATACTCTTAACGGTTTCCTTTTCGCTAAGTCCTACTTGTTTCATCGTCTTGAAACGATTTTGATCGGCATAACCTTCTGAAATTTGCTTGAAGTAAATTACGATTGTGGTCGTAATAGTGAGGGCAATACTGATCAAAATACCGATGAAGATCAGGCCACCATATAGTCCGTTAATTAATGACGTAATCGTTGCTTTTCCAGTAAAGTTAAGGTTATTCATTCGTAACTTCATTTGTAAGTCATTTTCAAACTTAATTCGCTGCTTTTGATTTCCTTTTAATTGATAGTTAAAGGTAGTAACGGTAGTCATTGGCAAAGATTGCGGCAGTTTATTAAGAACGATAAAGGTTGGCGTATAGATGCTGTGATCAGGATTGAAGTATTGCTCAAAGTGCTTGAGCGATTTTGCTTGGTATTTATGATTATTGATAGTGACTGCTCCAGAGCGTCCTTTATTATTGGCGTAGGTTAATGCCTCGTTATCCGCAAGGTGAACGTTCTGCTTAGCGATTCGGTTATATTCCTTAGTTGTCAATAAAATGATTGAACTACTGGTTTTATTGTCCATGGATTGGAGAGAACCTTGACTAACAAACTTATTATCACACCAGTAACCGTATTGAGGTGTTGACATGGTATAAGTCAAGTAGTGGTTAATTCTAGCCTGGTGTTGATGAGCGGTAGAATTAATCGTGTTCTTTTGAGCTTGGGTTAATCTTTGGTTGCTAGTGATAACGACATCTTCAGGGGCATATGATTTAACTGTGCTTCCTATCCCTGCGTAAAGGGTAATTGATGTAAAGAGAATGACAAGGATTGAGCTGCAAAGTAAACAGATGGTGGCGAGACTGGCACCGTTTTGCTCCATCCGTTGAATCATTCCAGAAATAGCAATAAAATGACGTGGCTTATAGTAGAATCGCTTATTTTTTCGTAAAAGCTTTAAGAGAATGATACTTCCAATGATAAAGACTAAGTAGGTACCGATTACTAACAAGACTACTGCTAAAAGGAAATGGGAGATGGCGGAAATTTGTGGTTTGATTGTTAGGGTAATATAATATGCCCAGATTAACAAGACAAAGCCAAGGAAACCGGCTAGTGTGTAGATAACACCATGGCGCCTTGAATGCACCGATTCTTGCTGCCAAAGCTGGTTAGGGGTTAAGCAGTGGAGCTTGAATAAGTCGATTAGTGCAATTAAAGCAAAAAAACAAATAGTTAGGAGTACAGTTTTTCCAATTGCTGCCGGAACAAACCATGGTTGAGAAATATGCTTAATGTTTAGAAGGTAACCAAGACCGAGGAAGGCTAGCTTTTCGAAGATAATACCGAGGACTAATCCAGCAACTAGGCTAATAACAATTAAGTAGCACTTTTCGATAATTGTTAGGAGCTGGAGGTTTCGACTAGTCATTCCTAGCATACTGTAAAGACCCATTTCCCGGCTTCGTTGTTGCCAGAGAAACCGATTAACATAGATAAGAAAGGCTAAGGTGACTAGGAGAATAAAGTGAAAACCAAGATCCAGCATTGCTGAGGTAGTAGCACCTGTATTAAGTTTCTTTAAGCTAGTATTTGCTTCAGTTGCGAGAAAAATATAGTTAATTACAACAAGCATAACGGTAGCCATTAGGTAGGGACCATAGCTACGCATATTTCGCTTGAAGCTTGAATTAATTAACTTAAAATACAACATTTCTACTCACCCCCGTTTGTTAGGGTCATCATTGTGTTACTAATTTGTTCTTGGTAGTCCTTAAGAGATTCATTACCTCGGAATAGTTCGTGGTAAATTTTACCGTCTTTAATAAATAAAGTTCGCTTAGCGTGACTAGCTGCGGCAGCACTGTGGGTAACCATAATGATTGTTTGACCGTTGTGGTTAACCGTATCAAAAAGGTTCAAGATTTCTTTACTTGTATTTGAATCTAGAGCACCTGTTGGCTCATCTGCTAATAGGAGATCAGGCTGCGTAATTAATGCCCGGGCGATTGCTATTCGTTGTTGTTGCCCACCAGAAATTTCGGTAGGGTAGCGATCGATAATCTTATTGATTCCTAGAGCTGAAGCAAGTGGCTTAATCCGTTTATCCATCTCTGCTACCGGAACCTTTGCGAGAACTAAGGGAAGGTAGATATTATCACGATTAGAAAGAGTATCGAGAAGGTTGAAGTGTTGGAAGATAAAGCCTAAGTGTTCTCGACGATATTTTGCAGCTTCATCAGGGGTGAGTTTATTGAGATTTTGGCTGTTTAAGAGAACTTCACCCGCAGTTGCCTTTTCTAGAGTGGCAATAATATTGAGGAGAGTACTTTTACCAGCCCCTGATTCTCCCATGATTGCAATGTATTCGCCTGGGTTAACATCAAAACTAATATTCTTCAATGCGTAAACTGGGTGGGATGAATTTGCGTTATATGTTCGTTGAACGTTGCTAAGATGGAGAAGATTCATGTTAGTCATTCCTTTCTTTAGGTGTTATTTAAAATATTGCTTTCTACAAAACTAAATGGTCATGATTAGAGTAGGCAGCGTAGTCGAAACGTGTTGCCCTAATCTTTCTTGAGCTAATATACTAGGCAATATAACTGAAATGTATTCGCCCCGACGAGCCTAACTACGCCTGATTTCGATGCAATTCATCGTTCATCAGGCTAGGTTAGTCAACCGCGTGCTAATTCGTCGGGGCTCACATCCTATCCTCATTATAAAAAGGTCCTCCAGTAATTCATACTTACAGAATTGAGGAGAACCTTACAGAATTGTAATGTTGGGAAGAAGGTGATTATCCCTTCTTAACGTTATTTCCCGGGAAATGTAAATTGGCGTTGGTCCCATGACCAGCTTTTGAAGAGATTTTGAGACTGAAGTTTAACTGGCTACTTATCTTCTTAACCAGGTATAGTCCCATTCCCGTCGATTTAATTGTTTGGTGACCATTTTTCCCTGAAAAACCATTGTCATAAATCCGGGGAAGATCACTACTTTTGATTCCGATACCGTGATCAATGATTTGGAGGTTATTGTTAACCCAGTTAAAGTAAATTGTTGAGTCATTGGGGGAATATTTAATTGCATTTGAAAGAAGCTGATTAATGCAGAAACGGAGCCACTTTCTGTCCGTTAGAACCAAAATATTACTGAGATTGTCTAGTTGAGGAACAAGTTGGCGACTAATAAAAAGCGATGAATTTTGTTTCAGAATTTCAATGATTAGTTTTTGTAGATTAATCCATTCAAAATCAAGGTCATTTTTAGTCATTGCAAGACGTTCGTCATTCAGGAGCATATCCAGGTGGTAATTAGCTTGGAAGACGGCACGAAGAACCGTTTTACTAGGAACCGGATCACTATTTTCTGTGGCAGCTTGAAGACTGGTCAACGAATTTTTAATTTCATGAGAATACATCTCAATACGGTCTAGTTGCTCTTTTTGTTGGTTATTTAAATCATGGATTGTACATTCAGCAGTCCGTTGGTGTAACTGATAGTTGTGAAGTAGTTGAGCTTCAATTGGATTATTTACTGAAATCCCCTTTTCTTTAGTAATTACCTGAACTCGTTTATGCGATTGGTAGCTGTTAACTAGAAACCAAATTACTAATAATGGAAAACTAAAACGAAATGTATCCCAGAAAAAACTTTTCGGTAGGTAGTACAGAGTGGCAAGTAATTTAATAAGACCAAGAAGAAGCAGGTAAAAAATGAAGATCGGTAAAAATGATTTGAACTGGTAGGTCCAGAATTTTTTAGATTTCATGTTGAATTACCAAGCGGTACCCAATTCCTCGTTCAGTTCGCAAGCTTTTATCCAAGTTAACCGTTGCCAGTTTAGAACGGAGTCGACTAATATTAACGTTTAATGTATTATCATTAAGAAACTTTCCACCCTGCCAGAGCCATTCGAGGAGTCGCTCTTTGGTAACGGTATGATTAAGGTGATTAATTAGTATTCCCAGAAGGGCGCTTTCCGTAGGCGATAGTTGAATATTACCGTTAGGGGTTGTTAATTTGTTAGTTAGTGAATTTAGTTCACTTGATCCCCAAGCGAGTTTCTCCATTCCAGCTGCTTTTTGATTTCTGCGCAGGAGTGCTTGAATTTTAGCGAGTAAGACGGTAGCGGAAAATGGCTTCATGATATAATCATCTGCTCCAGAAGCAATCGCATGCATAATATTACTATCAATATCTGCTGCCGATATAACAATGATCGGTGCCTTTGTCAGTTGGCGAACCGCATTAATCCAGTAAAACCCGTCAAAAGTAGGTAAGGTGATATCAAATAAGATTATATCCGGCATTTCTTCCTTAACTTCATCGGTGACCTGATCCCAATCTTTAACGGTAACAACCGCATACTGCCATTTCTCTAATTCATTTTTGACTGTTTTAATAATAATGGGATTATCTTCCACAACGAATACTTTTACCATCTTTACCCCCAGAATAATAAATAACTAATCAAATCATACATTAAGAAAATCCCTAACTCAAATCATGAAGAGCTGAGTTAGGGATTAGTAAGTTAAAGTTATGCTTGTGTATTTAAATTTGCAGAGTATTGAGCTTCTTCTTTTTCAAGACGAGCACGTTCACGCTTGTTGTACCATGGTGAAATGGTGAATGCTAAGACATCATTAATGATGTAAACCATACTGTTAACAGCCATTGCCAATGATGCATCGCCTTGGGCATACGTAATCCCCCACAGAATCATTTGGAAGATTCCTGAGGCCAACCACCAGAAGTATTGGTTGTTGTAACGTAAGAAACAAATAACACCGGCAGTTAAACTAATTGAGAAGCTAACGGCATCGATCCATGGACGTGGATCATTTGTTAATGCACCAATCAAGTAACCCGAAACGATGTAAACTGCAATCGTTGATAAGATCGCAATTACCCAAGTTTTACCAGTAAACTTTCGGATTTTTGAGACCATGTTGATATTCCAGTTAACAGAAAGCAGAACCGGAATGTCTAGAGTAACGACGTAGGCAATTTGTTCACCAATACTAAGATAGTTTTTTGCACTAAAACCAATAATAATGAAACAGATAGCTGAAAGAATTCCTAGCCAACCATTAACGGACTTAGCAGCATTGATGGCTAAAATACAAAGAACACCTAAAGTAGTCCCGATAAAAGTAATTACTGTAATCCAAGTAATTTTATCATTTACCAGAGTCATAACCTGACAGCCAAGGCTGAAGAAAAACAGATAGTAGTTTTGCTGAGGCCACCCCTTAAGTTGATGACCGAGAAAATGTAAATAGTTCTTCATTACTCAAAGTCTCCTATATCTATATATTGTGCCCCCACTAAATTATAAAAGATATAAATACAATATGTTGTGGGCCATGCTTAATGGCAACGAGTTCTAGTATAGCATTCTTCTCTTTCGAAACAAGCAAAAAATTAGTGATTAATCAGTTGATATTTACTATGATTGGTTAAAAATAAAGGACTAAAGTAACTAAAAAATATTTTTTATAGTTGAATTTAATTTATTTCTTCTGAGGACGTTAATTGAACAGCTAAGATTGTAACTTGATAGGTAGATTGGGGAGCCTGAACGGTAACGGTTTGGCCAACTTTTTGGTGTAAAAGTGCTTGACCGAGTGGTGAGTCAAAAGAGATCTTTTGCTTTGCTAAATCTGCTTCCTGTTTACCAACAATCGTGTATTTAACCTTTTCATCATCATCCTCAAACTGGAGGGTAACGGCGGTTCCAAGATCAACGGTTTGATTGTCAGCAGGCTTAATGATTTCAGCGTATTGTAACTGCTTGTTGAGGTAACGTAACCGGCTCTCTAAATGTCGGAGCTCCCGTTTTGCAGTGCTGTATTCTGTGTTTTCTGATAGATCACCAAGGGCGCGAGCAGCTTTTAACTGCGCAATTTTGGCTGGACGTTGCTCTTGTAATTTTTTAATCTCTTCTTCGATTTCGTGGTAGCCAGTCGGCGTCATTTTTTGAAAATAAACGTGAGCCATAGCTTCTTGAATCTTTTTTCGTTGCATTTATTGGTCACTCCTTAAGTCTTCTACTTTATAGGGGGATGATTAATGGTTCATTTTTAATTATGATATGATAGAGAAGATAATTCAATTTATGATGGAGGAACAATTGGGAAATGAGCGAACAAGAAGAACATATTAAAAAGTTCCTAAATTCGTCCACGTATGACCAGCTGTCTGCTAACCAGCAAAAGCATGCTCAAGAGATTCTTACTCGATTTAATAAGTATATGACCGAAGAGCACCGACTGGATGATACCGCGTGGACACCACAAGCGGTTAAAGAGGTAATGGTTGGTCAGTTTATCGCTGATCCAGCGTTAACTAATTCATTTGGGATTGCCGTGGCACCAGTTTTGAAGGCTTATCAAAAATTCTTGGGGAATGATCAATTAAACGCACTTGAAGTAGCAATTGATGATCAACGACCAACAATGAATAAGTGTCGAAAAGCACACCAAACATTAGCTGCAATGACTGGTGAACCGGAGAAAAAAGCTTCAGTAGTGAAAAAAACTGTTACCCAAACAACCCGTGAAGAAGTACAACAATCAATTGCGCCAGTAAAGTTGATTCCGGCTGACAAAATGAAGCAGGAAATTTCACGGATCAAAAAAGAAGTTGCAACTGCTCCGGAATTTAAAGGAAAAGACCTTAGTACTACTGATCAGCAGTACTTGGTAGTTGAATTCTTACAATTAATGTATCAAGAATGTCACCAAGGTCCCAATCAATGGCGTTTTAATGACTTGCAATTGGTATTAGGGATGATGATGCCATTAGATCCTAATATTACTAAGCTGGAGATTTTAAACATTGTTCCAACTGCCCAGGCATTGTTTGACTACCTGAAGCGTACGGACCAAATTGATATGGAGCAATATCGGGTTGCCTTAAAGTCGATTGCCCATATGCAAACATCACAGAACATGTTAGCTTCGATGGAACGTCGTCAACGGACCACCCAACTAATGCTTTCATATATCCAGAGTCAAGGTGTTAATATCGATGACGTAAAAAAGACAGAGAAGTGGATGGACACTCACCAATTAGAGGTTGCCACCTTTATGCGGTCAATCCTTAACCCGTGGGGAGAATATGAACGTCAACAGCTTCAAAAGCGTCAGCAGGCTTCTCAACAACAGGTACCGGTTGAAAAAGATCATCAGTTGTTACGAAAGAAAAAAGTTCCCCAAGGAATTAAGTTTAGTAAAAAGCGACGAAAGCGACGAAAAAAATAGTCAGTCGCTCATTTTAAGATGAAAGGAAGCGGAGGCTAGTGAGTGAATACATTCCTGAAAACATGGAAGAAGTTGCTGTTCAGGTTGCCAAGCACCAAGTTCATGGTGAAAAAGTAACCCCTGAAGAAGTGATTGAACAAGCAGTTCCTGATATCCTTCAAGCATTATTAGATGAAGCACTTGAAGGTCGTTATGATGAAGTGAAAAGTGATGGCGATAAACTGATTGTAACAGACGTGATGGGCGAACAAGTTGGTGTCGTAACACCAAAGGGAAAGAGTTTTGTTGACGATTTTAAGACTGATTCTGACAGCTTAATCAATTATCTTGAAACACAAGCCGCTCATATAGTTGGAGGGAGATAACAGACGATGAAAATTGTTATTGCTCCTGATTCTTTTAAAGGGAGCCTAACTGCCCGTCAAGCAGCTGATGCGATTGCTCAGGGATTAAAAAGTGCAATTCCTGATGCAGATTACGATTTAATTCCAATTGCTGATGGTGGTGAAGGGACTGTAGAAGCGTTAGTAACTGCTACAAATGGTCGAGTAATTACAGTACCCGCACATGATCCGAACGGAAACACAATTAATGCTTCGTTTGGGATCCTTGGCAATTCAAACACTGCTGTTATTGAAACCGCTGCTGCAAGTGGGATCCAATATTTAAATTCCCAGAGTAATCCATTAACGGTTAATACGTTTGGAACTGGAGAATTAATTAAAGCTGCACTGGACCAAAATGTTAAGCAGATCATTGTTGGCCTGGGAGGTAGTGGGACAACAGACGGTGGTGTTGGAATGATGCGTGCACTGGGGGCTCATTTTTACGCTCAGGATGATCAAGAACTTTTAGCCGGCGGTGATGAATTAGCTCGACTAGAAAGAATTGATTTATCTGAGCTAGATCCGCGATTAGCTAAAACTGAAATAGTCCTTGCGGCAGATGTGACTAATCCACTGACAGGAAAAAAGGGAGCAGCTACTGTATTTGGACCACAAAAAGGGGTAACTTTGGAAATGATCCCGCACTTGGATCGAGCATTGCAAAATTACGCTGAAGTAATCCATCGTGATACTGGAAAAAATGTTGCTAATCTTGATGGTGCAGGAGCTGCAGGTGGACTTGGTACAGCCTTCCTAGCCTTCACAAATGCGCAAATTAGATCGGGGATTCAAACAGTTCTGCATGCCAGTAATTTTGAACAGCGGGTAAAAAATGCTGATGTTGTAATTACTGGTGAAGGACAATTGGATTACCAAACCCAATTTGGAAAGGCACCGTATGGGGTAGCCAAGCTTGCTAAGAAGGTTTCTCCGGAAGTAATAGTGGTTGCTGTTGCTGCAAGTCTAGGAGAACGGGCGACAGACTTATATAAAACGGGAATAATTGATGGGCTGTTTGCTAGTCAGACTGCCGTTAAACCACTACCCGTAGCTATTCAAGAAGCTGCGAGCGATCTTGAGATTACTTCTCAGGGAATTGGTCATTTAATAAGGGCATTTAGATAAAAATAACGAGGTCGGTGAATTATTCACCGACCTCGTTATTTTATACTCGCTTTTTAACCTCATATGCTTTAACTTTATCAGCCTTTGGTTCGGACTGAGCATCTTTGGCGTAGAAGATCGCATACTCTTCATCATCTGGACCTTTGGCAATGACAAGATCATCAGCTTCACGTTCACGTTTGAAGATTTGTCCTTTTCGTACAGCTTCATTATAGTCATGAATGTTGGCGATTGAATCACCAGGGTTAAAGAAAATTCTTGTTTCCATTTGTTTGTTCCTCCTTATGCACGGCTTGGAATATCAAATTTAGCTTGGGCTAAAATGTGATCTTTAGCGGTATGGATAAAGTCATTTAGCCAGTACCGGTTCTCAAGTGGTAGCTGTTTATCAAGGGCATAAACTTTTAATGTATAATGATGGGTTTTATCAGGGGGTTGTGGCCCAACATAACCACTGGAAATGGCAGGATTACCATTAACTAAAGAACCGGCATTGCTATTGTTTCCTTGAACAAATTTGTTGTTTAGTTCTCGACTAGCATTTGCTGGAATGGTAGTCATTGTAGCGGGAATATTCGCTGCCAACCAGTGAATCCAAGTAAAACCACAAACCGGAACAGAATCATAGTCAACGAAAACAATGGCAAAGGTTTTTGTGGTAGCCGGAGCATCGCTGATTTTGATTGGAAATGATTTGATGGGGTGCTCGGCTAACATTAAATTAGCTGGAGCATATTTTCCATACTCATCGGCTAATAGTCCGTTAATAAGTGGGACAGAAATTTTCATTAAAATCCACTCCTTTAAACTAAGTATAATTGTTGCAATTCTTTAAGAGCATCTGGGGATAAGTCAAGATATTCTTTTAAATAATTTTGAACGTTTCCATAATTGGCAGTGATTAATCTGGTGGCTTGTTTGATGTAGTCGGGAGAAACTGAGCCAAGGGCTCGGCGATTTTCTACAACAATCTCACTTTCACCTTTATCACGGAGCCTTTGAAGCCACAGTTCTCGAAAATTACGAGTAACATCATTGGTCAGAAGGTAATCCTGAAGAATCACTTCTTCCGGTACCTGAAGGGCGCTTAGGATCAAGTAGGCAGCCATTCCTGTGCGATCCTTTCCTGCAGTGCAGTGAAAGAGGCTAGCTTGAGTTGGCTCATTACTCAAGAGAAGTTCAAACATTTGTTGGTAAGCCACTTTAGCTGTTGGTACTTCTACCATCCGTCGATAAACATCAAGCATGTGCTGGTGACCATTCCCCGGCTTCAAGATTCGACTCATAATTTCTTCATCGCTATGTGAAGCATCGGTTTCGTCAGATTTAAACACGGGAAGATGGTAGTAATTAGCAGTTTTGGGAAGCTTATCTGGTGCTTGCTTAACTTCTTCCGGAGCCCGTAAATCAATATCGATTGTAACAGGGATCGCTGCTAAAGTGTTTAAATCATGTTTGTTTAAGTTAGCCAGGGAACCAGAACGAATTAATCGGTGCCACTTTACATGACGTCCGTCAGAAGTTTCGTAGCCACCCAGATCACGGAAGTTATTACCGCTCTGAATGTCTAGTAAGCGTTGATCCGTCATGGTAAAACCTCCTTCATTAAGATAACAAAATTCATAATTATCCTAAGTACGTTACTCTATAATTGTACCCTACTTTAGCCAGTTTGATAACTTCTGTGCTAAACGGACGCCACTTTCTATTGCACCTGCTTGATCAGGGTGTAAACCATCGGTATAGGTTTGACACCAACCAGCAGTTTCGATTACTGGTAACTGGTGTTTATGGGCTAAGTGACGAATGGAATTTGCGAAGGTTTGACTAAAGGGAATCATAATAAGAATTGGGCTGCTGGGAAAAAGAGTTGTAATAAGGGAAAGAAAATGATTGTAACGAATATTAAATTGCTCTAATGGAAAACGACGATCATTAACCCCAAGATTGACTACTACCAAGTCCGGATGATTAACTTGCCAGGGAGTAAATTCATCAAGATTTTTAAGGAATTGATCAGCAGTAGGGACGCCACCAGTAGCTTTACGAAGAACACCTCCAGCAGAATAGGCGATTCGAACGTCAGTAGCATGGAGGAGGTCAACGGCTGTTCCTACATAGTTACTTTCTGGACGGTAGTCGTAGGATGCATGGCGCCCGGCAACCCAGCATCCCGCAGTGATTGAGTCACCAATAAAGTCGATTACTGGAATTTTTGGTGCCCTTTCTAAAGTTCCCTGGTCAGTTTTAATTGAAGTAATCGCAAAGCCTTGATTCCCGTTCCATACCTGATCAAGATCTGCGTTTCCTGCAACCATGATCTCAATTAAGTGGGAGTTGGACTCAGTTTTAATCTTCCAACTGCTTTGACTTGCTTGCTCTCGGTGCCAAGGGCCATTGTCGATTCGCCAAGCATATATTTGAGAGGGGGAAATTTCATTCCGATTATCTAACACATTAACAGTTAGTATACTTACACCATTAGTGGTAAAACGTAAGCGGCTACCGAGGTTAGTAGTATAGAGGGTAAAGACATTTTTAATTTCTTTGATGAACCAACGACCATGTTGGGAAATTAAATTGTAGAGAGAATACGGAGAGTAATAATTCATGATAAATATTCCTTTCGTCATTTAAATATTATAGAACTTTCAAGTTACTTAAGAAGGTCTAAAAGGCTTGATAATGGCTTGTGCGGGAAACGCTTTCAATATTAACTATTCAAAAATGAAAGCGCTTGTTGACAAATGAGGTAAAAGAGTCTAAATTATAGTTTAGTAAAAGTTTACTAATTTGGTTAACCACTTTGTTCAAGTGGTCATGGAGGTATTTTGACATGGATAAGCAAGATTTTCTTAAAGAATATCAAGACACTTTTAATGAACCCGGAAAGGATGTTTTCTTCTCTCCTGGTCGGATTAATGTGATTGGTGAACACACGGATTATAATGGTGGTCATGTTTTCCCATGTGCAATTAGTATTGGTACTTATGGCGTCTATGGTCCACGTGAAGACACTACGGTAGCGATCTATTCAGCTAATTCAGCTAAGGTTGAAAATAGTAGGATCATTACTTTTGACATTAACGATGAACAACCACAATCAACTGACGACGAGAAGTGGGTTAACTACTTTAAGGGGATGCTTGTTTATCTTAAGCAACATGGTTACAAGATTGACCACGGTTTTAACTTATACATTCATGGCTTCTTACCATACGGGTCTGGCCTTTCATCCTCAGCCTCAATTGAAATGCTAATGGGGGATATTTTAAAGGAAGAATTTAACTTAGATATTGATGAGATCGATCTCGTTAAGCTCGGTCAAAAAACTGAAAATGACTTTGTTGGGTTGAATTCTGGAATTATGGACCAATTTGCTGTTGGAATGGGGAAGAAAGATAATGCCATTTTCCTCGACTGCAATAGTTTGGAATACAAGTACTTACCACTTGAATTGGGTGACTATGAAATTATTATCATGAGTACTAATAAGACCCACTCATTAGCTGGTTCAAAGTACAACGAACGGGTTCAAGAATGTGAAGAGGCAGTAAAGCGTCTCAGCAAGAAGTTAGATATTAACAAGCTTGGTGAAATTGATTCAGAAACCTTTGATCAATACACTTACTTAATTAATGATGATACTTTGATTCGCCGTGCGCGTCACGCTGTTAGTGAAAATGAACGGACTAAGCGGGCTATTGATGCAATGGAAAAGGGCGACCTTGAAGAACTTGGCCGGTTAATCAACGCTTCTCATGTTTCATTGAAATATGACTACGAAGTTACTGGTAAGGAACTTGATACTTTGGCAGAAAATGCTTGGGATCAACCAGGATGCCTTGGTGCTCGGATGGTCGGCGGTGGATTTGCCGGTAGTGCAATTGCCATCGTTAAGAAATCCGAAGCCGAAAACTTCAAGAAGAACGTTGGTAAGATTTACCGTGACAAGATTGGTTACGACGCCAGTTTCTATGATGCCGAAGTTGTCGACGGACCACACAAGTTATAAGAGTGCGAAGCCAGCAGAGGACTTGCGGTTGGCTAACGATTTCTTCTGGTGAGGACGTGACATGTCACGTCTAGCCAGAAGGTCGTTAGCTCTAGCAAGTCCCTGGCTGAGCACGTTTCGACTATGCTGCCTAGAACAAATTACTAGCTCTAGGAAACTCGGGCGAAGCACATTTCGACTATGTTGCCTAGAACAGGTTTGAGAAAAAATTAAAATGAGTGGGGGAATTAAAAGATGAAGTTAATCGAAAAATTTGCTGATGATGTAATTGCCAGTGGAGCATATAAGCCACTTGATAAGATTTATGTAATGAATAAGATTCGTGGCTTTGTTGGCGACGAAGATGTTGATGGTAATGAAGACCAACCGGTTGTTGCCCAATTAGTTAATTTAGCTGTTAAGCGGGGGAAGATTGAGGATGGTCAGACAGAACGGGAAATTTTGAATGATCAGCTTTATGATTTAATGACACCACGTCCATCTGTTGTTAACGAAGAGTTCTGGGAAAAATATCAACAATCTCCAGACACTGCTACTAACTGGTTCTACAAGTTAATGACATCAAATGACTACGTTAAAGTTGCTGCGATTAAGAAGAACATTGTCTTCGATCGTCCAACTAAGTATGGTAATCTGGAAATTACCATTAACCTTTCCAAGCCGGAAAAGGATCCAAAGGCAATTGCAGCGGCAGCTCATGACACCAAGAAGAAGTATCCACAATGTGCCCTCTGTATGGAAAATGAGGGTTACAAAGGTCGCCTTGGACAAGCAGCCCGGAGTAATCATCGGGTAATTCGGATGATGATTGGGGGTCATAAATGGGGCTTCCAATATTCACCATATGCTTACTTCAACGAACACTGCATTTTCCTTGATAGCAAGCACGAACCAATGCAAATTAATCAGCAAACTTTGATTAATTTAGTGGAAATTGAAAAACAATTGCCAGCCTACTTTGTTGGTTCTAATGCCGACTTACCAATCGTTGGTGGTTCCATGTTGGCTCACGAACACTACCAAGGTGGTCGTCACAGCTTCCCAATGATGAAGGCTGAAATCAAGAAGCCATTGCACTTTGACGAATATCCTGATGTTGAAGCCGGGATTGTTAACTGGCCAATGAGTGATATTCGGTTAACTAGTGCCAACACAACTGAACTAATTAACCTTGGTTCTCATATTATTGACGTTTGGGATCACTATGATGATGAGAGTCTTTCATTGAAGGCCTTTGACGGTGATACTCGTCACCACACAGTTACCCCAATTATGCACCGTGATGGGAAGAAGTTTGTTCTTGACCTTGTTTTACGTGACAACAACACTAGCGACAAGTACCCACTAGGTATCTTTCACCCACACGAAAAGTTATGGCACATCAAGAAAGAAAACATCGGTTTAATCGAAGTTATGGGTCGGGCAATCTTACCAGCACGGTTAAAAGATGAATTAGCTGAAGTAAAGAAGTTCTGGTTAGGCGAAGCAAATAATATTGCTGATAGTCACTTTCCATGGGCTAAGAAAATCGCTGAAAAGATGGAAATTAACGCTGATAATGTTGATGAAATTATGGAACAAGAATTAGCCAATGTCTTTGCTAACGTTCTTGAAAATGCCGGTGTCTTTAAGGATGATGAAGCTGGAAACGCTGGCTGGGATCGTTTTATCGCTCAATTATAATTCGGTCTAGACAAGTTAAAGGTGTTCCGGGTAAAATAAGTTCTAAAAAAGGAAGGGGTGACTACCATGGCGGCAACGTTACGTGATATTGCCAGTCGAGCTGGTGTTTCAATTGCAACTGTTTCGCGAATCTTAAATAATGATTTGACGCTCTCTGTTAACGAAAATACTCGTCAACGAGTGTTAATTACGGCGGAAGAGTTGGATTACACAAAACATAAACGGACGCGAAGTGATCAAGTGCAACGAGTAGCAATTGTTCAATGGTACTCCCTTACTCAGGAACTTGACGATCTTTACTACATGGCTATCCGGATGGAAATTGAACGTTCTGCTCAACAGCGGGGAATCCAAACAGTTCCCATCTATCAAAATAATCTAGAAGAGATTCCACGGAACGTGACAGGGATTATTGCGATCGGTAAGTTTAGTAATTCGCAAGTTCAAGAATTAAAGCTAGTGACTAATAATATTGTCTTTGTTGACTTTGATAGTCTGGCTGCGGGTTATGATTGCTTAGTTCCAGACTTTGAGAATGCTATTCATACGGTAATTAATGAGTTCCTGGATGAAGGAATTAAGGATATCGGGATGTTATCCGGAACTGAAAAGACGACAGATAATGAAATTGTTCCTGATTTACGGCGGCGCTACTTTGAGGCTGATCTACGACAACGAGGAATATATCATCCAGAGTTTATGCTTGCGGGTGATTATACTTCGATGTCTGGATACCGGGCGATGAAGAAAGCGATTAAGGAGCTTGGTGATAAGTTACCGCACGCAATCTTTATTGCTAATGATCCGATGGCTGTTGGCGCACTCAAGGCCGTTCAAGAAGCAAAAATTGATATCCCTAATCGGTTAGCGATGATTAGTTTTAATGACACGGCAATTGTAAAGTATGTCTATCCAAGTATGTCCGCAATCCACGTTGGTACTGATGAGATGGCACATGCGGCTGTTGATGTGATGGCTAAACGATTAGCCCATCCAGCGAGTGATCCATGTAAAACGGTTGTTGGTACCCATTTGATTAAACGACAGACAACTAAATAAAAGTTAAAGGTTCAGGATACGAAGGATTCTCTTCATATTCTGAACCTTTTTTATCAATTAATAGTGGTAATTGTTGCATTAGCTAATGCTAGCTTACTGAGTTCCTGACCGATTCCAGGATGGCTGGGTAAGGTGTAATAGCCCCTATAAGGTTGGTAGTGATATTTTGCAGAGAGATAATTGTCTGGTTTTAAATTGATCTCATGTTCCTCATGAATCAGAAAACATTGGCTAGCACTTTCAAATTGGAGAGCAGCTGCTGTAGCAATTGGGCTACCGCAAACATGGAGTTGAAGTAAACAATGCTGTTGTTTTGCTAAAGCTTCAATCTTAAGTGCAGCGGTAATTCCACCGCAATTTCCTAGATCAAGTTGGAGGATAGCGATACTTTTATCACGGAGGAAAGGCTGATATGAATGATTAATTGTTAGTCGTTCACCAGTGGCGAGAGGAATCCTTGTATTTTTATGGATTATTTTGAAACCAGTGATGTCTAATGGTGAAATTGGTTCCTCAAAGTAGGCAATATTGTAGGGAGAAAGATGTTGAGCAAGTTGAATAGCAGCATGTGGAGTAAGATTTGCATGGGTATCAATAATTAATTTGGCCTTACCACCAATAGAACAGCGAATTGCCGCGACCCGATTTGTGCAATCTTTGACTTGCTCTTCATTTAGGGATAATTCATCGGAAAAATGTGCTGATCGAGTAAGAATTGGATCGACTTTAATTGCACGATAACCTTGTTTGATTGCCTTGTTAGCAAGTCGTGCAAGGTCACGAGGATGTGTCACAAAGCGGGAGAATGGACCCCAACCGTATTCAATATGACTGGCATAACAGGATAATCGTTCTCGGGGATGAGATGTAAGCAATTTCGCAATTGGTTGGTCAGCAACTTTTCCTTTGATGTCCCAGAGAGCAATATCAATAGCACTCATTGCAGAATAGAAGATTACTCCACCGCCCTTAGCCCAAAAGGAGTTTTGATAAAAAGAATGCCATATTTCATTGATATTAGATGGATCAAGTCCGATTAGTCGTTTATGGCTCTATTGTAAACTTCTTTGTAAGCCGATTCGATTATAAGTTAGAGTGCTTTCACCTCGAAGAATTTCTGAAAGGCTAGTAATTTCTCCTGACGAAGACGGCTTACGCCTAGTCGCAAGTTTACTAGCTCCGGCAATTCTGGCGAAACGCAGTAGCTTGACCCTTTAAAAACAAAAGGCCACGGTAATTCCAAGTTTTATAATTCTTAGTTTTCAAAGACTTTTTTTCCAGCCATCCAGGTTTCCTTAACCCGAACATTCTGGAGCTCATCATGAGGAACACTAAAGATATCTTTGTTAAGGATTACAAAGTCAGCAGCTTTTCCGACTTCGAGAGTTCCATTGTCATCGAAGCCACCGATCTTGGCACCATCACGAGTATAACTAAGGACAGCTTGAGGAACGGTAATTGCTTCGTTAGCATTCACAACATCATCGTTGGCCGCCTTCCTGGTGACCGCTGCATAAATATTATAAAACGGACTATCTGGCTCAGCCCACGGGGTGCATGGGGCATCTGAGCTTAAGCCAAGCATTGCCTTAGAGTTCAGCATCGTCTTTACCCGGTAGGCTAACTTAAACTGTTCGGCATTGAGGTAATGACGGTAAGATTCATCTTCAGCAAAGAAGAAAATTGGTTGAGTTACCAATGCATACTTCATCTTGCTATGAGCAATTTCATCAAACATCTCATCGGTCATTAGAGACGCATGTTCAATCCGGACTGAAGGCATTCCTTCAAGCCATGGCTCTAAGTCTTTCGTAACATCAATAACAGTTTGAATTGCCTGATCACCCATCGCATGAACAGCTAATTGTAGTTTGTTTTCGCGGGCCATATTAACAGCTCGAGTTAGCTTTTCCTTTGAAGTAAGGCTAACGCCCATCTTGCCTGAAGGATATGGTTCAGCATTAAAGGCAGTTTCTCCTGAAATACTACCATCCATAAAGACCTTAATTCCGGCGACCCGGAGTTTAGCATCGCCACTTGGTTGAAGTCCCTTTTCTGGATCGATTTCGTCAAAGACATAGTAAATCGATGCTTTTGGAGCAAACCCACCCTTAACGGCATCTTGGTACAGTTTGAGGGAGGTATAAGGATTCATTCGTCCCATCATTTCACCGATTGCAACAATCCCGTTAGCAAGGTAATGGTTGGAACTATTAATCATGTTTTGCACATCACCTTCGTAACTTTGTGCTGACTTAGCACGGATCAGGAGTTGAGATGCTGCAACTTCTCGCATAAAACCGGTTGGGCGACCATTAGTAAAGTGTTCAATCTTTCCCCCAACTGGATCAGGGGTATTTTCGTCGATTCCAGCAAGTTCAAGCGCTTTGGAGTTTCCGATGGAAGAATGGCAATCTGAACGATAAATAAAAATTGGTTGAGTGGTCGAAACGGCATCAAGATCGTTTCGGTTAGGGCTTCGGTGCTCAGCTAACTTTGTTTCGTCAAATCCCCAACCTTCGATCCAGACATTGGCTCCCTTACCATAAGCTGGAGATTGTTGTAATGCTTCCTGCATTTCCTTAATGCTGTTAACGTTTGGTGGGGTACAAGCAATCCCGTGTAAGGCGTCAGCAATGTATTTTGGATGGGTATGACAATCGATTAATCCAGGAAGGATAGTTTGGCCGTGAAGATCAATAGTATCACCTTCGGAGTTAGGATCGTTACCAATCCATTTGATCCGACCATCCTCAACAATCATTCTGTTTACGAAGTGGTCTTCTGAATCACCAACGAAGATATGACCATTAATGTAAGTTTGCTTCATAATTTAATTACCTCTTTTTAATGTTTGTAATTTAGGTGGTGATGTAGCTTACTGAAAAAGTGGCGATCTGACCAGGCGATCAGAGCTCCTTGGGTAAGAATGTTATAAACGGTCCCGAAGTTAACGGCAACTAATTGATGAGTCTCGATAACCGAAATAATGATTAAAATAATTGGTGGAATGTAACTTACCCATTGTGACCAAACTGCAGAACCATGCATAAATCTGAATCTTAAAATATAGGGAAAGTCATCATTGGGGTGCATAATTAGGTTTGCCCGTTGATAGAGAGAAACAGCAGCAGCGATCCCAAAAAGGCCGATGATATCAAAAATAACGCGGATCCAGATATTCAGTGAGGGGACACCGAGATAGTTAAAGAGTTCTACAAACCATTGCAGAATATAACTAAAAGGGATGATATAAAGAAGATTTCGGATTAACCGAAAGTAGTCGAATTTTCCTAATAAAATTAGGTTAGTGACAGCAACGACTACTCCTTCGATCAACAACATGTTTCCTAGAGACCAGTGGAGCCAATTGCTAAGATTGGCAGCCGAAGCGGTCCAGATAGCACTCCCCATATTTGTAGACACCGTAAGACCGTTAGAACAAGCATTAAGTAAGATGGAAAATGCTAAAAAACACCAGCGGCCAGTACGACTATTTACCCATTGTTTGGTCAATTGTTGATTTCCTCCTTTGAAAACATACTTTAGTACTATCCTACTTCTCTTTAGTAAAAAATAAAACCGCTTTCAACATAGAATTTAGGTGAATAAATAATTATAAATACAAAATAACTGTTCGTCTTTTGATAAGCTAAATTTGAAATTTACTAAGAAAAACCTTTAAAAATATGCTAAAGTAGAACAAGACAGTTTTTAAGGAGTCTGATTTAAGGTGAAAAAATACCGAATTTCACGCCTAAGTATGGGTTGGCAAATTATGATTGGACTAGTGCTAGGGATTATCTGTGGGATGATCTTTTATCATAATACCGGTGCCATTAAAGTCATGCAGAGCTTAGGAACAATTTTTATTCGTTTGATTCAAATGATCGTTATGCCGATCGTGGTTTCTTGTTTAACGGTTGGGATTGCGAATATTGGTGATATTAAGAAGTTAGGACGAATTGGTGGTAAAACGTTAATCTACTTCGAAGTTTTAACGACGGTTGCCATTATTCTTGGACTAGTGATTGGTAACGTTACCCATCCGGGGACATTTATTGATATTCATAAACTACATGCAACTAATATTTCTCAGTACATGTCAAGTGCAAAAACCGCTTCACATAATAGTGGCTTCTGGGAATTAATTCTTTCAATTATTCCAACGAATATTTTTAAGTCAATGTCTGATGGGGATATGATGCCGGTAATTCTCTTTTCTGTCCTGTTCGGGTTGGGAATTGCAGCGGTTGGTGAAAAAGCCAAGATTCTCATTGACGTCCTAAATGCGGTTGCTGAGGTAATGTTTAAAGTTACCAATTGGGTAATGAAGTTTGCACCGATCGGGGTCTTTGGCCTAATTGGGATGACAATTGCTGAAATGGGAATTAGTGCGCTATTACCATTAGGATTATTTATTGTTATTGCTTATATGACGATGATCATCTTCGTAGTTGTAATTTTAGGAATTACGGCCCACCTCTTCCATCTGCGTTACTGGAAGACTATGCATGTGATTCTTGATGAAATAATCTTAGCCTTTACTACTGCAAGTTCAGAAGTCACGCTACCCCGGTTAATGGAAAAAACGCAAAAAATGGGTGTAAGTAAGGGGATTGTTTCCTTTGTAATCCCAACAGGATATACTTTTAACCTGGATGGTTCAGCCATCTATCAATCATTAGCTGCACTTTTCCTTGCTCAAGCATATGGGATTCATTTAACGTTTGCCCATCAATTTACTTTACTGGTTGTATTGATGATTACAAGTAAGGGAATGGCAGGGGTGCCCGGAGCATCATTTGTCGTTCTATTAGCTAGTGTGTCAACGATTGGGGTACCAATTGCAGGATTAACCTTTATTGCTGGAATTGACCGGTTCGTTGATATGGGACGGACAGCAGTAAATGTTGTTGGTAACTCTATCGCAACTTTAGTCATTGGTGAATCCGAAAAGGAATTTAACCGTGAAGAATATAACCGCTACTTAGACTTATATGGAAAGAGGTAGGGCGGAAGCTAAAAAGAGGTTGGTAAAAATTTTCACCAACCTCTTTTAGTTTAAATAAAATGTTTAACAAAGATTTTAAGTGTTCGTAGTTTCCCGTCAATTACAGAAATTTTTGGAAGGCTACCACATTGCTGATAGCCAGATTTTTTAAAAAGCTTCTGACTTGGAAGGTTATTTTCGTAAATGTAGGCAACTATGGTCTTGATGTTAAGCGTAGTTTTAACCTGCTGATCAATGAAACTTAAGATTTGTTGGCCATAACCTCGTCCTTGAGCATCAGGGGCCAGATAAATTGAGATTTCAGCAGAAAAACGGTAGGCACGGTGAGGATAAAATTGACTAAGTGCACACCAACCCATTATCTTGTTCCCATTTTTAACTACCCAAATTGGGAAGTGATCATTGAAATGATTGAGCCATTCTTGACGACTGTCAACTGTAATTGGCATCTCATCATCAGTAATCTCATGGGTGGGAATAGCACTATTATAAATTTTAACGATCTGAGGAAGATCGCTGGGAACTGCCCGCTGAAAATTAATCATGGTTAAAGTCACTATTCCTTTTCTGTTGGTTCGCTTAATTGAACACCACGGTGGTTAACGCTGGTGCTGAAAACAATCTGAGTGCTGGTCTTTCCAAAACGTTGTTGAATATCATTGATAAAGTTATCGAGATCAGTGGTGGAGGGGAAAACTACTTCCATTACTTCAGAAAAATCACCGGTGACACAATTACATTCAATAACATTTGGAATCTGTTGAACATAAGGGTAAAATTCTTTCTTTTGATGTGGTTCAAGTTGAACTTGAATAAATGCCTTAACGTGAAAGTCAATTTTTTCTAAGTTAATGGTTGCTTGATAGCCTTTGATGACTCCAGAACGTTCTAATTTACTAATTCTTGCAGCAATTGCAGGAGAGGAAATAAAGCATTCTTTAGAGAGATCCTTTAGGGATGCCCGGGCGTTTTTTTGTAAAATATTGACAATTTTGCGGTCGATTTTGTCCACTTGAATTACCTCTTTTCGTTAGATGCAAAATTAGAATTGATTAAGCATCCCTAATTAAATCTTAATATTATTCACCGTTGATTGTAATTGATTGCTTGGTTCAAGTCAAATGGTTATTAATTATGATAATAAAAATAAAAGTAAATGCATGGTTACAAGCAAGGGACAATTAATGGTACAATAGTATTATAAATAATAGAGGCTGAATGGAGGGTCTATTATGGATCAAGAATACGAAAACATCCTGGTTCCGATGGATGGTTCAAAGGAATCTGAATTAGCGTTAGGTCGTGCGGTTGCCGTGGCAAAACGTAATGGTAAAGCACATATTGATGTTCTAAACGTTATCGATACTCGTGCAATGGCTTATAATTTTGCTGGAATGTCTGATGGTAGTATTGCTTACCAATTAGTTGATAAGTCTAAGCAATACCTTGACGATGTTTTGAAGCGGGTTAAGGATAAAGAAGATTTTGATAATATTGATATCCACATTCGTTTAGGAAATCCAAAGACAATCATTGCCTTTGATTTTATTCGTGACCACCACAATGACATGATTATGATGGGGGCTAGTGGTTTATCACGGATACAACGGGCTATCATGGGTTCAGTTACCTCTTACGTTAAGCGGAACGCTCCAGTTGATGTCCTCGTCGTTCGTACAGCGGTTGATTAATCAGATGAAATAAATAAGTTAGAGCGTGAGTTATGACGGACTAGTAAGTGAGCACTAGAAATTCCGGGTGATGATTATCTTCCAATTAAGTTTGGGATATTTAGGCGGAGATTAAGCTCACAGCGAATATACTTAACTTAATTAAAATAAAGAGTATGGAATCAAAACTGTAATTCAGTAAATTGCGATTTTGGCTTCGTACTCTTTTTTAGTTTTATGATTAAATGATACACTTGATCATATTGAGAAATATTCCAATTACCATTAGCTTCACTGTAAGCATCATCTTATTCGGGAACGTTATGAAGGGACCACCAATGAAAAAACAAGTAATATATTTTAACCATGGGGCATCTTCATTAGTCATTATAGAGCTAAAAAAGAAGCTGAGGAAAAATTTCCTCAGCTTCTTTTAATTATAGAAACGCAAGGTTACTTACCTTGATTCTTCTTTATAACTTCCATAACGTTATCCGTTGTTGTAACCTTTTGATCTGCTGGGATAAGTTGCTTAAAGTTAAATTCTTCACTGTTTGTAACAGTAACGATAACAGTATCATCGAGACCAGCTTTCTTAATAGTGGGGTCCCAGAATTCCATCAACTCATCACCCTTTTCAACATGTTGTCCCTTGTGGAAGTAGGTTACAAATCCAGTACCGTGTAATTTAACGGTATCAATACCAACGTGAATCAAAAGGGCAACACCGCTATCTGATACTAAACCAACAGCATGACGAGTTGAGAAGGTTGCACGAACAGTACCACTAAATGGTGCGTAAACCTTACCATCAGATGGCTTGATAGCAAATCCTTGTCCCATACTGCCATCAGCAAAAGCAGGATCGCTAACGTTCTTCAGGTCAACAACTGTACCAGCAACAGGGGCAGGAATGTCTGTTACACCAGTCTTAGGTGCGACAGCAGCAGTTTCAGTTGATGGAGTAGCATCTTCTGAATCGTCACCTTTGTTAAATTGCTTACCCCAAGTTTGTTCAAGCTGGTCAACAATCTTAGCGTGCATCTTTTCATCCAACTTAACCTTAGTGGCAAAGATGAGGACAGAGATTGCTAACATAATGGCAGGAGCAAGGAACATAACAAGTTTGAATGTTGTTACACCTGATGCAGAAAGAGTAGAGGCAGTAGCACCAGCAGTCATTCCGGCAGCAATAGCAGTAGGTCCAATAATCCAGTTAGAAACAGCACCAGCAAACTTATCAAGTAATGGACGAACAGAGAGGGTTAGTGATTCATCACGGTGTCCTAACTTTAATTGACCATATTCAACCGAGTCAGTAATTGTCATCAAAACAACCAAGAAAACAAGTGGTTGTGGAATGAAGAATAATTCAGCACCGATAAGAACAAGGACTAATGATTGACCAGCGAAAGCAAAGATTAGTAACCCTAATGCCAACATAAAAATTGAACCGTAGAATAATTTCTTCCGGGAAATCTTACTAGTAAACATTGGGAACGTCAAAACAGAAATAACACCAACAACGGTATTCAAACCACCAAGGATTGAGAATGCCTTAGCATTACCGAGAATATAGGTGAAGTAGTAAAGTTCCATACTGTTAACCAGAGTAATACCGGTTGTGTAGAACAAGTAAGACATCGCAATTGAGAACAATTGGTCGTTCTTAACGAGGACTTTGAAAACGTCTTTTAGTTTAGTTTGTTCCTTGTTTTCACGAAGTAATGATTGTTGTTCATGAGTACCAACACCAACACCAATAGCGGTAATTGCAGCGATTGCAGCGATAATAGCAGCAAAGATGAACCAACCACGATCATCACCAGTACCACCATTTTGGTTAGCTGAGAAGAACAGAATCATTGGCATGATAACAAAACCAACAATCTGTCCACCGACAGTAGAACCAACACGAGCAAAAGTAGCAATCTTATCACGTTCGTGAGAATTAAATGATAGGGCTGGAAGCATTGACCAGAAACCAACATCATTAAATGAATAGAAGATGTCCATTACGATGTATAAGATAGCAAAAATAATTAAGTAGAGATAAGGGCTAGAAAGGTTTAAGCCACCTAGTGGTGTAAATAATGCGGCAAGGATGACAGCAGAAATAATACCCCCACCAACAACCCAAGGCTTAAATTTACCCCAACGAGTATGGGTCCGGTCGATCGCGTTCCCGATCATTGGATCAATTAATAATTCGACAATTCGCAGTACCGCAATGATTGAAGTGATCCAGAGGACCATATGATCATCGAATACTTTGTTACCGGAGTTAAATAAGTGTCCAGTAACATACATAATAAAGTAAGTAGAAAGTAAGGCGTAGAAGGCATCGTGTCCAAATGCACCCATCGAGTAGGCGAAACGGGCACGGCCAACATGTTCTTGACTCTTTGAACTATTGTTCATTGTTGACTCCCCTTTTCTGCAACAGCTTTAATATAACTTACAGCCATTATGTTAAGCGCTTTCAAAAAAGATGTCAATATACTTTTAGTAAATTTTTACGAAAAGTTTTGATAAATAATTTGCTGATTGAGTAAAAATGTTTAATTGGTATAGTGTTAATAGTCAAAGTGAGTAAGCGATTACACGATGGAGATAATGAAATGATTGATGCCAGAAATGAGCAAGTAAATATTCATTTATGGTTGAATAAAAAAGACCTATGATAATTTGATCATAGGTCTTTTTAAACTTAAATTTTATTCTTTATTTATTGTTCTTCGTACCAACTATAGTGGAAGTTACCAGGACGGTCAGTCCGTTCATAGGTATGAGCACCAAAATAATCTCGTTGTGCTTGAAGAAGATTTGCGGGAAGCACTTCGGCACGGAAGGAGTCATAATAACTGATAGCAGCACTTAATGAAGGTACAGGAACTCCAGCTTTAACAGCGAGTGCAACCACATCACGAATAGCTTTTTGATACTTCTTGGCAATATCTTTGAAGTAATCATCAAACAAAAGGTTCTTTAAGTCAGGGTTCTTAGTAAAGGCATCAGTAATATTTTGCAAGAATTGTGCCCGAATAATGCATCCTGCACGCCAAATTTGAGCTAATTCACCGTACTTTAAGTTCCAGTAATAACGTTCTGAATCAATCCGCATTTGTTCGAAACCTTGTGCATAACTCATTACTTTACCGAAGTAGAGAGCTTGACGAATTTTTTCAACTAATTCCTTCTTGTCATCAATTGAGATTGCTTCAGTATCTATAGGTAATTCCTTACTGGCTTGGACCCGTTCCTTCTTCATCATTGAGATGTAACGAGCATAAACAGCTTCGGTAATAACAGATTGTGGTGCACCACCGTCGAGGGCAGTTTCAGAACTCCATTTACCGGTTCCTTTGTTAGCACCACGATCAAGAATCATATCAACGATTGGCTTAGTTTTATCATCACCAAGGTCATCTTTACGAGTAAGAATATCAGCAGTGATATCAACAAGGTAGCTAGAAAGTTCACCTTTATTCCATTCAGCAAAGGTCTTTGCAATATCATCAACAGGCATCTTTAAGACGTTTCGCATGATATTATAACTTTCATCGATTAATTCTTCGTCACCGTATTCAATCCCATTATGAACCATTTTAACGTAATGGCCAGCACCATTAGGACCAATGTAAGCAACACATGGTTTACCATCTTCTTCAGCCTTTGCGGCAATCTTGGTAAGAATTGGTTCAACAAGATCATAGGCTTCTTTTTGGCCACCAGGCATTAATGATGGACCGTAAAGAGCACCTAATTCGCCACCTGAAACACCCATGCCGATAAAGTTGATCCCAGATTTATCTAATTTAGCATTCCGCGCCATGGTATCGTGGAAATTAGTATTACCACCGTCAATTAGAACATCACCTTTATCAAGCAAAGGTAATAATTCATCAATAACAGCGTCAGTTGCTTTACCAGCTTTAACCATCATCAAGATTCGTCGAGGCTTTTCTAATGAGTCAACAAAGTCCTTAATTGTGTAACTGGGCACCAATTTCTTATTGCCATGATCACGAATCATTTCATCAGTCCGGTTACGGTGACGGTTATATATACCAACTGTAAATCCGTGACTTTCGATGTTTAAGGCAAGATTTTTACCCATAACAGCTAAACCAACAACACCAATTTGTGCTTTTTGATCTGACATATTCTTACGCTCCTTAGCTAAATTGTGTTAAAATTCACAAAACCATTATACAGCACTCACTACATAAAATACAAATAAAAAGAGCCAAAAGCAATTAAAAATGCTTACGGCTCTTTAATAAATTGAATTTAATTACTTGTTAAGATCGTAAACCCACTTGCGACCGTCGCGAGCTAACAATTCATTAGCTGCGGCAGGACCCATTGATCCCGGAGTATAGTTAGGGAATTGTGGCTTTTCAATGTCCCAAAGGTTTCGGATAACATCAACGAACTTCCACGCATAAGCAATTTCAGCCCATGAAGCAAAGTTAGTGTGGTTACCCTCAAGAGCATCGTGGAAAAGACGTTCGTATGGTTCTGGAGATTCCTTCTTAGCAGTGTCGCTTTGAACAAAGTTAAGGTCAACTGGTTCAGTAGTGAATCCTTGCCCAACGTGCTTAGCATTAAGACGAAGGCCAAAACCAGAGTTAGGTTCAACGTAGATAGTCAAAACATTAGATTTCAATGCTTGCTTATCAGCGGTGTCTGGGTTGGCAAAGATATCAATCAATGGCTTTTTGAAGACAACATCAATTCGTGTGAACTTGTCTGCTAACTTCTTACCAGTCCGAACATAGAATGGAACGCCTGACCAACGATAGTTATCGAACATTAACTTGGCGGCAACAAATGTTTCAGTACCTGATTCTGGATCAACACCGTCTTCATGACGATAATCAGGTTGATCATTAACAGCACCGTATTGACCACGAACAAAGTTAGCCGCAGCTTCTGATGGGGTATAGACATGTAAGCTACGCAAAGCCTTAATCTTTTCAACACGAACATCATCATCAGTGAAGGCAACTGGTTCTTCCATTGCTAATTGGGCAACCACTTGCATAATGTGATTTTGAACCATATCGCGTAATGCACCAGAGTGGTCGTAGTAACCAGCACGTTCTTCAACACCAAGCTTTTCACTCAAGGTTACTTGGATGTTGTCAATGTAACGGTTATTCCAAAGTGCTTCAATGATTGGGTTACCAAAACGTAAGGCCTGGATGTTTTGAACCATTTCTTTACCAAGGTAGTGGTCAATCCGGAAGATTTGGTTTTCTTCGAATGTTTGTGATAATTCATCGTTTAACTTCTTAGCTGAGTCGAAGTCACGACCGAATGGCTTTTCAATAACAAGACGATTGTAACCATTATCAGTTAGTAGTCCTTGCTTCTTGATATTGATAGCAATAGTACCAAAGAATTGTGGAGCCATTGACATATAGAACAACCGGTTACCTTCAGTACCAAATTGCTTATCAAGTTCTGTCAAACGATCCTTCAACTTAACATAGTGTTCTGGCTTGGTAACATCGTGAGCACAGTAGAAGAAGTGCTTAGAGAATGCTTCTGCTTCGCCGTCCTTTGCAGGGATATCCTTAATGGAATTTAAAACCATTTCTTGGAATTCTTCGTCGCTCATTTCGTGACGTGAAGTACCAAGTAATGCAAAGTGATCAGCCAAGTAACCCCTTTGATAGAGCTTGAATAGGGAAGTGTAAAGCTTCCGCTTAGCTAAGTCACCAGTTGCACCAAACAATGTAATTAATGCCTTATTTTCTGTAGCCAAAATGTTCACTCCTTCTGAATATTCAGAAAATCTTCTAACGATACAATTATATACTTTCAATAGCAATTCTGCATCAAAAATGGTAAACGTTTTCTTTGTGAAATACGTACTAATGCAATGGATCAACTGATTTATCGTACGTATAAAGAGAACAATAACCCTAAAATGATGATTGGTCTAGAACAAAAGTTTTTGGATTTTTTATGCAGAATTAGCCAATATTTTGAGTGAAAACCCGGAAAAAATTCGTTCTATACAGTAGATGGAGAATTTAATGCCTTATTTTGAGACACCTGTTTGACGAGACTCAAAATGAACCATATAATCAAAAAGGAAGATTTTAACGGAGGAAAAACATGACTGCACAGATATACCCGTATTTAACATTTGAAAATGCAAAGGAAGCAATGGACTACTATGTTCAAAACTTTGATGCAGAGATTGTTTATCATCAGCCATTGAGTGAAGAACAAGCGGAAAATTTAGGCTTGAGTACAGATTCTTTAAGTTCAACAACGCTTCGTGCTGAATTTACAATAGCTGGTCAAAAAATAATTTGTGCAGATGCCACAATGACTAACCCCCAATCCTCAGCAATGATTTCATTAATGATAGATTTTGGTGAGGATGAGGCAGCAGCAAAACAGTTATTTAATAAGCTTGCTAGTTCAGATGAGCAACGGGTTACGATTCCGTTTGGTAATCAAACAACGAATAATCAACTTGGACAGGTGGTTGATAGGTATGGAGTCACTTGGTTGATTTGCAGTGGTAGGTTAATAGGAGACTAAAACAAAAAGGGCTGGAAATTTCCAGCCCTTTTTGTCTATTGTTTATTCCAGCGTTTAGTAAGACGATTATAAATTACTTCAATATCTTGGGAAGTACCCCGGAGTTCGTAATCAGCAAGGAATGGTGCATTGAATTTCTTAGCATACTTACGTGCGGTTAAGCAGTATTGCTCATTGAAGTTTCGGTTGCCACTGCCAACTACTCCGAGACAATTTTTAGGATTATTATCATAAGCGATGTAGTCACCAAGAGAATTAGTCATAATTTCTGTAAAACCAGAGGTAATACCATTACCACCATCTAAGTAGGTTGGAACAAAAACAAAAAAAGGTTCCTGTTCATTAGTTGGTTCAGTCTGATCAGTAATTTCCTTAAGGTTTAAAAGTGGACTGTTGGGATCAAAACTATGCTGTTGTTTAGCGTATGTTTCCATACGTTTAAGAAATGAACGCGTATTTCCCTCAATTGAAATATAAATGATGTTCATTGCTGTCATTTTAGCTCCTCTTTCTATATATATAACGTAATTAATTCTTAGTCTATTTTAGTTGAATAGGGTGAAAAATAGTAGTAACATAAACCATTCTATCACATGGTGTTACTAATTTTGTATTTATTTGATATAAAAGTAAATGAGGTCAATGAACAGTTGTCTTTGGATAAAGTACGTCAAGTAAAAAACACGAAAATTATTTTAAGAGAGTAATGATCCAGTCCATTTAGGTAATTACATGATAAAATTAACTTATAACGTTTCTTATTTGGGAGGACTAATTTTGAGTAGTATTGTCTTAGATCAACTAACATTTGACGCTAAGTCTGGTGATCGCTTAAAAAATGTTTCATTGGAGTTAACTTCACCACAAGTAGTGGCTTTTTGTAGTAATGATGATAGCACGCTAGTAGCATTAAAACAGCTTCTAAATGCTCAAGGAAATATTGAAGAAGGTACGGTAACAGTTAATGGTGAACCGTTAGGAAAGATTAATCATCGTCGTGGTAATCCAATGGTTGCTCATTTTGATGATGTTGAATTGAAAGGAAAAACGGTTTTGAAGGCTGTTAAAAATCACCTTAAACACCGTAAAAATGTTTTAACAGTTGAACAAACTAACCAAATGTTAGAGTCACTAGGAATAGTCCCTGGAACGCGAGTCGCAGAATTGACTCCCGATGAACAGCAAAAACTGCGAATTATCCTCTTGCTTTCACTATGTCGCCCGATTGTCCTTCTTGATAATGCCCTTGATGATCTTGATGAGAATAGTCGATTAACAATAGGAAAATTGGTCACGGACTACACTAAAAAGACCGATTCGTTAGTTGTTTTTACAAGTCAAGATGTTTCTACTTTAATGCGATTTTCAAAGACGATCTACTACTTTGAGGGGAGTCACCTTACCTCTGCTCGCAATGTTGAGATGGTTGATAGCGTCGATTGTGTAGTAACGGTTATTGGAACTGACTTTCCGGTGGAAAATGCAGTTAAATTAGGTGCTCATATGTTAGAGGAAGCGCCTAAAGAAACTCGTTTTCTTTTTACTGGTAATATTCAGGTTCTTCTCCCTTTGTTAGAGCAAAGTACAATCACTGACGTCCGGATTGAAGATGCGACGGTAGAGGATGAATTAATGACTTGGTAACTCAAGGGGGGATATTTGTGGGTCGAGTAGTATTAATTGATAATCGGGATGATAATCTTGCGTCTAAAGTTATCAAAAAAATTCCAGATGCAATTGTATTAACTAACTTCAAGGTCCAACTTCGATCAGGAGATATTTTGTGCTGGTTACCAAAACCAAATGATTACGTAGATGATGAGGCTCAAGAATTAGCCGGTTTGATAGACAAGAGTACTTTTTTACCGGCTAAGATCGTAATGTTAAGTATTCCAGGAACGGCAGATGATGCTTCACTAGAGCAGGTTGAGAGGTGGTATGGTAAAAGTGCCCGAGCGCTGATAATGATGCATCAGTATGCGGTTAAAATGATTGATGAATTTGAAATACCATATACAATTGTCCGTGTACCGCCACTTATTTCTACTAGCACGGAAATCAGAATCACTGCTGAAGGAGAAGCAATGAGTGGTGATAAAGTCGGGATTAATCAAGTGGTATTGCTATTACAAACGGTCCTTAAAACTAATCGTTATCTTAATCAGTCAATTGGGATTATTAATAGTAAAGGAGGTCAATAATGACAAACTTAACAAAATTTAAACGTTGGGAGAATAGCATCTCTCGGATGCACTTTCCAAAGTGGAAAGAATTACCAAGCCTTGGATTGTATGTTGATCAAGTGGCGGCAGTGATTAATGAAAATTTGGCTAGCTTGGGAATGGAGCCCCTTACTAAGTCGATGATTAATAATTACGTGAAGAAAAAGACTATCCAGGCACCAATCAAGAAAAAGTATGCTGTTAATCAAATTGTTGATTTATTGTTGATTGGCTTCTTTAAAAATACTTTTGCAATCGATGATATCCGTCGGGGAATTCTTCAAATCACCTCAAAAGATTACCCTAAACAAGCTTATGATCGATTTGTTGAAATCCTCAATGCACGGCTAAAAAATGAAAAGGTTCCAGATAATCCTAATTTTGATCCAGCAAATGAACAATTAATGAATTTTGGTATTGATGCAGTTTTAGCTAGTTTAAAAGCTCGATACCTGTTAAAGATGATGGCAAAAGAAAGTCAAGTTGGAAAAGATAATCACGAAAACAAAGAATAAAGAAAAGGCTCAGATTTCTGAATTTCGAATATCTGAGCCTTTTATTTTTAAATAAACATTTTTTGCTTTGTTACTAGTCGATTTCGAGTATCTTGTCCAATAATTTTATAAATTGCGGCAAAAAGGGGAACAGTGAACATCATTCCTAAGATACCATAGATTCCACCACCAATAATAACAGCGGTAAATACCCAGACGCTTGGCAGACCAATTGATTTGCCGACAACTAATGGGTAGGTAACTCGGTTATCGAATTGTTGAAGGAAAATGATAAAGATCAAAAAGAAACCTGCTTGAATTGGCGAAATTGCAAAAATGATAATTACACCGATACTTGCACCAAGAATGGCGCCAACGATTGGGATAAGGGCGCCGATTGCGGTTACAACACCAATCATTGATGCGTAGGGCATGCGGAGAATACTCATGCCGATAAAACAACAGATTCCCAGAAGTGCGGCATCTTTGCACTGACCGATAATATAGTTGCTATAACTATCGTTAATTACCTTAATCACGTAAAAAATATGGTCACTTAACTTAGGTAAGTAAGCATTAATAATATGCTTGATTTGGCGAATGAGCATCTCCTTATAGATTAAAAGGTAAATGGAAAAGAAGAGGGCAATTAATGTTGTTGTAAATACTGAAACGACTGAAGAGGCAGTTGAAACAACTGCTTTAAACGTTCCTCCCAAGCCGACCGTAAAGTACTGACCCACTTGGTTCCATTTGATTTTTTCTAAATCAAAGCTGTTCCATAAAGCGCCGAGCTCCTTATTGTGTTCGATTGTTCTGATAAAGTTATTGATTACTTGTCCATGATTGGTAACTAGGAGTTTAATGCAAGAAACTAATTCTGGGATTACTAGAGATGAAACAATAATAAGAATTAAGATAATTGTTAAGTAAGCAAAGATTATCCCAAATAAACGGCGGTATTTTTGGGTCTCCTTAGTCTTAAATATTTTTGAATAGAGTAGTTCATACTGGTTAAGAAGAATATTAACAACATAGGCAACCATACAACCAATTAAGAGCGGCGCTGATGCTCTAGTAATTGAATGAATTAATTTAGCTACTGTAGGCCAGTACCGAATAGCAAGGTAAAGAATAAACAAGACAATTGCTAGTGATAAATGTTTCTTTTGAATTTTGACTCTCACGTTATTCTCCTTGGTTTAGTTTACTGACGAGATCAACAAGGTAATGGTGGCTTTCGACTTGTTCGCGACAATTTGATTGATCGCGAAGGTTAATTTCGTAAATATTAGTAGCATCTGGATTTAATAACTTTAAAACATGAATCCAATCAATTTTTCCCTTCCCCAATTGAAGACTGTCATGAGCTTGTCCTAACGAGTCCACGAGATGATAGTGAACGACGTGCTCTTGTAGATGCTTGAGAGATGCTTGAAGCGCTTGATTATTACCGTGCATTTCGATAAAACAGTGCGAAGTATCAAATGCTAACCGGTAATTATGACTTAGAATTTCATCTTCCTGTTCTGGATGACCATAAGAAAATACTGGTGCAATTGAGTTCTCAAACATAATATGGTTACCACCAGCACGGGCGAATCGATCAAGACGATTGTAAACCGCTTGGCGAGCCGCTTCAACGCTTGGGTAGCGATTAACCATTTTTTGAACTTCTTTCCCAGCATAACCACCATGGACTAATACTTGGATATTACGCTTCTGGGCTAAATCAATTAATTGTTCGGTTGAAGATTCGATGAACCGGTAAATCTCTGGAAAGTCTCTTTCGGGAGCGACAAGTTCAGTATGCCATTTTTTAAAGAACATTGGGTGGTGAATAATAATTTTTGAAGTTCCCCTTGATTGAACATACTGAACAGCTTCCTCAAGGGCCTGGAAGCCTTCAGAAGTGAAGTCATTGATGCTTGTATAAAATTCATAAACATCTGGATGGTATTGAAGACGATCATCAATTTGCTGACGATTACTGCTCCCTTTTAAACCGAGTAATGGTGAAATCATTTTATTTGCCTCCTCAAAAATCATCTTTATTCTAACAGATTGAACTTAAGTGAAGTGGTGAGAATCTACTAAGCGAGTTCTGTTCCACATGAAACAATATAAATCCCCGCTAGATTCACAGAAGAACAATGAACCTAGTGGGGATTTGACTTTGTTGATAAAATAACTACAGATTCTTATCCATAATAAATGTCAGTTTAGAAAGCTCAAGACCATGCATAATCAAAGAACTCATTAATTCTTTAGTCCGCTTTGCCATTTCTGCGACCATCTTATGTGTTTCATCGCTGAGATAAGCACAAGCATCTTTATCACTCATTCCCTTAACCTTTGGAGCAACTTCATTAACCCACCGGTAGAGGTATTCGCGTGAGTCTTTCAAGTAGTTGAGATCATCTTGAGCAAATTCAGCATGGTGAGATTCAACAATCATTGAAAGCGCCCGGTACATCCAGTAAGCACTCTTTAAATCCATGCTAAGCTTCTTAGGAGTTCCACGATAACTTGCATCAATGTCATCTGCGTTCCCGAAGAATGGAATATAAGGAGTAAAGGTAGGAATACCGAAACTCATCCACATAATGGTTGATGCAGTTTCTGGTAGATCATTTCGTACTTGAAGGACATGGGAATTTTGTGTCCGGTTGAGGGAGATTGGCCGAAAAAGGTGCTTTTGTTCTTCTGTACCATGACCTAGCGGATCATATGGAGTACCTTGGTAATGACTACTTAAAATCTTTTGGACATCGGCAAGAGTAATCCGGTGGTTAGTCCGCATGATAAATGGAAGGTCAAAATTAAGGGGATCTTGTTCTACGCTAGGGTTAAGAACTTTGTGACCATACCATTGTCGTGGTGTATTGTAATGTTGATCGAAGACATCTGCGGTTCCAAAAATATGACGGAAATCCCAACCGTACTTATCGGGATTGAGGTGGTTCTTTTCAACGAATTCCTGAATGCCCTCTGACCACATAAAATTATCGGGATCATTAAAGTCTACTTGTTGAATTGCTACTCGATTACCAGTTACTGCATAGGCATCATCCGGAATTCGTTCAGCTACCCAATGGTGGCCAGTAACAATTTCCATGTACCAAACATCATTCTTATCACTAAAGATAACCCCGTTACCTTCAGCAGATCCATACTTAGCAATCAATTGACCGAGATATTTAACACCATTCTTGGCACTATCAATGAATGGAAGAGTTGCGGCAACAATCAGATCCTCGTTGATCCCGGTTTCAGTATTCAGTGGATCGCAGGCAAGAACGCGTTCGTTAGCATAAACACTTTCAGTGGCGCTCATGCCGACATTTTTTTCGTTAAAGCCGCTTTCGTCAAAGACACCTTCAGTTTTATAATTAACGTTTGGTGTCCCTTGGTAACGGTAACCATCAGCTGGGCGGTCAACAACACACTTGTTTAAGTATGCCTTTACTTGATTGGGATGATTATGATAAGCAGGATAAGTAACAAAACGTTGTGGTGTTAACGGACCGAAAGTATCATCATTTCGTGCTGCCATTGTGGAACCATCAATTGTGGCTTCCTTACCAACCAAAACGGTGGTACAAGCAGATAAGTTTTTCTTCATTTGTTTCAAGACCTTTCTAGATAAAACATAAAAATTTGGTCATTATCATTTTAAACTTCTTAATACTGCTTAGCAATTTATCTATTTTTTGTTTAAAACTTCCTAGCATTAGGAATGCTGCTCAAGATCGGCAAATTTGGCATGAACTAAAGTTGCCAGATCTTCAGCGTTCAACTTAACCGATCGGCCGATCTTTCCGGAGGAAACGTAGATTTCGCCTTGTTCTCTTGCTTCGTTATCAATGAAAATTGGGTATTGGAACTTTTCGTAAATTCCGACTGGCGTATTAGCCCCATGAACATACCCCGTTGTCTTTAAAAGGTTCTTTAGTGGAACCATATTTACTTTCTTATTTCCGGAAACTTTGGCGAGCTTTTTTTCATCGAGGTGTTGATCGACTGGGATGACACCAACAAGTGGCCCGGTAGTATTACCAGATAAGACAAGTGTTTTATAGATGTGATGTTCATCAACTCCAGTATGGTCCACTGACATTGAACGGACATCGCCATCTTGGTGAGTGGGAAATTCTGCTTGTTCATAGGTGATTTTATTTTTATCTAGAATTTGTTCAACTTGGGTTTTCTTCATTTTACTTTTTTTCTTTTTACTCATGGTAAATATTAGCCTCCATTTTTGTGGGACGAACCAATTTCTAGTGAAATAGATCCCAATTTTAAATAGGTCTGCTATACTAGAAACAACATTAATCGTCTATATAAATAATCCGAGGAGTAAATGATATGGCAGATTTAGTATACCGCTCCGTGATGAGTGATATAAAACAAAAAATCCTAGCAAACCAATACCCGGGGATGAAATTGCCCGATGAACGAAGCCTTAGTGCAAGTTATAAAGTGAGTCGTAGTTCAATTAAACGTGCACTTGGCGTTTTAGCCCAGCAAGGGATCATTTTTAAGAAACGTGGTTCAGGAACATTCATTAATCCATTATACCTGAAAAATCGATCGCTATTTCGCTACGAAGGAAGTAACTTGGGGGTTACTGATAGTTTTAAATTTGGGGATAAGAAGCAAAGCATTAAGTTAATGGACTACCAAGTTATTCCAGCAAGTAAAGATCTACAACAGGATCTCTTCCTTGATGATAATGATTTTGTTTATAAGATCAAACGGCTTCGTTTAATTGACGATCAACCGTTTATTATTGAAACAGGGTATATTCCTATCAAAATTATTCCGACGCTTTCCCCTGATATTGTTAAAAGCTCGATTTTTAACTACTTGGAAACCGCTAAGGGTAAACGTGTTACCAAGTCCTTTATGTCAATTAGTGTGGCTCCATCCAGGGCAGATGACCAGCGACTTCTTAAACTAAAGTCAACTGAACCAGTTGCCATTATGGAGGGGGTCTTCTTCCTTGATGATGGGACACCGTTTGAAGTATCTAACATGCGAGTTCATTACCGCTATATGAAGTACGATACATTTGTAAGTCTGGATCAAGAAAATTAGTTGTTTGAAAGGTAAAAAAGATTGGGTCTGAGAATTTCCAGACCCAATCTTTTTAATTAATGCCTTTAGGCCTAGTTGAGCATGCGAACGGAGTGAGTATGCGAAACAAAAAACCACCTGCTTTGCGGGTGGGGGATAAGATTATATAAATAAAGACCTCTTTTGCCTTAAGATGTAGGTGTTCAAGCCAAAATCAAATAAGGGAAAAGAGGTTTAATTAATATGGCTAATAAACTAAATAGTTTAGCCCATACGAAGTGGTTATGTAAGTATCACATCGTATTCATTCCAAAGTATAGACGGAAAATAATTTACAATCAATATCGGAAAGATTTACGAGATTATATTAGATTACTATGTCAGTATAAAGGAGTAAAGATTATTGAAGGACATTTGATGCCTGATCATGTTCACTTATTAGTAAGTATTCCACCGAAGTTAAGCGTTTCGCAATTTATGGGATATTTGAAAGGAAAAAGTGCATTGATGATGTTTGATCATCATGCCAATTTAAAGTATAAATTTGGCAATCGACATTTTTGGGCAGAAGGTTATTATGTCAGCACAGTAGGATTAAATGAGTCCACCATCAAGAAATATATTCGTGATCAAGAGAAACATGATATGGTAGTCGATAAATTAACAACGATAGAATACTCGGACCCTTTTAAGGGTAAGGTGAAGTAATACTAACACTGCTTAAAGCAGTAGCGAAGTAGTCAGAGCATTTTGGCTTGGACGAAGGAAAAGCCAGCGCCTTGAGACGCTGGCTTCTCTTATCGGCTTTTAGCCGAAGAACAAACCACCCGTTTCACGGGTGGTTATGATT
>NZ_JACIUZ010000024.1 GCF_014145505.1 Limosilactobacillus fastidiosus
ACTAGCCGTGGTAAATAGCAAAGTTCTGTAAGTTAGGTATTGTGAATACACATGTAATATCCTAAATACTACTTTGTGTTCCCAGAAACCACCGACTTTAGTCGGTGTGTAGTTCATTCACTTATTGAAAAAAATAAAGAAATTAGCTTATGAAATTTAATTATTGATTTTTATCTATCCGGTTAACTGTTAATGGATACTTTGCATCCAATTTCGGAGTAAGCTTACGCAATTCAAACCACTTCTTTAAGGGACCAAATAACATCCAACCACCAATCCAAATAACTCCAATAATCGAAGAAACAGCATCATCATGAATTAACGGGAAACAGCACCCCCAAAGCATCATTACAATAATGTAGCAAGTATTATAGATCCACTTAAAATTCTTAAATTCTTCATGACGTTGGTACAATTGTGATTGAAGTTGTTCGTCTGCTGATTGAATTTTTTCCTGTTGCTTAGCTGAATCCGTTCGGGGGAAAAGATCACCGACTTCAACCCCCAACGCTCCTGCTACTAGGTTAAGGGTTGAAATACTAGCATCTTCTCCGGCTTCTAACCGTTGAATTGTCCGCACTGAAACTTTGGCCTTTTCAGCTAATTGTTCTTGTGAAAGGTGGTTTGCTATCCGAAATGCTTTGATATTACTTTTAATCATTTTAATACCTTCTTATTTTGTTTTGTTTCTAGAATAGCAATTTCTGCCTCTTTTAACCACGACATTTAGCCGACAGAAGCCCGTCAATAAGGTGACAAGGTATATCATTTCCCGGGCAATAAATTTTTTAGTGTTTTATCTTATTTGGCGAAACAAAAAGAAGTGTAAGAATCAGGTTGAAAATAATTAAGAGCGTTAATACATAGAAGGTCCAACGAGCACCAATTGCAGTTGTCTGTTGTAACTCCAGCTGGCGATTACTTTGACTAATCGCCATCAGGGTACCGGCAAGAGCTGTCCCGATTGCTCCTGAGAACTGTTGTAAGGTATTATAAATTGCATTTCCTTGAGAATGCTCACTAGCGGGTAAAGAGGTCAGTCCACTAGTCATTAAGCTACTAAAGCACATTCCGTAGCCACCATAGTACAAGGCATAAAGAAAAATAATTGCAAAATTAGAAAGGTGGGTCCCAAAAAAACTCATCATTACCGTACCAGCTAAACTAGCAATGACCCCCATCATAATTGGCAGACAAGCACCTTTTTTATCCAAGAGTTTTCCTGCTAGGGCTGCCATTAAAGCATCGACAATCGCTCCTGGTAACATAATCCAACCAGCAAGTGATACTGAACCGTGATTTACAGTTTGGACATATATTGGGAAAATGAAACCTAATGCTAACGTACTAATCTTGGCAAAACAATAGCATAGTAATTGAATACTGAAAGAACTATTTTTGAATAATCGTGGACTAATAAGTGCCGCCTGATCATTCCACGAGATTTTTAACCATAAAATTAAACAGACTATTCCTAGTCCCAGAAAGCCAAGAACTTGGTAGGACAAGAAGTGGTGGTTAGCGACATTAGTAAAGCCAAGCATTAATAGGACAAGACTAACCGCAATTGCTAACCACTGCTTGTATTTAAACCGAACCCTTTGTAATTTATTAATCTGGGTAATGGACCATCCACCAGTGCAGATACCGATAGCAGCAAGAAAAATGGAAACAATAAAGATCCACCGCCAATTCAATAGATCAGTCACAATCCCACCAAATACTGGACCTAAGGCCACCGCTGCTGCCGTGATCATTGTACCGATCCCCATCATAAAGCCCAGATGATCCTTAGGAACCCGAGCAAGAATAATATTATACATTAAAGGCAACCCAATTCCGGTCCCAATTCCTTGAAAAGCGCGACCAACTAATAAGAGATCAAACCGTGGTGTAAAAACATCAATAATTAATCCGAACAAAAAGAATAGCATTCCGGCAATAAAAATCCGTTTAGTAGAAAAGCGCAAACTAATTTGGGAGCTAATTGGAACAATCGTGGCAATCACAAGTAAAACCAGAGTATTAACCCATTGAACCTGATCAGTTGTAATTCTAAACTCCTTAATTAGGATAGGAAAAGTAACCGTTGTCGCCGTCTCATCAAGGATTCCTAGAAATGATAGCATCCCCGCAGATAAAATTGCGGTGATTAATCGTGGCGTAATCTTTTTCTCCATTATAAATTCCTCATTTCAATACTTTATAGTAAAAAAAGAGATGACTAATATAAATCACAGCCACCCCTTTTTGAAATTGTTTCTATACATTCTCGCCAATCTTAACGTGCCAGATAAAGAAGCTGATACCAACTACCAGGCTAATTACTGCGTATAGGAACATCCAACTATTGAAGAAACCACCAGCAATGCCAATAATTCCACCAATAATTAATAAAATAAGATTGGTAATATCACCGCCAAGGAAAGGATTATTTTCTTGGACAATATAAACTACCCCTGCGCCAATAAATAATCCAGATAAAATAATTTCTAAAGTAGCGTAGATGTAATTCGAACTAGTCCAGATCCCTAGAATACCGTTTACAATTGCATCAACTAATAACCATGTAGCTAATACTAATAGCAAAATACCAACAACTAATTTAGCAATTTTCATTGTAAGTCTCCTTTCAAAACATAGCTACTCCTATTATCAAGTTATTGGAGGAAAAATTCAAAGGATATTACTTGGAAGGTTGGAAAGTATAAAGGTTCTACAATTTTAAGTACTGATGAATTTAACATCGGTACTTATTTTTGTTTAAATTTAAAATAAAAAACGAAAGATGGCTCAGAACCCCGTCTTCGTTTAAGAAAGGACCATCTTTCATGAATTATTCTACCAAAATTGCTTTAGGAATTAAAGATTCTCACCTTGAATTGGATACAGCACATTTTAAAGATGCGATTGAAGATCAAGGCAACCAGATAATTGTTCACCTTGTCCAGTCTTATCCCTTACATTGCCCACGTTGCGGTCAATTAATGCTCAAGAATGGCTTTAAGCTGGTCAAAATATTGGGCCCCAGCTTGCACTATGAGCCGACCATTTGGTCAATTCGTAAACAAAAATACCTTTGTAAGCCATCACCGGACTGTCCACAAACGATTACCAAGGTGGCCAGAGTTAAAGACGTTAAGTATCGCCACCATATCAGTCAGGCCATTAACCTGCGAATTATGATGCAGCTAACCGCTAATGAATCGCAAACTGATATTGCTAAGGAACTCGGTATCTCTGATTGGACGGTCAGACGAGTGATCTTGAACCTCGACCAATCCTTCAAGCCTAACTACCACTGGCTACCACGACACATCGCTTTTGATGACTTTAAGTCTGGTCGCTTTGCGCCCAGTGGCATGAGTATGCTCTTAATGAACATTGAAAATCACCGCACTTTAGACATTATTTTGTCACGACGAAGTCGCTACTTACGTAATTACTTTCTGCGTTACGACCACTCGGCTCGTTTAGCAGTTCAGACCGTTACGGTTGACCTGTACACACCTTACCGTCATCTTATTCATGAATTGTTTCCGCATGCCATTATCATTGCCGACCACTTTCACGTGGTCGCACAAGCGTATCGGGCCTTGAATCAAATTCGTATCAAGGCTATGAATAGCGCCGGGAAAGGAACCCATCAGTGGCGAGCCCTTAAACACTTCTGGAAACTAATTTTAACCCCGGCAGGACTGCTTAAATATGATAACTATTGGTCACGACGCAATTTTGGTTACGCTCAACTTACCGACGTTGAAGTGGTCCATCGCTTACTATCTTTCAATGAGGATTTAAGTCAA
>NZ_JACIUZ010000025.1 GCF_014145505.1 Limosilactobacillus fastidiosus
CGCTTCCTCCTTGGGAAGCTGGCGTTACCGGATCACTCTTGTATGAGGTTGCTGGAGTATTAACATCTACAGGCTTTGTCACTTGTGATGATGTAGGAGCCGGTGCTACTGCGCTTCCTCCTTGGGAAGCTGGCGTTACCGGATCACTCTTGTATGAGGTTGCTAGAGTATTAACATCTACAGGCTTTGTCACTTGTGATGATGTAGGAGCTGGTGCATTATCGCTAGCGGATGCACTCACTCCCATAAAAGTGAAACCAATTAAGACCGAAGCCACACCAACGGTTAACTTCTTAATAGTAAACCGTTGTTTTTTAGCCTCTTGCTTACGCATTAATTCATATAAATTATTTTTAGAAAACATTAGAATTCCTCCCTGTCAGATAATGATATCTAACTTATCTATCTATACTAAGTATCATAGCTCTTTGCTTTTAAACTTGCAACCGATAAGTTAAATTTTTTAAAAAACGCTGTTATATTAACAAATATAGTTGCAAAAAAATTATTAAGGGCAAAAAAGCGAAACGACGCACCCCCCCCACTATACTTATCGCTTAATAAGTTTAAGCTAATTGTTTAATTATTTAATTCCTATCACAATTATTCAAAATAAAATAATGGTCAAAGATCACAGTTTCAAGCTAAATTTATCTACTTTAGAGTTTGCTTATTTATTGCATAAAAAAATGCCACCTACATTTCTGTGAGTGGCATCGCCATCCATCAACCTAATTGACGGATAACCGAAATATAACAATGATTTTCTAAAAAAGACTTTAATTAGCCAAATTAACCCTATATTTTTGGGATAACTCTCGCTTAAACTTTGAACTTAAGGATCTTGCTGAATAAGTCTTAGTTAGTTCTGCTCTTACTAATATGCGATTCTTGTTATTAGAGGTACAAGTTAATAATGATAGTGAGTTTTTGGTTCCTTTGAAAACCTCTTTTACGTTAGTTGGGGCAATAATCTTTTTACTAGTAATCTTAAATTCCTTAACTTCTTCGAAATTAGTAATAATAACCTTTCGACCATAAAGTCGGTGAAAAGCGATAGGAGTAAATAATGCAGAACTACCTTTCCAACCTAGATTATGAGCTCCTATAACTAAAGGATTACTACTATTGATATTCTCTGGTTCCAGCATCCCCGCCCCAAATGTATAGATATTATCATCAGTATAATTTGCTAATGGGAGGTTTATATCTAATGATGGTATCAAGATAGCACCGATGTACCTCGAGGAATGGTGAAGAGATTCTCTTAGCAAATTTTGAAAAGTGGACATTATCAACAATATTTCAATTCGTTTAATCAATTTCTTCAATCTTTCCTTATTCATTATCTTCACCACTATTTGACTTATTTGTCATTAATATAGCAGTAACCGGAAACTAGTAATAGATAATTCACCATTATTTATCCATTGTGTTTAATTATTAAACTAAATGTGCAAAAGCGTTAATCTCTTTCATTTATTAAGTTATAATCTTTCTGAAAGGAAGGATTGGAATGTATGGATGTAAGATCAATAACAACACAACAAAGAATTGTTGAGGGCTTTATAAATCTTTTAGAGATTAAAGAGTTCGCTAAATGTAGTGTTAATGACATCGTGGAAGCCGCCGAAGTAAGTAAAAGGACATTTTATACTTATTTTAATGACAAGCATGATTTAATAAATACTATCGAAAGTAGATTGATTAAGGGATTAAAAGAAAGTCTATCGCTCGATAGAGAAAAACTAACTAAATTAAATCATATCCCTTCTGCAGATGAAATTAATGAATTAGCAGATACGGCATTTAATAATACTATTGACTACTGCAACCAAAACAAGAAAGAGTTTTCTCAGTTGTTATCCTCAAATGGTGATATTTATTTTTTAAGAAAAATCATCAACCTAGGAAATCGTGAATTTGATTTACGATTTCCTTATCTTTTCAATAATAATGAGGAGGTTAAAGATAATTCTTTGACCTTAATATTTGTTAGGAATATTTATGTCCAAGGTATTATAAATATTTTGGTACTTTGGGGACGTAGTAGTAATTTAGTTGGCATTAGCGATATTAAACGTTTAATGGGGTTATCCCAGACAAAATCACCCGTAGAACTAATGAAACTTTACAAAATAGAACAAGGATCTCTGAAGATTTGATAATCAAGGAGGAGTTATTAAATTTTTCTTTTGATTATATCTACTCCGAACAATGAAAACATTCAGATATGGATACTTAGATAGCAATTCTTTAATTGTTATCTTTTTATTTTTAAATTTAACAAAACTATAAGGAGATTCTTCGCATATACGCTTAACCACAAGATTATCTTCTCTACATCCATGTTGATATCTGAAATTAATTTCCTTAGCTGGTAATTCATATATATTAGCTAATTTATTTATGCTTACTCTATTGCCATGAAAAAGAACTGTTTTTACCATAAAATCACCCTTGTGCGAATTTATTAACATTCGCAGTATACTAATCAAGAGAAAGTTCTTTAATAGAAAACAATAATTATGCACCAAAAGTGAATATTAGATACTAATGGTATGTCATTTATTCTTCTGTAAAAAGAAATTATGAAGAGTTGCCAAGAAACCATGAACATGGTCAATATCCCCTATCAGGATCACAAAAATTAAAACGAGTTAACAAAAATAAGGTAACAAAGTCCTTATTTTGCTAACTCGTTTTTAGCTATTTCTGATTAACTAACTAATCGCTTAACTGATCGTAGTAATCTTCATCAACTGGTTCTAACCATTCACTAGTCCCTTTCGTAATTGCAATATGGGAAAACCAGCTATCTTGAGTAGCCCCATGCCAATGTTTTACACCCTCATGAATGGCTACTACATCCCCGGGCTTTAATAATTGAGCCGACTTTCCTTCTTCTTGGTACCAGCCTTCACCAGCGGTACACATAATGATTTGAAAACCGTCATGGTGGATATGCCAATTATTCCGACAGCCTGGTTCAAAATTAACGTTCGCCACGTTGATATCAATATTATCATCAGGCGATACTAACCCGTTTAAGTAGCTTGTTCCAATAAAGTACTTAGCGAAAGCTACATTCTTATCTCCAAAGCCAAACATATCGTCCTTAACCGCTTTTTCATTCTTTGCCATAGTTTGAATTCCTCCTTGATATTAAATGTTTCGATTAACTATAAGCTTACAAAAAAAGTTGCGGTATGTATAATGCTTATTATAACTTAAAAATTATTCGCTATTTGAATTAGAGCTTTCGTAACCATGAAGTTAGAGAAGTCGGACTATACTGGGGAGAACCGTGGGTTAATACGTGATAACCAGAAGTCACATTTAATTTGCCTGCATGCATAATAAAATCATTCTGGTATTTTCTAGAATCACTCCACCCTGTACTAAACGGCACTACTTTTCCTTGGTAATGGGGTATCATTTGTAGAAGCTTCAAAATTGGCGAGGACACTTTGCCGTCCCAAACTGGTCCACCAATTAAGATTGTATCGTAATAGTGAAGATCCGGAAGCTTAGTTGTGATTGGGGGTAATTTCCCCGCCTTATTATCCCGTTTAAAAACTTGATCCGTTTCTTCCATATTTTCGGGAAAATAGCCTTCAGGAACTTGTAACCGAAGAATATCCGCTCCTGTTCGGCGGTGAATCGCGCTCGCAAGCTTTGCAGTATTCCCAAATTGAGAATAATATAAGATTAATACTTTTCGTGACATTATTGTTCTCCTCTTCTATAGAAAGCTTTCTATAGTCAAGCTTTCTTGATTTACGTTATTATAATTTTAGCTTAAAATGGTTTTATCTATCAATTAACTGGATTGAGGGATAAATATGGATACCAGAGTAATCAAGTACTTCTTAACTGTAGCACAGACAAACAATATTACCCGAGCTGCCCAACGACTTCACATCACACAGCCAACCCTTTCTCGTCAAATAATCGAACTTGAAAAGGAACTCGGTGTAACACTTTTCGACCGCCAACAACGGCAGATGGCACTCACTAATGAAGGAGCGCTTTTTCAACAACGCGCTTCAACAATTCTTTCCTTAGTTAACCAAACTAAACAAGAATTACAAAATACCGAAAAAGAACTAACCGGAGTAATCAACATTGGGTGTGTTGTTTCAAATGTATCTAAACTCATAATGAAAATTATAAGTAACTTCCAGAAAAAATACCCGAATGTTAAATTTAATCTTTATGATGGTAATGGCGATCTCTTACGTCAACGCCTAGATTCACGATTAGATGATTTTGCTGTCCTGATCGAGCCTGTGGAAGCAGCAAAGTATAATTTTATTGTTTTACCGGTCCATGAACGTTGGGGATTAATTGTTAAAAGTTCAGATCCGTTAGCTAAGAAAAAAACAATCACTAAAGATGATCTCTATAAATTACCACTAATCGTTCCCACTCGTAACATTGTTCGCGATGAGATTAGCGATGTTCTTAAACTCGACCAAACAAAGTTAAACGTCATGGCAACCAATAACTTACCCAGCAATGCGTACAAACTTCTTAAAACCGGTAACTATTATTTGTTAGGAATCGAAGGAATTGTTGATTCATTTCACGATCCAGAATTAACCTTTATTCCTTTCTCTCCACATAAAGAAACGGGGCACGTCCTTGCCTGGCGAAAAAATACGGTAATCACCCCAGTAATGGAAAAATTTCTGCAAGAGTTTGCCACTTTGGCAGAAGACCAATAAAAGATTGAATTTCTAATCACTATCGCTTTACAATAACTTAGTAATAATATTAAGGAGTGAAATTAATGCTATATAATGCAGCACTAGTTCTTGAAGGTGGCGCCTTCCGTGGTCAATATACCGCTGGAGTTTGTGACACATTTCTTGCTAACCACATCGAATTTAGCAGCGTAATTGGTGTTTCAGCTGGTTCACTAAACGGAGTTAATTTTGTCGCCAAACAATACGGCCGTGGCGCCAATATTAATATTAATCACCGTCATGATCACGAATATATTTCAATGGCAAGGTTATTTAAACGAAAAGTAATCAACATGAATTACCTATTTGAAGATCATGGACTGTCGTGGCAGAACTTTGATGAACGAGCTTATATTAGATCTGCTTCCCATTTCACTGCCGTTGCTACTAAACTTCAAGATGGGAAAAAGGCCTTATTTACTGACTTTACTGGTAAAAAGTTGACCCAGGTATTAATTGCTTCTTGTTCAATGCCGTTTATGATGGATCCCGCACCGACTCCCGATGGTCTTTGTCTAGATGGAGGAATTGCCGATTCAATTCCTTTTGATGTCGCTCAGGAACAAGGCTACGATAAAATCGTGGTTGTCCGTACTCGCGATATTAATTACCGGAAAAAGCCTTCTAGTCGTCCAGTCCAACAGCTATACCGTCACTATTTCAAGGATTACCCAGAATTTGCTGAAGCAGGAATTCGTCGTCCCGAAGTCTATAATCAACAAATTGCTCAAATTGAACACCTTGAACAAACGGGGCAGATATTTAATATTGCCCCCCAACACCCTGTGAAAGTAGGTCGGGTTGAAAGTAACGTCAAAAAGATTCGTCAACTATACGAAACAGGTCAACGAGAAACAAAACAATTGTTACCAAAATTAATTGACTATCTTAATGCCTAAAAACGCTTTCTGTGTTATTATAAAAGCATGTTAATAAGCAGCATTAGGGGTGTCTGTTTGCCAGACTGAGATGTATTTAGATATACGGACCCTTGAACCTGTTAAGCTAGTACTTGCGCAAGGAAAATGCTAACTCAATATAAAAATGAAGCTGTTAGTTAACGAGTAACTAACAGCTTTTTCATTATCCAGGAAGTGAAACTTTGACTACATTAGAACTCACTTTATCAGAACAAGTTCGCCAGCAGAATCCAGTTGTGTTAACAATCACCAATGCAGTAACCCCGGCGAAAGTTGCGGACGCGTTAAGTGCGATTGGGGCCTCCCCGATCATGTCACTGGCGCCCCAAGAGGCTAATGAGATGGTAACGTTAGCAAATGCAATCACAATTAACCTGGGAACAATCAATAAGGAACAAGTTGAAGAAATTACAACCGTCTTAAAGGAAAACCGGGATCAGAAGCCAGTCGTCCTTGATCCAGTTGCCGTTGGTGCCAGCCAATACCGATTAACAGTGACCAAAAACCTTCTTCAGAATTACCAATTCACCGTTATTCGCGGTAATGCCGGTGAAATTGCTGCACTTGCTAACGTTAATTGGAGTTCTCATGGAATCGATGGTGGTTCCGGCCAAGCAAATATTCATAAAATAGCTAAGAAAGTTGCCCAGACTTACCATTGCACGGTTGTCCTGACCGGTAATACAGATATTGTAACGGACGGGAATAACGAATTCATTAATCACCTCTCTACTAATTACTTTATAACTAATGTTGGTAGCGGTGATATGCTTTCTAGTATTACGGCGGCCTATTTAAGTGTAAGCGATAGCCCCTATTTGGCTGCTTGTACGGCAACAAAATTTTTCACAGCTGCCGGGGTTAAGGCAGCACGAGAAGCAACGGGGTTCGGACAATGGCAAGTTAAATTAATGGATGAACTCACTACTCTGGACCCAAATGAAGTACTATCATTCTTATAAAGAAGGAGAAAACAAGTAATGACAAATGACTTTCCACAAGCGTTAACAATTGCTGGTACTGATTCAGGTGGTGGTGCTGGCATATCTGCCGATTTTAAGACAATGCAGATGCGTGGTGTTTTTGCCACCATGGTTGTAGTGGCAGTTACAGCACAAAATACTCTTGGTGTTCAAGATGCGTTAGCAATGCCACCTGAATTAATTGATGAACAATTTGCATCACTAGCAGCTGACTTTAAGATTAGTGCATGCAAAACGGGGATGTTAGCCGATCCACTCCGAGTCAAAACCGTTGTTAATAATTTAAAACGCTATAATTTTGGCTTATTAACTGTAGATCCCGTGATGATTGCTAAAGGTGGTGCTAAACTTTTAAGTGATGATGCAATTGATGTGGTTCGTGACCAATTATTACCACTTGCTGATTTAGTTACCCCCAATCTTCCCGAAGCTGAAGAATTAACGCAAATGACAATTACCACAGAAGCTACCATGGCTACGGCTGGGCGTCGACTTCAATCTATGGGTGCCAAAAATGTTCTCGTTAAGGGTGGTCACTTCTCTAGTGAAGATGAAGCTAATGATTATGTATTATTAGAAAATGGTCGCTCGTTTTGGTTAACTTCTAAGCGGAAGAAGACTCGAAACACTCACGGTACTGGTGATACAATCTCTTCATGTATCACTGCTGAATTAGCTAAGGGAAAATCAATGGAAGAAGCTCTTCGGATCGGCAAAGCATATGTTGAGGCAACTATTAAGCAGGGAATTAATGTTGGTCACGGACATGGTCCACTAAACCATTGGGCAAAAATAAGGAGTGAACAAAATGAAATTTAATCCTCAAATGTTACAAATTTACCTTGTTGGCGGTACTCAGGATACCCACCATGATTCTTACGAATTTCTCGACAAGGTTGAAGAAGCAATGCAAGCAGGAATCACTGCATTCCAATACCGGGAAAAAGATAGTTCAACAATGACCGCTGATGCCCGCTTAATTATGGCACGACGATTAGTTGAAATGGGAAAGCGATACTCGATTCCTATTTTTATTGATGATGATGTTGAAATGGCTCTTCGCGTAGGTGCTGATGGTGTCCATGTCGGCCAAGATGATGAACAAATTCATCAGGTAATTGAAAAGGCTAATGGTAAATTAATGATCGGCTATTCCTGCAATACACCAGCCGAAATTAAAGCAGCCAACCAAATCCCCGAAGTTGACTATATTGGTTGCGGCCCAGTTTTTGAAACGACATCAAAGCAAGATGCCGATCCAGCTTTGGGTCTTACCCAACTTCAAAACTTAACTGAACTAAGCACCCACCCGTTAGTTGCAATTGGTGGCATAAATTTGGATAATATGGCGGCAGTTCTTAAGACAGGCGTTAGTGGGCTATCAATAATTTCTATGGTTCTTGATAGTCAAGATATTACTTCAACCATCCAGCAAATTAAACAACTTTATTAACCAACATCAGGCATCTGTAAGCCAAAATAATTATGGTATTATTTTGAACTTTGCAGATGCTTATTTATTAATTGGGTTTATTTCTAATTTCCGATGTTATAAACTAACAAGGTATAAATTAATTATATATGGGAGAGAAAAAAGAAAAATGAAGTCAATGTCCAAAAACGTCCCGTTAATTATTGCCACCGTTGTTCTCGGTGTAATTGTCGGGATAAGTTCATTACTATTAAGTATTCTCTTGGACCTATCGGAAAAATACTTCCTTAACTTTGAGGAAACTAATAAGTTCCCTGTCGCTATCTTTATTGGTCCAGGACACCGGTTCATTTCTATTTTTATTGGGGCCGCAATTGCGGCAATTTCATGGTTTTTCTTGCAGCGAAAATTCCGTCCAGTAGGAATTAGCAAAGCGATTGAGGGAAAAACGATGCCTTTAGCAAAGACCATGATTCATGTCGTTACCCAAATCTTCTATGTTGGGACTGGGAACTCCATCGGTCGTGAATTAGCCCCACGGGAAGCTGGTGCTGCAATTGCCCAAAAATGGGAACATCTCTTCGCTAATAACCGGTACTTAAAGCTTGATCCGGAAGACCAAAAAATGTTGATTGCTTGTGCTGCTGGAGCTGGTTTCTCAGGGGTATATATTGCTCCAATTACCGGGGCTGTTTTTGCGATCGAACTTCTTTATAAAAAAGTTAATGCTCGAGTCGTATCCGTTAGTTTAACTATGTCTATCATTGCTACTTTAATCGGTTCAATCGTTAAGGGATATAAACCGTACTACTTAGTGGGTTCTAAAAATTTTCCGTCTCTACGAATTTTACCAATCGTAATTATTCTTGCCCCGCTTCTCGGCATTATTGGTTCCTACTTCAAACTAGGAGTCAAAAAAGCTAGTGCTAATCGGGCTGTTACCAAAAACGTCCTTTACCAACTACCATTAATGGGAATTATCACGGGCGCTATCGCCGCCTTTTACCCCCAAATAATGGGAAATGGTCGGGGCTTAGCTCAATTAGCAATGAACACCACTACCATTAATAAGAGTGTTATCCTCGCCCTTCTCTTTGGCTTCGTGGCTAAGGCCGTGGTAACCATCTTTAGTATTAAATGCGGGGCTTATGGTGGTATCTTGACGCCCTCCATTTCCCTTGGTGCCGTGATCGGGGTTTTCTTGGGGATGGTTTATGTTCAAATTATGCCCGGAGTGACCATTACCCAATGCGCTGTTCTCGGTGCGGCATACTTCCTTACTGCTTCCCAACAAGCCCCACTTATGTCAATGTTTATGCTCTTTGAAGTGTGTCATTTGAACTTTACCGCCTTTATTCCACTTGCCCTGGGAGTAGCATTATCAATTGCCGTCTCCCGATGGGTTAACGCGAAGTTAATTAAGTAACTTGATATTTGCTTATTATTAGCGAAACAGTTAAACTTAACTTTGCATCATGCTTAAAGGAGTCCAAAAAGATGGCACATATTTACCTAATGGCTTTAATCGTCATTTTTATGATTGAAAGTTTCTTCGAAGTTAAATGGTTTGCTCAAATTCGTGATATTTTTCAACGTTCTGGAAGAATTACCCCAACAAAGCGAGTTCAACGAGTTGTTAAAATCGAAACTCAGTGGAGTTGGTTCTCTTGGATCTTATTAATCCTGCTCTTTATTCTTCCTGAAATATACACCTTCCTTTTGATTTGTATCATTACCTTGATTGAAACAATCATTGTCTATGAGCTTTACAATGCTCGTAATTACGCTCAACAAATTAATAAGTAATAATAAGGCCGCAGATTCACTTATTGAATCCGCGGCCTTTAGTTTTACCTTATTCCCCAACTAATGCATGGTTCTTTGTTAGTAATTCGTAAACGTAAGAAAGTTCTGTTGGGCGATATGCCCCTGGCATTGTCCCTACCTTTTGAAAGCCATTCTTTTCAGCGATATGTTGCATAACAAGATTATTTTCATTAGTACTGAGACGAATTGACTTTACATCTGGACGGTTCTTCTCTAAATAATCAATCACACTAATAAAAAGCTTTGATGCATAGCCCTTACCAGCATGGCTCGAATGGATTGCTACTCGGTGGATAGTAACATAATCATCCGTATTTATTAACCATTTTCCGTTAATATGATCATAAACATGATCCGGCGAATTAACAATGGCAACTGCCCCCACAGTCATTCCGTCATCTGACTTAACCAGGTATGCATATCCATTATCAATATCTTCTTGAATATGCTGAACATTAGGATAATCCCCCTGCCATTGATCGACCCCTCGTTCGGCTAATTGGTTGCGCCCGTCACGAAGGATTTCCAAGATGGTTGCTAAATCTTTTTGCTTTGCCTTCCGAATCATCATTTTTCTCATCCCCATTTCGAAATAGAATCAAACAAATTATACAACAAATCCCATCCTTTTGTTAATTTTATCCGCTACCTATAACCAAATATGAAGAATCGATGATCACCTGTATAAGAAATTCTTATATCAGTTTGTAATCTAATGTAAAGCCCTTTCATTCATGGTAAAGTTAAGATACACAAAAACAAAGCCCGTAATAACGAAAGGAGTGATGTTTTAATGGCTAATTGGAAAAAGTGGTGGATAACTTTGACAATGTTAATTCAAGGGTTAATCGGGGGAATAGTAATCCTCCTCTGGATTTTCCGTCATGAACCCTGGACACTAGAACTGAACCGTTGGCTGTTAACCACCCCTGGACAATATACCATCATTGGTTTAGCTAGTTATATCATCTTGATGGCAATTATCGTAATGGGGAGTTCAATCTTCCGGCCAACAACGAGTAAGCAATTAATAATTGCCCGTAATGGTGCCCGACATATTTCGGTTGACAGAGCTGCAGTTGAAAAAAGTATCTGTCTTAGCTTATCCAGCTTTGGTTTATATAATCCAACAGCCAAGGTTAAGCTGCTAAAAAACCGTCAGGAAGCTGATGTTACTGTTACGGGGATGCTTTCAACTCATTCAAACCCAGAACTGTTGAAAACTTCTTTAACCGACGCAATTGAAAATGACTTACAGACTAATTTTACCATTGGTCTGCGGAAGCTTCAGGTAAAACTTGAACCGTATAATTACAAAAAAACTGTTATTGTCGTTTAATCCTAAAAGGAGGAACTAAAATGAAACTCGTCCTTATTGGTGCAATCACCGGATTAGTACTTAGTATTAGCTGGATTATTTGGGGCTTTGGGGCAGCATTAGCCATCCTTTTGACTACTGCTATCTTTGCTCTAATTGGACTAGCACTCGACCTCAGCGGTTTCTCATTCAAAAAAATCGTTAACAAATTAAGCGCTAAACTTGCTGAATAATTTCTAAGGAGGAATTAATTATGACTACTACAAACACTAATTTAAACTCAACTAAAGCAACTGTTGATCAACACTTAACATTCGATGACAGCGTAATTGAAAAGATCGCTGGGATTACAGCTACTCGCGTCCCGGGAATTATTTCTCTAGATGGCAATATGTTTTCAGAATTTGCCGACAAGGTTTCTTCCAATAGTAATATGACTAAAGGAATTAATGCCGACGTTGGTGAGAAACAAGTTGCCATCAAAATGGACGCAACGATTGAATATGGTAAAAGTGCTCCAGAAATCTTTGACGCTGTCTGTAAAGAAGTGGAAAATGCCTTAGAGAAAATGACCGGACTAAAACTAGTTAAGTTTGAACTTCACGTTAATGATGTTAAAACTCGTGAAGAAATGAAAAAGAATGACGATAAATAGTTAGCCTTTCGAATAGGCTCTGGGATATAAATAGGTTTTCAGTACTTGGCAATAAAGCCAAACATTGAAGACCTATTTATGCTTGTGGGGCGCGAGAAATTGCTTCCCCTTTATATTACTTTTTTTCTTCTTTTATGGTTAATTGAGCATTAGAAATCATTTTAAGAAAATTATCCAAATCTAAGCTGGCTCGGCCAATTAAGACCCCGTCAATATCAGGTTTATCAACGATATCCTTAATATTATTCGGATTAACACTTCCCCCATACAAAATCCGAATCTTATCAGCAATCTCGTAACTATAGTATTCAGCAATCGTCTGCCGAATTAACCGGCATCCTTCTTCCGCTAAGGTTGGGTTAGCATGTTGTCCAGCCCCGACTGCCCAACTAGGTTCATACGAAATAACAACTTGCTTAATCTGGTCTAATGAAATTCCGTGAAGCACTGTCATTAATTGATGAAAAACATAATGAATTTCGTTGTTAACTACCTGTTGAACCATTGTTTCATCAGTACAAATGATTGGGGTAACTCCTCGTTGAAGGGCAGCTTGGACCTTTTGATGAACGTTTTCATTCGTCTCACCAAATAATCGCCGTCGTTCAATATGCCCTAGCATCACGTATGACACTCCTGCATCTGAAAGTCCTCGAAGGCTAATTTCGCCAGTATACGGGCCTGAGTATTCCGCAGCGGCATTCTGAGCAATAATCTTCAAACCAGATTTTCCAGCAGCCTCAACCATACTAGGAAGAGCAAACGCCTGAGCCGCAATTCCAACTTCCATCTTGTTAGGATCTGGTAATTTTGACTTAATCTGATTAACAAAGTCAACTGATTCCCTCACGTTTTTGTGCATTTTCCAATTGGCAACGATGAATGGTTTTCGCATAGTTTCAACCCTTTCTATTTGTATTCTTCCGTCTATTTAACTACTTATATTTTACAATTATATTGTTGCTAAAGAAAGCATGCCGTATAAAAAGACCAAAAGAAGAGACTGAACTAAATATCAGCCTCTTCCTTGTAAAATCTTCTTATTCTTTATGTTCTAATGCCTGAGTTAACGCTTCACCAAGCCGCTTTAATCCTACTTTGATTTGATCCTCCTGCATATTAGAGTAGTTCAAACGGAAGGTTCCCGGTTGTGCCTTTCCAGCATAGAATGGATCACCAGGAACAAAGGCAACATCGTGTTCAAGACACTGTTTAAAGAGTTCAACTGTGTCGTTAACCCCTGGTACTTCAACCCATAAGAACATTCCACCTTCCGGATCAGTATACTTAACATTCTTTGGGAAGTACTTCTTAATCCCTTCAATCATTAATTGCTTGCGTTTACCATAAAGATTACTAATTTCTTTAACGTGGGCATCAACATCATTTTCCTTAAAGAATTCGGTAACGACATATTGGACCAAGTTATCCGTATGAAGATCCGCCGATTGTTTAAGGACCGTTAGTTTTTCAATTACCTTAGGATCAGCTACAAGCCAACCAAGGCGAAAACCTGGTGCAAGAATTTTAGAAAAAGTACTCATATAAAAGACCTTGCCAGCACGGTCAAATGACTTAACAGAAGGAACATGTTGACCAGCAAAGCGGATGTCACCATAAGGGTTATCTTCAAGAACCGGTACATCATATTTTGCTGCTAGCTCTGCAAATTTCTTTCGTCGGTCAGCTGGCATTGTTCGTCCCGTAGGATTTTGGAAATTAGGAACTGTATAAATTAAAGCGGTTTCCGGATGCTGCTTGAGCGCTTCTTCCAAAGCATCCATTTTCATGCCATCTTCATCCATCGGCACACTGACAAAGTTAGCTCCATAGGAACGGAAAACATCCAAAGCACAAAGGTAAGTTGGTTCTTCTACAAGAACCGTGTCCCCAGGATTAACAAACGCTTTCCCAACCAGATCAATTGCCTGTTCAGAACCGGTCGTTACCATTACGTTTTCAAGACTGGCTTCGACATTTTCTTTTTCTTTAACGCGCTTCAGGATTAGCTCACGAAGCTCAGTAACACCTTTTGCAGCACCATACTGAAGTGCTTGACGACCGTGTTCAGCATAAACCTTATCGGTCGCTTTTTTCATCCGTTCTACAGGAAATAATTCAGGAGCTGGTAAACCACCCGCAAATGAAATAATCTTCGGATCAGCAGCTGCCTTTAAGATTGCCCCAACAGCATCTGTACCGTCAGCAGGAACTCTTTTAGAAAATTTAAACATAATTACCACTCCTTGTTTTCTAATCATTTTGTAATTGTTGAGTAGTTTACAATACAAATTCTAACTTGTGAACCCCCTATTAGAATAAATAGTTATTTCAACGGATTAGCAAGATTATTTCTACATATAAATGCACAATAACAAGTCAAATAAATTTATTTTGGTTGTTGACAAATTAAAATTTAATGAGTAGAATGTGAAGCATCAAATGTAAACACGTTAATGATCTTGAACAGGAAACAGTTTAGCTAACTAGTTCAGAGACTTAGTGGTTGGTGTGAACTAAGCATGGTTAGTTAATATTAAATCCCCTGTGAATTGGCTCCTGAATTAAGTAAGGCTTGCCTGGCTGCCAACCATTACCCTGGCTCCAGATACTTCTTGTCTGGTATAAGGTGGACTATTTCTCCATAAATGAAGGTGGTACCGCGGCAACGTCGCCCTTCAAGCATAATTAATTTATGCTTGGGGGGTTTTTGTTTACTTTGAAATTTACTTTAAGTGTGGTGAGGATCATGAAAGATAGTGATATTAGCGACATTAGTGACATTAATGATATTCAAAAAGAAATTATAATTAATAACGATTCTCACCAGTGTTGGCAATTTGATGGTGATGAGAATCATAAGGAAAATTTGGAGGAATGAATTATGACAACTTTAACCACTAATCAAAAAGAATTTGCTGAAGCCCTTTACAACGCTGATTTAACCGGTAACCCCTTAGTTGAAGCTGAGTGGAAAGGCGTTGTAGAAGATGATGACACTGCCTACGCCGTCCAAGATGAAGTCATGAAACTTAAAGGAGTTCCGGTTGGCGGCTATAAGGTATCACTTACAAGTAAGCAAACCCAGGATATGTTTGCTGCTAATTCACCCTTATATGGCCAACAGGTTAACCGTAAGTTTCTCCCTGCTCCATCAACCGTCAGTTTAAGTGACTTAATGGATCCATTAGTTGAAGTTGAGCTTGCCTTTCGGGCAACTGAGGATTTGACTAGTGAAGATTCACTGGAAGACCTTTTAAGAAAAACAACGGTTGCCGGTGCGCTTGAAGTTCCTGACTCCCGCTTTAAGGACTGGTTCCCAAGCCTCGGCAAATATAATGTGATGGCAGACTGCGCTGTTGGTGGCTTAGTCGTTTACGGAAAAGAAGTTCCTTCAACCAATGTCTTTTCCGATGTTGCCGACGTTGCTACCGTTAACGCGAAATTATTCTTTAATGATGATAAATTAGATGAAGGTAACTCTAAAGAAGTTCTTGGAAACCCGCTTAAATCTCTCCAATGGTTAGTTGGTAAACTTGAAGAACAAGGTAAGCAGTTTAAACAAGGTCAGTTAGTTTCTTCCGGGACCTTTGTTTTACCACCTTACCTTAAGAAAGGCCATTGGCAAGTTAAGTTTGACCATGATCTTGGTAACGTTGATTTAACCGTTAACTAGGGGGTGACCATATGAAATTCGGTAATTGTTCACAATCCTACTAAGCATCATAATCTTGTAAAAAGCTCTCACGACAGGTTTGTCGTGAGAGCTTTTGTGATCTTAATTTTTATTCTTCCAATGTTCTCGCTTAAATTGCTCCCGACCACCTGCTTCTTCAAGGGCATAGCGTTGCGGATCCTTTTTATAGAAATTTTGATGATAATCTTCAGCAGGATAAAACGGCTTAGCATCCTCAATTTGAGTAACAATTTTATCATTACCAAATTGCCCACTAGCCTGGAGGGTCGCCTTTGACTTTTCAGCAATTTCACGTTGTTGGGGACTATTAACAAAAATTACTGGACGATAGTTATCCCCACGATCCTGAAACTGTCCCATCGCGTCTGTTGGGTCTGTTTGATGCCAATAAATTGTTACCAAGTCATCATATGAAATAACATCTGGATCAAAGGTAATCTTTACCGCCTCCGTATGACCAGTTTTGCCTGAACATACCTCTTCATAAGTAGGGGAAGGAACATGTCCCCCCGTATACCCAGAAACAACTGATTTAATTCCCGGATAGGTATCAAACGGTTCAACCATGCACCAGAAACACCCGCCGGCAAAGATTGCTGTGTCTAAACTCATTTATATCAACCTCTTTCTTACTCTAGCAAGGGATCTAGAGTTCCAAAATTATTAGTAAAATCCGAGAAACTACCGACAAAATACTAGAAAATGACGAAAATTTGCTACCATTTAAAAGCTATCTAAAATTATTTTAAAGGTCAAAAAAGCAAATTGGTATAGTTTCAAATTGATGATATTCTACCATACAATAAATAAAATTAAAAATAAATGAGAAACCCGACACCTCAAATGAAGTGCCGGGTTATTTTGTCCCACTCTGAATTAACTTGTAATCAGTATAGCATACTTTTATCGGTGCAATTTATCGTGATTTTGCACTGATAATAAAAAAGAGTCTTCATTGCGAAGACCCTCTAGAAGAATACAAGCAGATAAGCTAGTTACTTCTTATCCTTTTGTACTTCAAAATCCGTTTTAACTTGTGGGGCGTTCTCGTCCTCGCCGTCCTAGTCTACTTACTTCTTAAGTAGTCATTTCAGCCAATCAGCAGTGGAGGCAAGCATCCCAACTACTGGTTGGCTTTTATTATACAACAAAAATTCCTAGTGGTTATTACAGATTGTGCAACTACCACTATAAACCATTATTATTTTACTCAAAATCCGAGAATTTCTGAAAGATCCCGAGAAATCACGTAATAAATTCCCCATGTTAAGAAGAATTATGGATTTTAGAAATAGTACACCTTCTTGACACAAAAAAGAAGATTTTAGCTCGTATTAAATTTAAACTGAGAGATCAAATCGTCTACCCAGAATAACCAAATCACGTTGAATACCGTCTAATTCAGCCACCCGTGGTAACTTCCCCCACTCTTCAAAGCCGAATTCCCTAAAGAGTTTTAAACTAGGGATATTATGGCCAAAAACATAAGCAACAATCGCTGAAATTTTTAATTGGGGTAACTGACTAATTACGAATTCTATGGCTTGTCGACCGATTCCTTGATGTCGGACATTTTGGTCAATATAAATTGCAATTTCACTTGTATGCTCATAGGCTGGTCGTCCATAAAATGGCTCCAGACCGACCCAACCAATCATCTGTCCTTCATCATTTTCAATTTTCCATAAAGGATGAGTAGGAGTAAAAGATGCAAACCATTCTTCGCGTTGTTCCACATTCACAGAATCTAAATCAGCAGTTGCAAGCCGAGAAGGAATAATTTGATTATATATTTTTACAATTTGCGGTAAATCTTTATGTGCCGCTTTTTTAAATTGGATATTCATCTAACTAGGGCCTCTTTAATTAAATTTATATTTATTATAGAGGCTTTTAACTTTATTAAATACGGAATTTAATGCTTTAAAGTTATGATCATTAATCGTCCGTCATTGCTTCCTTGGACAGCAAACCCTGTTTTCAATATTCTCCGTTAAGATTCCCTAACGGCACGCAAAGTAGTGTTAATTACCATCTCTTCATTAAAATCAGGCAACTTTACAATCATGATCAACACAATAATTGGGGGAAATAAATAAGCAGCTTGCGCCAAAGTTCAGGCACGAGCTGCTCAATTGAAATTTATTTAATTTTTCTATTAGTACTGTTTGACGAAGAACCTTTCATTCTACTAATTATCCTGCTTTTTTTGCTTCTTAGTTCCTGCTAACCCTAGAAGGCTGCCTATGCTTGCAATTAATAATCCAAGCATACCTTCAACAGGTGTATTAGCTTGGCCAGTTTGTGGTAAGCGCTTCTCGTTATTTTTATTATTTGAATCAATAGCCACTTGATCCTTACCACTAGTATTAGAATTATTTATTACAGGTTGACCAGAAACGGTAGAAGTTGAGCTGGTGCTTGATGAAGCACTTGAACTTGGTTCTGAAGCTGAACTAGAACTAGCACTTGATGAAGAACCTGAACTTGGTTCTGAACCTGGATTCTCAGAATCAATAGCAGCTTGCGCCTCAGATGCTGCGGTACTTGCTTCACTATCAAAGTTAGCAACATCAACGGCAGCACTGGCGGCCAATTCAGCTGAAGTTTTAGCTTTTTCTTCATCTACAAGCGCTTCACTTGCAGCAGCACTAGCAGCTTGGGCAGCACTACTTGCTTCACTTGCAGCACTGGCAGCTTGACTTGCCAGGCTTACTGCTAGAGATGCGTTGCTTGCTTTTGCGGCACTATCAGCTTGACTTGCTAAGTCCATAGCAGTACTTGCGTGTTCACTAGCAATACTGTTTTGTGCACTAGCAGTAGACTTTTGAATTACGGCAGCACTAGCGGCACTTGATGAAGTTTGGGCAGCGCTACTTGCAACAGCTGCTGCTGACTTCGCAGCACTAGCGGCACTATTAGCCTTTTTAGCAGCACTGGCCACTCCACTATTAGTTGGATGCGCACTGGCTAAACTGGTGACATCAGTTGCTTTACTTTGAACAGCATTGGCCTGACTAGTTGCAGTACTTGAAAGATCAGCCGCACTCTGACTATAACTGCCTGCGGCACTGGCAGCACTAGCAGCAGCTGATTCATCAGAAGTTGCATTAGTATGAGAAACAGCAGCTTCGCTAGCAGAAGAACTTGCGTGGCTGGCAGCGATTTCACCTACAATGGCTTCACTGGCTTCACTCTTAGCTACTTTGGCACTGCTACTTGCCTGACTTGCAATCTCAGCCATTGAACTTGCGGCACTGGCAGCTTGGCTTGCAATGCTTGCAGCACTGCTTGCTTTTCTTGCAGCAGCTCGAGCGGCACTTTCCGCAGTACTAGCATCCTTAGCCGCACTCCTGGCTTGGGAAGCAGCGGTACTTGCAGCTGAAATATCACCAGTGTTAAACGCAGAATCTGCTTCACTCTTAGCAGCATTAGCAACACTAGCAGCGCTCTCAGCGATCACATCCGCTGATTTTGCATCTTCATAAGCCTGACTTGCAACGCTACTTGCTGAAGCCGCATTAGATTTAGCTACACTAGCGGCACTAGCGGCACTACTTGCCTTCTTAGCAGAACTATTGGCAACTACTGCAGCACTTGAAACTAATGAGTTAGTTGGATGAGCTGAAGCCATTGAAGCTACCTCACTGGCTGTTTCACTAGCATTCGTGGAATCACTAGCAGCCGACTTAGTAGAGTCTGTTGTTGAACTCGTTGCATTGGATGCAGCAGTTGATGCAACTGCTGCTGATTTTGCGTAATCATTAACTTTAATCGAAGATGAATTAGCGGCACTGGCTGCACCACTTGCTAATGAATCTGCAGTTGTTACCGCCGTTAAATCAGCAATTGCGGCACTCTTAGCTTCACTTGCTTGACTTTCAAAGTTCATAGCAGAAGCGGAGTAACTATCAAGATCACCAATTAACTTCTTAGCTTTTTCTTCATCTACAAGCGCTTGACTAGCGGCACTTGAAGCAATGACTTCGGCACTTTGCGCGGCACTCTTAGCAGCACTGGCAATAGTAGCTAAGCTTTCAGCTGCACTAGCATTGCTTGCCTTATAAGCACTATCAGCGGCACTGGCGGCGCTGTTTGCAAGTTTTGCTTGTTCACTAGCAACATGGTCTTGATCAGCAGCAATTGATTTTTGAACTGCAGCGTCTGAATTTGCGGCACTTACTTCAGCTGCAACACTACCTGCACTACTTGCGGCTTCACTAGCTGATTTAGCTGCACTACTTGCGGCAGACGCTGCGCTTGATACGACCTCATTATCTGGATACTCGCTTGCCATTGAAGCTACTTGATCCGCAATAGCTTTAGTATCTTCAGCAGTGTGGCCGACTTGAGTTGATGCGCTATTTGCATGACTATTGTAGTCTCTAGCAACACTGGCGGCACTACTTGCAACAACCTCATACGAGTTAACAGCTGTTGAAGCCGTGTCAGCTTCCTTAGCATCTTCACTAGCTTGGCTAGCAGCAATTTCCCCTCTGATGGCTTCACTGGCTTCACTCTTAGCTTCACTTGCGTGGTTCAAAGCAGTTGAAGTTGCAGTTTCATAAGAAGTTGCATCTTGAGCAGCACTTGAGGCAATTGAATTTGCTTGACTAGCAGCAACCCTGGCCGCGTTAGCCTCACTTGAGACTTTGGCTGCAGCTGAATTTGCGGCACTAGCAACAGCGGCGGCACTACTTGCGGCACTTACATTACCTTCTTTGGCAAAACTTGCAGCATCACTAGCAGCGCTGGCAGCTTTAGCAGCGGCACTACTTGCGACATCAGCGGCACTACTTGCAACTGAATTTTGAATAGTTGCGCTACTTGCAGCATCACTTGCAACAGTTGCAGCACTTGAAGCTTTAGCTGCGGCACTGCTTGCAGCATTAGCGGCACTACTTGCCTTAACTGATGCACTTGAAACTAATGAGTTAGTTGGGTGTGCACTGGCCATTGAAGCTACATCATCTGCGGTACTCTTGGTTGCTTTTGAATTATCGGCAGCACTTGACGCAGTATCAGAAACTTGGCTACTTGTATCATTAGCTTGAGCTGCACTTGATGAAGTGGCAGTTGAAGCAATAGCAGTACTTGCTGCACTTGATTGTGCTTGGCTAGCTTGGTTATTAGCATTACTTGCATAGCTTTCTGCTAAAATTGCTTGATCTGCATCGCTAGCTGCTACCGAAGCAGTTACAGCAGCAACCTTTGCATCGCTAGCATATTTATCAGCAGCACTAGCAGCATTGGCGGCACTTTCAGAAGTCTTCTTAGCGTCTGCTAACAAACCAGCGGCACTACTTGCGGCTGTACTTGCAGCTAGACTTGCAGCACTGGCGGTACTAGCAGCAGATTGAGCCTTGGCAATATTACCTAAAGCAGCATAACTACTTGCAGCATCGTTAGCACTACTTGCAGCACTGGCGGCACTACTTGCATTAGTAGCTGCGCTACTTGCGGCTGCAGTTAATGAATCAGCAGTTGAGGCTAAATCTTTAGCTGTTTGGGCTTGAACAGCAGCATTACTTGCGGCTGTACTTGAAACGGCAGCTAAACTCTTAGCAGCACTGGCGGCACTTACAACAATTGGATTATCTGAGTAAGAAGTAAGATCGGTAGCTAATGAGGCAGCTTGACTGGCAGCACTAGCTGAGTATGAACCTGCTTGAGTTGCGCTTGAGTCTGCCGCGCTACTTGCCGTCTTAATATCTGTGGCAGCACTATTAATATTAGTTTGAGTTTGATCAGTAGTTGCTTTGTCGCTAACTGCTCCTGAATTTGCTTGACTAGCAGCTAAACTGGCAGCACTAGCTTGTTCAACATTCGTTTGAGCTGCACTTAAGTAGTCCACAATTTTGTTTGCTTCACTGGTAAGTGAAGTTTGAGCACTTGCAATTGAAGCTAATGCTGCATTAGCAGTTGACTGAGCTAAGCTTGCAGCATTTGCGGCACTTTGAGCAGCACTCTTAGCTTGGGACGCAATAACTGCTTGGGCAGCGGCTTGGGAGGCAGCACTACTTGCAGCCGAAGTGTCACCATTTGCTTTAGCAGTATCTACAAGAGCAGCATAACTAGCTGCGCTACTTGCTGCTTGGGAGGCAGTACTACTTGCAGCGGCAGCACTCGCTGTCTCTTTTGCAGCAGTTGCAGCAGCTGAACTGGCAAGATCAGTAGCTCCACTAATTACCTTGGCATAGCTATCTGCATTAGATTTAGCTGTTGTAGCTTTGGTTAAATTGTCAGCTACTACTCTATTCTCCGCATTTGCACTTGATAAATTAGTGAGACTATTTAAATCATCTGCAGCACTATTAACTTCATTATTTGCACTAGACAAGTTATCCTTTGCATTTGAAGCTGCTGTACTTGCAACATCTTGAGCAGATTGTGCAGAACTAGTTGCACTTGATGCAGTAGTAGAATCAACAGCAGCACTTGAAGCATCACTTGAAGCTGCTTCTGACTTAAGATCAATGTAGGCAGATGCTGCGCTGGCATAAGCTAAATCAATATCAGCAACTGCTTGTTGAGCTCTTTGCGCATCAGATTCAGCACTTGAAGCTGCAAGCTGAGCGGCAGCAGCACTACTGGTTACTGCATTTACCTCACTAGCATAAGATGCTAGCTGTTGAGGCAGAGTTGCCATGGAGCTATATAAAACAGGATAAAAAACTGATTCCAGTGCGGCCGTTGTATCAGGGGCCGCTTTATACATTTGATTTGCCGTATTAACATCCTTAGCAAGAGCATTCGCAGCGTTTGTAATAGCACCATTACCTTTATTATTTCCTGTTACCCTTGTTGCCTTTGCAACACTACTTGAAGCGGCATCAATTTTTGTTCCTTGACTGGGAACATCGCTAGTTGCATTAGATGAAATACTATATGCACTACTTGCTGCATTAGCATAAGAGGCTAATTGATCTGGATACTGATCAACTAATTGACTAATTGCATTACTTTTAGTAGCTACTGAAGCGGTAGCACTAGAAGCAGCAATTTGAGCACTACTTGCAGCACTTGCAGCACTTGTAATTGTTTCCTTAGCAGCTGCCACTTGGACTTCGAAGAGCAGGATTTGCGCAGCGGCTAACCCTTCCTTCTTTGCAAATACGCTTGCAGCTTCACCAATTCCTGCAAGTGCACTTGCTTGATTAGCAATACTTTGGGCTACCCCAATTGGGCTTGAAGTGCTAGTTTTATCAAGAATTGGTACCAAATTATTAATTTGATTATTAATATTTGCAAAATCAGTATTACTGCTTGCAGCGGCACTCAAACTTGCAGCCGCCTCACTAGTATTATTTTGGCTTAAAGCTTCAATAGCTGCAGTTAAATCACTAGCCTTTTGAGCTGCTGCACTGGTAGCACTATGCATAGCACTTTCATCAATAGCTGCATAACTTAACTGTGCGGCTGTTTCACGAGCTGAACTGGCAACATTTGAGAGACCTACAGCTAAACTGGCAACGCTGTCGGCTACACTAGACAAAGAATCTACCTTAGTTTCCACAGGCTTTATATTACTAGTGGAAGTACCAATCGGATATCCAGAAACTGTAATACCGTTTGGATAGCTTCTACTGTAGCTGCTCAATTCATTAGCTACTGAAGTTGCTAATGGTGCATTACTGGTGGCCACACTTGCGATAGAATTTAGAGCAGTAGCTGTTTCACTAATAATATCTGCCGTTAAACTAGTTGCAGTACTTGCTGCTGAGAGATACTGACTTTGCGCATTTTGGACAAAGCTAATAGTATCTTTTGCGTAACTCGCAACTGAAGCCATCGCACTATCAAGACTTGCACTTAAACTTTGTGCCAAACTCGCTTTTGAATCTGCATTTGTCTCATTATCATATTTAGCAACGGCACTGGCAATACTTGTAGCGAGGCTACTTGCACTACTTGCTGCTGCAGCTGCACTTGCCAATGAATTATTAATATAATCTGCAATTGTTATTGGATTTCCGTCGTCGTCTTCACTTTCATTATAAAGATCGGCTAAAGACGCCATATCATCTTGAACCGCATCAGGTGGAAATCCGGTTAAAGTATAGCTTGAATCTGGTCTAATCGTAGGAATTGAGTTTGTAATTTGTTGATCAAAACTAGAAATTGAATTAGCTACACTAGCAGCATTAGACAATGCAGTCGTAGCACTAGATAAATCTGCTTGATTTGCAAGACTTGTAGCAATTGATGCCATTGAATTAGCATTATCAACATATTGTGAAAAATCAGTCGCATTAGTTTCAGCTTTTGATTCACCTAATTGAGCAAGTGCTGCTGAATTATCAGCTCCAGTTGCAAGGAAACTAGCCGTATCTAACTTTAATGAAGTAGTTTGTGTAGCAACTTTATTTTCTGCTTGCTTATTATCGCTAGATCCTTGACTATCTACATAATCAGTTGCCTTAGCGGAAGTAATTTCCGCACTACTATTCTTAGTTTCTTCGCTATAAACTAATTCATTTGCATGACTGCTTTCACTAATAGAAGGCGCTGATTGGCTAAGTGCATCTGCGCTGGCTGTACTTTCTTGGTCTACAGTTGATTCACTTGCACTTTGGGGTGTAACAGCTTCACTAGCAACAGTAGCTTCATTATCATGTGAAATTTGATTAAGTACATGCGTCTTACTAGCCAATTCACCAACTTTATCTAGCGTAGCCTGATCCACAGAGGCCGATTCTGGTTCTTTGATTTCATCTGCGTGTACTAGATCATTACTATTTGGCAAAAAGAAGAAAGAACCAATTACGACGCTAACTACCCCAATAGATAATTTACGTAAAGAGAAAACCTCTTTTTTTTGAATATCCTTTCTAGACATTAAAATTCCTCCTGTCTTTAATATTAAAATACTTAACTTATAATTTTATTCCATTTTTTCATAAAATTCGTTTCTGAACTTTCTTTAGCAGTTTGAATTGCTCCCTTGGAAAGTTCGCCATATTCTTTATCATCAGTCAAAACTTCTAATACTTTGTTAGCCAAAGCTGTCGGGGTGGTTTTAACAATATTAAAGCCATTTACCCCATCTTTGATTAGATTATTTTGAGTGTAATTAACAGCATATGTAATTACTGGTACACCACTAGCTAAACTTTCAAGCATATTCATCCCAAAGCCTTCACTATAACTAGCATTTAAGAATAATGTCGCGTCCGCTAATATTTGCTTGGCTGGATCGTAAGGAATGAATTCAACTTGCTTCTCTAAGTTTAGCTTCATAACTAGGTCTTTGAGTTTTTTTTCGTAGTCACCACTAGCAAAATATCCTTGAAGCTTTAATTTGGCTTCCGGTAATTTGTTATTTACATGTTTAAACGCTTTAATCACACCAGCAATATTCTTTTCTGGGGCTAAGCGTCCTACGTAAACTAAGGTGACCTCTTGACCTAACTCTTTTGCCTTACCTGCTTTAACGTAACTATCAGGCGCAGCAGTGATTTGACTTCGCGAAGTGGCCAGTTTTTCCACTTCCGCGGCTTGATCTTGAGTTGGCAACACTACATAATCAAATTCCTTACCGGCTTCACCATTGATACTCCGATTATAAATATTCATAATCCCATGCTGAGGATGTTTATAATCCTTAAACGGAACACTATGGAGGTAAGAAATCGTGCGCTCAGCATTTTCCACATTCAAGACTGAACTATCAAGGGTTCGCCGATCGGAAATAAAGGTACCAGGATTTTGATTATTGATTTCATTTAAGAAAAAGGTAAAAAGCTGATCTTCCGTTCTAAATTGCCAATCACGACCCTTATAATTAATCAATTTCCACATAGTTGGTAAGACTTGCTTACCAATATACATATGCGTTACTTCAATCGCAGGGCTACCGTCTGGACGTAAGTATTGCTGCATGGCAATTGAGCCGTTGGGATGGTAAGTTTCGACCATTGACTTGAAGCCACGCCAATCCCAGTATTCTTTGACTGCCGTTTGCCCAAGAGAATCATAATATTCAATACTACCTACCAGACCAACAGTTGCTGGCATTACACGAATTTCACCAATTTTTTTACCTTTGTATTCAATATTAGAGTAGTTATTATCTACCCCCACAATGTGGTAATCAGTGAGCGGAATACTATCAAGTAAACGTAATGATTGTTCCTTACGGCTAGTCTTTACTGTTCCTTGGAAGTAATCATACATATTAATGACATCTTTTTGTCTTAAGCCGTGCCTTTTTATGTCATTACTTAACATCCGGTTATAGTTACGTAGCAATAGAACCGCTTGCTTACCATTTCTATTAAAAGCATTTAATCTTGCAAATTGCGAGAATTCAGTACCAGAATTGAAAGTAAATACATTTTCTCCTACTAAATAGATCATTTTCTTACTGAACCCCCCAATGTTTTTTCGGCATCTTTAATTAAACCCTGCCAAGCATGCCATACATTTCGATCTGAGAAGCGTTCACTAGTTTCATAAGAACCATCACTAAGTTCTTGCATCAACTTTTTATCTTTAAAGATCTTAAGCATCTTGTTAGCCAATGCCTGATAATCACCAAAGTCTACGATATAACCATTCTTACCGTCAACGACAATATCATTAGGACCATAGTTAACATCATAAGTAACGCCAACCACCCCATGTGACAAAGCTTCCATTATCGCTAAATTAAACCCTTCCATCCTTGAAGTTAAGCCAAAGACTTGGGCATCTTTTTCAACTTTAGCAATATCATTGGTATAGCCTTTGAAAGTTACGACATCCTCAAGAGCTAATTCTTTGATTAATTTTTCAATTTTGCGTTTTTCACCATAATTATTGGATGAATCGGCATACCCATAAAGATCTAACGTTACTTCAGGAATCTGATCATGCACAATTTTGACAGCACGCACTAAATCGTCTAACCGTTTTTCATAAGCAATCCGAGCTACCGCAATTATTTTACCAAAGGTACGTTTATCAACAGGAATTCGTTCTTCATTTAAAGTTTCATCCTCTACTACCCCAACCGGGATGGTAAACATTTTAGCTTGCGGGTTAAATCTTTCAACCACATCATTAGTTTGACGTTGGGTAGCAGAAACAACAGATGAATAGCGATCAAGGTTAGCTAGCGCATATTCATAATTATTATTCACAATTGAATGCAAAGGGTCTTGTGCATCACCGGCTTGCGAATTATGTAAATGCATAACCGTGTAAGCCGGATTTTTCAATCTTGTTAGTGCCCCATCAGCAAGCAACGAACGATCGAGTATGAAAATATTATTTCCATCTTCATTAAGCCGGTTTAAGAAGTGCTCAAAAAGCTCATCAATCGTGTCAAAAGTATGAATTTCTCCATTCTTTTCCTGCAACCACCACCCGGTTTTTACTAACTTATGGTGAATATTGAACTTATTAAAAGTTCTAATGACAGTCCGCCCATCAGGCGTAAGCCACTCCTCATTACCAATCTTATTATCAGGTGTATACCATTGAATTAGTGATCTAAAGCCTCGGGTATCGTAATGATCTACCCGATAAAGATTACCATATTCATCAAATAATTCGGTTGACACCACTTGACGATCATGGACAGGATCATAGTTAACCCGTGCTACTAATTTACCCGTAACAGCGTTAGTAACTAAATATCTGTTTTTACTAGTTTCATCTTCACGTTTAGTAGTTACAATCCCAAAATTCAAGTCATCAACTGTTAGGTTCCGCGCAGCTACCTTAGTTGCATCTTGAAAGTAATCGAACATTCCTACTAAACTATCATCATCTACCCCTGCTGCATTTGCGGTTCGATGTAAGGTACGATTCCAATCACGTGCAATAATTTTGGCCGGTTGGTTATGTTTTTTAAATAAATTTAGTCGTTTAATCTCGGCATGTTCAATTCCCGACTTGTGATCCGGCATTCCAAAATTAATGAAATAAATCATTATTTAATCTCCTAATCTCCATAGTTTATATTCACTTAAACATTTAGTTTTAATTTATCATGCGGGTAGTAGTAACAACCACTACCCTACTGATAAAGTGCCACGCTAGCAAAAGTAATAACCAATCCACGAAGATCAAAACATATCCGTAAAAAAGGAACGGCATCGTATCAATTCTTCATAGGTATAAATTCCCAAACTAGCAAAATATTAACATTCGAGGCCAGTCAGGTTGTCTTCCCCATACTCATTACAATAGTTAGTGGGTGTCCAATTGCATTTAACTTTCTATTGTCGTGAAGCAACAACCACATTTTACCATCCACTTATTTCTTACTTACTTAGTATTTTATCATTCCAGAATTCTTCACGCTATCAACATGCACAAAATTTAAAAAGAAGCTAAGAATTAGCTCCTTAATCATAATCACCAGTCAGCAGAGTGACTATAATTCGATTAAATCCAGCATTGTAAATTCTTCAACGATTATTACTTTTTATCCTTTGCAATAAATACTACGATACTGAGATAACTATTTTGTATAAGCTAGTGGTCGCACATCCCTTCACTCTAGTTACGCACTTAACCAGGTCTAAGGCAGAAATAAACAAGCAGTTCATGCCAACATCTAGGCACAAGCTGCTTAATGAAATTATTTTATTTTCTCATCAGCTCTTCTTCAGGAAGAACCGAAAATCAATTAAAATTAGCCTTCAAAAGCATCTGTTAATGGAGGAACAACCTGCTTCTTCCGGGAAACAACCCCTGGAAGATTCATCCGCTTGTTTTCAAGCTTCTTACCAAAGGCCTTTTCAACAGTCTCAGTGTGATCACCAACTACAAACAGATCCGTATCACTGTTTAAAATGTTGGTAACCATTAGTACGAAGGTCTCATAGCCATTTTGATCCATCAAGTTACGCATTTCCTTTTCAAGATCAGCTTGACGGGAGAAAACGTCATCTAAGTCAACAGTATTTACTTGACCGATTCGTAATTTATTGCCACTAAGTTCAAAGGTCTTAGCATCACCATCAACAATCTCATTATCAGTCTTCTTAGCGATGTTAGTGCCAGCCTTTAACATGTCAATACCATACTTTTCGTAATCTTCAACGCCAGCAACCTTTGCCAAGTACTTAACAGCTTCACGATCATGATCAGTTGTGGTTGGTGATTTCAGAAGTAAAGTATCTGAAATAATTGCTGAAAGCATCATTCCGGCGAGGTTTGCTGGAATATTAATGTGCTTTTCTTGGAACAATTCAGTAATAATTGTACTTACACAGCCATATGGACGAGCAGTGATCCAAAGTGGTTGGGCAGTATTAAAGTTGGCGATCCGGTGGTGATCAACCAAGTGAGTAACAGTAACCTTATCGAGATCACTCACACTTTGTTGTGGCTCGTTGTGGTCAACAAGCATTACCTTATCAACTTCATTTGATACAGTTTCAACAACACGAGGTGCCTTCATACCAAAATGATCCAAAGCATACTTTGTTTCATCGTTGGGTTCGCCAAGAGCAACAGCTTCAGTTTCGTAACCTAATTGGTTTTGGAAGTATGAAAAAGCCATTGCAGCTGTAATTGCATCAGTATCTGGATTCTGATGACCAAAAACTAATTCTTTGTTACTCATTAAAAATTCCTCCTGTTTGCTTCAAAATTGTCCCAATAATGTGATAGGGCATGAAACAATCTACGTTTTCTATTCTATCATGGAAGTTCCAACTTGGTAGGATAATTATTAAATATCTCCGTAAAAAGTTATGAAACTAGTTTTCCTGCTTTACCGGTTCTTCATTTAAAACGTTAACTTGTTTAATCCGTAATTTTACTGGTGTCCCTTGAGTATCCGTATCAATTACGAATGTTCCGTTTGATTTAGCAGTACCAAGATGGTGATCATCAACAGCCACATCCTGGAATGCTGGTCGGTCAGTAATGATTTCAAGGACATCATGGTTGTCCGGATTATAGGCAAGAAAATCTACAATTTTATGTGGGTGAGTCTTAATGCGGTGAAGTACTAACTCCCCGCGACGAGCACGGGCCCCTATTTCAATTTCTGAACTTGCCATTTCCTTAAAGGCACCGCGTTGGGTAACCATCGCCAAGTTCTGTCCCTCAGAAACAAGTCCATAGTCAGTCGCGTAGTCGTCATCCTTCAGATTAATCGCACGGACCCCACCAGTTCTTAAACCAGTAACCGGAACGTCAGCCACATCAAAACGAACCGCGTATCCCTCACGGCTAATTACCAGAAGAGAACGACTGTTATCCGTTGGTTCATAGTAATCTACACTTACCAGTCGGGCATCAGCACTTTTTAACTTGATTCCCGTAGTTGTCCGGCTCTTATAACGACTCCCGGGTTTGTAATCAGTAAATGCCGTTTGTTTAATTTGACCATCGCTTGTTCCCATAATAATTGTTCCCGGCTGGTCAAGCTTATCAAAGACCATTGCTTTAATAATGTGCTCGTTTTCAGCTAAGCCAATTGTTTGAGAAATATGCTCCCCTGTATCTTTCCACCGTGCATCGGTAATTTCATGGACGGGCCGATAAATCACGTTGCCTAAGTTAGTAAACATAAATAAATGCGATAAAGTATTGGTTTCTTGAATTAAAATTGGATAATCATCCTCACGAAGACCGTTCTCATCCACTGGAGATGCCTTGAATGAACGGACACTCGAACGTTTGATATAACCCGCATGGGAAACCAAAAGAATAACGTCTTCTTTTGCCACAGTAACCTTCGTATCAACTTTTAGCTTTTCTACATGGCTTTCAATCTTGGTACGCCGCGGGTTACCGAATTCTTTCTTAATCGCTAACATCTCTTTACGAAGAACATTTGCCAGTTCTTGATCATCAGTTAAAATTAACTGAAATTCATCAATTTGCTGGTTAAGTTTCCGTTGCTCAGCCTTTAATTCAGAAACATCAGTATTGGTTAATCGGTAAAGCTGTAAGGTAACAATTGCTTCTGCCTGCTCTTCAGAAAAGGCGTATTCAGAAATCAAGTTCTGCTTTGCATCCTTACGGTTCTTACTTCCCCGAATAGTTTTAATTACCTGATCCAAAATGGATAAGGCCTTAATCAATCCTTCGACAATATGAAGGCGGTGCTGAGCCTTATTCAAATTAAATTGGGTTCGCCGACGAATAACTTGTTTTTGGAAAGTTAGGTATGAAGTCAAGATTCGCTTCAAGCCAACCCGCATTGGTCGTTGATCATCGATGGCCACCATGTTGAAGTTATAGTTAATTTGTAGATCAGTATTCTTAAGTAAGTAATTAAGGATCCCTTGAGCATTGGCCCCACGCTTTAACTCAATTGCAATCCGTAATCCACTTCGGTCAGTTTCATCACGTGCTTCGGCAATACCTTCAACCTTCTTTGCCAAGCGTAAGTCGTTAATTCTCTTAACTAACTGAGCCTTATTAACCTCATATGGAATCTCAGTTACGTTAATTTGTTGGCGACCACCCCGAAGCGTTTCAATTTCTGTTTTTGCCCGAACAACTACTCGTCCCCGACCAGTTTGGTAAGCTTTACGAATGCCGTCTATTCCTTGGATAATCCCACCGGTTGGAAAATCAGGACCAGGAATAAATTCCATTAGCTTTTCTAAACTGGCCTCTGGATTATTAATTAAGTAGATTAGGGCATCCAGAACTTCGCCAAGATTATGGGTTGGAATTTCAGTCGCATACCCGGCAGAGATTCCAGTGGCCCCATTCACTAATAAATTGGGGATCCGCGCGGGTAAAACGGTTGGCTCTTTTTCGGTATCATCAAAGTTCAGGGTCATTTCAACCGTATCCTTATCGATTTCTTGAAGCATTAAGCCAGAAATCTTACTCAATCGTGCTTCGGTGTACCGCATTGCCGCTGCAGGATCACCATCCATCGAACCATTATTACCATGCATTTCAATTAAAGGTTCACGTAATTTCCAATCCTGACTTAAACGTACTAATGCTTCATAAATAGAACTATCACCATGAGGGTGAAAGTTACCCATTACATTTCCGACTGACTTAGCTGACTTTCGGAATCCTTTATCATAGGTATTTCCATCCTTATTCATTGCGAATAAGATTCGCCGTTGAACCGGCTTTAACCCATCCCGAATATCAGGGAGCGCCCGTTCTTGAATAATTGATTTAGAGTAACGCCCAAAACGATCCCCCATCAATTGTTCTAGGGTCATCTTTTCAATCTTACCGTTTCTCACTACAATGTTCCTTTCTTGTTACCTAAAAAGTTCTTCTTGGCTAAAATTCTTGGCTACTCTAGTAGGTTGCTTTTTATGGTTTAGTAAATGTCCTTTGTTTTCAACCAACTCATCGGATTCCTTATCATCACTCAACGTGAATTGAACGTTGTCCTCAATCCATTCTCGACGCGGTTCAACCTTATTTCCCATTAAGGTTGTAACGCGGCGTTCTGCTAATTCAGCATCTTCAATTCGTACCTGAATCAATGTCCGTGATTCGGGATTCATTGTGGTTTCCCATAGCTGGTCGGCATTCATTTCACCAAGACCCTTAAATCGCTGAAGCTGAGCACCCTTTCCTGCCTTTTTTGTTAGTTTAGTTAATTCATCATTAGTCCAGGCATAAGTAATTTGGGTTTTTGCTCCCCGCCCAGTTTGCAGCCGATATAGTGGCGGTAAGGCGATATAAACTTTACCTGCTTCAATCATTGGCCGCATATATTTATAGAAGAAGGTTAACAACAAGATTTGAATATGAGCCCCGTCGTCATCGGCATCCGTCATAATAATGATCTTATCGTAATTAGAATCATCAACGTTAAATTCAGAACCAGCACCGGCACCAACCGTATAGATAATGGTGTTCAACTCTTCATTCTTTAATACGTCATCAAGTTTTGCTTTTTCAGTGTTCAAAACTTTTCCCCGTAACGGCAAAATCGCTTGGTACTTCCGGTCACGTCCCTGTTTTGCAGAACCACCAGCGGAGTCACCTTCGACTAGGAATAATTCGTTTTTCTTTGCATTCTTTGATTGGGCAGGAGTTAACTTTCCAGAAAGGTTCCGTTCTTTTCGACTCTTTCGTTTACCACCACGAGCCTGATTTCTAGCCTTGCGTGCCGCTTCCCGGGCTTCACGAGCCTTGATTGATTTACGAATCAGCATTTGAGCAAAGTCGCCATTTTCCATTAAGGCATAGCCAAGTTGTTCACTAACGATGGAATCAACAATCTTTCGTGCTTCCGGAGTTCCTAACTTATCCTTTGTTTGGCCTTCAAATTGTAAGATCCGTTCAGGAATCCGCACGGAAACAACAGCGGTTAGTCCTTCGCGAACATCACTACCCTCAAGGTTTTTATCTTTTTCCTTTAATAAACCAACTTTATGAGCATATTCATTAAATGTTTTCGTCCAAGCACTTCTAAATCCTGCTTCGTGGGTTCCTCCATCAGGAGTTCGGACATTGTTAACAAATGACAGTAGTGATTCAGAATAACCATCATTATATTGGGCCGCTACCTCAACCTCTACACCGTCTTGACTACCATCAAAGTACAATACTTTTCCTAGGGTGTCTTTTCCCTCGTTAAGGTAGGTAACAAATTGTTGAATACCATCCTTATATTGAAAGACATCTTGTTTTTCTTGGTTTTGGCGTTTATCCGTTAAGACAATCTTAATTCCCTTTAACAGAAAAGCCGATTCCCTTAGCCGATTAGCCAAAGTATTGTAATCATAGACAGTAGTAGTAAAAATCGCTGGATCGGGCTTAAAAGAAACCGTTGTCCCATTTCCGGCGCTCGTATGACCTAATTTTTTCAAGGTTCCAATTGGTTGGCCACCATTTTTAAACTTTTCTTGATAACGCTCATGATCTCGCACAATCGTTAAAGTTAAGTTGGTAGATAAGGCGTTAACTACTGATGCTCCGACACCATGTAATCCTCCAGAAGTTTTATAACCATCTGATTGGCCAAACTTCCCACCGGCATGGAGAACTGTCATAATCACTTCAGGGGTTGGTTTACCTGAAGCATGCATTCCTACTGGCATTCCCCGTCCATGATCTTGGACAGTAATCGAATTATCAGCTTCAATAGTGACATTGATTTCATCACCATATCCAGATAATGCTTCATCGACCGCATTATCGACAATTTCGTATACGAGATGGTGTAATCCTCGGGAATCCGTAGATCCAATATACATCCCGGGTCGTTTTCGAACGGCTTCAAGCCCCTTTAAGACCTGAATCGAGGATGCATCATACTTTACTTTCTTCGTGGCCACAAAATGACCTCCCTTTTCATTCTGAACATTCGTTCGACTGGTATATTATACCTTAATTCAAACAAGATTGTAATATAACAATAACGATAATACTTCATTTGATTATTATTTTGCAAACTGCATTTTAAAAAGTTGCTGACTCAGTAGCTTCTAACAGGATTTCGTGCTATCTTAAATGGGTAGTTATTTTTTAAGGAGTAAATTGAATGACAATTAAAATAATTGGAATGGTGATTGTTGCCTACCTTCTTGGTTCTATCCCCTCAGGGCTTTGGATTGGTCAAACTTTTTACCATAAAGATATTCGCAAACTCGGTAGTGGAAATATTGGAACCACCAACACTTTCCGTGAATTGGGACCTAAAGCAGGAGTTGTTGTCCTCCTAATGGATATCCTGAAAGGAACTTTGGCAGCCAGCCAACCATATTTATTGGGAGTTTCTCATTCAGTAAATCCACTACTTATTGGTATTTTTGCTTCATTAGGACATACTTTTTCGATCTTTGATCACTTCCACGGTGGGAAAGCAGTCGCAACTAGTGCCGGGATCTTATTAGCATATAACCCACCACTATTTGCCCTTGCTTGCGGGATCTTTATAGGAACTTTATTATTAACTAGTATGGCTAGTTGTGCCAGCATTGTTGGAATTACTTCAATTTTTATTATCGCTCTTTGTGAACATGATTTGGTTCTTAGCTGCGTTGCAGGAATTTTAACCGCACTAGTTCTCTGGCGACACAAAAGTAATATTATTCGAATCCTTACTGGTAAAGAATCATTAGTGAAATTTGGCCTCGTTTATTATTTAACGAAAAAGCATTAGTAATAAAAAAGTTCAGGAATTAATACTAATTCCTGAACTTTTTTATTTAAAATGGCTGGATACTAAACTTATAAGTGTCATTATCTTGTGGTGCTAAACGATGCATTCCCTGTTTATGAAGTAACTTGCCATCTGCATTAACATTGTCCGCAATTCCCCACCACGGTTCAACACAAACCAAGTTAGCAGTAGCAGGATACGGTGACCAAACTCCAAAATGTTGGGTTCCCAAAGTATGAACATGAACTCCGTGATTATTAACCGGATCAGTTAAGGTAGCAGTAAACTTTGCTCCACCAGTTTCAAAAATTAAGGCATCATTCTTAAATAAGTCATGGTTGATTGTTAATGGTTTCTGCATGTCAATCATAATTGGATTTTGTGAATCATTGTAAGGACCATTTAGCACAATGCGTGAATATTCTTCAGCAGGAGAAACACTTAATTGAACCCGTTCAAATGTGCTATCGTTGCTCAATGGCATATTAAAACCGGGATGAGCACCGATTGCATAAATTAGTGAATGTTTACTATCTGGGTTAGTAACCACGTAACAAACATTTAATTGATCGCCAGCTAATTCATATATTATCCGTAATTGGAAGGCAAATGGAAAGACTTTCAATGTTTCTTCATCCTCCGTTTGTTCGAGAACAACTCGTGAATTAGTTTGATCAATCACCTTAAACTCCCGATCACGAGCAAAGCCATGCTGGGTTTGATAATATGTTTTGCCCCTATATTCATATTGATCATCCTTTAGACGACCAACAAACGGAAAGAGGACTGGTGCTTGACGCTTCCATAAAGCAGGATCACCTTGCCATAAATATTCAACCTGATTGTCATTCCGTCGAATACTATGTAGTTGGGCTCCTAACTGAGCAATTTCAACAGTTAATTTATCGTTTTCTAGCTTAATCATAGTACCATTTCTCCTTAATAAAAAGCTCTCTAACCGCATCATAGCAAATTAGAGAGCTCTTTTAAATTAGTAAATTAGTAAAATTTAGTAAAACTAGATGAAATCCGCTTCCTATTTCTGTGGTGTTTCTGCGTAATCACCGTTAGGACAAACAACTTGGGTACCGCCCTTAATCTTTTTCTCAACCAAGAAGTGACCATCTTTAGGACAATTCCGACCAATTGGCTTATCCCAAGAAACAAAGTCACAATCTGGATAACGAGAACATCCATAGAAAATCCGGTTCTTCTTTGACTTTCGTTCAACAACCGTTCCTTGCCCACACTTTGGACAAGTTATTCCAGTATCCTTAACAATTGCTTTGGTATTTCGACAATTTGGGAAACGTGAACAAGCATAAAACTTACCATAGCGTCCCATTTTAATTACCATTGGGGCCCCACAAATATCACAGTCCATACCAGCAAGTTCATCTTTCATTTCAATTTTAGCAACTTCGCTTTCAGCAGTATTAACTTCCTTTGAGAATGGCTGATAAAATTTATCAACAACCCTTACCCAATCTTGCTTTCCTTCTTCAATTTGATCAAGCTTCCCTTCAACATCAGCAGTAAATTTAGCATTTACGATATCTGGAAACTGTTTTTCAATGATGGTATTAACAATTTCACCAAGTTCTGTTGGTTCAAAATGACGCGAAACCAGGCGAACATAGTAACGCCGTTGAATAGTATCTAATGTGGGGGCATAGGTTGACGGACGACCAACACCATTTTCTTCAAGGGTCTTAATCAGGGCTGCTTCCGTATACCGTGCAGGCGGTTGAGTAAAGTGTTGGGCAGGATCATCGCTTATCATTACAGCACTATCACCCTCATTTAATTCAGGAAGCAAGTTATCCTGTTCTTTCCCCCGTTTATAAACCTTTGTAAAACCAGGAAACTTAACCTTAGAGCCTGACGCCCGAAATTCAACATTATTTTGTTGCAGGTTAACGTTCATCGTATCAATAATTTCGGGTGTCATCTGGCTGGCAACGAACCGCGACCAAATTAAGTTATAGAGTTTATATTGATCATTAGTTAAGTACGGCTTCATTTTTGCTGGTGTCCGAAAAACGGAAGTTGGTCGAATCGCTTCATGCGCATCCTGAGCTCCTTCTGGCAATTTCCCCTTAATCGGTTTTATAGCAGCATATTCATCACCATACTCTTCATGAATAAACGTAGCGGCTTCATGCTTAGCAACAGAGGCAATTCGGGTTGAATCAGTTCGCATATAGGTAATTAGACCAACAGCTGCCCCCTGCTTAATATCAATTCCTTCATACAACATTTGAGCAGTCATCATTGTCTTTCGCGTTCGGAAATTCAAGCGACGATTTGCATCTTGTTGCATGGTTGACGTTGTAAACGGTGGTTGCGGTTGACGCTTTCGTTCCCGTTTAGTTACTTTGGTAATTTGGAAATCCTTATTTTTATCCAATTTACCTAAAACTCGTTGAACATCATCATTGTTTTTAAGACTAACTTTTTTGCCGCTCTCACCATAGAAGGCTGCCTTAAATTTATCCTTATTGTGTTTAAATTCAGCATCAATTGTCCAATATTCCTCGGGTTTGAAATTCTTAATTTCATTTTCCCGTTGAATAATAAGGTTAAGAGCGACAGACTGCACCCGTCCAGCGCTTAAACCCTTTTTTACTTTTTTCCATAAGATCGGACTGATTGAGTATCCCACTAACCGGTCTAATACCCGTCGTGCTTGTTGAGCATCAACTAAGTCCATATTGATAGTCCGTGGTTCGTTAAATGCCTCTTTAACCGCATCTTTAGTAATTTCATTAAAGGTTACCCGGTTTTTTTCAGAATCATCTAATTTTAAAATATTAGAAACATGCCAGGCGATCGCTTCACCCTCCCGATCGGGGTCAGATGCAAGGTAGACTGCTTTAGCATTTTTAGCATCTTTACGCAGTTCCTTGATTACATCCCCTTTTCCTCGAATCGAAATATAGTCAGGTTGGTAGTCATTTTCAATATCAACACCCATCCGACTCTTTGGCAAATCTCGCACGTGACCTAAGCTGGCGACAACCTTGTAAGATCGGCCCAGAAATTTTCCAATTGTTTTTGCTTTCGACGGTGATTCAACGATCACTAATTTCTTTTTTGGTTTTGCGCGACGAGTTATTTTTCGTTTACTCGTTGCTTCCTTCTTTGTAGTACTAGTTGCCATTTCATTGGCTCCTTACTTTTATGCTTTTAATTATCTTTACTGATACTACTATTATTAATTCATTTATATAGTATCTGTCAAACTATATCCTAATCGAATGTTGATTTTAATTAAAAAGGAGCCAAAATGCAAGGATCAATTAGTCAAAAGGAACTCCTCAAGAAGATCTTTTACCGCCGTAATTGGTTTTGCCCCTTCCGCAATTAATTGATTACAGCCCAAAGAAAGTGGCGCATCAATTCGTCCCGGAATAGCACAAACATTCCGATTTTCTTCTAAGCCGAGCGCGGCTGTAATTAGACTCCCACTACGTTTTTTCGCCTCAACGACCAGGATCGTCTCGGCCAAACCAGCAATAATCCGGTTCCGCTCAGGAAAGTGGAAAGCAACCGGTGCTTCACCTAGGCCATACTCTGAAACCACTAATCCTTTTTGCGCAACTGCCTCTTGGAGAAATTGATGGTTCCGTGGATACACTTGATCTAGTCCACAACCAACAACACCAATTGTTTTTCCTTGACGTGCTAACGTAATTTCATGACTTAATCCATCAACTCCTGCAGCTAGTCCACTCACAATAGTAATTCCACGTTTCACAATTACCGGCAAAAGACCCTTCAACGTTGCTGAACCATAACTTGTCATTTGACGAGCACCAACTACTGCCAAACACTGGGTATTCAATAAGGTGATATCACCCCTATAGAACAAAACTAGTGGTGGACAAAACATCTCGCTTAATTGGCGTGGATACTCACTGTCGATAATCGTTATGTAAGATTGCTTCATATTTAATTGGACCTTTTCTTGTAGTTCAAAACTTTCCCACTTATCTAATAACGCATTTCGTGCCCGAATACTGATCCCTGATCGTTCAATTAGTAAGCTAAGATTATTAAATGACCGTTCTTTTTCCGCGGTTTTCCATAAACGCCACCGTGAAATTGGACTTAATCCTGGACAAAGACATAGTTTTAATAAGAATTCTCTAACTTGTAACATAAAAATTCCCCCTACTTATTAGTACGGAGAATTTTAAGTTTGATATTATTTTAAATACTCGGTAACCGGATTAAATGAACGCCGGTGAATCGGTGTTGCCCCTAATCGGCGTAATCCAGCTAGATGCTTTTTTGTCCCGTATCCCATATTTTCAGCAAAATCATAACCTGGATAAACTCGATCATAATCTCGCATCAAATGATCACGATATTCCTTTGCAACGATACTAGCGGCAGCGACACTAATTGATTTTTGATCCCCTTTAATTAAGGTCGTTTGCGGTATATCAAGGTCAGGTAATGGTACCGCATCAACAATTAAATGTTCCGGTTGGTGATGTAATTGTCGGATGCTTGTCATCATCGCGTCCTGCGTTGCCGCATAGATATTTAATTGATCAATTTTTTGTGAGCTATTTACTGCAATACTAACTTCAACTGCTTCATTAATAATTTGTAGATAGAGATTTTCACGTTCATGACGCGTAAGCTGCTTTGAATCAGTAACTCCAATCAGATCAAATGTTGAATCTAAAATAACAGCACAGGTAACCACGGGTCCAGCTAATGGACCTCGGCCAACTTCATCCATTCCAGCGACATAGCGACAGCCATGTTCCCAGTAGTAATTTTCAAATTTAAACCGTTGATGAAATGCAGCGACTGCTTTTTGATACCGCTCTTCTCGTCGTTGCCACTGCTTAAGGGCGTTCTGAACTCCCTTGCGGGGATCAGCGGATAATTCTGTCAGTAAGGGTGAATTGGGATCATGGAGCATATTTAATTCCTGCTTTATATCCGCAATGGTTCGTTTACTCATTAACCCCATCCTCGTTTAAGTCTGCTGGAATTTCCATTGTGATTGCTCCCAATTTACCCTTACGTAAATCGAAAATCAAACGTTCGCTTGCCCGATCATAATCGTCACGAAAACCCATTTTTTCAGTAATCTTTAATAGTAAATCAGGATCCGAAACATTTTCATCTAGATCAGCGTCTGTTAAACGATACCGTTTCTTCAACTCATCCGGTTGTTGATGACGAAGGTAATTAAGAGCAAATAAGGCAACATCATCTTTGGCGTAAAGACTATCTTTAATTGCCCCTGAAAGAGCAAGCATTGTTCCCTGCTTTTGGCTAGCAAACTTGTGCCACAAAACTCCCGGAGTATCAAGTAACTCAAGCTCATTGGACGAACGAAGCCACTGTTGTCCTGTTGTAACTCCTGGGCGATTTCCTGTTACAGCAACATTCTTTTTTACCAAGTGATTCAGTAGGGTTGATTTTCCAACGTTAGGAACACCAACACTCATTGCCCGAATCGGTCGCTTCTTCATTCCCTTTGTTGCTTCCCTTACTAATTTATCGTGAAGGATTTCCTTGCTCTTTGCTGTGATAATTTTACTAACATTTTGCTGCCGGGAATCAAGGGCCAAGACTGGCTGATGATGTTCCTTAAAATAAGTCAACCATTCATTTAATCTCTTTGGATCAGCGAGATCAGTTTTAGTCATAATTAATAATCGTGGCTTTTCACCTGCTGCTAGTGCTATTTCAGGATTTTGCGAAGAATACGGAACTCGGGCATCAACAAGTTCAAAAACAATATCTACCAAGGGCATTTGCTCACGAATTTGACGTAATGCTTTTGCCATATGCCCAGGAAACCATTGAATTGTAGCCATTTATTCTACCTCCTAATTCATTGCATCCTGATACCGTTGCCAGGCAGTATCAAAAATTGTCATTGATGGTAAATAATCTGCATTTTCCTCTAAATATTTAGAAATCTCCTCAAAATCTGCTGACTGTTTAGGAAACGCTGAATCAAAAAATGCGTTATTAGCAAACTGTTCAACTTCATCTGCATCAGTAGGCTTCCGTTGAGTCATTAGATAATGATAAAAACTATCACGAATTGCCATCTAATCTCCTCCTCTTATTTTTCAGGAACGGTAATTAAGAACTTAAAGTGGCCATTTTGCATATCAATTTCCTGAGCCGAGTACTTCAATTGTCGATTCTTACTGTAACGGTTCAGGTCTAATAGAACCGTCTTCTTCTTTGGATTAATAGAAACCCATTTAGGGATATTATAATTCTTAGCAATATACCCCATAACAAACTTAATTGGGATATTAAGGCGACCAACACTTAGCCCCCTAGCACGTAAAAGAACATTTCCTTGCTTTGTACGCTCTGGAATAAAATTAATTGCGAATCGAACTTTAGTGCCGAGAAATTTAGTATTCCCCACTAAGGTTGCATACTTTTCACCGACCATAAAGTTATACTTAATTTTATTATCCTTTAAGAAGTTATCCAAGTAGTTTGCTGATAAGGCATTTACTTGTTTCCGGTTTAGTTCAACTACCAATGATGAATCATTATTCTTTGTTGACTGAACCATTTCCGGTTGTGACGCTGGCGCTGTTGCCCGATGGAGAATCACGCCAGACGAAACCACAATTATTAATACTAAGACAATAAATGCCCATTTCCACCAATTAACTTTTTTCTTATTAACCATTACCTATTCCCTCACAAATTCCCAGCTATTATTCTTAACCATGCTCTTAAATAATTGGTTTGCCATATGTTGATATCCTAAATGATTGGGGTGAAAGTTGTCTTCAGTCGAAATATACTTATTCAAGTTATGATCTTTGTTCCCCATAATCGATAGCAATTGTGCCTGAGTTACTTTACCATGATTAATCTTTTCTTCTTGCTGAATTAATTGTTGACGTTGTTCCTTTGTTTGATATTGGCCATACGACATCACCTTATAAATACTAACGAAGTGCATCTTAGCATATTTTTTCGTTACTTTTTCGGTTGCCTGATTCCACTGTTTAATCGAATTGTTAATCGCCGTGACATCTGGGAAGTAGGTATATACCGGATTATAAATACTCATTACGAAAATTGGCGCATGCCGATTTTCTTTTCTGATGGCAGTAAATAACTGATTTAATTTATTTTCATACGTTTTCTGTGCCTGATTAACACTCGACTGAATTTTACTTTGCGAATCCATCATAACGTCTTTTTCAAGGTTTTGCATTAAATCATTTCCACCAACCGTCACTACGATTACATCAGCATTTTTTAAATCCTTCTGCATCTTTTCTTGTTTATTCAATCGGGCAAGGATTTGATCAGACCGATCACCACTCACACCATAATTTGCTGTCGAAACAGTAGTTTTCTTATATTTGTTTTGGATCTTCTGTTTGATGATCCCAACATAACCCCCATCCTTTTCTTCGTCACCCTGACCATAAGTAAGCGAGTCCCCAACAGCCACTAATTTTACATTTTTCCTCTCCACCCGCTTAAGTGGCTGTTCCTGCTTAATTTCTGAGTTAGAGAAGTAACGATAGCCATACCAACTCCCAATTAGGAACAGTAATAAAAGCAGAATTACCCAAAACCATATTTTTCTTTTTCTCATTATTACTTCACCTTTTACTAAAAAAGCGGCATAGTAACTATGACCGCTTTTGAAATTATTAAATTCAAGACTATTCAGTATAGTAGAGCAAGCAACAAGCCCCTAATCCAGTGTGGGTAGCAATAATCGGTACCGTTTCCCGAACAACCACATCAAGATTGGGTTCAAATTCCTTAATCTTGGTTAAAAGACGAGTGACTTCACTATCACCTTGGACGTGAGAGATACCAGCCCCCATAACTTTTGCCCCATCTTTCATTTCTTTGAGGATCCGATCCCATTCCTTATGTAAGGCTTTCTTTCCTCGTCCCTTCATAATAATGTGAATCTGACCATCATAAACCTGAAGCATTATCTTAATATTCAAAAGATTAGAAAGAGCTCCAGCAAATTTACTAACACGACCACCAGCAACTAAATTATCCAAATTGTCAATTGCTAAGTAAAGCTTAGAATGGGCAAGAACATACTTCATCCGTTCAATGGCATCCTCAACAGATCCCCCATTCTCAATCACCTTAGCAGCTTCAATTATTTGAAAGGCCATTCCCCGATCAGTTGTTTGAGAATCATAGACAGTAACCTTTGTCTGAGTCATGCCTGCAGCCTGTTCAGCTGCATGAACGGTTCCACTAATGGATTCCATCATGTTCACGCAAAGAACCTCGCTGCCGTCTTCCCCAAGTTTATTAAACGCGTCAACAAACTTACCAATCGGTGGCTGAGAGGTCTTAGGCAGTGACTTAGCCTTTTTCATTAACTCTGGAAACTGGTCATTAGTAATAGTTTCCCGTTCTACATATACAGTGCCATCAATCATTACTGTTAATGGAATAACCGTAATGTCATACTTTTTAATTTCTTCTTCTGTTAATCCAGCAGAAGAATCACAAACGATCTTAATCTTCCCCATGAAAATTCACTCTTCCTAGAAAATGTTATGTTATAATATTCTAGTCTTCAAAACTAGATGACAAGATTTTACAGACTATTATGCTACATGGATTTGCCATGGTCAACCTAATTATTTATTATTTAAGTATAGCAAAAGTAGCAACAAAATTCATTGCTACATTATACGAAAGGGGTTAAAAAATGGAAAAAAACAGAAACACTAAGCATTCGGTAGTCATCGAGATTGGAAATGCAATCACTCATGGAATTGGTCTCGGCCTTGCAGTTGCCGGCTTAGTTTTACTAATCATGAGTGCAGTCCGGTCTGGCAATCCAATGAGAATTGTTACATTTACCGTCTACGGAAGTACCCTAGTCCTATTTTACCTATTTTCTACTCTCTACCACTCACTTTACTTTACAAAAGCTCGTCGAGTCTTTCAGATCCTCGATCACGACTTTATCTATATCCTAATTGCTGGTACGTATACTCCTTATTGTTTAGTAAGTATCCGTGGTTGGCAAGGATGGACTTTATTTGGTGTCATTTGGGGACTAGCCATCATTGGGGTTGTATACAAGAGTATCTGGTTGAAAAAGAAGAGTCACTGGTCAACCGTTTTATATGTCCTTATGGGCTGGTTATGTATCATCGCTTTTTGGCCACTTTGGGATGCTTTAGGACCAGTTGGTTTTGGCTTACTTCTTGCCGGGGGCATTACCTTCACCATCGGCGCTCTCTTTTATAGTCGCCCCACTCAATATGCCCACCTTATTTGGCATATCTTTGTTTTATCGGGAACCATTCTGATGTTTTTCTCAGTTCTTTTCTTTGTTTAGTTCCCAAGTTTCAAACCAACAATTAACTTTTTTATCATCTCTAACTTCATCCCGTTTAATCAAATGCCATTGATCGTAATTGATCGGTGGCATTTTTACATCTCCATTATAATGCCCATTAATAATGGTTCGTTCAAGTTTATTAACTAACGGCATCATCAAAGAAAAGATCCGTGCTCCACCAATTACATACACTTGGTTATCTGGCAAAGCATCAATAAGCTGATCAAGCGTTTCAACATCATGCACAACCGTCAACCGTTCATCAGCAATTACCTGGTGAGTTAATACAATGTTTTGTCGATGTGGTAATGGCTGTCCAATTGACTCATATGTTTTTCTTCCCATAATAATTGGGTGACTAGCAGTCAGTTCTCGAAAATGTTTCATATCTTCTGGAACATGCCAGGGTAAGCTATTCTCTTTACCAATCCAACCATCAAGATCTTCTGCCCAAATAAAATTAACTTCACGCATTCTATCTCTCCTTATCAAATTAAACCGCAACGGGAGCTTTAATCGCCGGTTCATGAGTGTAGCCCTCTAGTTTAATATCACTCATTTGGTATTCATCAATTTGCTTAGTCTTCTCCGGTAAGATTAGTTTAGGAGCTTCATGCGGTGTTCGTGACAATTGTTCCCTAACTTGTTTCAAGTGATTCAAATAGATATGAGCATCCCCTAAAGTATGAATAAAATCCCCAACTTGAAGTCCACACTGGTGAGCAATCATGTGTGTCAACAATGCATAACTGGCAATATTAAAGGGTACACCAAGGAAAATATCAGCACTTCGCTGATAAAGTTGACAGCTCAATTTCCCGTCGTTTACGTAAAATTGGAACATCGTATGACAAGGAGGAAGAGCCATTGTAGGGACATCTTCAGGATTCCAGGCGGAAACAATCATCCTTCGTGAGTTTGGAGTTTTTTTAATTTGCTGAATTACATTGGCAATTTGGTCAATGGTTTGCCCATTGCTTGTCTTCCAATGACGCCATTGACTTCCATAAACTAGTCCTAAGTCACCATATTTCTTTGCAAAGTCGTCATCGTTAATAATTCGGTCACAAAATTCTTGTTTCTCTTTCAAATATACCTGCTTAAATTCTGGATCTTTTAACCAACGGTGACCAAAATCCGTCATATCAGGTCCATGATATTCATTACTTTCAACCCACTTTTTAAACGCCCATTCATCCCAAATATGGTTCTTGTGCTTCAAGAGGAACTGAATATTGGTATCTCCACGAAGAAACCATAGCAATTCACTTTTAATTAAGCCAAACGGAACCTTCTTAGTTGTTAAAAGAGGGAATCCCTTTTCAAGATCAAACCGCATTTGATAACCAAAAATAGACCGAGTTCCGGTTCCGGTACGATCACTCTTTGTATGACCATGATCCAGTACGTATTGCGCTAAGGTTAAATATTGCTGTTCATTTTCATTTATTGCCATTACTTACCCTCACTATCTATTAGTCAACATAGTTGCTCAGATATTCCCAACGTGCCGTCTTTTCGTCAATTTTCTTTTTTACCTGATCTAGCTTCTTTTGTAATTCCGCTAGTTTTTGGTAATTTGCAGCCTGTTCAGTCATCTGTTTTTCAATTTCTTTTCGCTGATTATCAAGTTGGTCAAGATCATCATCAATATGATCCCACTCTAATTTTTCAGCATAAGTTAACTTAGTCTTTTCTTTCTTTTCACTAGTTACTGACTGTTTCTTCTCTGCAGCCTGCTGCTTTTTCTCCGCTTTCTTTTGCTGTTGTTCTACCTCCACCTGCTTTTTTGTATCAGCCAGGTAATCGGTAAAGCGGCCAGTATAACGTTGAATATCCCCATTCCCATGGAAAATTAGTAAATCATCCGCAACCTTATCCAAGAAATAACGGTCGTGAGAAACCGTAATCACGGTACCCGCAAAGTTATCTAGATAGTCTTCAAGGACAGTTAGCGTCCCAATATCTAAATCATTTGTTGGTTCATCAAGAAGAAGAACATTCGGTTGTTGCATTAAAATTTTTAATAGGTAGAGACGACGTTTTTCACCCCCGGAAAGTTTCCGAATTAAGGTTCCATGCATAAAGCGGGGAAATAAGAACCGTTCCAAAAGTTGGGTAACACTTAACTTATTACCATCTTTATCAGTAACGTTTTCAGCAATTTCACTTAAGAAACTGATCATTCTTTTATTATCATCAATTCCTTCAGTTTGCTGAGTATAATAACCGAGCTTGACTGTTTCACCAATTTTCAATACACCACTATCTAATGGAACCCGTTGGGCAATTACATTTAGAAGACTTGTCTTTCCAGCTCCATTCTCACCCGTAATTCCGATCCGGTCTCCTGCTTGAACTAACCAGTCAAAATGTTGAAGGATTTGATGATCACCTAATGTTAAATTGACATCTTTAAACTTTATAACATCCTTACCCAACCGTTGGGAACCAAGATTAATTGAAATATCTTCGTCTGTTTTAAGATTGCCAACTTTATTCTCTAATTCGTGAAAACGATTAATCCGGCCCTTTTGTTTAGTTGACCGTGCCTTAGCTCCCGTTCTCATCCAAGCTAATTCTTTTTTATATAATTGTTGATTCTTTTTTTCGGTGTCCTTAGCTAACTCTACACGCTCTGCCTTTTGCTGAACAAAATCTTGATAATTACCATCATAGTGATAAAGGTTACCAAAAGATAATTCCCAAATATGATTCGTAACTTGATCAAGGAAGTACCGATCATGAGTTACTAAAAGGACTGCTCCCTTATAAGAAGCAAGAAAATCCTGAAGCCAAACTACCGAATCAAGATCTAAATGGTTTGTCGGTTCATCCAATAGTAAAAGGTCAGGATGTTGAATTAACACTTGGGCAAGGCCAACCCGCTTTTGTTGACCACCAGATAGTTCACTAACCTTCTGGCTAACATTTTTAATCTTTAACTGAGTAAGGATTGTCTTTACCCGACTATCTGCCTCCCACGCATCTTCCTGATCCATTTTTGCTTGCATCTTCGTATACTGATCCATTGCTTTAGGGTCTTCTGGATGATTACTAAAACGATCAAGGGCAAGTTCATATTCACGAATTGTCTTAAAAACTGGTTGTTCGCCCTCAAAGATCGCACCCATTATTGTCTTAGTTGGATCAAGTGCGGGTTGTTGTTCTAAATAACCAATCGTATAGTCATTTGGTGTAGTGATTGTTCCCTTCTCTGGACTTGTTCGTCTGCTAATAACGTTCAGAAGACTGGTCTTTCCACTCCCATTAACACCAATTAACCCAATTCGATCATTCTCGTTAATTGTAAAGGAAATATTATCAAATAAGGTCTTCTCCCCGTAGGTACTAGTTAAACCTTCAGCCTGCATCGTTTGCATTCTTTCTATCCCTCTTTTTTAATTTTTTCTACTTCAGTGACTAAGTCGCCCTTATTATTTGCCAAATTACCGTTGACCACTTCCACAGTTAACTGGTTAAGGATCTTTCCTAGTAATCGTCCCGGTTTAATCCCAGATTCCTTAATTAAGGTTCCACCATTAACCGCTAATTCCTTACCACTTTTGATAGGCAATGCGTTATATTGTTCTTTTAACTGTTCATCAGGAATTGACCAACCGTACAATTTTGCAACTTGGTTGGCGTCCTGAACTGCTTTCTCACCAGCGTTAAATAAACATAATGCTGATAATTTTTGAGCCTTTAATTCCTGAATTACTGGGAGCATCCTTTTAACATTAGTAATTAGTTCATTTGAAGTTTTCCATTGGCGAAGAAAATTACTGGTTTCTTGTACATTAAGTCCTAACTGGGTCACAATTACTGCCCATGCTTGATCAACATTTTGGATTTGCCAGTTATTCAGTAATAAAAGCCCACTTAAGGAGTCATATCGGTTAGCTAATCCAGGACAATACCGATAAAGTCCCGTACGAAGGAAATCACTAAGGCCTGCAACTGGATTTTGACCCATTAATAATTTTTCAAATTCTACCCGGATCCGTTCTACAGCAATTTTACCCAATAAATCAGCATTTTGTTTAATTCCCGTTAAAGTCTCAGTAGCAATCACAAAATCTAATTTACTGGCAAAACGAACCGCACGCATCATCCGCAAAGCATCCTCGTGAAAGCGCTCGTTAGGGTTACCAACCGCCTTGATTAAGTGCTTTTTTAAATCTTCTAAGCCGTTAAAGAGGTCAATTACTTCACCATTTTCCTTCAAAGCAAGAGCGTTGATTGTAAAGTCACGTCGTTTTAAATCCTCGCTTAAAGAACGGACAAAGGTTACGTTATCTGGTCGTCGAAAGTCTTGATAACCTGATTCCGTCCTAAACGTTGTGGTTTCATAGCCCGTACCGTGGTCAAGAATCATTACTGTCCCATGTTCGATCCCAGTATCGACAGTCCGGTCAAAAATCGCTTTGATTTCACTAGGATAAGCACTTGTAGCAATATCAATATCGTGAATTGGGTCCCCAAGAACTGTGTCCCGAACACACCCGCCTACGAAATAAGCTTCATAACCCGCATCTTCAATCCTTTGTAAAACAGGTCGCGCAGGTTCAAATATTGCTGGTAAGTGTTTGATGATCATTTAATCAAGTCCTCCGTTTTTTAGTCAATATCGATTATAGCAAATCTGGCAAGGAGGTGCGAACGGCTGTATTTGCTTTTCTTTTTGTGGTTTTTGTTTTAAAATGTTAGTTAAAGTAAATTTCTGCTTATTAAGGAGGCCGCTATGAATTACCCTTATCAAGACCGTTTTCAATTATTTTTATCTCAACAAGGACTTGCTCCCCTAACAATTAAAACCTACGATACAACCCTAGCCCACTTTTTTACCTTTCTAATGAGTAATCGACCAGAATTTGCCACTAATCCTCAACTAAAAAGCCTCACAGAAGCTGATGTGCGGGCCTTTCTCACCACCTTAAAAGAGGACGAAAAGATTACTCTAAGTACTTATAATAAAAATCTTTCCCACCTTAATCGTTACTTTCGCTACCTGTTCACCCATCAATTGATTAGTACCTACCCAACCCTTACAATTCATGGAAAAGCTACTAACCCTAACAAACGATTAACCACCAAGTGGATTACAAAGCTTCCCGAAATCCTTCAAGACGATCAAATTCACTTTTATACCCGTTTAACTCTATTTCTTTCTAATCGTGGTTATACAGTCAGTGAATTTCTCGCTCCAGGATTCGAAAAGGTTTGGAATAGTCTTGTCCCAAACAATCCAGTTGAAAAACAATTCATTGCTAACTTCAACTCGTTTATTAAACCCATTCAAGAACTGCAAAACTCTCCACAGCTGTTTCTCAAGCAACGCTTTACTTCCGATAATCCTGGACTATCCAATGCCGGGCTTCATAAATATCTCCGGCAAGACGAAACTTACCTCGGTTTTAATCTTGCACCAAAGTTTCTTCATCAAGCATATATTCTCTACGAACTTAGCCACCATCCTGAATTATCAGATTTGCAATTAATGGAACGGTTAAGGCTAGATCCGGCATCGTTACTGTACTATCAAAAACAACTAATTAATCATAATAAATAACAAGGATCAAATGATCAGGTATTTTCCTAATCATTTGATCCTTGTTTTGGTTTCAAGCTTTAATAATCCTCGTATTCATCCAACAATTCCTGCATTTCATCATCTGTCGGTACCAATTTAAGATAATGCTTTAATTCATCTACCATTTGTTCCGTATCACCGGCTTCACGATAATAATTAATCAGCTCCTTAAGGAATGTTGGGTTCTCACTATAGGTAACCATTGCTTCTTGATAATACTTTCCAGCAAGATCAAACTTTTCTAATTGCTGGTATGAACGAGCCAGGTTCCAGTAAATTTGTGGATCGACCTCATCCTCTTTGACAAGTGGTTCCAAGAGCTTAATATTATCCTCATCATCATGAATATGCAGAAGAAAGTTACTATATTCTAGGGTAATAGTTAAGTTATCTGGATCAAGTTCATGAGCCTTCTTTAGGTATTCATCCATCAACTTATTATTCCCAAGGTGACTAGTTACTTCAGCTGCTTGAGCATACAGACGAGCATTATATTGGTCAACGGCTAACCCCTCTTGAAGAACCTTTAACGCCTGCTGATACTTATTTTCCTGAACGTAAGCTTTAGCCAATTCAGGATAAACCGAAACATATTGAGAATCATCTTGGATCAAATCATTAAAAGTTTTAATTGCCTCGTCAGTTTTTCCCAACTGTAATTCAGTTAACCCTGTTTGAAAGCGAATATCACTTGTTTGGTATTCCGGACTAACCTGTTTTAAGTAACCAAGCGCTTGTTTAAACTTCCCACTTTGGGCATAACAAATTCCCAAGCGTCCTGCAATATTTACCTTGGCAAATTCGGTATAACCACTCCGAATAAGTTCAAAGTAGTATTGAATTGCCTCGTCAAACTGACTAGTCATGAAATAGAATTCACCAAGGGCAAATTGGACTGCCGGTTCATCAGAGGCAATTCGGTATGCTTCTTTTAACTTCTCTTCAGTAACCTCATATTCATTTTCAGTTTGGTATAAGTCAGCTGCTACTAACAATGACTGTAAATACGCATCAGAATCTGGCTGTACTTGGGATAAGTACGTTAATGCTTCATCATTATGACCTTCACTAATGGCAATCTCAGCTAAATTAACCCGGAGTTCATCCTCATTCGGGTATTTTGCTAACAGGTGCAAATAGGCTTGACGTGCCTGATGCAGGAAACCCATGCTATAAAGTTCTTCAGCTAAACTAAAAATCATATCATCGCTATCTTTAGCCAGGGCCTCGGTAAAGGATTGTTGCGCAGCTGGCATTTGTCCAGCTTGAATTTGTTCTAACATTTTTTCAGAATAAGTCATTATTTTCCTCCTTTAGCATTACCCATCACACTAATTATCTTAGCATAATTAGACTAAATCCGGTTCTTAAGAGCATTAAAAAAAGACCGTGAACCAAAAGTCACGGTCCTATTTATTATCAAGTAATCCGTAATTACTTAACAGCATCCTTTAAAGCTTTACCAGGCTTAAATGCTGGTACCTTGCTTGCAGGGATTTGGATTTCTTGACCAGTTTGTGGATTACGACCCTTACGAGCAGCACGTTGACGTACTTCGAAGTTACCGAAGCCGATCAATTGAACCTTTTCACCCTTAGCTAATGATGCTTGAATTGAACTAAAGACTGCATCTACAGCAGCAGTAGCATCCTTCTTAGTTAAACCAGTTGCGGTTGCAACGTTACTTACTAATTCTGCTTTGTTAGCCATTGAATTTCACCTCCAACATTTAATACAATCAAATAATCGATTGCACCAATGAATGTTAATTTTGAGTGGTCCAAAATTAACGAAACATACGAGGAACTCGTATAATTTCATTGTTAAGATTAGCATAGTGAAACCTTGATGACAAGCGGTTTATAAGCTTTTTCACCCTTTTTTCAGAATTTTATAACCAAAACGAACAATTTATTGTCGCTTCCGCTTAATAATCCGAATTGGCGTCCCTGTAAAATCGAATGCCTGCCGAATTTGGTTCTCTAAATATCGTTGATACGAAAAATGCATTAGGTCTGGATCATTGACAAAAATTACAAATGTTGGTGGCTGGATTGCTACCTGAGTTCCATAATAAACCCTTAACCGTCGCCCATTCTGGGTTGGTGTTGGGTTAGCAGCCAACGCATCCATAAGCACATCATTCAGAACGGAAGATTGAATTCGTTGCCGACTATTCTTATAAACATCCTCAATCATCGTTGGTAACTGATTAAGCCGTTGCTTAGTCTTAGCAGAAACAAAGATAATTGGTGCATAATTTAGGTACTGGAACTCGTTCCGAATTAAGTTTGTAAAATCGGTCATTGTTCGGTGATCCTTATTCTTAATGGTATCCCACTTATTAACAACAATAATCACTCCACAGCCGGCCTCATGAGCATAACCAGCAATATGCTTATCCAGTTCCCGAATGCCTTCTTCAGCATTAAGGACCACTAAAACAACATCACTATCGTCAATTGCACGCATTGAACGCATTAACGAATATCGTTCAGTGTTTTCATAAATTTTACCCTTTTTACGAATTCCGGCTGTATCAATCATAGTAAATTCTTGGCCGTCCTTAGCCGTAAAACGAGTATTAATAGCATCACGGGTTGTTCCCGCCACATTTGATACGATTACCCGGTTCTCACCCAGAATGGCATTAACTAGTGATGATTTCCCAACATTTGGTCGCCCAATCAAACTAAAGTGAATCGTTCCGTCATCTTCGTTATCTGCCGTCTCCGGGAAGCGGTTAATAACTGCATCAAGTAAATCGCCGACTCCTACTCCATGAACCCCAGAAACTGGATAAGGTTCGCCTAAACCTAATGAGTAAAAATCGTATATATCACTTCGTCGTTCAGGATTGTCAACCTTATTAACAGCTAATATAACTGGCTTATCAGAACGATAAAGGATTTTTGCCACCTGCTCATCCGCATCAGTAACACCATTTTGAATATCAACGACAAAAACAATAACATCTGCTTCATCAATTGCTACTTCTGCTTGTTGACGGATCTGAGTTAATAAGGGTTGATCAGAGATTTCAATCCCCCCAGTATCGATTAAGTTAAAATTCTTTCCTAACCATTCAGCATGGGCATAAATCCGATCACGGGTAACACCAGGCGTATCTTCTACAATTGAAATTCGTTCTCCAGCAATTCGATTAAACAATGTCGACTTGCCCACATTTGGTCGACCAACAATTGCAACAACAGGATTTGCCATTTTTACACCTTCCTTCTCTTATTTGAAATAAAAAGAGTATGACAGAAATGCCATACCCCTTTCTAAGCTAATATGTGGTCTCGATTACTTCAAGCCCTTTAATTGATCACCAATTAAGTCACCCATTGAGAAGCCACTTTCTTCTTCAGGGGCGTTGTCCATGAAGCTACGATTGTTGTTACGACGAGGACGACGACGACCACGGTTTTCGTTACCGTTGTTTTCTTCATCCTTTGGACGTTCTTCAAGAGCCTTCATAGATAAACCAAGACGTTGACGTTCAGGATCAATATTTAAGACCTTAACCTTGACTTCTTGACCAGGCTTCAAAACGTCAGCTGGTGTAGCAATGTGCTTGTGAGAGATTTGAGAAATATGTACCAAACCTTCAACACCTGGGAAGACCTCAACAAAGGCACCAAAGCTGGTCAACCGCTTTACAGTACCAGTAAGGACACTGCCTTCTGGAGCCTTTTCTTCAATATCATCCCATGGTCCTGGTAATGTTTGCTTAATTGAAAGTGAAATCCGTTCACGTTCAGGGTCAACACTTAAGACCTTAACCTTAACATCTTGACCAGCTTCCAAAACATCAGAAGGCTTGTCAACATGATCATATGAAATTTCAGAAACATGAACTAATCCATCAACACCACCAAGGTCAATAAAGGCACCAAAGTTAGTCATTCGAGCAACCTTACCTTCAACAACATCACCTGGTTGAAGCTTAGCAAAGATTTCCTTAGCTGCTTCTTCGTGTTGAGCCTTAACAATTTCCTTGTGGGAAAGGATAAGGCGGTTTTCACTAGGTTCGATTTCAATAATCTTAAATTCAAGTTCTTGACCCTTAAACTGGTTCAAGTCTTCTACGTAGTGATCAGTAATCATTGAAGCAGGGACGAAGCCACGTACTCCGGCATCAACTACTAAGCCACCCTTAACAGCTTGTGTAACCTTAGCTGTAATGTGTTCACCAGCATCGAACTTCTTTTGGATGTCATCCCATACCTTGCGAGCTTCGAGACGACGGTGTGAAAGTAAGTAGCTACCATTTTCCTTATCGTTACCGATCTTAGAAATAACTACTAAGTCAAGTTCGTCACCGACTTTAACTGCGTCATTGATGTCTTCAACTGGCTTGGTTGATAATTCCTTAGCAGGGACGACACCTTCAACCCCTGCATCTTTAATACCAACGATAGCTTGGCGATCATCATCAATTGCCAATACTTCACCCTTAACAACATCACCCACTTTTACAGTTTCAATGCTATCGAGAGCTTCTAACATATCGTTTTTGTTTTCGTTGTTTTCAGCCATTTAAAAAAATCCTCCTTGCGACAATCAACTCTGAAAACTATTCTACTAGAAAGGCGCTAACATTTCCAGTAATTATGCTAAATGTTTTTCAGTTTTTTTAATTATTTCACTAATTTTCTCAACAACCTCGTCAATTGTCAGGTTAGTAGTATCCAATTTTATAGCATCACTCGCTTGCGTTAGCGGTGATACCTTCCGGGTTGAATCCTTTTTATCCCGTAATTCAATCGCTCGTTGTAATTCCTCAAGACTTGAGGTGACGATTCCCTTTTGTTTATTTTCCAGATAACGACGACGAGCACGTTCGTAAGCGGTAGCCACCATAAAAATTTTTACCGGTGCATTAGGAAGCACTGTGGTTCCAATATCACGTCCATCCATTACAATACCACCTTCAGCAGCAATCTGTCGTTGTTGCTTGGTCATTTCTTGACGAACAGCTGGAATCGCTGCAACCGCTGAAACATTCTTTGCAACTTTCGGAAGCCGAATATCCCTTGTTACTTCTTGACCATTAATAAAGACCAGTTGTTCTGGTTCAGCAGGCTGAAACGTAATTTTAATCTTTTTAGCCAAGTCAGCGATCTTTTCTGTATCATCCATTGCAATTTCTTCTTGCAAAGCCGCCACAGTTACTGCACGATACATTGCTCCTGTATCACAATAAATATACCCAAACTTTTTAGCGACTAATTTAGCAACTGTACTCTTTCCCGCTGAAGCTGGTCCATCAATTGCAACTTGTAATCCAGTCGACATTTAATCCTCTCCTAATCCATTATCGAATTCTCAATCGTTGCCCAGGTGTTAGGTGGGCATTTGGGGTTAAACCATTTAGCCGCATCAATTCATTAATAGAGATTCCGTTCTGTCTTGCAACACGATATAGACTTCCATTACGTGGCACAATTGCATATTGAACCATACTTGAAGATGTCTGACTCACTATTGAAGAAGAACTTGAACTAACTGGTGAACTACTGTTCATCGTCGAACTAGAACGCTCTTTAGTCTGGCTAGATGAGCTTATAGAGCTTCGTTTGTTTGAACTGGTTTTCCGTTTTGGGGATTGAGCTTTTTTTTTAGATGATTGAGACTCTGCTAACCGCTCAGTCCTTACTGGATGATTCAATGTTTGCTTATGGTTAACCCAGTATATCAGCGGAATTGCTGCTAAGATAATGATTAAAACAATCAGGACAGTGGTAATTGTAGAATTATGTTCTTTTTGTCGCCGATGTTCGGTCCGCGATAGGTGTCCATCACTACCCAAATCTTCATTATCAACAAACTTTTTATCCCATAACCGGTCATTTGCCTCACGACTTTCTTCTCGTCGTTCACTCATGGTTACCCCTCCTTTTCATTTAAAATTAACATTCTGATTGTAGCGCAAATAATCATTAAATGTCTAGTTTTCTTTATCATGATTAATATTAAGTAACTGATAAAGTCGTTCTTGCCAATCTAGTTTTGTACTTACCTGTTGTCCGTTTATTGTCTCATTATTATGGTGTTCAAACCGTTGAATTAATGTTGGCTCAGTAATATCACAACATGGTTCCTGTGGCTGCTCAAGTTGCTCGCCAAAATAACCTAATATCATTTTTCGTCGGCACATCTTCGTATTATTTATATAGTGCGCCATCCATTCCAAACGACTGCTTAAATTCCTTTGTCGTTTTTTAAACGCTTTTATAATCATTTTTCCGTCATATCCATGCTTTAGGTAAAAGGAAAATAGTTCATGATTATCTCCCAGTACACTAGCAGGCTGATGTTTATTTCTAACAGCTTCTAAAAGTGTACTTTCTGGCAAATCAATATGGTTTAGTGTCCGCTGAATTTGTTCATCCCCCGGGCAATACAAGAGAAGCGCCAAACTGGGCTGCCCATCACGACCAGCTCGGCCCACCTCCTGAACATAGCTTTCTAAGTTTGCTGGTTCATGAAAATGAATGACAAAGCGGATATCCTCCTTATCAATTCCCATTCCAAAAGCACTAGTTGCACAAATTAACTGAATCTGATTTTCCATAAACTGCTGTTGTAAACGGTAACGATCAAGCGGCGCAATTCCCGCATGGTAAGCGGCAACGTTCTTATCGGTTTTTTTATTTAATTTCTCAGCAAATTGACTTGCTAATTTTCGACTAGCAAAATAAATAATTCCCGGACCAGCTAATCGACTAACTAGTTCAATCAAGGATTGTTCCTTTTCTTTTGCGGACAGAAATCGTTTAACAGCATAATAAATGTTGGGACGATTTACGGAACGGATCACTTGAGTAACTGTCGCATTTTCTAGTCCCATTTTTTGAATAATATCTTGTCGCACTTCTGGGGTCGCAGTTGCAGTTAATAGAAGTGTAGTCGGTGAATCAAGGTTCTGCCGAATTACACTAAGAAGAAGGTACTCAGGACGAAAATCTGGTCCCCATTGTGAGATGCAGTGGGCTTCATCAACCACAAATAGCGAAATTTTTACTTTCTTCAATGCTTGAATAATGTCCGGATTAGTAAGGGATTCAGGCGAAGTAAAGATAAATTTAAATGAAGGAAGTTGCCGCATTGCCTGCTGACGACTCTTACCAGTTAATTGGCTATTAATCATTAAAACCCTTTTCTCTCCAGAACGATGTAGGCGTTCAACTTGATCCTGCATTAATGAGATTAGTGGTGAAACGATCAGGATACAGCCAGGAAGCAAGTACCCTGGCAATTGGTAAAGAAGTGACTTTCCACCCCCAGTTGGCAGAACAGCAAGAGTATCTCGATGTTTCAAAACTGCTTTAACGGTTTCTTCTTGTCCATCACGAAATGACGAGAAGCCGAATTTAGCATTTAACGTTGCTAATAATTGATGATCACTAATCATTTACTTGATCTCTCCTGATAAAGTTGAAAAAGACGAAAATAATAAAAAGCTACCGCTCCACCAGGAACAGTCGCTGGATTAAATTTCCATTTATCGACCGGCCCCTGATATTGTTTAGTTAGCTGGTGACGGATAGGCGCCGGTAAAAGTCGCTCCCAGTCAATGGCTTCAGGATAAATGATCGCTACTTCCAGCAAATGCTCACGAACAGTATTTTCCTTAATCCTTCTCCGCTTTGCGATCTGAGTAATCGAATAACCGCGTTGATAGAGTAATAGGGTTTGATTACCACTGTTACTCAACGGGCTTGGCGCCAATAATTCCCCTAATAACCGCGATAATGTTCCCTGATAACTATTAGCAAATGCCGCAATTGCTAATAGGGCATCTTGCTTAATAATCGGTAATTGTCCTTTAGAAATGGGGAGTTGCCGACACAATTGAAGTTCGTTTTTACCAGTTATCTGATGACCAATTAGTGAGTAGAAGAAATAGTTAACTAATCGTTCATCAACACTCTCTAGCGAATTACCAAACAATTCAAGTTCCTTGAATAGTTCTTTAACAATGTTTCCCCGCCAGTTAAGGAGCCAATGTTTAACAACCTGTTGTTCATGATATTCATTAGTTAGCGGTGCATAATAACGGTTATGATATGTTAGTTCAGAAACAACCTGAACACCAAGAAGTAACCGTTGCTCAATTCGTCGCGTATTAGCCAGCCAGTACCAATCAAAAAAATGCGGTTGATATTCTTCATCGGCTAATTCTTCTTGTTTCAACACTCCTGAAGTTGTTAAAAGTGCTTGTCCTGTTGAATCAAGGCGAATCAGGTTATCCTTAACTAGTCGCTTAATTGAATAATCAAACTCTTCACGCTCTAGTGAACGGTAAGCTCCTGTCCACTTAAGAAGGCCGTATTGCTTAGCCCAGAAAAGCGTTGAAACTGTTCGCCGATCTTTTAACGTATTTTCAATCACCCTAATCCGTCGTGGCTGATGCTCATCAAAGAATCTTAATAAGTTATCCATTTTTTCACTCTCCACTCTAATTTATTATAACGGAAAGGATTTAAAATGATCCGAAAAGAAAAGAGAACATTTAAAGGCTGAAAGAGACTACGTAAGAAATTGCGAAATCAGCTTACTAGTTTGTTTTTCAACGCAAAGCTAGCCTTTAAGCGCAAAGAGAGCTCTAGCATTCGGATTTACCGAACACTAGAGCCCTTTTATGGACTAGACTGTAGTAATTTCAACTATATAGCACATATTATTAACATCAAATTATTCTTCGAGTCGTTTTTGATTAAGCCATGATTTGAGTCGAATAGCTATTAACGCAAACACAGTGGAAATGAGGACACCCTTGATTAAGTTAAAAGGAATAACACCAACCGCAATCAATTCTGGAATTGGTAATGTTGATTTCCAGTTCCAAAGGGCCATATAAAGTGGCGTTAGGACCCACCAATTTAATAGAGCCATAAATATAACTAAGGTAAATGTAGAAGTAATTCCTCCTAGCCATAATTGACGCTTAAATGACCATGCCTTATGTTTCCAAACCCAGCAAAATGGTAACAGTAATGCTAGTGAAGAAAGAAAATTACCCAAAATTCCAACCAACTCACCAGCAGAAAAGCCACGAGTCAAAGTATGGATAAGGCACTTTAAAAATGCAATCATCACTCCAGCAGCTGGGCCATAAATAAACCCACCAATTAGTACCGGTAAGTCTGAAAAATCCATTTTAAGATATGGAGCAATCGGTAAAATTGGGAATTCAAATAGCATTAAAATAAATGCTAATGCACTTAAACAACTAACACCAACCATTTGGTGAACTTTTTGATGTGATGTAACCATCGACAACAACCTCCTATCGAGATTGCCTTCAAAATATTTTAAATATAAAAAACACGTCACTTAACCTTAGTTGTCAGCAACGTGCATTCTCATTCATATTTAAATAAATGTAGTAGAATCTTCTGCATACCAGACTATACTGTCGGCTCTGGAATCAAACCAGATCAACCATCGAAATGGGTTGCGGGCTATACCGCCGGTCGGGAATTTCACCGCGCCTTGAAGACAACTCCTATGAAATTTTACAACATTATAATACTGGGGATTCCGCAGTATGTCAAGGACTAGGAAGGTTATTGTGTACCATACTTTCCGTTTCCTCTAAGATTTCCTCCAGAATTAAATACTATCTACTCATCTTCTTTAATAACTTAACCTCATCAGGTTTTAATTCACGGAATTCCCCTGATTGCAGTCCATGAAGATCCAGTGGACCATAAGATTCACGGTGAAGTTTGATAACAGGATGATGAATCGCATCAAACATCAACTTTACTTGATGATAACGTCCCTCATGGATCGTCAACTTAACCAAACTCGTTTGCTTTTTCTGATCTGTTTCAATTAGACGCGTCTTAGCTTTTTTAGTCACTCGCCCCTTAACTTTTACCCCGACCCGCAATTGTTTAAGATCATTATTATTAACTATTCCCCGCACCTTTGCAATATATGCCTTTTCAACTTCAAATTTCGGGTGCATTAACCGGTTAGCCAAATCACCATCATTAGTCAATAGTAAAATTCCGGTGGTATCATAATCCAGTCTTCCAACCGGATATACTCGCTCTTCAATCCCTTTATCTTTCAGGATATCAACAACAGTCCGCCGTCCTTTATCATCATGAGCACTCGTAATTACTGAACGAGGCTTATTCAGCAAGTAGTAAACGTGGGCCTCACGATGAAGAGGAACACCATCGACTACCACTTCATCGTGTTCACTAACTTTAATTCCCATCTCCGTTACTGTCTTTCCATTGACTTGAACATGACCACTAGCAATTAACTTTTCTGATGATCGGCGAGATGCGACTCCGGCTTCAGCCATTACTTTTTGTAGACGTTCCATTTTACTCCTCCTGTTGTTTTTGTCGTGCCTGTAAAGCTTCTAAAAATAGGTCACCGCCTAGATTGTTGAAATCAAGATCTTCTTGCTCAGCCAAAGGTGGCAATTCCTTTAATGAGGATAAACCGAAGTAATCCAAAAAACTATCCGTTGTTACATATAAGAATGGTCTCCCTGGTGCTTCTAACCGTCCATGGGTACTGATCAATCCACGAACCATCAATTTTTGTAACGAAGCGGAACTCTGGACCCCACGAATATCATCAATTTCCAACCGAGTAATTGGTTGACGATAGGCAATAATCGCTAAAACTTCTAATAATACTCGTGTTAAAGGAATCGTTAAAGGCACCTCAAAATAGTGCTTAATCACTGGTGACAGTTCATGTTTAGTTGCTAAGCGATATGTATCACCACTATTTAATAACACTAATGCAGAGTCGGGATCACCTTCATACCTTCCCTTTAATTGCTTTAATAGTTCCAGTACTGCTGGTTTCATAAAACCAGTAATTTTGGCAAGATCTCCTAAAGTAATTCCTTCATCACCACTAATAAAGAGTAATCCTTCAATCTTCGCTAGGTTGGTTGGCTCGGTATTGCTCACCTTTTAATCCCTCCACTAAAATAATTGGTCCAAATAATTTTTCCTGGTGTATAGTGACTGCTTGATGCTTGGTTAATTCCAAAATTGCTAAAAATGTCGTAACTAATTCATCACGGGTCTGTTCTCCAATAAATAGGTCCTCAAACCTCGTAGCTTCCTGTTTAACGATTGCAAAAACCTGATTCATCCTTTGGGCGACACTTACTTTTTCCGCTGCCACTGTTTCGTGAACTGGAGAAGTTAACTGGTGACGTTTAAGGACATCGGCAAATGCTTGTTGAAGTTGGCTTAACGTGACTCCTGGTTCAACATGTTTAGCAATCATTTCGGCTGGAACATGCATTGCCGGCCTGGTATATTCAGCCTGACGAAAATCAGCCTTATCTTTTAAATGTGAGGCTGCCTTCTGGTAACGCTGATATTCTAATAACTGTTCCACTAGTTCCTGCCGAGGGTCAACAATCTCTTCGCTTTGTTCTTCTATTTCTTCATCTGGTTGAGGAAGGAGTAACTGGCTTTTAATATTCATCAAAGTTGCGGCCATCACAAAATAGTCACCAGCTACCTCAAGTTGGTGACTTTTCATGGTTCTTAAATAATCAAAATATTGTTGTGTAATCTCCTCAATTTGAATATCATAAATATCCATTTTTGATTGCCGAATCAAATGGAGTAAAAGATCTAACGGTCCCTCGAAGCCACCAATCTTAAGCGTTGGTTGAAATGGATATCGTGGAATTATTTCTTGTTTATCGCTCATTATTTCGCTCCCAGTTTGAAATCAACGGTTGAGTTTTTAACGTTCCCATTAGCCTTTTTTCACGATATTGTTCATGAATTGCAGTTAATAACGCATAAACATTTTTTCCGGAACGATCAGTTGGTGTAAATGATATATGACGAACTAAGACATGTTTCTTACCAACTTCAATAACGATGATTCCAATAAAATGATTATCTTCTGTATCCTTCCAGAGGTAGATCTGATAATTCTGATCCATAGAAATTTTGATTGCATCAGCAAGCTGATCATAATCACGTAATTCGGGTAGAAAGGATAAAAGCCCCATCGCAATCTTTTCATAGTCTTTTCGATATCGAACTAACATAATTTCCTCCCTGAGATTTTACGCTCGCGGATGACATTGGCGATAAACCGTCACTAATTCCTGAGAATCAAAATGAATGTATGACTCATAATTTTCTCGTCCACTTTCTCTCCCTAGAAGTGCTTGGACTACTTGCCAACTAGCACCATTATTCAATAGATCAGCAATAAAGGTATGCCGGAGAGTCTGAAGAGTAATATCTTTTTTTAACCCTGATTCCCTTACAATTCCTTTAAAGTTTTTCCATACTCCTTGCCTTGTCATCTGGTGACCACGCGCGTTTAAGAAAACATAATCACTAGAAGCAGCAGCGGTAATCTCCAGGTACTTTTTAAGCCATTCACTTGCCATTTTTCCTAAAGGAACAATTCGCTGGTGATGAGAATTACCCTGAATCTGGAGAATTTGTAAATCAAGGTGAACCTGTGAACGTTTGAGGTTAATCAATTCACTAACTAGCATTCCTGTCCCATACATTAATTCTAATAATGTTCGATCACGCAAACCATTAGTAGTTGTTGTATTCGGAATCGTAAATAGTTGTTCGATTTCATTTTGGGATAATGTAATTGGGGGCTTTTTGGGTGCTACACGCTCATGATCAACATAGTCCATCGGGTTCACCTGAATCTCATGGCGACGCAAAAGATAACGAAAGAGTTGACGAAGGCTAGAAATTGTCCTGTTAATCGTTGTGCTAGCGCGCTGTTCCTGCTTCATTTTAGCAATCAGGTTAATCACAGCGTATTGATCAACTCTTTGCCAACTCCCAATTCCGTTAGCTTCAAAAAAAGCAACACACATTTTCAAGTCATGACGATAACTTTGACATGTATTATGCGAACGACCTTTTTGGGTTACTAGATAATCAATAAATTGATCAATTGTTTCCAGCATTCTCATTCTTCTTTTCCAAGAGGATTAATTGGCCACCCTCTTCTTTTACTAATCCAGCTTTTAATAGGTGACCAATTGCCCGTTTAAATTGTCCCTTACTAATCCCAAACACCTCGCGAATCACGGTCGGATCAGTTTTATCAGTATACGGTAATCGGTGGTTTTGATTATGTTCTAACATCGCTAGAAGCATTTGAGCATCTTCACTAATTGCTTGATATGCCCGCGGCTTCAAAGAAAGATTTAATCCGCCATGAGATGAAATGCCAATCACGCGTGCCTTTACCCGTTGTCCCAGTCGTGGTTCTTGCTCCCGTTCACTTGGGTGAATATAGCCAAGATGGTAACCGTCAGTTAACACAAAAGTTCCACTCATTTTTAAACGGTAGACGGTTGCATAAGTATCATGATTCAAAAGGCGGTTATTAGAAGCAACAGAAATAGCTTGGTAAATTTGATCATCAGCAAGTTTTCCCCAAATTCGGTCTTTATCATCAACTCGCAAAGAAAGAAGAAGGCGATCACCAGGCTGGGGCCATAGGTGCTTTAAGGATGGCAAATCATCTAATGATACTGCAATATCTTTATTAGGCAAACCAATATCTACAAACACCCCTAGATCTCGCCGAACACTAACTACCGTTCCATAATCATAATGATCAACCTGAACCGTTGGAATATGTTTACATGTCATTTGGAGTTGGTGATCCTCATTTTCATAGACAAAGCCACGAACTTGACCTCCAATGTGTAAAACCTGAGGACTTTCATTTTTGGGAAGCCGGTACGTTTGCCCATTCCGGTCAGGTTGGACAAAGTAATCATTTTCATTTTCATCAATCATTACTGCTGTAACAACTTTTCCTAATGCTGAATTCATTAAATAATCCCACTTTCATTAATCCGATTTCATTAATCCGATTTCATAATTTCTAATAATTAATTTTACACGGCTCAACGTGATTTGACTAGTATTATGAAAACAAAAAAACTCCCGTGGAGATTCCACGAGAGCCTTTAATTAATTTATTGGGTCCATAAGACTTAATTAGTCAATAGTCATAACCCGCATCATGTTAGTAGCACCCTTAACACCTAAAGGTACACCGGCAACAACAATAATCTTGTCACCCTTCTTAGCAAAGCCAAGTTCTACAGCCTTCTTGGCGGCCAAGTCGAACATCTTATCAGTGTTCTTCATTTCGTCAACAACGTATGGTTGAACACCCCAGTTGATCATAAGGCCACGTTCTACCCGTTCATTAGGAGTAAGAGCGACAATATCAGCATTAGGACGATACTTAGAAATCATCTTGGCAGTGTAGCCTGAAGCAGTGTAGGCAACAATGGTGTGAATATCCAAGTCCTTAGCTGCATTAGCCACAGCTGAACCAATAGTTTCAGTAACATCTGACTTGTCCCAATCAAACTTTTCAGTTCCGAATTCCCAAAGGTGGTTTTCAGCCTTGATATCAATAGCATTCATCATTGCAACTGACTTAACAGGGTAGTCACCGTTAGCACTTTCACCAGAAAGCATAGTAGCATCTGTACCATCAAAGACAGCGTTAGCAACATCAGAAACTTCGGCACGAGTTGGACGAGGGTTTTCTTGCATTGAATCAAGCATTTGGGTAGCAGTAATAACTGGCTTACCTAATTCATTACAACGCTTGATCATGTGCTTTTGAACAATTGGCACATTTTCAGCAGGAATTTCAACACCCATGTCACCACGAGGAACCATTAAACCATCGGAAACTTCAATGATTTCTTCAAAGTTGTCGATACCTTCTTGTGATTCAATCTTAGGGAAGATTTGAACATCTTCCATATTCTTTTCCTTAAGGAGTTCACGAATATCAAGAACATCTTGAGCTTTACGAACAAATGAAGCTGAGATGTAGTTAATATTGTTGTCCAAACCGAAACGAATATCACTGCTATCCTTTTCAGTAATTCCTGGCAAGTTGATAGAAACACCAGGAGCGTTAACACCCTTCCGAGAACCAAGAACACCGTTGTTAAGGACGTGGCAAACAAGTTCCTTGTGTTCTTCATCCTTTTCATCGATCAACATGTCGATAAGACCATCGTCAAAAAGAACGTGGCCACCAACATGAGTATCGTCATAAAGGCCTGGGTAAGTAACAGCGATCTTTTCGTGGGTACCTTCAATTGAAGGATCCATAGAAATACGAACCTTGTCACCAATCTTAAAGTCGATCTTGCCTTCCTTTTCAACAGTAGTCCGGATTTCAGCACCCTTGGTATCAAGCATTAAACCAACATGCTTACCAGTAATTTCTTGAGCCTTCTTAACATTTTCCATCCGTCCCAAGTGTTCTGGGTGGTCACCGTGTGAGAAGTTAAACCGGAAAATATTTGCACCAGCATTAATCAACTTAACGATAGTATCAACATCTGTACTTGCAGGACCAAGTGTACTTACAATCTTGGTTTTCTTCATAAATGAATCTCTCCTTTGCATTTATGCATCAACTGCGGTTTGCATTTGCATACCGCATTTGCACAGCCTTATGATAGCACTTTTCAAAATCTGTGTCTGTAGTTTTTTTCGAAAAGATTTATAGAAAGCGCTATCATTCAATAAATTTCATTAAGTATTTATTTTCGAAAATTATCAAGATGGTTTTTGAAGGACCACATTTTCTTTTCCCAGAATTTGAATTAATCCCTGGTATGTTTCATCTTTCGAATTAAGCCACCATGATTGTGGTTGAATCTTTTTTTGATCAGTTTCCGGATAATAAATGATAACTGGAATCGTTCCTCGATGAACTGCCATAAATTGATAAAGCTGCCGGTGAAGCTGTTCGTTATTCTTTTGGGGTAAAATCCGCAAGAACCACCGTTCCTGAGTAGTCGGTTGCTGATGGAGCCGTTTAGGATCCCAAATTTGGTTAGCAATGATTTGAAGGCCATGGCCTTTACGTTGTTCCGTATTGCCTCTAACCATTATTACTCGATTATTTTGTAATAGCCTTTGGTAACGATCAAATTGCCGAGGAAAAATAGTCACCTTAATCTCACCAGTTTGATCAGTTCCTGATATAAATGCCATTTGACGGTGATTTTTCTTCGTATAAATCGTTCTTACATGATTAATTAGTACTAAAACTGTCGTATCCTGCCTAGGACGAAGTTGACTAGCCGATCGAACATTATATCTCCCCACTAACCCTTGATATTGGGTCACGGGATGTCCAGAAAGATAAACCCCTAAATATTCATTTTCCTTTGCTAAACGTTCTGTAAGTGGGTATTCTTGGCGAGAAGTAATGGTTGATTGCAACGCTGGATCACTTTCGAGTTCATCAGTACTTCCAAATAATTGAACTCCGGAGATTAACATTGGCAAAGCGTCAATCATCTCAGCCCGATTATAGCCTAAGCCGTCAAATGCTCCCGCATAGATTAGCGGTTCAATTAGCTCAGCTTTCTGCCACTTACTAGCCAATCGAGAAATAAAGTTTCGAATATCCTTATACGAACCATTTTGCTTGCGCTCTTGAATAATTTCACGAATTAAGTCTTGACGCAGTCCCTTAATTGCCGCTAAGCCAAAATATAATTGTTCGTTATTGAGTGAAAAATCCGCTTGGCTTTGGTTAATGCGGGGACCAACAAGTTTAACCCCAAAATGGCGAGCATCTTGAACATGTGCCTTTAATTTATCAACATTCGGTTCAGCACTCATTAACGCAGTAAAGAACTCTTTGGGATAGTTAGCTTTTAAATACGCCATCTGAAAAGCCATCTTTGAATAGGCAACTGCATGTGATCTATTAAAACCATAGTTGGCAAATTGATCAATATAATTAAATACCTGCTCTGCCAAATCTTCCGTATAGCCATTGGCTTGCGCACCACGTAAGAATTTAGCACGCATTCCTTCCATCGTTGCCTGCTTTTTTTTACTCATTGCACGACGCAACAGATCAGCTTCACCCAAACTAAACCCAGCCATCGCTGAAGCTAATTGCATAACCTGTTCCTGGTAAACTAAGATTCCATATGTTGATCCTAAAATAGGCTCTAATGAAGAATCTGGCAATTGATATTTTTCTTCTCCCCGTTTACGAGCAATAAAATGGGGAATATTTTCCAATGGTCCTGGACGATAAAGAGCATTAACAGCAACAATATCTTCAAAATCATCTGGATGAAGGTTTACAAGTACTTCCCTAATCCCCGCTGATTCAAATTGAAACACACCATCGGTTAAACCATGTTGAAAGAGAGTTAACGTCTTGGGATCGTTTAATGAAATCATAGAAAGATTAAAGTCCGGTTTTTGTTGCCGAATTAATCTTAAGGTATTATCCATAATCGACAGGTTCCGTAATCCCAGGAAGTCCATTTTTAGTAGTCCCAAGGCTTCAACTGTATCCTTGGGAAACTGCGTCATTAATAGCCCCTCACTTCCGTTCTGGAGAGGCACAATTTCATGAAGCGGGCTTTCAGATAACACTACTCCAGCCGCATGAATTGAATAATGACGCGGTAAGCCTTCAAGTTTTTGGGCAACCTTATACAGTAATCGGTATTCAGGATGATCACTAAGTAAGTTTTGCAAACGTTGTGATTCTTTTAACCCTTCCGCTAATGTGACGTGCAGCCCGCGAGGAATGACACTAGCAAGTTCATTAATTACATAACGATTCAAACCGAATACCCGACCCACATCACGAATAACCTGTTTAGCGGCAAGAGTACCAAATGTAATAATCTGAGCAACACGTTGATGTCCATATTTTTGGTGGACATATTCAAGCACTTCACCACGCCGGTTATCGGGAATGTCCAAATCAACGTCCGGCATCTGTGCTCGCTCAGGATTAAGAAAACGTTCAAATAACAAATGGTACTGTAAAGGATCAACGTCGGTAATTGCTAAAGCGTAAGCTACTAAAGAGCCTGCCGCTGAACCCCTTCCTGGATCCGTTGTTATTTTTTTCCGGTGGGCAAAGCGCATGACATCCCAAACAATCAGGAAGTAATCATCAAAGCCCATCTCATGAATCACTTTTAATTCTTTTGCCAGACGTTGTTGGTAATCACTTAGTTTCAATCCTGGAGCAATCCGTCGTTTCTTCAATCCCTCAATACATAAGTGGCGAAGGTATTCAGCCGCTGATTGTCCTTCAGGGGTATTAAATCGTGGCAAAATAGGTTGTTTAAATTCAAAGTCAAGATTACAATTTTCTGCAATTTCGACTGTCTTCGCAGCTGCCTGACTTAGTTTTTCTCTTTGATAAGCTGATAAAACATCTACCTGTGGGCGAAGGTAATGGTTGCCAGACTTCCTTGAGTTGGTTTCCACATTGTCTAACTGAACATTCGCATCAATTGCCTGGAGAACCTTAGTGGCAAACAAATCATCTGCATTTAAATATTCAACAGGACTCACTCCTACAAGAGCTAAAGAATGGTTTATCGCTAATTGACCCAACGTTGACCGTTGAATTTGATCTAATTGGGGATTAATTCCTAAAAGAAGGCTATCCTGATCCGCTGTATCACGCAAAAGCTGAATAACTGTGTCGTCAGTCTTTAGCCAACTAAAAACTGTTGATTGCGGTGGGATAATAACATAAAGTGAAGAAAGAAACGGTTTAATCTGATCAAATGATAACGGTAACTGTTCACGGTCACTTGTTTGTTGAAGAGTTGAAAGTTCCATTAGGTTCTTATAACCAGCCCTGTCCTTAGCCAAAAAGACTAATTCCAAGTTGGTCCCGTCAACATTATTTAATGTAATCGTCAATTGCAAACCAATAATTGGTTTTATTCCAACTTCTTTAGCAGCATTATAAAAATCAACAGCACCATATAAAACATTTTTATCAGTCAACGCAAGGGCCGAATAGCCACGCTCTTTAGCAGCGGCAACTAATTCCTTTATCCGGATCGGACTTCTTAATAGTGAGTAACTGCTTTTTACTTGAAGCGGTGCAAAATCCACCTTCATTCATCCCCCTTCCATTATGAAATTATAGCAAATGTTGTTAAATTATGCTGTGAAAGGCTAGCGGGATTATTTAGTAAGTGTTAAAATTATTTTAACTGAGATGGATAAGGAGATGTTCCGAGTGAAACTATTAGAAGCAAACATCGGTGGTGGTGTTATTGCTCTCATCTTAGGTGAGATCTTAGCTTACATTGATAGTCAACTAGAAACAATGACACCAGATTACCTATTGACCGGTATTTTGGCCGTTGTCTTCGGCTTAGTTGCTGCTAACTGTGTATACTTCATCACAAGAAAAGCTGATCCATCAAGAAACTAATTCTTAAAAAGAATGAAAAAAGAACCAGGAAGTCAATTCCTGGTTCTTTTTTATTCAACCCCACTCACCCTTTGTTCAATTAGAGCACTACAATAAATTATAACTTCAATTACCGCAATAAAAAAGCTAACTGGCCAATTGGTTAGATAACCAAGGAATAGTCCGAGCCAAGTTCCCAAAAGCGAAAAGAGAATCGCTAACCCAATCATCTTACCAACTCCGTGAGTAAAATATTTTGCACTAGCTGCCGGAAGAGTTAAGAGGATAAAGATTAAGAGTGAACCAACAATTTGAGCTGCAACACTCACACTCAACGCTAAAATAACCAAGAAGATAACAGAATAGAATGTAGCATTAAGTCCACTCACCCGTGCTCCGATCGCATCAAATGAGGTGAATTTAAGTTGCCGATAAGTTATCAAAATTACCATAATAACAATGATTGATAAACAAATCAGTTGCAAAACTTCACCTAAATTTATCCCTACCACACTTCCAAAAAGGATATTAGTTGCTGAGCTAGCATTTTTACTACTTAAGGAGAGGAAGAGGATTCCAAGTCCAATAAAAAGAGCCGAGACAGCGCTAGTAACTGCTTCACGACGCGATTCTTTAATGCTCATTTGACCCACAAGAATTGAACTAAGCATTGTAAAGAGGATCATCCCATTAAGGACTGGCCAACCAACAAAAACTGCAAATGCACCACCAGCAAAGCCAATTTCAGACAGTGTATGCGTTAAGAATGAAAGATTTCTGGCAACAACAAAAACACCAACGAAGCCACTAACAATAGCAATAAAAGTACTAGCAATAAAAGCATGACGCATGAAACTAAGCTCTAACATTACTTAACCCCCTTTTTCAGTTGGGAAAGCTCATTAATTGTTCCCGTTAAGTATCTATCCCCTGTCATCTGGAGGAAGCGAGTTCCATAGCGTTGAGCAAGCTCCCAGTCATGGGTTACAAACATCACACTAAGTCCCTGTTGTTGAAAACGAGTAACTAAATTTAATAGCTCAAATTTCATCTCATTATCCAAGCTGGCAGTTGACTCATCCAAAATTAACAGTCCCGGATTAGGAAGCAACGCTTGAGCCAAGTAGGCCCGCTGTTTTTCCCCCCCAGAGGCTAACCCCAGGGGACGATCAGCAATTTTTTGTAAGTTTGTCGCGCTAATTACTTGGTTTACCTGTTGTCGTTCGCCCTTTTTTAACCAAGGGAAAAAGCTATGTGAAACATTTAAAGCTATAAAGTCACGAATTGATAAGGGATATTCCCGATCAATATTCCGAAATTGAGGAACATAGCCAATCGTTATTTGTGGATTAGTAATTATTTCACCTTTTTGTGGCTTAATAAAGCCCAATATTGACCGAACAAGAGTTGTTTTTCCTACCCCATTTTCTCCGATTACTACTAAAAAATCTCCCGGATTGATCTTAAAACTTAAATCATGGATTACCTGATGGTTCCCATAAGCAACCGTTAAAGCATTAACTGTGACAATTGACATCCTACTTCTCTCCCTGCTGAATTCGTGATAATGCCCGATATTGTGAAAGCATCCACTCTTGATAAGACTTAGCACTATTAGGCTTGGTTTCCGTTACTTTTAACACCGGAACATGATTCTCACGTGCTAACTTTACCAGACCATTAACAACTTGAGCGTTAGTCTGGGAATTCTCAACAAAAAACGCGATTTCATGATTTTTAATTACAGCTTGTAATTGCTGAATATCTTGCGGTGACGGATCATTATCGTCTTCGATGGCTTTTTCAAAGTGTTGATCCATTACCTGATAACCTAACGCGCTTAATGAATAATCAAAAACTGGTTCGCTAACTGCTACTTTATTATTTGCTGGGTTAATATTTGCCTTAATTCGAGCAGTTTCTTGTTCTAATGGTTTTAGTGAATTAATATACTTCTGAGAATTTTTTCGATAATAGCTTTGGTGGGCTGGATCCAACTTTCCGTATTGAACAGCTAAGTCTTGTGCTAGTTTTTTCATCGTTGTGGGCTCATACCATAAGTGCTCATTATCTCCGGTCTGCTTACCCATTAAACGACCAACATTTACCACTTTTTGCGTATGGTGTTGAGCATCCGAATTAGTGATCTTATTTAACCACTCATCATAACCCAAACCATTTTCAATAACGACATTGGCATCCCCAACTTGTTTTGCCTGTGCCGTTCCTGGCTGGTAATCATGAGGATCAACTGATGCGTTGTCGATTAGTGATGTTACCTTACCGTATTTTCCAGCAACTTGTTGTGCAACCTCACCGTAGAAATTTAAGCCAGTAATTACCCGAATGGGCTTTTTATCGGTATTAAGTGTTTTAAAGGGAATAAATGATAACACTAAAATCACCAGTAATACACTAACTAAGCTACCTACTCCCACAAAGTATTTCTTCATTCTCTTCTCCTTTAAGAGTAATCATTATCATTAAGGACAGTTGCTATCTTACCGAACTATTCATTTGAATGCAAGTTTAAACTCGATAACAACCACTAAAGGATTTACACCAGTTAAAGTAAAAAGGAACTTCGCAAAAAGCAAAATAACTTCTGCCAAGTTCCTTTAATAAATAATTATTAATTATTCTGAGTATTTAATTCATTAATTTTAAGAAGAACATCCAATGCCTTTTCCATCGTCTGTAGGGAAACATATTCAAATCTACTATGCATGTTCTCGCCACCAGCAAATAGGTTTGGTGTTGGCAACCCCTTATAAGAAATTGTTGAACCGTCCGTTCCACCACGAACCGGGTAAATTACTGGCTTAATATTCAAATCTTCCATTGCTTTTTTGGCAATTTCCACAGATTCCATCTTTCCCTTAAGTGCATCCTTAAGGTTATAGTATTGATCATAAAGATTCATGTTGATCCGTTTGCTACCTAATTCGTTATTAAGGCCAGCGACGATCCGTTCAAGCAAGTGCTTTCGTTCTTCAAAAGCTTCCCGATCATGATCACGAATAAGGTAAACCATTCGCGCATGATCGACAGTTCCATCAAATTTATACAGGTGGAAGAATCCTTCTCGACCTTCAGTCCGTTCAGCGCGTTCATGGGCTGGCAAACTATTCTGAAGATCAATAGCTACCTGAATAGCGTTAACCATCGTTCCCTTAGCTACCCCGGTATGAACATCCTTTCCGGAAATTTCGATTTCTGCTTGAGCAGCGTTAAAGGTTTCGTATTCCAGCTCACCTAGTGGGCCACCGTCCACTGTATATGCAAAGTCAGCCCCAAAGTCTGCAACATCAAAGTGATCAGCACCGGTACCAATTTCTTCATCAGGACCTAAACCAATCTTAATTTCCCCATGCTTAACTTCCGGATGCTTCATGTAGTAGGCTGCCATCGTCATAATTTCAGCTACCCCTGACTTATCGTCAGCACCCAGTAGCGTTGAACCATCGGTGGTAATTAACGTATCTCCTTGGTAATTCTTTAGATTAGGAAATTCGGTTGTTGATAATACATACTTACCCTCTTCATCTAGCTTGAGATCACTTTTACCATCATAATCTTCAACAATCTGTGGGTTAACATGATGTGCATTAAAATCTGCTGTATCTACATGTGAAATATAACCAATTGTTGGCACTTCATAATCTAAATTACTTGGAATGGTAGCAAAAAGATAGGAGGATTGCGGGTTAATATGAACATTGATTAATCCCAATTCCTTTAGCTCAGTTGCTAATTCATTCAAAAAAGCTGTTTCTTTGGGATCGGATGGAATAGTATCCGAATCAGGGTTAGAGCGCGTTTCCGTCTTTACGTACTTTAAAAAGCGAGGCAATAAACCTTCATATTTTTCTTCTGTCATCATTAATTCTCCCCTTCATTATTCAACATAAAATTAAATGGATCAGTATTTATCCGGTTTTGAATAATCTCAAAATCCCAATTATTCTCTTTCTTCCACTTTCCAAACAGCTCAGCCAATTGCGATTCGCAAATTGCCTCGATATGGTGTCCAGGATCAATAACAGTTAAGTGATTAGCAACCATATCATGAGCAAAGTGATAGGTGACATCTCCGGTGACGTACGCATCTGCCCCCTTATCAACTGCTACGTGCCAGAAATCTTGACCAGCTCCACCAAGGACCGCTACACGATGAATTGGCTTATCCATGTCTGATGAAGCAGCAAGCCAACGGAGTCCCTTAACACCGAAGATCCGCATACAGTACTGAGCAAATTCTCTAGCATTCATTGAACCATTTAATGTTCCAATTCGGCCCATCCCAACTTTTTTTCGTGATACTGGGTCAAGGCCGGAATCTATTAAACGCTCTGTATTAGTTAACCGTAACTGACTAGCCAACCAATCATTCATCCCCCCATTTGCCGTATCTAAATTAGTGTGGGCAGCATAAACTGTGATCCCATGACTAAGTAACTGGACATACATTTCATTTTGTGGCATCCGAGTATCAAGCTTTTTTGCCGGATGAAACATCACTGGATGGTGAGCAAAGATAAAATCCACATCCTGTTCAACCGCTTCCCGCACAACTTCTGGACGTACATCCAATGTTGTCATCACCCGCTTAATTGTTTTATCAGGATTTCCTAATTGCAACCCAGGATTATCCCAATTTTCCGCTAATTTTGGACTAGCATATTGTTCAAAGCGGTGAATCAATTCATTACCTGTCGTCATTATTTAACGTCTCCTTTATTAAAGCTATGTATTCCTCCTGTTGACGTATTTTCTTAACTGGTGGTTGACTTGCATGACTCATCTGTTGAAGTACCGTCTTCTGTCGTTGCAGCTCACCGTGCCATTTTTTATCAAACACAGGAGAATGTTTCTCAAGTAAGAACGGCCCAAAAGTTAATTCGTACTTACTGTAACGAAAAGGAACAATTGATGGTTCAGCAACAATTATTTCATAAGTATGACCGTCTTCAGCAATCATCTTTTCAGCCATAATTTGGAATCGGTGGTTCATCAACCACGTTCTCAAGCGAGCCTCACCAACATTTGGTTGTAAGATCAAGCGAGCCACTCCAGTCAACTTTTCCGGGTGGGCATCCAAAATTTGAGTAATCAATGCTCCCCCCATTCCCGCAATCGTAATCGTATCAATCTGATCAGCATCTTCAATTGCAGCCAAGCCATCTGCTAGTCGTGCTTGAATAATATTAGCCAAGTTTAATTTTTGAATCTCACGAATAGCGTTTTCGTAAGGTCCCTTTACCACTTCACCCGCAACCGCATAAGCAATTCGCTTCCGCAAGGCTAATGCTGCTGGTAAGTAACCATGATCAGACCCAATATCCGCTACTCGCGCTCCTTTGGGGACAAATTCAGCTACAGTTTCTAAGCGTTGGGATAAGTTTTGCGCATCCACTATCTACCATTTCCTCTCAACATTCTTTATACATTAAGTATAGCAAATGTTTAAAAAAAGAGGAGGTTAACAACAAGTCAATCCCGACTTCATCGCTTGCCCTCCATCTTTTTTAATTTAGTTCTTTTACAAAATTGCCAATCCGATTAAGAGCTTCATGAAGATCCTCGTCTGAAGATGCGTATGAAAGACGGACATAACCTTCACCGCCAGCACCAAAAGCACTTCCTGGTGTAACACCAACCTTAGCTTGATGGGCTAATTCAGTTGCAAATTTAACATCATCCTTACCAAACGCTTCCGGGATCTTCGCAAAGATGTAAAATGCTCCTTCTGGCGTTGACATTTCAAAACCAAGCTCGCGTAAACCAGCAGTTACAAAATCACGACGTTTTTCATAGATCTTGCGGAATTCGACCGGATCATCTTGACCATTATTCAATGCTTCAATAGCTGATGCCTGAACGTTATTCGTAACAGTGGTTACAAGGAAAGCATGCATTTTACCAATACTTGCCATAATCTCTTGGGGACCAGCCACATACCCTAACCGGTAACCAGTCATTGCATGAGACTTTGACAACCCAGAAATAAAAATAGTTCGGTCAGGGATAATTGAAGCCATTGAGTAGTGATCAACTCCATAAACAAGGTCACTATAAATCTCATCTGCAATTGCATATAAGCGGTGTTTTTCAATTACTTTTGCTAACCCCTGCAAAGTCTCTTCTGGATATTCACGACCAGTTGGGTTACTTGGGTAATTCAAGAGAACTGCTCGTACACCGTGGCCCTCCTTTTGTAACACTTCTTCAAGTTTCTCTGGAGTTAAAACAAAGCCATCAGCAGAGGTATCAACCTGAATTGGGGTTGCGCCGGTCATTGCTACTAATGGGAAGTAAAGCGCAAATACTGGTGTTGGGATGATAACCTTATCACCAGTATTTAATAATGTAAAAAGGGTTGCTGCTAATGCTTCAGTTGCGCCAACCGTTACCACAACCTCATTTTCTGGATCATAATCAATCCCACGAGTTCGTTTAATATAGCCAGAGATTGCTTTCAATAATTCTGGCTTCCCCATTTGAGGTGCGTAATGAGAATCATTATCCTGAATACTTTTAATTGCTGCCTGCTTAACATGTTCAGGCGTATCCATATCGGGTTCTCCAAGGGTCAGTTTAATAATCCCGGGAATCTTGGAAACTGAACGGTCAAACGCACGAATCCCGGAAGGGGAAGTGGCTGCTAATTTATGATTAATAGTACCTGTCAGGTCTTTAGCTAATTCTGGCATAACGACGGTTCCTCCTTGTTCAAGTATACACATTATAAAGAAAATTAAGTTTAATCATTTTAAACTTAAACAATTTAAGTTTACTTTGTTTACTACCCTTAAGTCAAGATTTCTTTAATCATTTTCTTATGATTATTTAATTTAATAAGTATTGATTTAAAATAATGCAACTCTAGAATATAACTACCATGCTTGGGATTTAAACTAAAAAGAGACCCAAGCTTGGATCTCTTTTGCATAATTATTCTAAGAAGTCTTTTAATTGCTTAGAACGTGATGGGTGACGTAACTTTCGCAATGCCTTTGCTTCAATTTGCCGGATCCGTTCACGGGTAACCCCAAAGACTTTACCAACTTCTTCCAATGTCCTGGTCCGACCATCATCAAGACCAAAACGAAGACGTAACACATTTTCTTCCCGATCCGTTAACGTATCAAGAACGTTCTCCAGTTGCTTCTTCATCATTTCATAAGCAGCATGATCAGCTGGACTAGTCGCATCCTGATCTTCAATAAAATCGCCTAAGTGTGAATCATCCTCTTCCCCAATTGGCGTTTCAAGAGAAACCGGTTCTTGGGCGATCTTAAGGATATTTCTTACCTTTTCAGTTGGCATATCCATTTCGGCACCAATTTCTTCTGGTAATGGTTCACGACCAAGATCCTGGAGTAACTGCCGTTGGATCCGAATCAACTTGTTAATTGTTTCTACCATATGAACCGGAATCCGAATTGTCCGGGCCTGATCAGCAATTGCCCGAGTAATCGCTTGACGAATCCACCAAGTAGCGTAGGTTGAGAATTTAAACCCACGACGGTAATCGAACTTTTCAACAGCCTTCATCAAACCCATGTTTCCTTCTTGAATTAAGTCAAGGAACTGCATCCCCCGGCCAACATACCGTTTAGCAATGGAAACAACTAACCGCAAGTTAGCTTCAGCAAGTTCTTGTTTTGCCTCTTCATCTCCCTGCTCAATTCGTAATGCTAAGGCTACTTCTTCGTCAGCACTTAAAAGGTTAACTCGCCCTATTTCCTTTAAGTACATCCGAACAGGATCATTAATCTTCACCCCCGTTGGTGCAGAAGTATCCTTCATCGCCTTTTGGGATAATTTTTCGGTTGCCTTTAGTGCTCGAGGATCTGGATCACCATTTTCATCAACAACACTTATTCCTGAATCTTCAATGTTTTGAAGTAGGTTATCGATCCCATCAGCATTCAATTCGAATGGCTTTGCAACAAGTTCTGTTAAATCACTATACTTAATGTGCTTACGCTTTTTATAAGTACGAATTAATTTACCAACAGCGGTATCATACTTTTTTTGATCGAAGTTATCACTATTTGAAATGATGATTTCTTTCTTTTTACTTTTTGCCATATTAATTGGTCTCCTCCGCTTTTAATTCTTGTTGCTTTTTTAAAAGTTTTATCAATTCCATCGTTAACTGGGTTGCCAGTTCATTATTGTTCAGTGAACTTGCTTCCCTAATCTGTGATTGTAATTCTTTAATTTTCTGTGATAGTGGGATTTGCTTTTGGATCAGTTGAACACAGTCGTCAATTAATTGCATCTCCACACCCTCATCAACATTTAATTGTTCAATTTGGCCCAGTGTCGAACGGAGACTATCTTCCTTTAGATAGTCCATTAGCCCTGCAGCCGAATACTCACCATGCTCAGAAAAATAACCCTCCGCTAATAAGTATAACGTTTGATAGCGCTCATGTGCAAAGTGAAAATTATTTATTGCCGTCACATGGTCCCAAACTTCTTGATCATGAAACATGTATCTTAATAATAACTGCTCCGCTAACTCAGTCCGGTTAACCTTTTTTTGTTGCTGAACAGGGTGGCTAACGACCGATTGAGCCTGTCCAGGAGTGTCAGAACGTAAAGGAGAACGTTCCTTAATTCCCAAGCGATGGCTAATCTCCGCTAGCTGGCTTTTTAACGTTGTCTTATCAAGTTCAAACTCTTTTGCCAGTTTTGTAAGATACATATCTTGCTCTAATGAAGATGGAAGAGTTGCCAGTAATTTCAATGATTGCTCTAAATAAGAAATCAACTCGTTCTGATTATTAAGATTCTTATTCATCCGGTAGAAACGCAAATAAAAGTCAACTACCGTTTCTTCTTGATCAACTAGATACTTATTAAATTGGCTAGCACCATTTTGCTGAACATACTCGTCTGGATCAACACCAGCCGGTAATTGAACGACCCGTAATTGCATCCCCCGCGGCTTATGATCACGAAAAAGGGTAATTGCCCGATCAATCGCGTTCTGCCCAGCTGAATCACCATCATAACAAATATCAACTTGGTTAACCGCGCGGCCAAGAACTGCTACTTGTTCTTCTGTTAAACTAGTCCCCATTGAGGCAACCCCATTTTTAACGCCAGTCGCATAAGCAGAAATAACATCCATAAACCCCTCAAACAGGTAAATTTTTGATGTTTGTCGTGCTTCTTTTCGAGCAACATTAAAATTGAAAAGGGTCCGCCGCTTATTAAAAATTGGTGTTTCAGGACTATTTAAATATTTTGGCGTACCTTCTGGAACCTTACCAATTACCCGGCCAGAAAAGCCAATTACCCGACCATATTGGTTACGAAGAGGATACATTACCCGGCCAACAAAACGATCACGTAGATTCCCGTCATTATTTTCAACAAATAATCCCGATTTTCGTAATAGCTGATAATCGTTAACTTTCTGGGTTAAAAATGGCTTTAAAATTCGCTGCTCGGGAGCAAACCCAAGATTAAAATCATTAATAAGCTCGTCAGTCATTCCCCGTCCCTTTAAATACTTTAATGCTTGAGCTCCAGCTGGGGTATTTAAAAGAACATGATGGTACAATTTAGCAGCCTCTTCATGCATCATCATTAATTTACCGTTAGGAGTATCACTTTTCTGTTTATTATCCTTACCGTTATTATCAAGATATTGAGACGGTACCTCCATATTAGCTAATTGAGCTACTTCCTCAACTGCTTCAGTAAACGGAATATGTTTTAATTCCATTAAGAACTGGAATACGTTTCCACCACGGCCACAACCAAAGCAATAATAAAATTGTTTTTGTACATTAACGTTAAAGGAAGGAGTCCGTTCCTCGTGAAATGGACAAAGACCTACGAATCCCTTACCAGATTGATGGAGTTGAACATAATGGCCAATCACGTCACTAATATCTACAGAATTCCGAATCTGATCGATGACCTCTGATGGTATTCTTGCCACTAGCTGACACCCCCATTAATGCTAAGACAGCTACGAAAGGCCGCAACCTCATCGGAATGCGACCTCCATAACTATTTAGCCAAAATTAACTAATGTATATGATACCACAAGTTAACAACAATACAATTAAAAAGACTTATTTAACAATCAGTTTATCCAAATTACCAATTAAGGATGCTTGTTGTGCAAGAATTCCTAACTGGGTTAACCGATTATTCTTAATATTTTCATCTTTATCCATAATCATATTTTCGTCAAAGTACTCGTTAATAATTGGTGCTAATGAACGAAGTACAGTAAAGTTTTCGTCAACTGTTCGTTCTCCTGCTTTACTGTTTAAATCATTTACTGCATCATACAGCTTTTGCTCTGATGGATTTTGGAACAAGCTAGAATCTACCTTAGCCGTAGAATCATTCTTCCCCTTCTTTGCAATTCGCAATACTCGGGTCAATGCTTCAATTACTCCCTTAAAGTTTTCATCATCATGATGAGCCTTAATTGAGTTTGCAGCATCAAGAATATTTTCAATATCATTGGACTTAGTATCAGTAACAGCATCAATCACATCGTGCTTCATATGTAAACCACTTAATAACTGGTGAATCCGATCCATAAAGAAGGCCCGAACTTGATCCGCATTATTATTAATATCAATATCGACATCCAGATTTACTTCAGCAAAAGCCTTAATAATTTCCGATTGAATATCCAATAATGGTAAGTGCCAATTCCGATCAGCAATAATCCGGACAATGCCGAAAGCTTGGCGCCGCAAGGCATATGGATCATTTGAACCACTTGGAATCATATCAACAGCAAAGAAGCTCATAATACTATCAAGCTTATCTGCAATTGCCAAAGCAGCCCCAATCTTACTTTCAGGTAACGCTCCTTCTGCAGAAACCGGCATGTAGTGTTCACGAACTGCTTGGGCAACGTCTGCCTTTTCACCAAAGAGCTTGGCGTAAATTTCACCCATTACTCCCTGTAATTCAGCGAATTCACCAACCATTTGGGTTGTTAAATCAAACTTATAGATATGAGCCGCACGATCTAGATCAGCTAATTCTTCTTCATTGAAGTTTAATTGCTTTCCAATTACTGCTGCAATCACAGCAACGCGTTGCATCTTATCATACATTGAGCTGATCTTATCATGGAAACTAACTCGCTTTAGTCGTTCAACATAATCTGCAATGCTCAACTTTTGGTCTTCTTCATAGAAGAACTTAGCATCCTCAAGCCGTGGAACTAAGACTCGTTCGTTACCCTTAATCACATTTTCCAGATAATCCGTATTACCATTACGAACAGCAATAAAGTTAGGGAGAAGTTTTCCTTCATGATCACGAAGATAGAAGAACCGTTGGTTATCCTTCATGGAAGTAATTAAAACAGCATCTGGAAGAACGAGGTATTTCTTATCGAATGAACCAGAGAAGGCGGTTGGCCATTCAACCAAATTATTAACCTCTTCTAACAGTTCAGGATCTTTGTCAATTACCCAATCATTACTAGAAACAATATTATCGATTTGCTCTTCAATCACTTGTTTCCGTTTTGCCTGATCAGCAATGACAAAATCATCATACAATGTCTCTTCATAATCGGTTGCTTGCTTTAATTCAACTTCATGACCAAGGAAACGATGACCACGAGTAGTCCGCCCCGCTTCAACGTCAAGAATATTAAATGGTACTACTTGGTCATTTAGTAATGAAACTAGCCACCGAATTGGTCGAATAAACTGAAGGTTATTATACCCCCACTTCATTAGTGTTGGGAAAGTCATTGAGGTGATCACATCGGGTAATCCCTTAAGAACTTCAGCAACGGATTTACCAGCGATATGCTTTTCAACAAAAACATACTCAACTCCCTTTACCTCTTTAAACTCAATGTCATCAACCGAAGCGCCTTGACCACGAGTAAAGCCAATTGCGGCCTTTGTCCAGTTACCATCTGCATCCTGAGCAATCTTTTTAGCTGGTCCCTTAACTGATTCATCAATATCCGGTTGTTTATCACTTAAGCCTTGGATTAGGAGGGCCATCCGCCGTGGGGTCGCAAATTCTTGGATCTTATCAAAAGAAATTCGCTGTTCCTTAAGATACTTCGCCACCCGTTCGTGTAACTGCTTAATGCTTGGTGTTACAACATGGGCGGGCATTTCTTCAACGCCGACTTCTAGTAAATATGAATTAGCCATATTACTTATCCCCCTTTTGTGCTTTCTTTGCCTTTTTAGCAGCTTGCTTAGCTGCCCGTTGTTTAGCTTTTTCAGCTTTCTTCGTGTATTCATCCAAAGTCTTTTGACGAAGTTTTTCATCATGAATTAATGGGAAGCCGCGTTTCCGCCGTTCTTCAACAAAGGCTTTGGCAATGGACTTTGCCATAATCCGAATCCGGTGAAGGTATCCGGCACGTTCAGTAACAGAAACCGCCCCCCGCGCATCTAATAAGTTAAAGGTATGACTACACTTTAGAACATAATCATATGCTGGGTGAACTAGTCCAAGTTTAATTAACCGTTTTGCTTCAGATTCATAGTTATTAAATTCGTTTAATAACATGTCTTGGTTACTTTCTTCAAACGCATACTTGGAGTGTTCATATTCAGGTTCCTTAAAGATATCGCCATAAAGAACACCATCAGCCCATTCAAGATCATAAACTGAATCAACATTTTGAATATATTCAGCTAACCGTTCAAGTCCATAAGTAACTTCAGCCGCTACTGGGTTCATTGATAATTCACCCACTACTTGAAAGTAAGTAAATTGGGTAACTTCCATTCCATCAAGCCAAATTTCCCAACCAACACCGGCACACCCCATTGAAGGATTTTCCCAGTTATCTTCAACAAAGCGAATATCATGTTCAAGCGGGTCAATTCCTAATTCACGGAGGCTTCCTAAATAAAGTTCTTGAATATTATCAGGAGATGGCTTCATAATTACTTGGAATTGGTGGTGTTGGTATAGACGATTAGGATTTTCCCCATACCGTCCATCAGCAGGCCGACGTGATGGTTCAACGTAAGCAGCATTCCATGGTTCTGGACCAATTGCTCGCAGGAAGGTGTAAGGACTCATTGTTCCGGCACCCTTTTCATTATCATAAGCCTGCATCAACATGCAACCCTGCTTTGCCCAGTACTTTTCAAGTGTAAATATAATATCTTGAACACTTAACTTATCAGACATATAGACTCTTCCTTTCAAAAAATCCCTGTAGAAACTAGTCTACGACCAATTTCTACAGGGACGAATTAATTCGCGGTTCCACCCTGCTTTTTTGCATTACTACAAAACAGCTTAGTTAGTACAGCTGTTAAAGTGCCCCACTAATAAACTAATTCAAAGGCTTTCACTCTCCCCTTGTCGCTTTACATTAATCATTATTAGCTTTTTCTTTGTCATTGCTGTAAATATATTTTTATACGTGACTTATGATAGATAAACATCTTCTAAATGTCAATTGGCAGATTGTTATTTTTTTAATTTCTCTTCCCATTTTCCCATTTGGTGGATAAACCGTTTACTTTTTAGATTTAATCCGACCTCATTATCATATAACGTGTCTAATACAAACTGAATACGACGTTTAGTAGAAGGATTAATTTTAATTGAGTTAAGCTTCTGTAAGTTTAAGGTTGAAAAACGCTGTAAATAATAAACAGAACGTGGATCAAGATGCATTCGTCGTTCATCAAGATACCAATGATTTTGGCAAAGCATTCCCCCCGACTGTTCTGAAAAGTCTAAGGGAATATCATCACGACCACAAATGACACATCGATCCCAAGTTGGCGAAACCCCAAAGCGTATCAGTAATTGTGTTTCAATAACATTTGAGATCACCTGTTCATCAAGGCCTTGGTTAATTAGCTTCAGAGCAGTCGCAACCTGATCAAACCAGCCACCAATTCCTTGACCGTCCGGAAATGCACTATCAACTAAGGCAAGAATATACGTAGAATATGCATTTTTTCTAATATCAGTGGCAATGTTCCGATATTGGGCTGTATCACTAGCAGCGTTAATAAAGCTGAGACCATCATTAGCTAACAATCCAATATATTCTCCATGAGTAAATGGTAAAATATCTGCAGCTAAACGAAATCCCCGTTTTTTAGCTCCTTTAACAAAAAACATCGCTGGGCCAATCTTATCAGTTAAAACTTTTACTAAGAGATCGCGTTCACGATAATCGCGACGAAACATTATAATTCCCCGAAAATCAGTATTAATCCGACTCATTGGGGTTCATCCCTTCAATTAATAATCTTTGTTTCGGTAACCGTAATCCTTCAACATTGCAGATTTATCACGCCAATCAGGGACAACTTTAACCCATAATTGAAGGAAAACTTTATCGCCAAGCAGGTGTTCAATATCCAGACGCGCTTTTGTACCGATCTTCTTTAACATCTGCCCCTTTTTGCCAATAATAATTCCCTTTTGTCCGGGACGTTCAACAATAATATTGGCAGAAATATGTACATGCTTATCATCTTCTCGCTTTACGGAAGTTACATCAACCGCCACTGAATGAGGAACTTCTTGACGGGTCAATTCAAAGACCTTTTCCCGAATCATTTCTGCAATCACGAAACGTTCAGGGTGATCACTAATTTGATCGCTTGGGTAATACTGTGGTCCATTAGGTAACGTTTCGATTAACTTATTGATCAGTGGGTTAACATTATTTCCCTGGAGTGCAGAAATTGGATAAACTCCTGCAAATGGGAGAGCATCCTTGTATTGGGCCGTAATTTCAGGTAAGTCATTGGGATTAATTTGATCAATCTTATTGATCACTAAAAAGACCGGCTGCTTAACATTCTTTAGGCGATTGATAATAAAATCATCACCAGGCCCCCGATCTTCCGTTGCAGAAACAATGTATAAAACAGCATCCACCTCATCAAGCGCTGAAAGAGTTGACTTTTCCATAAAATCGCCCAATTTTGTTTGTGGTTTGTGAACTCCGGGCGTGTCAATAAATATTATTTGTGCCCGATCAGTAGTATAAATCCCCTGTATCTTGTTCCGAGTTGTCTGAGCAACATTACTCATAATTGCAACTTTTTGGCCAACTACATAGTTTAAAAATGTTGATTTACCAACATTTGGCCGTCCAATTAAGGCAACAAAGCCGGATTTATAATTTGAATTATCCATTGTTTTTCTTCCTTTCTAGTACCCCAATAATTTTACTATTCGCGGCAAAAAGATGATTAAACCAACTAAAACCGCAAAAATCGCTGTAATTAATACCCCACCTGCAGCAACATCCTTTGCTTTCTTAACATTAATATCATAGTGGTGTTCTCCCAGTAAGTCAGTTACGGCTTCCGTTACGGTATTTAAAAATTCTGCTGAAAAAACAACTAAAATTGCAAGTAGGAGCCATAACCATTCCAAGCGATCGACACGTAGGATAACCCCTAAAATAACTACTATCATAGCAACTGCAATATGATAGCGCATGTTTCGTTCTTGAGAAATAACATCAAAAATCCCTTCAAGTGCGTGTCTCATCGCTTGAATTAAGTGATGATTCTTCTCGGTTTGTCGACTATCTTTCGAGACCATACTGATCTAATATCTCCCGTTGTAGTGAAAACATTTTTTTCTCATCCTCTGGTTGTTCATGGTCGTAACCATTTAAATGAAGGAAGCCATGAACAACCAAAAAACCAAGTTCCCGTTCAAATGAATGGCCAAGAAACTTTGCCTGCTCAGCAACTTTATCAACAGAGATAAAAAGATCACCTAGGTTTACTGGCAATTCGGCTGCTAATTCCGGAGCCATAATAATCGGCGTTTCGTCACCTGATTCTTCCGCAGCAAAACTTAAAACATCCGTTGCTCGATCAACGTGTCGATACTGAGAGTTAAGTTCTCGAATTTCGGGGTTATTTACTAAAGTCACAGATATCTCAGTGTTATCGGCCACTTCTAGCTTTTCTCCCGCAAAGTCGAGCAAATTCTTAATCAACTCAAGATGCACTGAACTAACTTTTTCTTTAGTATGATCGTAAATTTCTAGTTCCATAAATTAATCCTTTTTCTCAGCTGCCTTCTTTGTCGCAGCTTCCCTTTCTTCATCGCGTTTAATTAATCGTTTGGTTGCGTTCGTTTCATAGGCATTAATAATTCGTGCAACAACTGGGTGCCGAACAACATCTTCAGCAGTGAATTGAACGAACTTGATTGATTTAATATCCTTTAAAATCCGTTCTGCACTAATCAAACCACTTCGCGTTCCATGGGGGAGATCAATTTGTGAAACGTCTCCGTTTACTACCATCTTTGATCCAAAGCCAAGCCGGGTTAAGAACATCTTCATCTGTGCGTTAGTAGTATTTTGAGCCTCATCAAGAATAACAAAAGCTCCATCTAATGTCCGCCCCCGCATATACGCAAGTGGCGCAATTTCGATAACTCCTCGCTCCATCAGCCTTTGCGTATGATCAGTTCCAAAAATATCATTTAAGGCATCATATATTGGTCGCAAATAAGGATCGATTTTCTCCTGAAGATCACCCGGAAGGAAGCCAAGACTTTCACCTGCTTCAACCGCAGGCCGAGTTAAAATAATCCGTTCCACTTCGCCCCGTTTCAAAGCTGCGACAGCCATCGCCACTGCTAAGTATGTCTTCCCGGTACCAGCAGGACCAATTCCGAATGTAATGTCATTATGCTTAATTGCATTAACGTACTGACGTTGTCCAAAATTCTTAACACGAATGGAGCGTCCTCGGCGATCCCGGATGATGGTTTCACTATAAAGATCAGCAAAATAATCCAATGTTCCACGGTGAGCCATCTTCATCGCACTAACAATATCAGTACTATGAATCCGAATTCCCTGCTCAGTTAAATTAACTAACGCGTGGAGGACATCCGCTGTCAGCTTAACGTTTTCGGGTAATCCCTTAATTTTAATGTTGTCGCCAAACGGGTTAATTGTGACGTTCATTCCCTGTTCATACAACGAAACAAATTTATCTTGAATTCCAAGTATGGCAACTTCTAATTCTGGACTTGTTATTTGAAATGTTTGTTCAATCTCTTCGTTTTTTTCTACCAACTAAAATTTCTCCTCTAGTTTAATATAAGTAGATTCTGAATATGATTATATCATAGCCACTCTATTCTGTTGGATTTTTAGTATAAGACTCTCCACCATATTTGCAAATAAAATGGACTTTAATACTAACTAGAGTACTAAAGTCCAATTATTTTATTCATCTAAGATCTTTTTTGCTTCTTTTATTTGGTGCCAAACTTGGGTAAAACTAGTTCCTCCTTTAGATTGCCGACGTTCAATCGCCACCCTAGGTTTTAAACATTCGTAAACCGTAGCATCAATTACTACTGACTTCCAAGCACCAACCTGCTCACCTTTTTTTGAATTATTTCTAAATTTTTTCCTTCACCAACGTCGATACAACATGCAATTACGTCATACCCCTTATCTTTAAGCCAAGCAATAGCTACGGACGTGTCTAAACCACCAGAATATGCTAATACAATCTTTTCTTTTTTCATTTTGTTATCCTCCATCCGTTCGAAATTGCTTATAAATATACATCTTATATTAATTTAAATCAACATAAAATTAGCTTTTAAAGCAAAATATACATTTTAAGTTATAAATAATGAATGAGAAACTAAATAAAAAAAGCCGTCAATATATACTTTCATATATATTGACGACATTAATTTTTAATCTTGATAGCAAATTGCTTGTTTAGTTTGCAAAGGATAAGTAAGTAACTCACTACTATCAAGCTTACTTTGATCTAGTTTAACCGCGTTAATTTGGTTATTTTCATATGTTGTGTAATAAAAGGTTCCTGTAGTAAGATTAACACCATCTGAGTAAATTGTGTATTCAAAAGTATTTGGTGCTACTTCATCAAGTCCCTTTTGTTGTTCAACGGCATGAAGAAGGTGGAAATAATTAGTAACGTTTTCCAATTCATCTTTGCCTTCTGGTGAATGCATCTTAGTAAAGGTTTCCTTAACAAACCGACTTTCGGAATCCATTCCCCCCGGAAGCATGTGTGTTCCTAAACCACGACTATATAATTCCAGCTTTGTATTTGGTGCAAGTGTATTAGTTGGTTGAGCTGGTGAAACACTTTGATAGTTACTCAAATTATTAAGTTGTTGTGGAAATTCAGGATTATTTGTTAAAACTCCAACGGGATTATCGTAAACACTTAAGCCCTTCTTGGTTGATTCAACGACAATTGATTCACCAGACTTGTCAGCAATCAGCCAGTGGAGTGGTGACAATGGGAACTTCTCTGAAAAATTAATGTTAACTAAGTTCAAGTTCTTAATTAAGTCCTTGACTTCACCAACATTCTTACATTGACCAAGAACGTATGGGATAAATTCAAACGGCGTAACATTATCTTTTTCTGGATCTTCTGGGAAATAATGACAAGGACCATCAAAGTTCAATCCAGCCATTCCTAAACCTTCTTCATTAGCACCATCAAAGTATAATGGATAACCCTCTTGAACGATTGCCATCCCAGTAATAGCATAATGATGATTTAGTGACTTCATCTTTCGAAATTTAAACTCGTAGTCGCGAGGAGTTATAACAACTTCTTCACCAAAGGAAATTTCTAAATCTAAATTACGACCAAAGTAGCTATCGCCAGCCGTATAAATAATTGATGTACACATATAATGTATAAACCTCCTAAATAAAAATAACACACTACCTTTTCTATCGTAACACGTTAAATACCTATTCTCAAGGTTTTGACAATTAAATAATTTATTTATTCAATTCATCCTTAACGGTTTGGTTAACTAGCTTACCATCAGCTTGCCCCTTGACCTTTGGCATTACAGCGCCCATTACCTTACCGAAATCCTTCATACTTGAAGCACCAACTTGCTCAATTGTTTCATTAACAATCTTTTTAACGTCATCTTCTGAAAGTTGTTGTGGCATGTACTTTTCAACAACTTTCATCTCAGCTTCAGTTTTTTCAACAAGATCCTTACGCCCGGCTTGTTTAAATTCATCAAGTGATTCCTTACGTTGCTTGTATTCACGTGCCATTACTGCAACTTCTTCGTCAGAAGTCAGATCATGGCCTTGTTCAATTTGTTCATTTTGCACCGCGGCTTTAAGCATCCGCACAACCCCAAGAGTTTCCTTGTCGCGATTCTTCATAGCAGAAACCATATCAGAAGTTAAATCTTGTAATAAACTCATTTCAAATTCTTCCCTTCTTGAAAATTAAAAAAGCTCCCACCATCAGGAAAAGGTGAGAGCAAATAAATTAGTAACGACGACGGCGCTTATTCTTACGCTTCCGTGCCGCTTCAGATTTCAACTTACGTTTTACACTTGGCTTTTCGTAAAATTCGCGTTTACGGTATTCTTGCAAAGTTCCGTTGCGTGAAACTGTACGTTTAAAGCGTCGAAGAGCGTCATCCAAAGATTCATTCTTACGAACGACTGTTTTTGACATGTTGATTCCCTCCCTCCGAGCTTAAAGTTACGTATTAGAGCGATATAACCCCGCTCCTTCACTACAAATGCCATTGTAACTAATTAGATTCTGAGTGTCAATAAATCTTTTGAAATTATTAAGATAAATTTTGGCTACTATCTTTTAAAACTAAGTTGTAATTTAGATCTAAATTACCTTTTATGCAAGTTTAAGGCTATTTATTCACCTTCATGAATTATTATTACTTATTTTCGGAAAAATATTGCATATTTAATCATGATAGAGTATATTACTCATCAACGTATTTATTTTCTAGATGAAGGGGTTATTGATTATGAAATTTTTCAAACATTTACTAATGCTGATAATCATTACATTCCCGATACTATGTGTACCGGTTTCAGCTTTAGCGGCTACCGAAAGCAGCAGTCCAAATTCTTCTACTAATCCTGCTCAAGTCGCCATAAATGATTCACTACAAAGAATCAAGCAAAAGGGAACATTGGTTGTTGGAATGAGTGCCGATTATCCCCCGTACGAATTCACCACAAAAGAACATGGGAAAACAAAGTACGTTGGCTTTGAAGTATCACTCGTTAAACAACTTGCTAAGGATATTGGCGTCAAATTAGTAATTAAAAATATGGACTTTGATTCCCTATTGGTTGCTCTCGAAACTGGAAAAATCGATGTTATTGCTTCAGGAATGAACATTACTAGTGAACGGAAAAAGAGTGTTGATTTTTCCGATACCTATTATTCGGGCGATAGCTACTTCTTAATTAATAAGAGTGACAAAGATAAATTAGTTAATGCCAAAAGTTTTAACGGAAAAACGGTTGGCGCACAAAACGGTACCCTCCAATCAACTATGATTTCTAAGGATATGCCGCAAGCTACTGGGAAAGGATTAGCTAAGCTGTCATCTCTCGTAATCGGCTTACAATCCCATAAGTATGATGGGGTATTAATGGATGCCGCTACTGCCAAAGCTTATGTGGCTAATAACTCTAACTTATATGCCTTTAATTCAAAACTACCGGTTACTGCCGGAGGGATTGCTCTCGCCTTTCCCAAAGGTGATACTTCATTAATCAATGCTGCCAACCAAACTATTAAAAAGGTCAATCAAGAAGACCTAATCAACAAAAAATGGATCCCAGAAGCATCACAGTATATGAAGAGTTACAAAAAACAAAATACTGTTCTTAGTTATTGGCGTTACTTCGCAAAAGGGGTTGGCTATACATTAATTATTACTATCGTTTCTGTCTTCTTTGGCTTTCTTTTAGGAACAATTTTTGCCCTAATGCGTCTATCAAAGAATAAGTTTCTTCATTCAATTGCAGTTTGCTATATTGAATTCTTACGGGGAACCCCAATGATGGTTCAAATTATGTTCGTCTATTTTGGTATCGGTGCAATAATCCAGTCTCTTCCTGCCCTACTCGCCGGGATTATTGCCGTCTCACTAAACTCCGGAGCCTATGTCGCCGAAATTATCCGTTCAGGAATTCAATCAATTCCAGCTGGTCAAGCAGAGGCTGCACGAAGCCTTGGAATGAGCAAAGACGAAACCTTCCGTTATGTTGTCATGCCACAAGCACTTAAAAATATTTGGCCAGCCCTTGGAAACGAGTTAATCACCTTATTGAAAGATAGTTCTCTTGTTTCTGTTATTGGGGTAACCGAATTAATGTTCCAGACACAATTAGTCCAATCTGCCACCTATAAGGGAGTCCTTCCTCTTTTCATTACCATGATGATCTACTTTATATTAACGTTCACGCTTTCCAGAATTCTATTTTACTTTGAAAGGAGAATGAAACATGCCCACTAAAATAATCGAAGTTCAAAACTTACAAAAGAAATATAAGAATAATATTGTCCTTAAAGATATTACCGAACACGTTGATAAGGGGCAGGTAATTTGTGTAATTGGTCCATCTGGCGCTGGAAAAAGTACCTTCTTGCGTTGCTTGAATGCCTTAGAACAACCAACAAATGGAAAAGTCCTCTTTGAAGGGCAACAATTAACTGGTCTTAATGATAAAAAGCTCGACCAACTACGAGAAAAAATGGGAATGGTTTTTCAGGGCTTTAATCTTTTTCCAAATATGAACGTCATCGAAAATATTAAGCTAGCTCCAATAAAGGTTAAGCATATTCCAGAAGATGAAGCAACGGCAACAGCAATGAAATTATTAACTAAAGTCGGTCTAGCTGATAAAGCTCAACAATACCCAACTCAGTTATCGGGAGGACAGAAGCAACGAGTCGCTATTGCAAGAGCTCTTGCAATGAATCCTGAAGTGATGTTATTTGATGAACCAACAAGTGCCCTTGATCCAGAAATGGTTGAGGAAGTTTTAACTGTAATGCATGATCTTGCTGATTCCGGAATGACAATGGTTGTAGTTACTCATGAAATGGGATTTGCTCATGAAGTTGCGGACCAAATTTGGTTTATGGCCGACGGTTATATTCAAGAAACAGGTATTCCAGATGAATTTTTTGCCCACCCAAAAAGTGAACGGGCAAAGGAATTCCTCAAGAAAATCTTAAAATAGAAAAAGGAAACCGGAAAATCAAATTAGTTTTCTGGTTTCCTTTTTATTTTAACTTTACAAGGTTTTAATCCTGATAAGGTTAATCTTCATCATCATTATCTTGCTTATAATCAACCTTATCGTCAAACTGAACCTTCAAGTCATTCAGTTGTTGTTGACTAACCTTACCAGGAGCAGCAGTTAACGGTTCAACCGCCTTCGAATTCTTAGGGAATGGAATGACGTCACGAATGCTATCAGCCTGTGCAAGTAACATTACCCAACGATCTAACCCAAAGGCTAATCCCCCCTCAGGAGGCATTCCAAGTGTTAAGGCCTTTAGCAAGAAACCAAAACGAGCTTCTGCACGTTCCTTAGTGTATCCCAATGCCTTAAGAACCTTTTCTTGTACTTTCGGATCATGGATACGGATTGAACCACCACCAATTTCTTGGCCATTCAAAATGATGTCATAACTTTGAGCATGTGCCTTATGTGGATCTTCACCATCTTCAAGATAGTGCAAGTCTTCTTCGTTTAACATGGTGAATGGGTGGTGAGCAGCAATCCATTTACCAAAGCCTTCATCATATTCAAACATTGGCCAGTTAACAACCCACAAATAATTCCATTGATTAGCTGCAATCATATTCTGTTCTTTGGCAATTTCGCGACGTAAATAACCAAGTGAATCACTAACAACGTGGAAGGAGTCAGCAACAAAGAGGATCAAATCACCCGGCTTTGCTCCCATCTTCTCATTAATTGCATCAGCGTAATCGTTAATGAACTTGGCAATTGGACCAGAATAACCATCTTCAGTTACTTTTACCCAGGCAAGTCCCTTAGCTCCAAAACGCTTAATGTATTCTTCCTTCTTAGAAATGTCTTTTCGTGAATACTTATCAGCACCGCCTGGGACACAAATTGCCCGAACAAAGTTACCATTAGCAACGGTTCCAGAAAAGACCTTAAAGGAACTATCCTTAACAATATCAGATAAGTCATGGATCAACATGCCAAAACGAGTATCTGGCTTATCTGAACCGTACTTATCCATTGCTTCTTGCCATTCCATCCGTGGGAATGGGGTCTTAACATCGACCCCTAGTACATCCTTCATGACCTTCTTAATTAATCCTTCGGTCATCGTTTGAATATCTTCAGGAGTTGCAAAACTCATTTCAGTATCAATTTGAGTAAATTCTGGTTGGCGGTCACCACGCAAATCTTCATCCCGGAAGCAGCGAGCAATCTGATAGTACTTATCAACCCCAGCAGCCATCAATAACTGCTTAAATAATTGTGGGGATTGTGGAAGTGCGTAGAAGTGGCCTGGATAAACCCGCGAGGGAACAATATAATCACGGGCCCCTTCTGGAGTAGAACGGGTTAAGTCAGGTGTTTCGACATCCATGAATCCCTGACTATCGTAATAGTGGTGGACAACAGAAGTAACCTTGCTCCGTAACATAAGATTCTTCATCATTTCAGGACGACGAAGATCAAGGTAACGATACTTCATCCGTAAATCTTCACTTGCATCAACATTGTCAGCAATATCAAATGGTGTGGTTTCAGATTTTGCTAAAACTTTAATTTTATTAACCGCAACTTCAATCTTTCCCGTCTTCATCTCAGGATTAATTTCTTTTCCAGCCCGTAATTGAACCTTCCCTTGTACCTCAAGAACGTATTGGTTACGAACTGCGTTAGCAACTTTAAATGCTTCCGGATTTTCTTTTTCATTAAAGACTAATTGAACAATTCCTTCACGATCCCATAAGTCAATAAAAATTAATCCACCAAGATTACGGCGCTTAGCAACCCATCCCTTAAGGACAACTTCTTGGCCAACTTGTTTTTCACTGGTATTACCAGCGTAATTAGTTCTTTTCATCCTCTAATTACCTCTTTAACCATTTTTAGATTGGTAGTATTAATACTAATTTCTAATAAAAAAAGCACCCCTGTTATTCGCAAAGGGTGCTTTTAGCACGGTACCACCTTAGTATCACTCATAGATAACGTCGAACATCGACGGGACTAATTGTCCAGCCTCAAAAGTGTCAATTACTCCCTAAACGTCATGGGCTTCCACCGATTCCCACTCGCTATTGACTAAAGTGAATAAGCATTCTTTATCATTGGCTATTAGTATTAAAATTACAATCCTACCCTACCCGAGTTCACGGAAAATGTCAATAGGTACATGACTTAATTGGTTTTATAAAGATAAAAGTTTAAAATGTAAGTCAAGAGAAGGTGTTTATTTTGAATAATCAACAATTATCTACTACCTGGTTAGCCCAACTCCCCCTGAATAATATTATTAGTTGCGAACCAGTCAGCGGTGGTGACATTAATCTTGCCTATCAAATTAAAACTACTAACGCCACGTACTTCTTGAAAGTCCAGCCTCAGCATCCAGCATCGTATTTTGATCACGAAATTCTCAGCCTAAAAGAAATCGGCCAGGTTGCTAATGTCCCTACTCCGATTGCTCATGGTGAAATCAATAGTGACGCTTACTTAATTCTTAAGTGGATCACTAAGGGTTATGGAGACCAATATGCTCTTGGTCAAGAAGTTGCCAAGATGCACCAACTAAAAAATGAAAAATTTGGTTTCATGGATAATCATCAGACAAAAGTACTAGTTAAAGATAATCATTGGAATCCCAGTTGGTGTAATTTTTATATTAATCAACGACTAAAACCAGAGGTCTCTACCGCCATAAAAACAGGCCAATGGAATAAATGGCGGCAAACTCACTTCGATCGCATGGTTACCAAATTTAATAATTATTATTCAACAACTGAGGTTCAACCAAGTCTTCTCCATGGTGATCTATGGGCTGGAAATTTCATGTTCAACCAAGAACATCAACCATACTTAATTGATCCGGACTGTATTTATGGCGACCGAGAATTTGATCTTGCAATGACAACAGTTTTCGGTGGCTTTGATGAACAGTTCTATCGTGGTTACAATACTATATACCCCATCAAGCCAGGAATTAATGCTCGCCTTCCTTGGTACAAATTCTATTATCTTTGTATGCACCTCATTTTATTTGGTGAAAGCTATGGACCAGCCATGGATCAAATCCTCAATAATTATTGAAACTTAAAAATTGCCGAATTATAGTATTTAAAAAGCAAAGGAGTTCCAAGACGCGGAAAACCGTGCCTGGACTCCTTTTACTTATAGGGATATAAACAATTTCTACCGTGTTTTCTTATTACTTTTCGTAAACAATAGTTGTTGGCCCATCATTCTCTAAGTCAACTTTCATTTCAGCACCAAAGTGACCCGTTTCAACATGGACGCCAGTTGCTGCTAACTTTTCATTAAATCGCTGGTAAAGCGGTTCTGCAATTTCAGGACGGGCAGCCTCTGTAAATCCGGGACGGTTCCCATGTTTAGTATCCGCATATAAAGTGAACTGAGAAATAGAAAGGATTGAGCCATCCACATCCTGAAGCCCCTTATTCATCTTTCCGTTTTCATCTTCAAAGACCCGCAGATTAACAATCTTGTGAACAAGATATTCTAACTGTTCATCCCCATCATCAGGAGCAAAACCAACTAGCAGCATGTAACCACGCTTAATTGCACCAACGACTTCTCCATCAATTGAAACTGAGGCATGATTTACCTTTTGCAAAACAACTCGCATTGTTCTTCCTCCTAACGAATAGTCCGTTTTACCACATAAACATCCTTAATATTCTTTAATGAATCCATAATAAACTGCAATTGTTGAAGGTTGCGAACACCAATAGTCATACTAATAGTAACCATCTTATTATGATCAACTTTCCCGTTAACTGAGTTGAGGAATTTCGTCGTGTTATTTACCGAACGTAAAACATCATTTAATAAACCACTTCGGTTATAACCCTGAACCTCAATATTAGAATTATAATTCGTCTTATCACCATTTGGATTTGCCCAGTAAACATGAATAATCCGTTGACCGTTTTTTTCAGCAGCCTTAATATTGGGACAATCTGCACGGTGAACGGAAACTCCACGCCCCTTAGTAATGTAGCCAATAATTTCATCACCAGGGATTGGACTACAGCAATGACTCAAACGTGTTAATAGATTATCAACACCTTCAACGATGATTCCTTCACTTGTTTCTTTAACCTGTTTCTTTTGTTCGCGTTGGTCAGGCTTTTCAAGGGTAGCATGATCCTCAAGAACCGCCTTTTCTGCAGCTTGTTTTCGTGAATCTTCCTCTTTTTTTCGCACGTCAGCAGTGAAACGATTGCGTACTCCCACGGGGGCTAGATCACCAAAGCCAATCGCAGCAAACATATCATCACTAGTTTGATAGTGTATTTGCTGTGCTACTTTTTCAATTTTTTCCTCAGTCATTAACGAAAATGGATCAAAGCCTGCTTCACGAATTTCCCGCTCAAGCATTTGTTTTCCTTCTTCAATATATTTTTCTCGATCGTGAGCCCGGAAAAATTGACGAATCTTGTTCCGCGCCCGCCGTGTAGAAACCAAATCAAGCCAATCACGACTTGGCCCCGCAGAAGAGGAAGAAGTCAGAATATCCACAATATCCCCTGTTTTGATCTCATAATTCAACGGCACAATCCGCCCGTTAACCTTAGCTCCAGTTGTATGGTTACCAACTTCAGTATGAATTTGGTAGGCCATATCAAGTGGTCCTGAACCTTGCGGTAGTTCGATTACATCACCCTTTGGCGTAAAAGCATAAACTTTATCGGCAAAAATGTCACTCTGAACACCCTGCATAAACTCGTCAGTACCATTACTTTCACTCCGCAACTCAAGAATTTCCTTGACGACGTTTAGCTTTTGACTATCACAAGTTTGCTGAACCCCATTGGTCTTACCTTCCTTGTATGCCCAGTGAGCAGCAACCCCATATTCCGCAACCTGATGCATATGGTGTGTTCTTATTTGAACTTCAAGGGGCTTACCACCGGGCCCCATAATTGTGGTATGTAAAGACTGGTAGCCATTCGCCTTAGGCATCGCAATATAATCTTTGAACCTGCCCGGCATCGGCTTCCAATTAGTATGGATAGCCCCTAATGCAGCATAGCAATCTCGAATTGAATCAACAACAATCCGCACAGCAAGCAAGTCATAGATTTGGCTAAACTGCTTATGTTGGTTGACCATCTTCCGGTAAATTGAATAAATATGCTTAGGCCGACCGTAAATTTCAACATCTGAACCTAATTTAAGATCACTAATTGCCCTTTTAATTTCCGTGATCGCTTCATCAATGTATTCTACTCGTTGATCTCGTCGTGAATTCATCAAATGAACAATCCGGTAATATTGTTGCGGATTAAGGTAACGGAGGGAAAGATCTTCTAATTCCCACTTAATAGTGCTAATTCCTAGTCGATCAGCAATTGGTGCATAAATTTCTAACGTTTCATTTGAAATTCGTCGTTGCTTATCGGGCCGCAAATGTTGCAAAGTTCGCATATTATGCAGCCGATCAGCAAGTTTGACAATCATCACCCGAATATCTTTTGACATTGCAAGGAGTAGTTTCCGGTGGGTAGCAGCCATTTGCTCTTTATTTGATTTATACTGAATTTTTCCTAACTTAGTATCTCCATCAACAATTAGGGCAATCGTTGGTCCAAAAATCTCCTTAATGTCGCCTAAAGTTGCTCCAGTATCTTCAACAATATCATGAAGGTATCCTGCACAGACAGTTTCTGGATCCATATGCAGCTCAGCTAAGATGCCAGCTACTTGAATTGGGTGGATAATGTACGGTTCTCCCGATTTTCGCCGCTGATCATGATGACAAATAGAAGCAAAACGGTAGGCCCGTTCAACCAATGCAACATGTTCATCATTCATATATGAAGAAACCTTTTTAAGGACGTCTTCATGTGATAATTCTTTAACTTCTGACAATATGCTACCCTCCAATCACGATTAATCTTTTTGGCTTTGGGAATTAATTGACCATGCCAAATAAGTAACTCCTAGGTAAAATAAGGCAAAATAAATAGTATATCTAGGCATGAATAGGTAAGAAATGATGAAGTATAGAATTGGGAATATTAGCATATTCCACCACTTCAGATTATGCTTTTCAATGTACTGACCAATCCAAATACTAAAAAGCATATTAATGAAGAATAGGAATAATCCAACCATCCATACACGATGAATTAAATAAATCTTATCACTAAAAAGTGGCAGGATAATCCCAAAAAAGATACTCCATCCCCATACAACAACCCATGTCTTACTTTCAACTTTTTTAAGCCAATCCATAAACTAACTTCCTATACATATATGATGAGAATAATTGTACCACAAACTATCAGTTATTCCCTGATAATTCGGTAACAAATGAAACGGTTGCCAAAAAATATAAGGGAGCCGTTTCAGTACGAAGAATTCGTGGTCCTAACCCAACAGGCATCACTTTATTTTCTTCCATTATGTTAACTTCTGCCGAACTCAAACCACCTTCAGGCCCAAAAATTGCCAAGACCGAATCACCCTTAGCTAATTTAGACAAGGACTGGAAAAGTCGACTACTTTCTCCCTCTTTTGCCGATTCTTCCCAAGCAACTAGTCTAGTAGTTGCTGGATAGTTAGCAAGTAATTCTTTTAGTGAAGGACAATATTCAACTTGTGGTTTAGCATTCCGGTGGGATTGTTCAGCCGCTGCATCCGCAATTTTCTGAAGACGGGTAATCTTTCGTGATTGCTTCTGACTATTCCAGTGACTAATTGAACGCTCAGCTTCAAAAAAAATAATTTTGTTAGCCCCAAGTTCCGTTCCCTTTTGTACGATTAATTCTGGTTTCTCCTTAGTTTTTGGCAACCCACACGCAAGGATTACTTTTACAGGAAGTTCACTATCCTTACCAATTTTCTTTATGAGGCTAGCTGTTGCCTCTGGCTTTATGGAAACTAATTCTGCAAGATAAGCTTGGCGATCTGCGAACACTAATTCAAATTTAGTACCAATAGTTGCACGAAGAACAGTAATCAGGTGATGAGCTACCTCTTGTGGCAACTCAACTATTTCTTCTACCTTAGCTTGATCTATAAAGTAGCGTTGCATTATTCTTCCCCTTCTGCTGACTTATGGGCAATGATCCCATACCAATCCTTCATTCGTAACTTCTGATCAATAACAAAATGGTGCTTCATTAACTCTTGTTCCACTAGAGCTACTTTATCTTTTATAATTCCAGAAACAAGGAACTGACCACCTGGCTTTAAATTCTCAAAAGCTTGTGGTACCAACGGAATAATAATTTCAGCAAGAATATTGGCAACTATTAAGTCTGCTTGAGTGTGGATCCCATCAAGCAGACTATTAACACCAACTTTCACATCAGCCGCAGCCGGATTTAAGGCAATATTCTTCTTTGCGGAACGAACAGCAACTTCATCAACGTCATAAGCTTCTACCTTACCAACACCAAGTTGCTTAGCCGCAATACTTAAAACTCCTGAACCGGTCCCAACATCAATCATTGATTCACCACCACGAACCACGATTTCTAATGCTTCTAACATTAACCGTGTTGTGGGGTGTGTCCCTGTCCCAAAAGCCATTCCTGGATCCAAAATAATTAATTTTTCATTGGTAGCTTGCTGTTGATAATTTTCCCATTGGGGGACAATCGTTAATTGGTTAGTCACGCGTAATGGGTGATAGTACTTTTGCCAAACAGTTGCCCAATCTTTATTATTAACAGCTTCGGAAACAACAACTCCTGCTCCCGGATCAAGCTGATATTCCTTTAGTTTATTTACTTTTTCCTGAATTGTTGAAACTAATTCTGGAAAAAAAATATTTTGCGGGAAATATCCTGTCACTGCAGCACCACTTTCACGGTGAGGAATCTTTTCTGGATCAATAATCTCGCCATGTTTACCATAACGTCCTGGCTTTAAGTTAGCAAAATCTTTGGCATCGTCAATTTGTACCCCAACTGCCCCTTCACTAGTTAAAATATAACTTACTGCTTCTACTGCTTCACTAGAGCTAACAACTTTTATTGCTGTCCAATCCATATTCTTCTCCTTTATAAATAAAAAGTGACCACCAACATGATGGTCACAATATCTCGCTCACCTATTCTTCAGTTTCGAAATCAACAGGCCGCGATTAGTTCTCCTTATCACCCTTATTACCAAAGTGACTCTTTAAATACTCAATTAAGTCAGCCTCAGTTTTAAAAATCCGCGGATGATGTTGGTGGTGCAGGCGAACATCAATTTCATTAATTTTCAGTCGCCCGGTCCATGTATGGGAGTAGCGAATGATTACCCGATTGTTCAACCGATGTTTACCGAAACGGAAAACGTACACATGCTGAGGTGTCATCATCGGCCGAATGTATTCTTTTTTATACATTAAGTCGTTGTCACGCATAAAACGCTTCGTTTGATTCAACACGGTAATCACCTCCTCCTTTAATCAAATCATTAACATATGTTTTATTTTATCACATGCTTAAGATTGTGCAAAAGGTTAACCAGAATTAATCTTTTAAATTTTAAACAATGCTATAATTTCTTCAGCTTTAAGCTTAGGAGGTTAATTAAGGTTGGGAATTCTAATCACATTATTACTTTTATGGTTCTTATGGAAATTAGGCCTGTTCACCCTTAAAATTTTGGGGGTACTCTTAGTAATTTTTGCGGTTGGCTTTCTTTTTCACATTTTATTAATTCCAGTAATCATAATTGCAATTCTGGTAATTATAATCGGCAGTCTTCAACCATAATTACGATTAATTAGTGAATAATATAGATAAAAAATGACAATAATTCTAAATTTAATAGCTTTTTTCACCTGGAATGTTATAATTAACCATGTGAGAGAAATCTCAAATAGCATATTTACTGGATGAAAGGGAGACTGTTTAATTATGTCAAAGAATCATCAAAAAGTTGTTCTTGTTGGTGACGGTGCCGTAGGTTCAAGTTACGCTTACGCATTAGTACAACAAGGTTTAGCTGAAGAATTAGCAATTGTTGATCTTGTTAAGAAGCGTACTGAAGGTGACGCTATGGACCTTGAAGATGCTACTGTCTTCACTGCCCCAAAGCAAATCTACTCTGCTGATTACGATACTTGCAAGGATGCTGACTTAGTTGTTATCACTGCCGGTGCACCACAAAAGCCAGGCGAAACTCGTCTTCAATTGGTTGACAAGAACCTTAAGATCATGAAGTCAATTGTTGAACCAATCGTTAAGTCCGGATTCAACGGAATCTTCTTAGTCGCTGCTAACCCAGTTGATATCTTAACTTACGCTGTTCAAAAGCTTTCAGGCTTCCCAAAGAACAAGATTATTGGTTCAGGTACATCACTTGACTCATCACGTCTTCGGATTGCTTTAGCTAAGTTGTTCAATGTTGACCCACGTGACGTTTCAGCAAATATCCTTGCTGAACACGGTGATTCCGAATTTGCCGCTTACTCAAGTGCAACTATCGGTGGTAAGCCACTTCTTGACATTGCTAAGGAAAACAATGTTTCAATGGATCAACTACTCAAGATCGAAGATGACGTTCGTAACAAGGCTTACGAAATCATTAACCGTAAGGGGGCTACTTTCTACGGTGTTGCAACTTGCTTAATGCGGATTACTCGCGCTATCTTACGTGATGAACATGCCGTATTGCCAGTTGGTGCCCCAATGAACGGCGAATATGGTATCAATGACCTTTACATCGGTACTCCAGCAGTTGTTTCTGCAAACGGTATTGACAAGGTTATTGAAGTTCCATTGGACGATCGTGAAAAGAAGGCTATGGATGCCTCTGCTGCTGCCCTTGAAAAGGTTGCAAAGGATGGTATGGCCAAGCTTCAAAACAACTAATCAATTCTTAATTAGTTAAATAAAAAGAGTTCGGAAAAATCCGAACTCTTTTTTGGTTTTAAATTAATTAATATCTATATTGGCTTCTAGTTTCTTCTTTCTCCCTGCTTGAAGAACATAAATTGCAATGATAACCAATGCGATCCCAAGAATTTCCACTAAAGTTAAATGGAGATTAAAGAAGATCACACTCAGTAACGAAGTCGTAATTGGCTGTAATGCGTCCATAATACTAACAACATCTGAAGGAGCATAGCGAGTAGCAAGCATTAATAAACTAAAAGGCAAGATTGTCCCAAAAAGAACGACAGTCGCTACTGAGGCAACCAGTTCGCCACTGAGTTTGGGAGGATTAACCCAAAATGGCCGATAAATATTAAATAGGAAACTAGCAATGATTGTCCCCCATCCCAGCACAACAACTGGCGGGTTAGAATCAGCGGCTTTTTGCGGCAAGACAACGTAAAATGCTGCTGTAATCCCGGAACCTAATCCCCATAATAGTGAGCCCATTGGAATATCTAGCTGAGTAAAGTTTCCCTTGGTTAATGCAAAGAAAACTCCAATTAACGCTAACCCAAAGGCAATTAAATCACTCCGGAGGGGGCGACGATGCTTAAAGATAACTCCCCCAAGAACAATAAAAAGTGGCGAAAGGTACTGCAAGATAGTTGACGCGGAAGCATTCCCAGTTTGAATAGAATAGTAGAAAGTCAAGAGGTTAGCCATTAATCCAAAGATTGCATAGGTAATGACAGAAATTGCAGTATCACGACGTTGAAAAACATTAAAAGTCTTTTTTCCATACATAAAGCCACTGATTACAAGCAAAATAATTCCAGCAGCAAACGTTCGAATAGAAAGCATCCACGTCGCTGGGATTGCTAGGTTCTGAGATATTAGCTGGAGAGTGGTCCCCGAAATCCCCCACATTATTGATGCAGTTGCTGCAATGATAATCCCCTTTACTATTGGATTACTTGTTTTCTTCATCATAAAGTACCCTTCTTCCTCTTAAATTATTTATTCTTTTGTTGGGTATTCAAATTAAAAATTGGAATTTTAGGCCCCTGAATTTCTCTTGGTTCTTGATGTGAATAATTGTTTTGCGATTTTCGTTCTTCAAATCGACGCTCATGTTCCTGAATATCATGAACCGATTTTAGTCCCTGCCTGGACCAATTTCTTAAGATCCGGTCCATATACTGAAGACTTAAAGCATTGTTCATTACCGCTTGCCTTAACGCTAAATCAATAATTGATCCTGAATAATGATCACGATCAATCCAATCATTAACGATCTGCATTTCCATTGGCGATAATGGCCGCCCGACTTCAGCTTCAATCTTATTAAACGTCATCTTTCGTTGATTACTAATTTTAGTTTCAACCTTTTCAACCGCCTCTTGTTCATTAAAGGCACCGATCTTATTAATTAGTGGGGTAAAATCCCAAAAGGCATCTTCCTTCCCATCAGCTAATTTTCGCATCTGTTGGACAACCAGCTTATTACTCATCATTTGATGTAAAAGATCAAAAACTTGATTTTCATCCGTTTGAAGATGGCGAGCAATTTGACGAATATCAGGATCAATAATTCCCCGATCAAGGTAAGATTTAAATTCAAGGTAGACAACTAACTGAGCTGTTGACATCCCCAATTCATGATAATGATGAAGAAGAATATTACTAATAGTTGTCTCCCCAGCATTAAGGTATTGAACTAATGGATTATTTTCAGTCATTATGAACCCCCTTAATAAATTTAACCAAAAAAGATAAGGGTGTAGCGATCAAAGATCGTCCCCCTATCTTTATAAATTACAGATTATTAATTGATTGAATAACTTTACCTGTCTTAAAGTTAACTAATTCATAACATAATTGGCCCTTTTGATTACGGTAAGTAACTTCCCAGACTACCTTATCATTAAAAACACCAGGCGCCACTTTTAAAACCTTTTGTGGATTATACTTTTGACGAACTTGTTGAATTACTTGCTGTGCTGTTAGGCCACTATTTTGTTTCAACACCCGAACGTTACCACCGTGCTGAGGAACAATTACCAGTATCGGTTGATCTTTATCATTCTTCCCCGCAATAGTGTAATAAGTACTTTCACGATTGTAAATATAGAAGCTCTCTGGATCTTTAAGGTGAGCATACTTTTTTGCAATAGAAACTGTTTGTCGTCTGGCTGCCGAACGTGGCTGATTACTAATGAGGTAAAAGATCCCCATAATAACGATAATTGCCACAATGACAATTAAAAGATTACGAATCGTTTGTCCAGTAGAACGATTTTGTCTGTCACGCTGGACCTCACGACGACTTTGCATGTAACTTCCCCTCTTTAAATTCATTAATCTTAAAAATTATACCAGAAATTTCTAGCTTTCGTTATTTGTCCGCTGCTTTTTTAAAAAAATTTTGGTAATTTCCACTACTTTAGCCGTTGATAATTCCTCTACTGGCAATTCTTTAGGAAGATTCTTCAACATTGAATATCCGTATCGCCGAGTACTAATCCGTGAATCAAGAATTACTCCCACTCCAAAGTCTTCAGGGGTCCGCAATAAGCGACCGACTCCTTGTTGAAGTTTCATTGTTGCTTTAGGAAGTGAAGAATGATAGAAAGGATTTTTACCTTCACGTTTCAGCAGGTCATTATAAGCCCGATTCATAATCTCATCTGGTGAATCAAACGGTAAACGAGTAACAATCAATAATTCTAACGCGTTTTTAGGTAAATCAATTCCTTCCCAAAAACTAGACGCACCAAGTAAGATTGAACTTGTTCCACTTGCAAACTGTTTTAAAAGTTTTTCTCGGCGACCGGTAATTCCCTGGGCCAAAATATCGCGTTGATCAAATAGGTCCGTTTCTTTAAGTTGACTGTAAACCTGTTCAATCGTTACCAGTGAATTAAAAAGAATCATCGTTTGACATTCGTTATCTTTGCATAAATCGTAAATAGTCTGGGCAAGATAATGAATATATTCTTCATTATTGGTGCGGTTAGGGGCAGGCGCATCCTTAGCAATCAATAGTTTTGCCCTTTCTGCATAGTTAAATGGCGAAGCAAACCGCTTTTGAAGTGTTCGTGATCTTTCTAAATCTAATTGTTCGTACAAGTAATTCGAACGACTTGAAGTGAAGAGGGTCGCGCCAACGAATAATGGTTGAGCAAAGTATGGATAAACGTTTTCCGTTAAAAAGTGGTTAACAGCCAAAAGACCACCACTTAGCTTCATTGAGCTATGTTCAGAAGATTGCTGAACAGTAAGCCAAAAAGCAGCTGAACTCCCCCGTTCTTCAAGAGTCTCAATAAACTGATGAAGCTTATTATCAGCATCAGCAAGGACAACCCATTGACTTTGAAACTGACTCATTAAATATCGATCACTAAAGAGCCACCGATCTGCCTGCTGTTCAAAAAGATGTCGCAACGCTACAAAGTGAAGTTGGACGCTTGCTAAGGCCTGTTCCAATTGCATTATCGGCTTACTAGTTGGCGTTAATAATGATAAGAGTTGTTCGTTATCTAATGGTCGCTCAATTAATTCATTAGGGTTACCTTGGATATTAAGCATAAATTGACGGTATAACGCTTGTTGAAAAGCATCATTGGCCTCATTCAAGGCGCGTAAATCACCCTTTAATAATTCAACATTATATGAGCCAAGAGCATCCTCTTCAAAAATATTTGCCAGATTACGTTCTTGATTATTACTAACCAAATTCTCCAAAACGTGGATTGCAGTTCGGATACTTTGGAAATCAAGAGTCTGACGCGAACGACGAAGAATACTTTCACTTAAATGCTGAGCTTCGTCAACTACTAAATAAGGTCGGCGAGTACCATCACCTAACTCTTGAGCATGATCAACTAAGTAGGAATGATTAGTAATAATTACATTTGCCGTATGCAATTGTTTTTGCCGACGAATTAAGAAGTCATCCTTATAAAACTCATTATCCTCACGCAGGGTTTTTACCCCTTGATGACGGATTTCAGCAAAATAAGGTGAGCGTTGAGCATTTAAATTAAGTTCATCTAGATCACCGGTAGTCGTCCCTAACAACCATACAAGAATCTTTGCCTTGATCAACTGAACATAGTCAGAATCTTCAATGATACTTAGTGAATGGACAAATTTAGCAAGATCAAGGTAATGAGAATTCCCCTTCACTACGACCCCGTTTAATTCAAAAGGAAGGAGAGCATTTAGCTGTTTCATTGTTTGCTGAGCGATTTGTTGCTGCAAGAGATTAGTAGCAGTACTTACAACAATTTTTTTATTAGGGTATGCCGCATAAGCTAACGGAAGAAGGTAACCAAGTGTTTTTCCGGTTCCGGTACCAGCTTCAACAATCATTGACTTAGGTTCATCATGAGTATAATTATTATAAATACTGTTCATCATCTTCGACTGAGCCGACCGAAATTCCAACATTTCTCCATACAATTTTAGCTTAGCCCGTTTAGTTGATGGATAACGAACATTCACGATTTTACCTTGACTCGTTGCAGGACGAACTTTATGAAGAACGATTCCATGACTAACATATAAATTGTCAGATAATGGCAACGGACTTGTTACCCGTCGCTCTAGCTCCTTATTGAGGATCATCGTTGTTTGCTGTGGTAAATTTAATTTGAGTTCAACAAGCTTTTCCAGAGTTAAAGTTGGTAATTCTCGTAGTCGTTTTGCAAGGTTAACTAATAAGTGGGCGGTAGCCTCAGCATCTGAAACTGCACTATGAGGATGATCGTGCTCAATAGATAATGAATTAGTCAGATCTCGCAAACGGTAGCTCTTTGCAGTAGGCATAAGAATTTGACTCAAAGTTACCGTGTCAATCGCTTCACTCGATAAGGAAGGATATCCGGCCCGTTCTAATTCAGCATTCAAAAATGGAAAATCAAAATTAACATTATGGGCAACAAAAATCGTGCCACTTAGAAGACTATATAGTGTTCCGGCAACATCATCAAAAAGTGGGGCATGTCGGACATCACTATTCTTGATTCCCGTTAATTGGGTAATCTGGCGTGGAATGGTTGTCTGCGGATTAATTTTAGTTTCAAAATGATTAATGATTTCGTCATCTTGAACAAGGACGCAACCAATCTGGATAATTCGGTCGCCATGATTAACGCTTGTCCCGGTTGTTTCCAAATCAACGACTGAGTATATTGGGCCGCGACTCTTTTTCCCTTTTTGCCGGCGTTTTATCGTTGTTGACAAAATATCACCATGTTTCATTATTATTCGATCAAAGTTCTGTTACTATGATACACCATTCGTTTTTTAAATTATAGTAACAATTGCCGCAGTCCTTTGGCAAATCAATAAATTTACGCTATTATTAATAATGGTATTTTACGAAGAAAGTAGGTTTTGATGTGAAAGAACAAGGAATCGGTCACAGTCATGCCAAAATAATCCTAATGGGTGAGCATAGCGTTGTCTACGGTGAGCCAGCAATTGCCCTCCCCCTCCCTGATATTACACTAACGGTAACAATTGATCGCGTTGATAAAGGAGGGCACCAAATTAAAAGCCGTTATTTTACAGGACCATTAAACAAATTACCGAAAAAAATGGCAGGAGTTCAACGATTGATTACTTCACTAATGCATCGTTTTAATGGTGATAGCGATCAATGGGTAATAACAATTAAAAGCCAATTACCGGCAGAACGAGGTATGGGATCATCTGCAGCCACAGCGGTCGCAATCGTTCGGGCCTTTTTTGATTTGTATGAAGAACATTTAAACCGTGAATTACTGTTACAGCTTGCTGACATTGAAGAAGAAGTGACTCACCGCAGTCCTTCCGGATTAGATGCTGCCACCGTCAGTTCCACCTCCCCACTCTATTTTATTAAGGGAAAAGAACGCAACGACTTCAAAATGAACCTCCACGCGACTATGGTAATCGCTGATACAGGAATTAAGGGGGCAACTAAAGAAGCAATTGCCGCTGTTAAAAATGAATTAAGGACTAATCACAATGACGCGCAAGCTCATATTAACCACCTCGGTAAATTGGTTAATTTAACAAGAGATTATCTAAAAAACGACGACAGTACAAATTTAGGAATTGCCTTAAATAGTGCCCAATTTGATTTGAGGGCATTGAAAGTAAGTGAACCACATCTTGAGCGTTTAATCGTTACTGCTAATCATAATGGCGCATTAGGAGCCAAACTAACAGGTGGTGGCCGCGGTGGCTGTATGTTTGCAATTACTAAGACTGCTCTTGGTGCCCGAAAATTAGCAAGCATTTTAAAAGATAATGGTGCTCAACGAGTATGGCTACAACCACTTGGGGATACGGAGGAAAGTAATTAATGATTACGGCGCGTGCACATACTAACATCGCATTAGTTAAATATTGGGGGAAAAAGGATCAGAACTTGATTCTTCCGCAAACGGATAGTCTTTCATTGACCTTAAACGAATTTTATGCTGACACCAGTGTCGAGTTTAGGGATGACCTAGCTGCGGATCACATTGAAATTGATGATCGTGTAGTTACTGGTCATGCAGCTAACAAAGTCATAAACTTCCTTAACATTATCAGAAAAATGAGTGGGGAAAAACGCTATGCTAATGTTATTTCTACTAACCACGTTCCCGTTTCAGCCGGATTAGCATCTTCTGCTTCAGCATTTGCAGCACTGGCAACTGCCGCCAGTAAAGCCGCTGGATTAGACCTTAATCGCCGTGACCTTTCTCGTTTAGCCCGCCAAGGTTCTGGTTCGGCCACGCGATCCATTTACGGGGGTCTTGTTGAGTGGCATCGGGGAACGGATGATCTCACTTCCTTTGCGGAACCAATTATGGAAAAAGTTGATTTTGGAATTGAAATGATTGCCCTCCTCCTTAATACTTCCAAAAAGAAAGTTTCAAGTCGGCAAGGAATGCAATCAAGTGTTGAAACATCGCCCTATTATCCTGCATGGCATAAAGTAGTTGCTCATGATATGTTGGCAATGAAAAGAGCTATTAGTAATCAGGACATCGACCAAATTGGTCATATCGCTGAGGAAAATGCCCTACGAATGCACGCACTTACCCTTTCTGCTGATCCCGGATATACATACTTTAACGGTGAAACTATCCGGGCAATTCAAGCGATCAATGACTTGCGTTCTCAAGGAATTAGTTGTTACTATACTATGGATGCTGGTCCGAACGTAAAGGTAATTTATAACCGAAAAAATCGTTCAAAAATCATTGACTACTTGGGGAAACTTTTTGGTCAAGAAAAGCTTATTGTGTCAAAACCTGGACCAGGGGTAAAAATTATTAATAAATAGGATTTGATTGAGAGGTTATGTAAGATTGATTACTGAAAAAGCACCGGGCAAACTTTATATTGCCGGTGAATATGCTGTTGTTGAAAATGGTTATCCAGCGATATTAGTAGCGTTGGATCAATTTGTTACCTGTTCAATTGAAGAAAGTGAAGCGGAAGTTGGTCGAATTATCAGTCGTCAATATCATAAGAACGCTTTACAATGGCACCGCCTTGGCGAACAAATGGTTGTCGATAACCGTGACAATCCATTTTCGTATATTCTATCTGCTATCAAGGTAACGGAAGAATATGCACGTGCTTTCGCTCGTGAATTACGAATTTTTGATCTTCATATTGATAGTCAACTTGATAGTGAATCTGGAAAGAAGTATGGACTTGGTTCCTCGGCTGCCGTTACTGTTGCAACCGTTAAGGCCCTCTGTCGTTTTTATAACCTTCCAGTAACTAAAGATGAGATTTTTAAGTTAGCTGCCATTGCCCACTTCGAAGTTCAAGGAAACGGTTCACTGGGCGATGTTGCTGCTTCCGTCTACGGTGGTTGGATCGCTTATCATTCATTCGATCGCCAATGGCTTGCTCAACAGAGAAAGTATCTTGATTTACGAACCCTTATTGAGCTTCCTTGGCCCGATTTAAAAATTGAGTCATTAAAGGCACCAAGCAACCTCCAACTCCTTATCGGCTGGACCGGTAAACCCGCCTCTACTTCACAATTGGTAGATAAAATCTCACTATTTAAGGCTCGCCAGCAAAAGGAATATCATCAATTTCTAGAAGAAAGTAAGCACTGTATTCAAAGAATGGTTGACGGTTTTCATAATGCCGACTTAGAGGCAATTAAAAATGAAATCCGTTATAATCGAGAATTACTAAAACAATTAGGAATTAATTCCGGGGTCCACATTGAAACACCAATTCTTAACAAGCTTTGTCAAATAGCTGAAGATTTTGGTGGTGCGGCCAAAACATCAGGTGCCGGTGGTGGCGATTGTGGAATTGTCGCGATTGATCGAAATAGCAATTTTAAACAAGTATTAACAGAATGGACAGCCAATAAGATTGAACAGTTACCCCTTTCTGTTCACTTTATTGAAAATATTAAGGGTGAAATTAAACATCACCTTATTAAAAAGAACAATAAATACTAAAAGAGTATGATAATCGATCAATCGATCTAAAATCACACTCTTTTACTTTATAATGGAATTAAATAATTTGTCATCATTTGACGATTCTAAGGAGAACAGTTATGGAATCAAATCATGCCCAACGTAAGAATGAACACCTTTCGTTGGCAACTAAACTCTACACTCAGGTTCATACTAATTCACTCGATAATATGCAGATCATCCATCATAGTTTACCAGAAATTTCTCTAAAAGAGGTAACAGCAGCCACAAGTTGTGGGAAACTAAAATTCACCTCCCCCTTCTTTATCGAGGCAATGACTGGTGGTAGTCAGAATGCATATAAGGTTAATCAGAAACTAGCAATTCTGGCCAAAAAGTACCGACTTGCAATGGCTATTGGTTCAGCTAGCATTACTTTTCATGATCAAGCTGCAAAGAAAAGTTTCTCCGTAGTTCGAGAAACAAATCCTGATGGCATTATCATTGCTAATTTAAGTGCTAAGGCAAGCTTAGAACAAGCAAAGGCTGTTATTGAATTACTAAACGCTAACGCCTTAGAGCTCCATATTAATACTACTCAGGAACTAATTATGAGTGACGGTGATCGTGATTTTCACTGGCTAGCAAACATTGAATCATTGATTAACCATCTCGATGTCCCAATAATTGTAAAAGAGGTTGGTTTTGGAATGGATGCTACAACAATTAATCAGCTCCAATCAATCGGCGTCCAGTTAATTAATATTAGCGGTCGCGGCGGTACCAATTTCGCGGTAATTGAAGATCATCGAAATCATCTTACTAATTTCGATTTTCTCAATGATTGGGGACAAACAACATTAGAATCATTACTTGAGGCTCGTAAAGTACGTAAAAAAACTACCCAAATTATTGCCTCCGGTGGTATCTGCTCACCACTCGACGTCGTTAAAGCAGGAATTCTTGGTGCAAATGCCGTTGGGGTAGCTGGATACTTTCTTAATCACCTTATTCGTGACGGCTTCGACGCCCTTGATAAGGAGATCAATAATTGGCAGGTTACTCTTCCTCGACTTCTTGCTCTCCTTGGCTGTAGATCGTTTAATGAATTAGCCTCAATTGATTTTGTTTTACATGGCAAAGAGTTAGAATATGCTCAACAACGTCATTTAATTTAAGGAGGTCTTTGATTATGAAGCAAAAAATTAATTGGCCAGTTACTATTGCAGCTGGTGTTGCCGGTGGGATAATAGGTGGGCTTGTTAAGCTCGGCTGGGAAAATATTTTACCACCCCGGACACCGGAAAGAGATCAAACTAATCCACCACAAAAGCTTCTTCAACAGTTAGGGATTCCCGCGAAGATAACCCATTCAACGTACACCTACTCCGGTCATCAATTACCATGGGTAAGTTATTTAGTTCACTTCGGTTTTTCAACTGGATTTGGAGTTACATATAGTCTTGCCGGTCAACTTTTACCATGGCTTAAATTCGGTCATGGAGTCCCATTTGGGATTGCCGTTTGGAATGCGTTCCATGTTGAATTAATGCCCGCTTTAGGAACCGTTCCCGCAGCAAAAGATCAACCATTGGAAGAACATATTTCTGAAATTCTAGGGCATGCTGTTTGGATGTGGACAATTGACGAAATTATCCGCGGTATTAATAGTGAAAACTAACAGGAAAATTAAACTACCCTATTTTCATTTAACTTTTTTAATGATCCTCTCTACTTAGCTACGAAGATGCCAAAGAGCATGCTTTAAAATGTCTTTCTCTTCCTGCCTCTCACAATTCAGCAACTCAAAAAGAAGGGTATCCGTCAACTGGTATTGATGGATATCGATGCCACTCACAGAAATGTGGGTGGTATTTTTTATGCAAATAGACAATCAATTCTTAAAAAGAAAAAGTTTTGATTGGCAAACCCATAACAGGTTCGTTTAAGAGTTTTAATTTTCCGATTAATTCCTTCTAATGGACCGTTCGAAAATTCATACTTGGTGCTGTTAATTACTGCTTGTTGGTTCTTCCTAAAGGTTCTGATCGTAGTATCCATTTCAGTATTAGTAGTCTGGTAATTTTGTAAAACCGCTTGAAGAAGTTTGGGATCACGCTCCTGAAGGGCTTGAGTAATTGCTTGATATGTTTGGTAAACGACCTTAAAGTCAGTGAATTTACTGGTGATTAAGTCAACAGCGTTTTGTTTCGTCATATATTCATTTATCCCCCGGAGATAAACAGGCTTTTCGGGGTGAAGTTCGGTCTGCTTAAGATGAAATAAGCGCCATTGGTTTTTCATAATCTTATATTCACGACTGTGTTTATCTAAGAACTTAAGAATATTAAGTCGACAGTTATCTAAAGCTCGACCGGCCAATTGGACAATATGAAAACGATCAATAATGATTTGGGCATTCGGAAATAGACGGTAAATAAAGCTCTGGTATTGTGCATTGAGGTCGATAACGACCGATTCTACCCGAGCTCGTTCGGCTTGACTATAACGATTTTCAAAGTAATCAATAATCGATGGTGAAAGCCGATTGTGAAGTTTAACCACTAGTTGGTGACTTTCACTGTCACAACAAATAAATGACATGATGGACTTAGTTGAACGAAACTCATCAAAGCAGAGGTGTTTAGGAAGAACGGCCATCCGATAATGCGGTTTAACGCGTTCGATAGTCGTCCGCCGAACACTGCTGGGCGAGCAATGACAAAGGCGAGCGATTAGCTCGCCATTCATACCTTCATGAACAAATAGCATAATTTGACTTTTGAGTTTTCGAGTAAGGGTCTGATTGGGCTTAGTTAAATCTGTTGTCGCACCGAAGGTTGTTTGGCAATTGGAACAGTAATAACGTTGCTTAGCCAGGATCATTTCATACCGCATGCCATTAAGACTCGCTAAGCGAAGATGAGTTTTGCGAAAGCCATTTTTGACCACAGTTTCAAATCCACAATTTTTACAGCGCGCCACCGGATAAGATAAGGAAGCATGGATTACTTTAAGCTGCTCATTGTTTTTCGAGGTTGTTTCAACATTAAGAACTTTAATGTTTCGGTCTTCAATTCCGAGGAGATTTAGGATAGAATTATTTAGGGACATCTGTATAACCTTCTTTACATGATTTTTGTGGTGAATTGATTGTACAA